>NZ_VFNP01000001.1:2658694-3323367 GCF_006715635.1 Streptomyces sp. SLBN-118
ACTCGCTCGAGGTCACGGTCTCGGCACCGACGACCGATGGGCGCGCGCCGGAGCGTGACACTTTCGCCTGGACGGTGCTCTCCGCGCTGGCGGGCAAGGTCGACTCATCGGTCGCCGACGACCGTACGGTCTCCATCAGCCTGTACAAACAGCGCGGCGCGGGACCCGGTCCGGCGTGAGGGACGGGGACGGTCCGGTGCGGAAGGAGCCACCCGCGGTGACGGGCTTCCCGGAGCAGCAGGCGCGGCCGCACCCGGAGGACGGGCTGGACGGCCAGACGGCCGCGGCGGAGCAGGCGCAGGCGCAGGCAGGGCAGGCGGACCGTATGAGCGAGCACGTGAACGAGCAGCAGCACCACGATCCACATGACCGCAGCGGGGCGCGGGCGATGTTCATCGAGCTGCGCAAGCTGCCCGACGGCTCGCCGGAGCGGGCGGAGCTGCGCAACCGGCTGGTGAGGATGCATCTGCCGCTGGTCGAGCACCTGGCCCGGCGCTTCCGCAATCGCGGCGAGCCGCTGGACGATCTGACACAGGTCGCGACGATCGGCCTGATCAAGTCGGTGGACCGGTTCGACCCGGAGCGCGGTGTCGAGTTCTCGACATACGCGACCCCGACGGTGGTCGGCGAGATCAAGCGCCACTTCCGTGACAAGGGATGGGCGGTGCGGGTACCGCGGCGCCTCCAGGAACTGCGGCTCGCCCTGACGACGGCGACAGCGGAACTGTCCCAGCAGCACGGCCGCTCCCCGACGGTCCACGAACTGGCCGAACGCCTGGGCATCTCGGAGGAGGAGGTCCTGGAGGGCCTGGAGTCCGCGAACGCCTACTCCACGCTGTCCCTGGACGTCCCCGACACGGACGACGAGTCGCCGGCGGTGGCGGACACGCTGGGTGCGGAGGACGAGGCGCTGGAGGGCGTGGAGTACCGGGAGTCACTGAAGCCGCTGCTGGAAGACCTCCCGCCGCGGGAAAAGCGGATCCTGCTGCTCAGGTTCTTCGGCAACATGACGCAGTCGCAGATCGCGCAGGAGGTGGGCATCTCACAGATGCACGTCTCCCGCCTCCTCGCCAGAACACTGGCACAGCTCCGGGAGAAGCTCCTGGTGGAGGAGTAGGACGTGGAGGAGTTGCGCGTGGAGGATTGAGGCTGCCCCGCGGTGGCGCGGCCCGCACCCGGGCCCGCTACCGCCGCGCGTCCCCCGCGCCGCGGATTCCCAGTGCCTGCGCCGCCGCCGGGTTCACCAGCAGCACCAGGCCTGTGACCGCCACTGCCCCAAGCACCATGCCCACCGGGATCAGCGCGCCCGAGGAGCGCAGCAGCGTCCACGCCGGGATCAGTGCCATCAGGTGCGTGATGATCGCCGGACCCCGGCTCCAGCTGCGGGCGCGCAGCAGACCCCTCGCAGCGATCAGCGGAATCGCGCCGAGTGCGACAAGCGTCACCCCGCCCATCTCCGCCTGCGAGGGACTGTCCGGCCGGCCGAGGAGACCCAGTACGAGCATGTAGGCGCCGCCGGCGACCAGTGCCAGCCCTTCCAGGCCGGACACCGCGGCCGCGGCGGTCAGGCGGGCGGGGCGGGGGGTCTGGTCAGTGCTCATTCCAGCAGGGTAGCCGTCGTGCCAGCCCTGGGCTGGGCCAGGTACACACCACTGGGTACGCTGCTGCGCATGCGCGCACTTCTCGTGGTCAATCCGGCAGCAACCACCACCAGTGCCCGCACCCGTGACGTACTGATCCACGCTCTGGCCAGCGAGATGAAGCTGGAAGCCGTCACCACGGAGTACCGCGGACACGCCCGCGATCTCGGCCGCCGGGCCGCCGACTCGGACGACATCGAGCTAGTCGTTGCCCTCGGCGGAGACGGCACCGTCAACGAGGTCGTCAACGGTCTGCTGCACGACGGCCCCGACCCCGACCGCCTCCCCCGCCTCGCCGTCGTCCCCGGCGGCTCGACGAATGTCTTCGCCCGCGCCCTCGGGCTGCCGAACGACGCCGTGGAGGCGACCGGCGCGATCCTGGACGCCCTCCGTGACCGGACGGAGCGCACCGTCGGCCTCGGCCTCGCGGCCGGCACCCCGGGCACGGAGGACGAGGGTGTCCCGGCCCGCTGGTTCACCTTCTGCGCCGGACTCGGTTTCGACGCGAGCGTCATCGGCCGGGTCGAACAGCAGCGGGAGCGCGGCAAGCGGTCGACGCACGCCCTCTATATGCGCCAGGTGGTACGCCAGTTTCTGGACGAGCCCCACCGCCGGCACGGCCCGATCACGATCGAGCGCCCCGGCGAGGACCCGGTCAGCAATCTCGTGCTGTCCATAATCTGCAACACCACCCCCTGGACCTACCTGGGCAATCGGCCGGTGTACGCCTCCCCGGAGGCTTCCTTCGACACGGCCCTGGACGTCGTTGCGCTGTCCAAGCTGTCGACCGCGGCCGTGACCCGTTACGCGACCCAGCTGCTCACCTCGACCCCCGAGCGCGGCCCACGTGGCAAGCACGCGGTGACTCTCCATGACCTGACGGACTTCACCTTGAATTCAAAGGTTCCGCTCCCGTTCCAGATGGACGGCGACCACCTGGGACTGCGCACCAGCGTGACGTTCACAGGCGTACGCCGTGCACTGCGTGTGATTGTGTGAGCGGAAGGGCCGGAAGTCCTTTATCTCGAACGTACGGACTGGGCTCCACCCCATAGAAGTACGGCTGTGACCTAGTCGACACCGAGGAATCAAAAAAAACTTTCCGGAAGGGGTTGTATCCGCCGCCGAGGTTTGCGAATCTCTACATGGCGATCGGGACGGCCCGCAACATCGGCCCCACAGACCGCCAGAACCCCTCCTCAGAACTTCAGGACCACGCCAGTGCGACTGGCAGTCGGCCCTTCCCTTGCGGGGGGATTCGTGAAAGCGTTCACATTCACAAGCAACGTGCATGTAATACCAAGGAGAGGTAGCAGCCATGGACTGGCGTCACAACGCCGTTTGCCGCGAGGAAGACCCCGAGCTCTTCTTCCCCATCGGCAACACTGGTCCTGCGCTGCTGCAGATCGAGGAAGCCAAGGCCGTCTGCCGTCGCTGCCCCGTCATGGAGCAGTGCCTGCAGTGGGCGCTCGAGTCCGGCCAGGACTCCGGCGTCTGGGGTGGCCTCAGCGAGGACGAGCGCCGCGCAATGAAGCGCCGTGCCGCTCGCAACCGGGCGCGTAACGCCAGCGCCTGAAGCCCCTGATACGAGCCTGGGCTCTGGCGGCGCGTACAGAGAGTACGCACTCACCGCCCCCGAGCCGCAGCGCGCAGTGCCCCCGATGCGCAATCGCAGCGTGAGCAAACAAGCTTCGAGCCCCGGACCGCCACGGTCCGGGGCTCATCGCTTATTTGTCGCCCTGGACGGGGATGTCGAGCACCACCCTCGTGCCCCGCCCCGGCTCCGGCACCTGCACCATGTCGAAGCCGCCGCCCAACTCCCCTTCCACGAGGGTCCGTACGATCTGAAGGCCCAGATTCCCGGCCCGCTGCGCGTCGAAGCCCTCGGGCAGTCCGCAGCCGTCGTCCTGCACGGTGATCAGCAGCCGGCCGTCGGTGCGCTGGTCACTGCGTACCGCCGCGACCTCGACCGAGCCGTGTTCCCCCTGCGCGAAGGCGTGTTCCAGGGCGTTTTGGAGCACTTCGGTCAGGACCATCGACAGCGGGGTCGCGACCTCGGCGTCGAGAATGCCGAAACGGCCCGTACGACGGCAGTCGACCTTGCCCGGGGAGATCTCGGCGACCATCGCGATGACCCGGTCGGCGATCTCGTCGAACTGGACGCGCTCATCCAGATTCTGGGAGAGCGTCTCGTGCACGATCGCAATCGAACCGACACGTCGCACCGCCTCGTTGAGCGCCTCACGGCCGCGTACGGAATCCATCCGCCGGGCCTGGAGCCGCAGCAGCGCGGCCACCGTCTGGAGGTTGTTCTTCACCCGGTGGTGGATTTCCCGGATGGTGGCGTCCTTGGTGATCAACTCGCGCTCGCGGCGGCGCAGTTCGGTGACATCGCGCAGCAGGACGAGGGAGCCGATATGGGCGCCTTTGGGCTTGAGCGGGATGGTGCGCAGCTGGATGACGCCGTCGTTGCCCTCGACCTCGGTCTCGCGGGGCGCGTAGCCGCTGGCGAGTTTGACCAGGGCCTCGTCGACCGGACCGCGGGAGGGGGCGAGTTCGGCCGTGGTCTGGCCGAGGTGGTGTCCGACGAGGTCGGAGGCGAGGCCGAGGCGGTGGTACGCGGAGAGGCCGTTGGGGCTCGCGTACTGGACGACGCCGTCGGCGTCGAGCCTGATCAGCCCGTCGCCGACACGCGGGGACGCGTCCATGTCGACCTGCTGGCCGGGGAAGGGGAAGGAGCCCGCTGCGATCATCTGGGCAAGGTCGGATGCGGACTGGAGGTAGGTGAGCTCCAGCCGGGACGGGGTCCGTACGGTCAGCAGATTCGTATTGCGTGCGATGACTCCGAGCACGCGGCCGTCACGGCGTACGGGGATGGACTCGACCCGTACCGGCACCTCCTCGCGCCACTCCGGGTCGCCCTCGCGCACGATCCGCCCCTCGTCGAGCGCGGCGTCGAGCAATGGGCGCCGGCCGCGGGGAACGAGATGTCCGACCATGTCGTCCTGATAGGAGGTGGGGCCGGTGTTCGGCCGCATCTGGGCCACGGAGACATAGCGGGTGCCGTCGCGGGTGGGGACCCACAGAACGAGGTCGGCGAAGGAGAGGTCGGAGAGCAGCTGCCACTCCGAGACCAGCAGATGGAGCCACTCGAGGTCGGATTCACTCAGGGCTGTGTGCTGGCGTACGAGGTCGTTCATGGAGGGCACATCTGTGAGCGTACCTGCGGTATGAACCGGTCGAGTTGCCCGCCCGTGCCGGAGGATCGGACGAGAACTATGCTCTGCAGATGGATGGACAGCGGAGAATGGTCTAGTCCAGAATGAATCAACGTGCATCATGCCGGGGGGCGACCCCCGGACCCTGATACCTCCGCCCTCCCCGCACAGGAGGGTGGACCGAGGCCTCCGGCGCTCTCTGCCCTGACTGCGTCGAGGCCTCCAACCGGCCGCGCGGGACCGCACACCTGCCGGCCGGAGCAACTCCGGGCTGCGGTGCCGGACGGGCTGAGGGTCCCGTCAGGCGCCGCGGCCCGCGGGTTTTCAGTGTGTCTCCGTCACCTTTGCCAGGGCCCTCGGCGCATCGGGGTCCTGGCCCCGGGCGATCGTCACCTCGTACGCCAGCCGTTGCAGCGGCAGGATCTCCAGAATCGGCTGAAGCTCCTCCGGGACGCCCTCCGTCGGCAGGACGAAGCCCGCCGAGGCCGCCTCGGCCTGAGCTGCCGGGCCCACCACCACGAGGTCCGCGCCGCGGTCGCGCAGGCGGTCCAGGACCGGCTGGAGCGCCTCGCCGCCCCTGCCGTCGGTGACCACCGCGATGACCGGGGAGATGTTGTCCACCATCGCCAGCGGACCGTGCAGCAGGTCCGCGCCGGAGTACGAGAGCGCCGGGATGTAGCTCGTCTCCATCAGCTTCAGCGCGGCCTCCTTCGCCGTCGGGTAGCCGTAGCCCCGCGACGTGATCACCATCCGCTCGGCGAAGCGGTAGCGGGAGGCCAGGTGCCGTACCTCGTCCTGGCGGGAGAGGACCTGCGATGCCAGGTCGGGAAGGACCTTCGCCGCCACGCCGTCACCGCCCCTCAGGCCCTCCACGAACAGGTAGAGCGCGAGCAGCGACGCCGTGTACGACTTGGTCGCCGGAAGCGCCTTCTCCGGACCGGCCAGGATGTCGATGTGGAACTCGGAGACCGCCGCCGGCGGAGAGCCCGGGTTGTTCGTGACCGCCAACGTGATCGCGCCCGCCTCGCGGGCCGCCTTCGTCGAGGCGACCAGGTCCGGCGAACCTCCGGACTGGCTGACCGTGATGACCAGAACGTCCGTCAGGTCGGGCCGCGCGCCGTACGCCGTGGTCGTGGACATGGAGGTCAGCCCGCACGGCAGACCGAGCCGGATCTCGAGCAGGTACTTCGCGTACAGCGCGGCGTTGTCGGACGTACCGCGCGCGGTGAGCAGTACGAAGCGCGGGCTGCGCGCCGCGACGGCAGCCGCCACCTCGCGGATCGCCGGCGCGCCCTGTTCCAGGATGCGCCGCAGCACCACGGGCTGCTCCGCCATCTCGCCGGCCATGATCTCGCCCGGCTTTGTGGACATACGAGGTGCCTCCCTGTGGCATTTTCCGGGCCGGGACGGACAGGCCGGCCCGGACACCGCACGATCCGCGTCGGTCAGGCCCCGGCGCCCTTGCCGGTGATGACCTCCGCGGCGGCCCGTCCGCAGACGCGGGCGGCGCCATGGGTCGCGATGTACAGGGCCCCCCTCGGCTCGGCCCGGTCGACGCCCATCTCGACCACGACCGTGTCGGGACGGGCCGCGATCAGGGCGTCCAGGGCGTCCGCCATCCAGGGGTGGCGGTGGACGTCGCGCGCTACAGCGACGATCCTACGGTCGCCCGCAGCGGCCAGCACCTGTGCCACCAGGGGCGAGACATCGGTCGCGGCGGCATAGGTGTCGGTCGTCGTACCCGGGAGGACGGCGGCCAGTTCGGCCGCCACGCCCCAGGGAGTCTCGTCCCCCACGGCGATGTTCGCGACGGGGGTGAGGGCCGCGACATACGGGGCGCCGGTGAGCGGAACGAAGGGCTCCGCCGCTGTCACGCGTACGGCGCGCCGTGCGGCGTGAAGACCGACGTCTGTGCCGGGCGCGGTCGCTCCCCCCGGCTTCGCCGGGGAGACCCCCACCTCTGAAGCCGCGCCCGGCCCCCCTCCTGCCCCCCTGGCCCGTCGCGTCCAGTCGGCGAGCGCGCGCACCCGCGCGGCCGCGTCGGCCAGCCGCTCCTCGGACAGTTCGCCGTCCCGTACAGCCGCGACCAGCGCGTCGCGCAGCCGCAGTACGGTCTCCTCGTCGGCCAGGCCGCCGCCGACGCAGATCGCGTCAGCACCCGCAGCGATCGCGAGGACGGAGCCGCGCTCGATCCCGTACATCGCGGAGATGGCCTGCATCTCCATCCCGTCGGTGACGATCAGGCCCTGGTAGCCCAGCTCTTCGCGCAGCAGACCGGTGAGGATCTGCGGGCTCAGCGTCGCCGGGCGGTTCGGGTCGAGCGCAGGAAGCAGGATATGCGCGCTCATCACCGCTTTGGAACCCGCCGCGATCGCCGCGCGGAAAGGAACCAGCTCACGGGAGTGCAATGTGTCGAGGCCCACGTCGATCCGGGGCAGCGCGTGGTGCGAGTCCACGTTGGTGTCACCGTGTCCGGGGAAGTGCTTGGTGCAGGCGGCGACTCCGGCGGCCTGGAGGCCTTCGATGTACGCGACGGTGTGGCGGGCTGTCAGCGCGGTGTCGGCGCCGAAGGACCGTACACCGATAACCGGGTTGTCCGGGTTCGAGTTGATGTCCGCGGACGGCGCCCAGTTGAGGTCCACGCCGCATTGGGCCAGCCGGCGGCCCAGTTCACGCGCGACTGCCCGGGTGAGGTCCGTGTCGTCCACCGTGCCCAGCGCGTAGTTGCCGGGGAAGGAGGAGCCCGTGCGTACCTCCAGGCGGGTGACGTCTCCGCCCTCCTCGTCGATCGCGACGAGCACGTCGTCCCGCTCGGCCCTCAACTGTACGGTAAGTGCCGCCAGTTGTTCCGACGAGAGGATGTTGCGGCCGAACAGACCGACGGCGGAGAGTCCTTCGCCGATGCGGCGCAGGAGCCAGTCAGGGGCTGTGGTTCCGACGAAACCCGGCTGGAGGACGGCGAGGGCGTCGCGCGTCAGGGTGTCTGTGCGTACGAGAGTTGTCATGGAAACGGCGTCATCCCTTCACTGCGCCGGCCGTCAGACCCGCGGCCATCTTGCGCTGGACGAGGAGGAAGAGGATCACGATGGGGATGGCCATCATCGTGGCGCCCGCCATCATCGGGGCGTACTCGGTGCCGTTCTTGGTGGTGAAGTTGCCCAGCCACACGGTGGCGGTCTGGTTCTGCTGGCTCATCAGCATCAATGCGTACAGGTACTCGTTCCACGCCTGGATGAAGCCGTAGACCGAGGTGGCGACCATGCCCGGGGCGAGCAGCGGGAAGACCACGCGGACGAAGGCGCCGGTCCGGGTGCAGCCGTCGACCATCGCCGCCTCCTCCAGCTCCTTGGGGATGTTGACGATGAATCCGCGCAGCGTCCAGACGGTGAAGGGCAGGATGAAGGTCAGGTAGGTGATGATCAGGCCCGTGAGCCTGTCGTACTGGCCGAGGTCGTTCAGCAGGAGGAAGACCGGGATGATCATGGCGACGAGCGGGATCATCTGGACCGCGAGGATGCCGACGATCACGATCTTGCGGCCGCGGAAGGCGAAGCGGGATATCGCGAGCGCGGCGAGCATGCCGACCGCGATGCCGATGACGACCACGACGAGCGAGACGGTCAGGCTGCGCCCGACCGGCCCCCAGAAGTCGGCGATGTCCAGGGCACGGCGGAAGTTGTCCGTCGTGAACACGTTGGGGAAGAAGTGCGGGTCGGGGTCGATGGCGTCCTTGGCGGGCTTGAACGCCGTGTTCAGCATCCAGTAGACCGGGAAGCCCGCGGTGACGAAGACGAGGAGGCCGAGCAGGTTCCAGCCGAGCCGGCTCTTCCTGGGACGGCGGGTGGCGGCGGGAGCCGCGGCGGTCGAAGTCACTCCACCTCTCCGATCTTGAGCATCTGGCGCATGTAGACCGCGACCACACCGAGCAGCAGGATCACCGTGACGAGCGCGATCGCCGAGCCGGTTCCGTAGTCGTTGACGACGAAGGCCTTGTCGTACGAGTACGTGGTGAGCAGTTGGAACTCGGCCTCGGGATGTCCGTTGCGCATCACGAAGACCTGCGGGAACACGCCCATGTCCCAGATCACCGAGAGCGTCGTCAGCATCACGATGATGGGCTTGAGGATCGGCAGGGTGACGAAACGGAAGACGCCCCAGGCGCCGGCGCCGTCGAGCCGGGCGGCTTCTTCGAGCTCCTTGGGCACCTGCGTGAGGCCGGCGCTGAGCGTGATCACGACGAAAGGCACGGCTCCCCAGACGACCAGCAGGATGATCACGGCGAGGCCCTGGGGGCCGCTGGCGAACCAGTTGTGGCCGATCATGTCGACCCCGGGCAGCCGGGAGAGCAGCCAGTTCAGTACGCCGTAGTCGGCGTCGAAGAGCCACTTGAAGATCGCGGTGGCGACGATGATGGGCATGCCCCAACTCGCCACCAGCGCGATGTTGACCAGGGTCTTCACCCAGCCGGAGACGCGCTGCAGCAGCAGGGCGACCAGCATGCCGATGACCATGGTCAGCACCACGGCACTGAAGGCGAAAACGGCGGTCCGCACGACGACGGTCCAGAACTCGCTGTCACCGAGGATCTTGGAGAAGTTTCCGAAGCCGACCGACTCCGGGTCCTTGAAGCCCCACAGCTGAGGCTGGCCGAACTTCTGGAAGGAGAGCGTGACCAGCCGTACCAGCGGATAACCGAGGACGAGCAGAAGGACGAGCAGGCACGGCGCGAGCAGCAGCCAGGGCAGTCCCGACCCGCCTCTGGCCGGCTGCCTGCCGGGCTTTGCGGGGGCGGCTGCGCCGGTCCCCGGTGGTGGCGATTGCCGCGTCGGCGGCACCGTGGCGGTGGTTGTCTCTGCGGCACTCATCCCGTGCTCCTCAGCAGTCCCTCTCCCGGTACGAACGGCAGGGCCCCGTCGCGGTGACGGGGCCCTGCCCACAGGTCACTTGGTGTTGATGACCTTGTCGATCGCGGCGTCCGCTGCCTTCGCGGCGTCCGCGACCGACTTCTTGCCGGTGCCGATCTCCTGCAGCATGGTCTTGAGGGTCTGGGCCTTCTCGACCTGGCCCCAGCCGGGCGCCATGGGCACGAACCAGTTGGACTCGGCGGCGGTGGCCGGGACGACCGTCTTGGGGTCGTTCTTCAGGGTCGCCAGGTCGGTCTTGTTGTTGGGCAGGTTGCCCTTGGCGAGCAGACCCTTCTGGCCCTGGGCGCCGGTGAAGGCGTTGATCCACTCGGCCGCGACGTCCTGTGCCTTGGACTTGACCGGGACGGCCAGGTCGGAGCCGCCGAGGAAGACCGGGAGGGCCTTGCCGTTCGGGCCGGGCATCACGAAGTTCTCGAGCTTGTCGGCGAGCTTGCCGACCTTGTCGTTCTCCGGGGCGGCGGCGGTGCCGCCCTCCCAGGCCGCGCTGAAGATGGTCGCGGACTTGCCCTGGCCGAAGACGACCGGACGGTCGGACTCGTCCTTCGTCTTGTCGCCGTGCATGTACTTGTCGAGGATCGACTTGTACGTGTTGAGGCCCTTGAGGGACTCGGGCGAGGAGAGGTTGGCCTTCCACTGGTCGCCGTCCTTCTTGGCGATGGAGCCACCCGCGTCGTACACGAAGGACATCGCGGCGTACCAGTCGGGCGAAGGCTGGTACCAGGCGCTGAACTTGTCGCCCTTCTTCTCCTGGATCTTGTCCAGCGCGGCGGTGAGCTCCGCGTACGTCTTCGGGGCCGTCTTCACGCCGACCTCGGTGGCGATGTCCTTGCGCCAGGTGCCGACACGACCACCGGCGTAGTACGGGACACCGAAGGTCTTGCCCTCGTACGTGACGGACTCCTTGAGACCGTCCAGCCACGCGTCCGACTGCTCGAACTTCTTCGGGTCGACCTCGGCGAACGCGCCCTTGGTCATGTAGCCGAGCATCTCGGTGTTGCCCATCTCGACCACGTCCGGGGCCTTGTCCGTGGCGAGGACGGCGTCGAGCTTGGCGTTCTTGTCCGGCCAGCCGTAGTACTCGTGCTTGATCTTGATGCCCGGGTGCTTCTTGACGACCGCCGCGTCGGCGGCCTTCACCAGATCCGGCCAGTTGTTCTGCGCGTCGACCGTGAGCCAGACGGTCAGTTCCTTGGCGTCGCTGCCGGCAGCCTTGTCCCCGCCCTTGTCCGAATCGCCACAGGCCGCCAGGCCGATCATCATGCCCGCGACGCCTACCGCCGCGATGAGCTTGCGCTTCACGCCACCCTCCTCAGGGATGCCTGCAACCCCCCGCCCACCGCGAAGACATACGACGAGTACTGCTCGTGGGGCTGGGACCTGGTCTTTAATGGTTTAGACCAGTACCCGGAGCTTGGCCTAGACCTTTAGGGGTGTCAAGGGTGTATAAGAAGGGCAGTCGGGTCCGTTATCGGACCGACACCTGAGGGCAGGCGAGGATCCCGTGACCGTGCCGTGCCACCATGTGAGCCGCGACAGACGGAGGAGCCGGTGACGGCAGCAGCACAGGAGTCGGGAAGGCGGGCCATGACGACGGACGGGGGCGGCACCGAAGCCGAGGGCGGGGCAGTGGCCCGCACCGCGCGCGTGCCCAAGTACTACCGGCTCAAGCGCCACTTGCTCGACATGACCGAAACGCTTCCGCCCGGCACGCCCGTGCCGCCGGAACGCACGCTCGCGGCCGAGTTCGACACCTCGCGCACCACGGTGCGCCAGGCGCTTCAGGAACTGGTCGTCGAGGGCCGCCTGGAGCGCATCCAGGGCAAGGGCACCTTCGTGGCCAAGCCCAAGGTCTCGCAGGCCCTCCAGCTCACCTCGTACACCGAGGACATGCGGGCCCAGGGCCTTGAGCCCACCTCGCAGCTGCTGGACATCGGCTATGTCACGGCCGATGACACGCTGGCCGGACTGCTGGACATCTCGACCGGCGGTCGGGTGCTGCGGATCGAGCGGCTGAGGCTCGCGAGCGGCGAGCCGATGGCGATCGAGACGACACACCTTTCGGCCAAGCGCTTCCCGGCGCTGCGCCGCAGCCTGGTGAAGTACACCTCGCTCTACACCGCGCTGGCGGAGGTGTACGACGTCCATCTGGCCGAGGCCGAGGAGACGATCGAGACCTCGCTCGCCACCCCGCGCGAGGCCGGGCTTCTCGGCACGGACGTGGGCCTGCCGATGCTGATGCTCTCGCGCCACTCGCTGGACGCGCAGGGCGAGCCGGTGGAGTGGGTGCGTTCGGTGTACCGCGGGGACCGGTACAAGTTCGTCGCGCGGCTTCAGCGCCCGCAGGCCGAGTAGGGCACGTGGTCTAGCACGGGTCGCCTTCCTGCTCTACGGTCCTCCCGTCATCGCAAGCGACGGGAGGACGACCACGTGCGTTCATCTCGGACGGACCGCCAGAAGCCGGACCCCGCAACGGGGATGTTCTGCTGCTGACGAGGCGTTACGCCGAGTCGTTGCCGTACCGATATGCGGACGCGGGTGACGCCGGTCGAACCCTCCCCTAGATTTCCTGCGCAATACACCTGGTGTTGCGCGAGGGGACGGAGCCCGCCGTATGTCAGAAGTGACGGAAGTGACGGACGAGAAACAACCAGTGATCACGCCGGTGCGCGTGATCGTCGCCCTCTGCCTCGTCGCGCCGTTCGTCGCGATGCTCTGGGTGGGCTCGTACGCGAAGACCGAGCCGACGTTCGTCGGCATGCCGTTCTTCTACTGGTACCAGATGCTCTGGGTGCTCATCTCCACCGCGCTGACCATGATCGCTTACAAGCTGTGGCAGCGCGACCAGCGTGCCCGCAAGGGGGGTGCGTCGAAGTGAACGACGGCGTGAACGGCGTCGCACTCGGCGTCTTCATCTTCTTCTTCCTGGCCGTCACCGTCATGGGCTTCCTCGCCGCGCGCTGGCGCAGGGCCGACAGCGACAGCCTCGACGAATGGGGGCTGGGCGGCCGGTCGTTCGGCACCTGGGTCACCTGGTTCCTGCTCGGCGGCGACCTCTACACGGCCTACACCTTCGTCGCCGTCCCCGCGGCGATCTACGCGGCGGGCGCGGCGGGCTTCTTCGCCGTGCCGTACACGATCCTCGTCTACCCGCTGATCTTCACCTTCCTGCCACGGCTGTGGTCGGTCTCGCACAAGCACGGCTACGTCACCACCTCGGACTTCGTCCGCGGACGCTGGGGCTCGAAGGGCCTGTCGCTGGCGGTCGCCGTCACCGGCATCCTGGCGACGATGCCGTACATCGCGCTCCAACTGGTGGGCATCCAGGCCGTACTCGACGTGATGGGGGTCGGTGGCGGCGAGGCCACGAACTGGTTCGTCAAGGACCTGCCGCTGCTGATCGCCTTCGGTGTGCTCGCGGCGTACACGTACTCCTCCGGACTGCGTGCCCCGGCGCTGATCGCCTTCGTCAAGGACACGCTGATCTACATCGTCATCGCGGTGGCGATCATCTACATCCCGGTCAAGCTCGGCGGCTTCGACGACATCTTCGCGAAGGCGGGCGACGCGTTCGCGCAGATCAACCCGGCGACCGACAAGCCACGGGGCGCACTGGCACCGGCCGAGGCCGGCCAGTGGGGTTACGCCACACTGGCACTCGGGTCCGCCCTGGCGCTGTTCATGTATCCGCACTCGATCACGGCGACACTCTCCTCGCGCAGCCGTGACGTGATCCGGCGCAACACCACGATTCTGCCGCTGTATTCGCTGATGCTGGGCCTGCTGGCGCTGCTCGGCTTCATGGCGATCGCGGCGGGCGTGAAGGTGAAGAACGGTCAGCTGGCCATCCCGCAGCTGTTCGAGAACATGTTCCCCGACTGGTTCGCCGGTGTCGCCTTCGCGGCGATCGGTATCGGGGCGCTCGTGCCGGCGGCGATCATGTCGATCGCGGCGGCGAATCTGTTCACGCGCAACATCTACAAGGACTTCATCAAGCCGGACGCGACGCCCGCGCAGGAGACCAAGGTCTCCAAGCTCGTGTCGCTCCTGGTGAAGGTCGGCTCCCTGGTCTTCGTCCTGACAATGGACAAGACGGTGGCCATCAACTTCCAGCTCCTGGGCGGTATCTGGATCCTCCAGACCTTCCCCTCGCTGGTGGGCGGCCTGTTCACCCGCTGGTTCCACCGCTGGGCGCTGCTGGCCGGCTGGGCGACGGGCATGATCTACGGCACTGCGGCGGCGTACGGAGTGGCCAGCCCGACGCAGAAGCACTTCGGCGGCTCGTCCGCGGAGATCCCCGGCTTCGGCGAGATCGGGTACATCGGTCTGACGGCGTTCGTGCTGAACGTGGTGGTGACGGTGGTGCTGACGTTCGTACTGCGGGCGGTGAAGGCGCCGGAGGGTGTCGACGAGACGTCGCCGTCGGACTACACGGCGGACGCGGGGGATCCGGGCGTGAAGGCGGAACTGCCGTCGGCGACGGCGGGCGCGGGTCACTGACGGTCCGACGGTCGGGCTTGGCACGAGGGCCGCGGCGGTCCCCTGGCGGGGGGCGGGGTTCGCGGCCCGGCCGCACATGCTCCGGCGCTCCGCGATCACGCGATGGGTCCGCTCCGGGGTGCCCAGGGACGTGGCCCAGAACATGGCCGGGCAGCGCACAGAGTAATCGAATGAACACACATCGTTTGATCTTCAACGTGTCGCCAGGTCAGCAGAGTTGACGCTCAGCGGCGATGAACAGCCAGATTGCCGCATCAGTCAGGGGCAAGCTGCACCCGTGTGGGTGACGGCGGGGAGTCTCAGCCCTGGCGGACGTCGCGGAGCGACGTCATGAGTGCGTCGAGGTCTCCGCTGTAGGCGATCACTTCCTAGGCAATCTGCCTACTTCAAACGCCCTCTAAGCGGTCCTCGGAGCCACGGACGGCTACGCCGAGTACGCGGATGCCGCAGGATGTGCGCGACGGGTGGCCGAGGCCCATCTGGAGGCCCGCGGGATTCGCACAACCCAATCGGGATCGGCTGGCCGAGCGGCTGGTCGGCCAGCCACTCGCCGACGGCAAGCGAGGACCGCGCCGACGCGCTCGGGTCCAGCGGGCCGGCCCGCATGCGGCAGCTGGCGACCGAGGCGCTCAGGCGCAGGCCGGCCGGCGGAGCGGTGCCTGCTGGAACGCCTGGTCAAGGCTTAGGATTCCCCCGTCGCTATCGCCTGCCGCTGGCGTCCTCTGTTTCGAAGACCCGCCGCAGTGAGCGGCAGGCGCCGTCGAGATGTGCTCGCATGCGGCCGACCGCCTCGTCGACGTCTGCGGCCTGTAGCGCCTCCAGTGTCCGGCCGTGTTCGGCGACGATGCGTTCGCGTCCCAGGGTGTGCTGCGTCTGGGCCATGCACAAATGCACTTCCCCCTTGATACCCCGGTACAGCCTGCTGAGCCGGGGGCTGCCTACGGCGTCGATCAGGGACTGGTGGAAACGCAGGTCCGGTTCGACGAAGGCGCTGTGGGGCGCGTCGTCCCCCAGCCGCTCCAGATCCGTGATCGCGCGCTCGGCGGCGGTCACCGGGACGGTGCCGCGCTCCACCAGGACCCGTACCGCCTCTGTTTCCAAGGGGGTGCGGATCAGGAAGAGGTCCTCCACGTCCGCGCGGGTCAAGCGGGGGACGTAGGCGGCCTTGTTGGCCTCGCGGTGCAGGAGTCCCTCGTACACCAGGGCGGTGATGGCGCTTCGGGCCGTGGGCCGGGAGACGCCGTACTCGTTCGCGATCTCGGTCTCGGCGAGGGTTGTACCAGGGGGAATCTGCCCGTCGAGCACGCGGTCGTGCAGCGATGCGGCGAGCGCCTCGACGACCGAGACGGTGGACAGCCTGAGAGCGGCGTCCTGGGCCATGAGCACCTCCGTGAGGGAACAGATCCATTGTCGCAGATGTCAAGTCAGGCCTATTGACAGACAACAAATTATTGTCTGACAATCGCTCTCATCGGGTGAACGGGGGCCTCGAAGAGCATCTGTAAAGGCAAGGAGCTCGTCATGGCCGACTCCCCGCGCGCTGTCGACCCTGCCGTCGGGTCGGCCGGAAACCGTGCGCCAGACGCCGCGCCTGCCCTGGTCGCGCCGGTGGACTAGCCAGGGGCACGTCATGAACAAGTCGAACGAAGGCGCGACTGCCCGCTCCGGATGGATGCGGCCCGAGGCCGCCGAAGAGGTCCTGCCGTTGCCGCGCATCCTTGAGGCACTCGCCGCCGTACGCCGCCGCGTCCGCGCCGTCCTGACCGACTGGGACCTTGCGCCCGAGGTCGCGGACGACGCCCTCCTCGTGGTCTCGGAGATGATCACGAACGCGGTCATGCACGCTCTCCCGCCGGCCACCCTGCGACTGTCCCGCGTCACGGGTCACGGCGGCTGCACTCTGCGCGTCGAGGTCACCGACGCCGGTCCGGCGGCACAGCGCCGGCGAGGGGTCCGCGACACCCTGCCGGAAGAGCACGGCCGCGGGATCGCGATCGTTGCCGCACTGTCTTTCCGGTGCGGCGCCCGTGTCCATCCGGGCGGGGTCACTCGATGGGCGGATCTCCGCGTGGCGTGAGCCGACCCCGCGACGCGGACGGCAGCGTCGTCGCAGTGAAGGTCTGGGTCCCCGGCAGGCGGTCGCGGCTACGGCCGAGAAGTACGCCTGCAGATGTCACGCCGGAACCATTGACAGACAAGAGCGATTGTCAAACAATCGGCGGCACCTTCAGGGGTGACGGGGGCCACAAGTAGGCCATCGCAAGAGGCAAGGAGCTCGACATGAACGGTTACCAACAGGTTTTCGACCCCCTCGCAGGGTCACTGGGGTGGAGCGCGCTGTGCGCCGCGCTTCCCCTGGTCATGCTGTTCGTGCTGCTGGGTGGTCTGCGCTGGAAGGCGTGGAAGGCATCGCTGATGGCTCTCGCCGCGGCCCTCGGCGTGGCGGTCTTCGCCTATGAGATGCCTGTGGGCCAGGCGGCTCTGGCAGCGGGGGAGGGAGCCGCCTTCGGCCTGTTCCCGATCATCTGGATCGTGCTGAACGCCCTGTGGATCTACAAGCTCACAGAGCTCACAGGGTGGGACGCAGTGCTCCGGCGGGCGTTCGGGTCGCTGTCGGCCGATCAGCGCGTGCAGGCGGTGATCATCGCTTTCTGCTTCGGCGCGCTGCTGGAGGCGCTCGCCGGCTTCGGTACCCCGGTGGCGGTCTCCTCGGTGATGCTGATGGCGGTCGGGCTGCGGCCGATGAAGGCCGCCACGGTCTCCCTGGTGGCCAACACGGCACCCGTGGCGTTCGGTGCCATCGCGGTGCCGATCACCACCCTGGCGAAGATCACCGGCCTGGACGCCGCGGACCTGGGCGCGATGGTGGGGCGACAGACGCCGCTGCTGGCTCTGTTCGTGCCGCTGCTGCTGGTGTTCATGGTGGACGGCAGGCGCGGTGTGCGGCAGACGTGGCCGGTGGCCCTCGCGGGCGGTTTCGGATTCGCGGCCGCCCAGTTCATCAGCGCCAACTTCCTCTCCTACGAGATCGCCGACATCGTGGCGGCCTTCGCGGGCGCCCTGGCCGTCGTCGTAACGCTGCGCGTCTGGCAGCCCAAGGAGACGCTGGCGGCGCAGGGCCAGGCGCCGGTCCTCGTCGGGGACGCGTCCGCCGACGCGGTGGTCTCCGAGACCGTGGACCGGCGCAGACGCACGGGTGAGGGATCCGCTCTGATGGCGTTCGCTCCCTACCTGACGGTGGTGGTGCTCTTCGCAGTGGCCACGTTCGGACCGGTGAAGACCTGGCTTGAGGCCCACTCGGGGTGGAAGTTCGCCTGGCCCGGCCTGGACGTGGTCAACGCCTCCGGCAAGCCGCTCGCCTCCGCGACCTTCAACTTCAACCTGCTCAACTCCGGTGGCACGATCCTGCTGCTGGCCGGTCTGATCACCGCCGCGATCTACGGCATCGGGATCACGCGGGGCGCCCGCGCGTACGGGGGCACCGTGCGGCAGTTCCGCTGGACCGTCGTCACGGTCATGGCGGTCCTCGCCCTGGCCTATGTGATGAACATGTCCGGGCAGACCGTCACGCTCGGTCTCTTCCTGGCCCAGACCGGCGCGGCGTTCGCCCTGCTCTCTCCCATCGTCGGCTGGCTGGGGGTCGCCGTCACCGGCTCCGACACCTCCTCCAACTCCCTGTTCGGTCTTCTGCAGCTCACCGCGGCCCAGAAGACCGGCATGTCCCCCTACCTGCTCGGCGCGGCCAACACCACCGGTGGTGTGCTGGGCAAGATGATCTCCCCGCAGAACCTGGCCATCGCTGCCGCGGTGGTGGGGCTGGAGGGCCGCGAGGGCGAACTCTTCCGACGTGTGGTCGGATGGGGCCTCGGACTGCTCGGAGCGGTCTGCCTGCTGGTCTATCTGCAGTCGACACCGGTGCTGGACTGGATGGTGGTGCGCTGATGACCCGCACGGACCTGGCCCGAGACCTAGCCGCTCTCGTCGGGCCGGAACACGTACGGGTGGACCTCGGCGCTCTGGCCGCCTACGCCCGCGACGCCACACCGCTCTTCCACGCCCTGCCGCAGGCGGTGGTGCTCCCCGGCAGCACCGACGAGGTCGCGGCCGTCCTCCGCTACGCCACCGAGCACGACATCCCGGTCGTGCCACGCGGAGCCGGCTCCAACCTGTGCGCCGGCACCGTGCCCCTGACCGGCGGCATCGTCCTCGTCCTGACCCGGCTGGACCGCATCCTGGAGGTCAGCGCCGCAGAACTACTGGCCCGCGTCCAGACCGGGGTGACCACAGCCCGCCTCGCCGACGCCGCGGCCCGGGCCCGGCTGCTTTACGCGCCGGACCCCGGAAGCCGCACCGTCTCCACCGTCGGCGGCAATGTGGCCACCTGCGCCGGCGGCCTGCGCGGGCTGAAATACGGAGTCACCCGCAACTACGTACTCGGCCTGGAGGCCGTCCTGCCCACCGGCGAGGTCATCCGCACCGGAGGGCGGCTGTGGAAGGACGTGGCCGGCTACGACCTGACCCGGCTGCTGACCGGCTCCGAGGGCACCCTGGCAGTGATCACCGAGGTCACCGTGGCGCTGCTGCCCGCCCCCGCGGAAACCGGCACCGGCGTCGCCTACTTCGCCTCCCTCGCCGACGCCTCCCGGGCCGTGGCGGCCGTCATCGCCTCCGGCATCGTCCCGGCCACGCTGGAGTTCCTCGACCGCAAGTGCATCGCGGCGGTCGAGGAGTTCGCCGGGCTCGGCCTGCGACGGGACGCCGGGGCGCTGCTGCTGTTCGGCGACGACGGCACAGCCCAGGCCGTGGCCGCCAACCTCGCCCGCATCCAGGAGGTATGCACACAAGCCGGCGCGCTGGAGGTCACCCTCGCCGAGGACGTGGCCCGCGCCGACGCCCTGCTGGCCGCCCGCCGCTGCTCGCTGCCGGCCCTCTCCCGCCTGGGCTCACTGACCATCCTCGAAGACGCCACCGTGCCCCGCCACCGGCTCGCCGAGATGGTCGACCGCATCGACGAGATCGCCGCCCGCCACGACTTGACGATCGCCACCTTCGGGCACGCCGGCGACGGCAACCTCCACCCCACCTGCGTCCTCGACCCCGACGACCACGCGGCCATCGACCGCGCGCACCAGGCGTTCGCGGAGATCTTCGCCACCGCCATCGCCCTGGACGGCACCATCACCGGCGAACACGGCGTGGGCGCTGCCAAGCTGCCCTACCTGGCTGACAGGATCGGCGCCGACCAGATCGCACTGCTGCGCCGCATCAAGAAAGCCTTCGACCCGGCAGGGATCCTCAACCCCGGAAAGCTCGGATCATGACCGACCCCACCAACGTCAACGACGCCAGCCGGACCGGGCACGGCCACACCGGCGGCGGCACCTCTGCGACCGGTCCGGCCGCCGGGCCGGAGCCGGAACAGGGCCGCGGCATCTTCGACAAGAACTTGCTGGACCGGTGCATCTCCTGCGGATTCTGCCTGCCGGCCTGCCCCACCTACGCCCTCACCGGCGAGGAGACCTCCTCTCCTCGCGGCCGTATCACCCTGATGAGAGCGTTGGAAACAGGCCGCCTCGACGAGGACGACCCGACCCTGACCGAGGAATCGTCCTTCTGCCTGGGCTGCCGTGCCTGCGAGACCGTCTGTCCCGCCGGAGTGGAATACGGGCAGATGCTGGAACAGTGGCGTGACCACCAGTGGCGCGGCCGCAACCGGCCCTGGATCGCACGCATCCTGATGGCGCTGGTCTCGCACCCCGGGCTGCTGCGGCTCCAGGCCCTCGTACGCCACGCCCGCGACGGCGGCAACCCCGCCGAGCAGTCCTCCCAGACCGCGACAGAACCCACATCCCTGATGCTCGGCTGCGTCGAACGAGGCCTGTACCCCAAGGTCTCCCGCGCCGTCCAGAAGCTGTGCCCCGAGATCACCGTTCCCTCCCGGCAGGGCTGCTGCGGCGCACTGCACGCCCACAACGGCGATTCCCGCACCGGCGAGGCACTGGCCCACGCCCTCGGCGAGCAACTCCCCGGCACCATCGTGACCACCGCCGGCGGATGCGCCGCCCACCTCGCCCACCACCTGGGCCGGGACCGGGTCCGGGAGCTGAGTGAATACCTCGACAGAGCCGGACACCGGCCCACCGGCCAGGTCGCGGTCGACGGGCGCAGGGCCAGGGCCACCCTCCAGGACTCCTGCCACCTGCGCAACGGACTCGGAGTGACCCGTCCGCCCCGGGACCTCATCGCCGCTGTCGCCGACTACGTCGAGCTGCCCGGCGCAGGCGAGTGCTGCGGAGCCGCCGGCACCTACGCGATGCTGCGGCCGTCCGACAGCCGCGCCCTACTGGACCCGAAACTCGACGCCCTGGACCGCATGGACGTGGACTACATCATCGCCGTCAATCCCGGCTGCCTGCGCCAGCTCCAGCAAGGACTGCGCCGCCGACGCTCCCGCGTCCGGGCCGTGCACCTCGCCGAGTTCCTCGCCATGGCGCGCGAACCCAAGCCCGCCGACGAGGCCGAGACCGGGAAGTCCTGAGGAAGCCGATGCCCACCGACTACGCCTGCCATGCCGCAACCGAACGCGCGGCACAGAGCCTCGGACGGCTGCGGGCCTTCCTCCAGGACGGCCCCCCGCACACACGAGCAGCGGACGACCCCGCCGGGCGGTCAGCGGGCGCGGCAGTACTGTTGGCCTTCCTCGACGGGCTCCACGCCGACCTCACGGGCACGCTGAGCGAATGGCACGCCGGCGTCGGCCACCGGGTCCGCAGAGCCCTCGGGCTACCCGCCACCGGGGCTGACAGTCCCGGCGACGGCCCCGTCCCGCCGCCGAGCGGCTGGGCCCTCGTGCAGGCCAAGGCCCACGAGGTACTCACCGTCCTGGCCGGCCCCTCTCGCGCCGGCCCCGCCCGACCAGGGGAGTTGCCGAGCCGGCTGAACCTGGTGGAGGACACGTTCGCAGGAGCACTGCGCGGAATGGCCGTCCCACCCGAAGCGTCGGTGGCATGCGCTGCTGAACTGGCGGCCGCCGCCGGTTCGCTGTTCGGGATCCGCCCCGCACCTTCCCCACCACCGCCTCCCCAGCCTCCGCCTCCCCCGCAGCCGCCCCGGCGCGCGCCGAGAGGCGTGTCCCTCCCGGCGCAACTGCCCGACTGGACGGGTGGCTTGCCATGAGTCCTCACTTCCTGCGCAGCCGGCGACCGGCCCGTACACCGGTTCCACGCCCGCGTACGGCAGAGGAGACCCACATGACGCCGGTGAACGGCGAGTTCCGGTCGGCGCGGACAGGCCGTGGTGCGGGCCGGGCAAGTGCTTGCGCGTCGAGTCCCGGCAAGGCCAGTGAGACCACGAAACTCAGCAGGGTGCGCCCCGCTTCACCTTGATCGGAGGTCAAGAGGAAGGGCAACTACTGAGGCTTGCCGACCGGGGCAGCGCTGGCCTTGCTGGAGCTGCATACAGCAGTGGCACGACACACCCAACGCGCACCGCAGACGAGAGTCACCGCCCAGGCCCCGTCTGGAGTAGACGGCCGCTGCGGAGACTTGCCTAACTTGCCAGAACCGCTTCTTAGCCCATTCACCTGTAACTTCACTTGACAAACCTAGATAACCACTGCGGCCCTTTGGCTGTGCGGGGGTTGTTTCCCCACCCCGCCCCTTCCCTCAACTGGGGCTCCGTCCCAGCCCCGCTCACATTCAGCTTGACTCTGTCGGGGATCTTGGAGTTTCGCGGTGCGGCAGCATGATCAACGGGCATGCTCGGGTGGTTCCGATGACCGATGCAGCTGTCGAGGTGCCCGTTGTCGCTCCGTCCTCGTTCCGGTGAGCAAGTCCCGCCTCTGACTGCGCAGATCGCGCGGGCGAGCAACCCGGGTGGTACGACGGCGATATGGGTGCGCGACCGGCTGGACGGACTGTGGTGTGACGAGGACTTCGCCGCCTGGTACCCACGTGACGGGCGTCCGGGTCTCTCCCCTGCCCAGTTCAGCCCGTCCGGCGTTTGAGGACATGCGGCCGAAGGTCGCATCCGGCGGGGTGGGCAGCAGCCCGCCGCAGGCACACCGCGTACCCCGCACCCCGCGCGCCGTAGCCGCCCCGACACAACATGTGGTGGGTGCGGCAACTCCCCGCCCCCACATGTATGCTCGTCCTCGCTGTCGCCGCAGGGGAATCCGGTGTGAATCCGGAACTGTCCCGCAACGGTGTGATGCGGTGCGCTTTGTCGCGCCCCACCAGTCCGAAGACCTGCCGACGGTGCATCCGGCTCGACCGAACCGGGTGCCGAGACGTCCGGGCCTCGCGGTTGGGCCGGTGGACGCGGTGAGCCGTTCCCTGTGACGCGCGCCCGTGCCGCCTTCCCCCGCCGGCCCAGAGCCGAGCGAGGGAGAGCACCACGTGACCATCGCGCCAGCCGATCCGGCTTCAGGCATCTGCGAGCAGGTGGCCGACGGCCCCGGGACCGCGCTTCTGCGGACCCTGACCGGGCTCACCGCCGATCTGCCGGACACCGACCCGGGCCGTGTCGCCGCCGCCGCGCTGCGCGGCCGGCACGCCGGTTCGGACGCGGCAGAGCTGCGGAGCCTGGCCACCGACGCGGCGGCGGGGCTGATCTCCGAGGACCCGGCCTACTCCCGGCTGGCGGCCCGTCTGCTGACCCGTCATATCGCCGACGAGGCAGCCGGACAGGGCGCGGTCTCCTTCTCGGCCTCGGTCGCGGTCGGCCACCGCGAGGGTCTGATCGCCGACCGCACGGCCGAGTTCGTGGCGCTGCACGCCGCCCGGCTGGACACGCTGATCGACCCGGACGCGGACGACCGCTTCGGCTATTTCGGGCTGCGCACCCTCTACAGCCGCTACCTCCTGCGGCATCCGATCACCCGTCAGGTGATCGAGACGCCGCAGTACTTCATGCTGCGCGTCGCCTCCGGCCTGGCCGCGGACAACTCCGTGCACGCCCTGGAGGAAGTTGCCGCGCTCTACCGGCTGATGAGCAGGCTCGACTACCTCCCCTCCTCGCCCACCCTCTTCAACTCCGGGACCCGTCACCCTCAGATGTCGTCCTGCTACCTGCTGGACTCTCCGCTGGACGAGCTGGACTCGATCTACGACCGCTACCACCAGGTCGCTCGCCTGTCCAAGCACGCGGGCGGCATCGGCCTGTCGTACTCCCGTATCCGTGCCCGCGGTTCGCTGATCCGCGGCACCAACGGGCACTCCAACGGCATCGTGCCGTTCCTGAAGACCCTCGACGCCTCGGTCGCCGCGGTGAACCAGGGAGGCCGGCGCAAGGGGGCCGCCGCGATCTACCTGGAGACCTGGCACGCGGACATCGAGGAGTTCCTGGAGCTGCGCGACAACACCGGTGAGGACGCGCGGCGTACGCACAACCTCAACCTCGCGCACTGGATCCCGGACGAGTTCATGCGCCGCGTCGAGGCCGACGCCGTCTGGTCGCTGTTCTCGCCCGCCGATGTGCCCGAGCTGGTCGACCTGTGGGGCGACGCGTTCGACGCCGCGTACCGAAGGGCGGAGGCCGACGGCCTGGCCCGCAAGGCCATCCCCGCCCGCGAGCTCTACGGCCGGATGATGCGTACGCTCGCCCAGACCGGCAACGGCTGGATGACCTTCAAGGACGCCTCCAACCGCACCGCCAACCAGACCGCCGAGCCGGGCCGGGTCGTGCACAGCTCGAACCTGTGCACCGAGATCCTCGAAGTCACCGACGACGGCGAGACGGCGGTCTGCAACCTCGGCTCGGTCAACCTGGGTTCGTTCGTCACGGGCGACGGCATCGACTGGGAGCGCCTCGACGAGACCGTCCGTACCGCCGTGACCTTCCTCGACCGGGTCGTCGACATCAACTTCTACCCGACCGAGCAGGCGGGCCGTTCCAACGCCAGGTGGCGTCCGGTCGGCCTCGGCGCGATGGGTCTGCAGGACGTCTTCTTCAAGCTGCGCCTGCCCTTCGACTCCCCCGAGGCGAAGGCGCTCTCCACAAGGATCGCCGAGCGGATCATGCTCGCCGCGTACGAGGCGTCCTGCGCGCTCGCCGAGCGCAACGGCCCGCTGCCCGCCTGGTCCGAGACCCGCGCGGCCCGTGGCGTCCTGCACCCCGACCACTACGACGTCGAGCTCAACTGGCCCGAGCGCTGGGACGCCCTGCGCGCGCGGGTGACGAAGAGCGGCATGCGCAACTCGCTCCTGCTTGCCATCGCACCGACCGCGACGATCGCCTCGATCGCGGGCGTGTACGAGTGCATCGAGCCCCAGGTCTCCAACCTGTTCAAGCGCGAGACGCTCAGCGGTGAGTTCCTCCAGGTCAACGCCTACCTCGTGGAGGAGCTGAAGCAGCTGGGCGTATGGGACGCGCAGACCCGCGAGGCGCTGCGCGAGTCCAGCGGCTCGGTGCAGGGCTTCAACTGGATCCCCGAAGACGTCCGCGCGCTGTACCGCACGGCGTGGGAGATCCCCCAGCGTGGCCTGATCGACATGGCCGCCGCCCGCACTCCGTTCCTGGACCAGTCGCAGTCGCTGAACCTGTTCCTGGAGACGCCGACCATCGGGAAGCTCAGCTCGATGTACGCGTACGCCTGGAAGCAGGGCCTGAAGACGACGTACTACCTGCGATCCCGCCCGGCGACCCGGATCGCCCGCGCCGCCCAGTCGCAGGCGGCCATCCCCGTGCAGCAGGCATCCGCGCCCGACGCCGACGCGATCGCCTGCTCCCTCGAAAACCCCGAGTCCTGCGAGGCCTGCCAGTAATGAGCACCACCGAGAACACGACTGTGCCTGACAAGAACCTGCTGGACCCGGGCTTCGAACTGACCCTGCGTCCGATGCGCTACCCGGACTTCTACGAGCGCTACCGCGACGCGATCAAGAACACCTGGACCGTCGAGGAGGTCGACCTCCACTCCGACGTCGCCGACCTCGGCAAGCTCACGCCGGGCGAGCAGCACATGATCGGCCGGCTGGTGGCATTCTTCGCGACCGGCGACTCGATCGTCTCCAACAACCTGGTGCTGACGCTCTACAAGCACATCAACTCCCCGGAGGCGCGGCTGTACTTGAGCCGCCAGCTCTTCGAGGAGGCCGTGCACGTCCAGTTCTATCTGACGCTGCTCGACACCTACCTCCCCGATCCGGATGACCGTGCGGCCGCGTTCGACGCGGTGGAGGAGATCCCCTCCATCCGCGAGAAGGCCCAGTTCTGCTTCAAGTGGATGGACTCGGTCGAGAAGATCGAACGGCTGGAGACGCAGGCCGACCGGCGGCGATTCCTGCTGAACCTGATCTGCTTCGCGGCCTGCATCGAGGGGCTGTTCTTCTACGGCGCGTTCGCGTACGTCTACTGGTTCCGCTCCCGCGGCCTGCTGCACGGCCTGGCCACCGGCACCAACTGGGTCTTCCGCGACGAGACCATGCACATGAACTTCGCCTTCGAGGTCGTGGACACGGTTCGCAAGGAGGAGCCCGGGCTCTTCGACGACCAACTCCAGCAGCAGGTCACCGACATGCTGAAGGAGGCGGTAGAGGCGGAGCTGCAGTTCGGCCGCGACCTGTGCGGCGACGGTCTGCCCGGCATGAACACCGAGTCGATGCGCGAATACCTGCAGTGCGTCGCCGACCAGCGGCTCACCAGGCTCGGCTTCGCCCCGGTCTACGGCTCGGAGAACCCGTTCTCCTTCATGGAGCTGCAGGGCGTCCAGGAGCTCACGAACTTCTTCGAGCGCCGTCCGTCCGCCTACCAGGTGGCGGTTGAGGGTTCGGTCGGCTTCGACGACGACTTTTAGGGTCTGTCGTTTGGAACAGCCCGGATCAGTGAGCGAACCCGGCAAGATCCGAACGACAGACCCCAGGCCTCAGTTCTGGGCCTCACAGGTCTCTCCCGTCACGGGGGGACGGGAGATGCGGCCGGGCGGCTGCAGGGGTGCATCCGCCCGGCCGTGGCGCACGAGCGTCCGCGACGGGACCGCTGTACGGACCCGCGAGCGGGCCGGCGCGCTGGCGAGCGGACTGACCGGCTCGCTGACTGGCGGACCGACCGGCTCACTGGCCGCGGAACGACGCCGGGCCTCACGCAGCTCGGCCTGCAGCAGCCTGGCCCGGCGCACATCCGCCCGGCCCAGCTCGGCCTCGCGCAGCTGGCGGTCGACGATCCGCTCCCTGGCCTGTCCCACCAGCGCGGGAAGAAGGATGAGCCCGAAGAGGGCGATTACGAAGAGGTAGTCGAGGAATGTGTTCATGCCGTCCACTGTCGTCCTCGCGCGCAAAGAAAGTCAGTGGCAGGACTGTCATGAAACATCGAATTGCTGCCACAATGGTTCCATGCTGAACAACGTGGCCGCCGTCCTCATGGAGGACGTGCATCCCTTCGAGCTCGGGGTCGTCAGCGAGATCTTCGGCCTCGACCGCAGCGACGACGGACTGCCCGTGTACGATTTCGCGGCGGTCTCCGCCGAGGGTCCCGTCCTGCGCACGCATGCCGGGTTCACCATCAGCACTCCGTACGGCCTCGAACGGCTGGAGGACGCGGATCTCATCGCCGTGCCCACCGGCGGCTCGTACCCGACACGCGCCTATCCGCAGGAGCTGCTCGACGCGCTGCGACGCGCCGTCGACCGCGGTGCGCGTGTGCTGAGCGTCTGCACCGGCGCTTTCGTCCTCGGTGCCGCCGGCCTTCTCGACGGCCGGCGCTGCACCACCCACTGGCGGCACGCCCGTGCCCTGGCCGAGCGCCATCCGCGGGCCCTCGTCGACCCCGATGTGCTGTACGTCGACGAGGGGCCGGTGATCACCTCCGCGGGCACCGCGGCGGCGATCGACGCCTGCCTCCATGTCGTACGCCAAGAGCACGGCCCCGAGGTCGCCAATGCCATCGCGCGCCGCATGGTGGTGCCGCCGCACCGCGACGGCGGCCAGGCGCAGTACATCGACCGCCCGCTGCCGCGCACCTCGTGCGACACGGTCGGTGGGGTGCTGTCGTGGATGGAGGAGCATCTGGACGTCGAGCTGACCGTCGAGCAGCTCGCCGCCCGGGCCCACATGTCCCCGCGTACCTTCGCCCGCCGCTTCCAGCAGGAGACGGGCACCACTCCCTACCGCTGGCTGCTGCGCCAACGGGTGCTGCTGTCACAGGAGTTGCTGGAGACGACGGACGAGACGGTGGACGCGATCGCGGGGCGCGCCGGATTCGGCAATGCAGCCGCCCTGCGCCACCACTTCCTTCGGACGCTCGGCACCACTCCGCACGCCTACCGCCGTACATTCCGGGGCGACCCGCTGCACGTCGCGTGACGCACCGCCCCGTATCAGTCGTTGGGGACGGTCTCGTAGCGCGGCGTGCCCTCTTCCATCTGGCGCAGCGCGTCCTTGCGGTCCCGCTTGGAGAGCCGGTCGATGTACAGGTAGCCGTACAGATGGTCCGTCTCGTGCTGGAGGCAGCGGGCGAAGTAGCCCGTGCCGCGCACCTTGATCGGATTGCCTTCGGCGTCCTGGCCGCGCACCATCGCATAGTCGGGGCGGGCCAGCGAGGCGTAGGCGGTCGGGACGGAGAGGCAGCCCTCGTTGGAGTCGTCGAGAATGCGCAGCTCCGGCGGCAGCTCTTCGAGCACCGGGTTGCAGACGACACCCGTGTGACGTACACCGTCGTCGTCGGGGCAGTCGTACACGAAGACCTTCAGGTCCACGCCGATCTGGT
This sequence comes from Streptomyces sp. SLBN-118, assembly GCF_006715635.1. Taxonomy (NCBI): domain Bacteria; kingdom Bacillati; phylum Actinomycetota; class Actinomycetes; order Kitasatosporales; family Streptomycetaceae; genus Streptomyces; species Streptomyces sp. SLBN-118. The sequence goes on from NZ_VFNP01000001.1 coordinate 2,686,676, forward strand.
TGGCGGCCAGGCCCACGCCCTCCGCCGCCTTCTGGCTGGCGAACATGTCGTCGATCAGCGCCGCGAGCTTGTCGTCGAACGCGGTGACGTCCTTGCATTCCTTGTGGAGCACCGGGTTGCCGACGACCGTGATCGGGCGGGCCGTGCCGCGCTCGCGGTACGCCAGCTCGCGCTCCTCGCAGTTCTCCGTGTCGACGACGAAGCCGTCGTTCACCTGCTCGTCCGTCTGCTGCTGCGCCATGGCCGCTTCTGCGCCTTCCTGGGAACCCGAATCGATCCCGTACAGCCTACGGCCAGCGGTCAGCAGACTTCTTCGAGATCCCGCCACTCACGGCTGCCCGGGCTGTCGGCGACCCAGCCGTCCAGCAGGCCCCGGACCAGTCCGGCGGGGGCGGCGATCCCGCACTCGCGCTCCGGCGACCACAGATCGCCCGCGGTGCGGTGGCCCAGCGGTCCCGGGTGGCCCGGCTCGCTGTGGTCGTGCGGGTCCAGATGCTCACCCTCGCCCTCGGCGCTGGGCATCCGGCTCTCGGAACAGGCCCGGCACAGCAGCCGCACGGAGGAGGACCAGTCCTCGGCGGCGAAGCCGGCGTCGGAGGCGAGCCGCTCCAGGGCGTCCCGGTCGGCCTCGGTCGCGGCCTCCAGCAGAACCACCCAGGTGGGTACGGGAGAGGGCGCCCAGAGCTCGATCTCGTCGAAAACAGGGTAAGAAGGCCCCGCGGTGGTGGTCCGCTCTCCGTGGGGCACACCGTCGTGGAGGACGACCTCGCCCCAGCGCCGCCCGGAGGACGGCAGCGGGATCGAGAGCACTTCTATCCGTGCCGGATCGAGCCTGCGGCCCCACACCACCTCGGCCTCGCCCTCGGGCGACAGCCGTACGGCGGCGCTGCCGAGCTCCATGCCGACCGGCTCGCCGTTCGCGGCGGCAGCGCCGGGCACCTTGAGTCCGTAGGCCTGCCAGGCGCGGCGGGCCAGCGGCCAGTCCTGAAGGGCGGTGGCGGCGATCCCGACGTTCCACCAGTCGGGGGCGCCGGTCTCCTTGTCCAGCAGCGCGACGGCCCGCAGGCCGGCGGCGCGGGCCTGCTCCCAGTCGTGCCGGAACTTGTGCAGAAGTGCCAGGTTGAACCAGGACTCCGAGAGCCAGGGCTCCAGGTCCGCCGCCCTTGTCAACAGCGCGCCCGCGTCCTCGTACCGGCCGTCGCCGATCAGCGTGAACGCGCGGTCTGTGGCCTGCCGCCACGAGGCGGAGGGCCGATGCCGTACCTTCCCGAAGATCCTCACGATTCCCGCCTGCCGGTCGCTCGGGTCACTGCCCCCGGACACGTGCTTTGTGCCTTCCTTCGCATCCAACCATGCCGAGCTGGAGACTCGCTCATTACCCATGGGTTACCCAGGCGGCACTGGGGCCAGACCGCCTCGGGCGAGGACTCTCGCCAGCGATTCGACGACCTGTGGCTCGTAGTCCCGCCCAGTGCCCAGACGCAGCTGTTCGAGTGCGCCGAGCGCTCCGCCCGCTGTTCCTCCGCTTCCCCCGGTGAGATCGTCGTATGCGTTGACGGCGCGGACGATCCGGGCGGGCAGTGGCTGTTCGCGATACGGGTCGGCCTGCAGCTCGACAACGACCGCGACGGCGGCCGGGACGCCGGTCTGGCGTACAACCGCGCCCCCCAGCAGGGCTATCCGCCGCTGCTCGGCGACGGGCAGCAGGGCGGTGGCCCCGTCCGGAACGGGGTCCAGCAGCGAGAGCTGCCCGATGTCGTGCATCAGGGCCGCGTACTCCAGAACGGTCAGATCAGCACCCGAGAGCCCCAGCTCGCGCCCTACGGCCGTGCAGAGCGCCGCGACCCGGCGCGCATGGCCGGGCTGTGTGTATCCCGCGATCTCGGTGGACCGCGCAAGGGACGCGATGGTCTGCCGGTAGGTGGTCCGCACGGCCGCGTACCGGCGGAAGGACAGCTGTGTCAGCAGCAGCGGCACGCAGAACACGGGCAGCGCCCAGAGTCCGGCCACGGCGACGGCGAGCGCCATCACGGCTCCGGTCGCGCAGACGGCCGACCCTATGCCGAGGAGAGCTCTGAGCTCGTCGCGCAGCAGTGGTGTGTACGGGACGGGGCTGCCTCCCCTGCGCCCGGCGCCGCGGGAGAGGGTGCGGGCATGCAGCATCGCGGCGGCGAGTACGGCGTCGCACACGGCGGTCAGCAGGAGCAGGACGACGAGGAACAGCGCGTAGTACGCCCCGTGCCCGATCCAGCGCCCCAACTCGCCGGAGTTGTACAGCGGCTGGAAGCACGCGGCGGCGAAGCCGACGGTCAGCACCCGCCGCGCCACATGATCGAGCGCGGGCCCACTGCCCCGCGCCACATGGGGCACGGCACCGACGAGCGCGGCCGCGACGACGACAGGGACGACTTGCAGCACGCCGTGCGTCGTGGGCCGCCCGGCGCATTCTCCGAGCAGCGCGTACGCGAGAGCTCCCGCGGCGCCGAGGGGCGCGGGTTCGCGCTCCCCCGGCAGGGCACCCCAGCGGGCGATCTCCCCGACGGCGATGAACGCCCCGAAGGCCAGGGCGATTGCGGGCTGCTCGAGTCCCTGCCACAAGGTCAGGGCGAAGGCCCCGCCGGTGAGCAGAGCGGCGGCGGCGTACACGCCGCGAACGGCGCCCCCGGCCATCAGGCTCACCCCGGCCCGCCCGCGGGGTTGTCGCGCTCCGGCAGGGGCGCACGGACCTGCGCACGGACCGGGACCCGGACCGGCGGCTCCGGCTCCGGCCCCGGCTCCCGCTCCGGCTGTGGCGAGACGTTTCCGCGCGCCGCTCCGGCGACCGGCTCGTCCGACGTCACCGAGGTCTCCCAGCCGTGCCGCGCGAGCGCCTGCGCCAGCGCCCACACCATCTGCGGGTCGAACTGCGTCCCCGCGCACCGCTTCAGCTCCTCCAGCGCCGCGGCCACCGGCCGCGCCCGGCGGTACGAACGCGTCGAGGTCATCGCGTCGAACGCGTCCGCCACCGCGACGACCCGCGCGAACTCGGGGATCTGCGGCCCCACGAGACCGTACGGATATCCGCTGCCGTCCAGCCGCTCGTGGTGATGCAGGATCGCCGCCCGCGCCTCGCCCAGAAATCCGATCCCGCGCACCATCTCGTGCCCGTACTCCGGGTGCAGCTCGATCATCCGCCGCTCCTGCGGCGTCAGCGGACCGTCCTTGCGCAGCACCCGCGTCGGCACCCCGAGCTTCCCCACGTCGTGCAGGATCCCGGCGAACCTGAGCACCTCCAGGCGCCCCTCGTCCATGCTCAGTTCGCGCGCGATGAGCACGGACGCGCGCCCGACCCGCTCGCTGTGACCGCGGGTGTACTTGTCCTTGATGTCGACGGCCTGCACCAGCGCCCGTATCGTCGCCTGATGCGCGGCCCGCTCACGGTGGTACTGCGCGAAGATCCAGCAGGAGATGTACATCGGCAGCAGGACGAGCAGCGCCGACAGCGGCCCGTAGGGACTGCGCCACAGCACCGCCATCATCAGCCCTGCCAGCCCGTGCACGAGGTGTGGCGCCAGTGAGCGCAGCAGCAGCCCGCGCCAGGCACCGCGTACGGGCAGCTGTTCCGCGGTGGCGAGGATGCCGCCGTCGAGGGCGGTCAGCACCAGACAGAACGCGAGTGCTCCGGCCGCGGTGGGCAGCAGCACATAGGGAAAGTCCGGTGCGCGCAGCGTCTGCCCACCACCGAGCGCCAGATACGCCTGCGCCGCGCCCCAGGTCGCGAGGGAGAGCCGGGCAGTGCGCCAGATCCGCCGTACGCCCGCGGGGCGCTGGTCCACCCGGCCCAGCAGCGCGCCGGGCACGGCGACGAGCGCGGCCGCGGGGGGCGGCAGCAGAAAGGCCGCGGCGAGCAGTACGGGGAAGAAGGACCCGGCGCCGACCGGCACCCGGTCACCGGGGCAGCGGCAGCGGGCGGGCAGCTCGCACACCGCGTACAGACCCGCGAGCAGCAGCAGCGCGCTCCAGGGCACCGAGGTGCCGGGGCGCACGGCGGGCAGCAGCGGCAGCGCGCATGCGACGGCGCAGAGCACGGCACCGAGAATGTACGCACGTGCCGCCGCCGGTATGACAGTCACCGCCCAGCCCCCTCCTCAAATCGAGCGCCAGGCTAGCGAGTTGAGGGGTGAACGGCGGGCGGATGCGCTTCGTTCGCACGCACGGGTGACACGTGGGTGAACATACGAGCAGGGTGTGCCGCGAGAATCGCGGCACACCCTGCACACGTGTACGAGCTCGTGCTCGTCGGCTACTCCTGGGCGAGGCCCGGCAGCTCCGCGCCCGTGATCGTCACATCCTGGTCGGGCACGGCCTGCCCCGAGCGGATGAGATCGATGCGCCCCAGGACCTTGGCCCGCAGATCGCTGGGTACGTCGTCATGTCCGCAGCACCGCTTGACCAGCTTCTTCACGGCCTTCTCGAGACCGTACTTCTCCAGGCACGGCGAGCACTCCTCGAAGTGCACCTCGAACTTCACGCAGTCGCCCTCGGGCATCTCACGGTCGAGAAACTCATAGAGATGGTCCAGGACCTCAGAGCAGTCCGTCTCGTGCGGCTCTCCGCAGCTCATGAGCCCGAGCCTTTCGCTTCGTTCGACTCCCCCGCACCGGCGGGTACGAGTCCGCGCTCGCGCGCGTAATCCTCAAGCATGCCCCGCAGTTGACGACGGCCCCGGTGCAGGCGGGACATCACCGTCCCAATGGGTGTTCCCATGATGTCCGCGATCTCCTTGTACGCAAAGCCCTCTACGTCGGCGAGATAGACCGCAATACGGAACTCCTCGGGAATGGCCTGCAGCGCCGCCTTGACGTCCGAGTCCGGCAGATGATCGAGGGCCTGCGACTCCGCGGAGCGCAGCCCGGTCGACATGTGCGACTCGGCGCGCGCGAGCTGCCAGTCCTCGATCTCCTCGGCGGCACTGCGCTGGGGCTCGCGCTGCTTCTTGCGGTACGAGTTGATAAAGGTGTTCGTGAGAATCCGGTACATCCACGCCTTGAGGTTCGTGCCCTCACGGAACTGGTGGAAGGATCCGTACGCCTTGGCATACGTCTCCTGCACGAGATCCTCGGCGTCAGCCGGATTACGCGTCATACGCAGCGCGGCCGAGTACATTTGGTCGAGGAAGCCGAGAGCGTCCCGCTCGAAACGGGCGTTGCGCTCGGCAGCGGTCTCCTCGGGCTGCCCCGCCTGGCCGTCGTCGGTCCCTGCGTCGGTCCCAGTGACCGGACCCACCTCCTCCAACGCTGTGGCGAGACCGAATGCGGACCCGCTCGAATCGGAGGATAGACGACGATCCACTCCGCCCGCCGCCCGAACCGGGGCGGCCTTGGCCGCAGAAAGCACCGTCCACTCCAGGTCAGCGGCGTGCGAGCGGCTCGGGCAGATGGTCGAACCCATGCGGCGGACTCCCTACTCCATGCTCTGTGACTGACGTCTCTCCGTGACTGACGTCCCGATGTCCGCTACAACCGCGTGTGCGTGCGCATCATTCCCGCAGCCCGCGGGCCCAGTCCCACACCGCGTCCGTGATCACCCGCAGCGTCTCGCTCTCGCTGACCCCGGCGCGCTTGGGGACAGCGAACCCGTGATCCCCGTACGGGACTTCCACGAGCTCGTAGGCCCCCTCGGGGAACTCCGGGGGCTTCCCGAAAGGATCATTGCCGCCCTGCACGACAAGGACCGGCACCCCCGCGCCGAGCAGTTCGTCGGCGCGGGACTTCTCGGGACGGCCCGGCGGATGCAACGGAAAACTCAGCGCGAGCGCCCCGGCGGCTCCTAGCTCGGCCGCGGTCCGGCAGGCGACGCGGGCCCCCGCACTGCGCCCACCGGCGACGACCGGCAGCCCGGGCTTCGCCAGTACCGGCCAGACGCCGCGCCATCCGGCGTCAAGCGTCCTGGGCGCGGGGGCGACCTTCTTCCCGGCCACCCGCCAGGGCTGCTCCACCAATGCGACCGTGACCCCCTCCGCGGTCAGTGTGTGGGCGACGGCCTGCAGATCCCGCGCCTCGATCCCACCCCCGGCCCCATGCCCGAGCCCCAGCACCAGCCGGGCACTCCGGGCGGCATGCCAGGTGACGCGGGCCTCGCCGGCGTCTGTCTCCACGATCTCGATCCGACTCACGCTTCCATCCTGCCCCCGCGAGGCGTGCGACACGGCCGCGCCGCGACGGGGTGGTGTCAGAACAGCGTCCCCTCCTCCGGGGCCGCCAGTTCCTCCACCAGCTCCGGCCCGTTGTTCCGCACATTGCTGACCGCGGTCGTCACCGCGTACGCCCGCATCAGCCCCTCCGGCGGCGGCTCCAGCATCGTCCGCAGTTCGTCCAGGTCCGTCTTCGACGGGTCCAGCCATGTGTCCCAGCGGTCCGGAGTCAGCATCAGCGGCATCCGCGGGTGGATGTCCGAGAGCGAGCGCGGGCCCTCCTCCGGGGACACCCCCAGCGGTCCCTTCTCCGCCTCCGTCGTGATCACCGAGCAGGTCACCCACCACGCCCGCGGATGGTCGTCCGGCAGCGTCCGGTCCCGCCAGAACTCGTACAGCCCCGCCATCGCGAACACCGATCCGTCTGCAGGCGTCACAAAATACGGCTGCTTCCGCGGGCGCTTCTTCCTGCCCTCGACCTCGAGTTCGCGCTCCCCCGCCCCGGTCACCCACTCGTAATAGCCGTCCGCCGGCAGGATGCAGCGCCGCGAGACGAACGGCTTGCGGAAGGACGGCTTCTCGTGAATCGTCTCGGCCCGCGCGTTGATCATCCGCGCCCCGCCCTCGGGCGACTTGGCCCACGACGGCACGAGACCCCATTTCAGCGCCCGCATTTGGCGAACCGGACGCGGATCCGGGGCGTCTTTCACAGGACGCTCGAGAATCCCGTAGACGTCCTTGGTGGGAGCCACGTTCCAGTCGGGCGCCAGCGTCTCCTCCGGATCCCACTTCTCGACCTCGAAGAGTCCTGCGAGATCCTCGGGCCTACGACTCGCTGCATACCGTCCGCACATGAGTGCCAGACTGCCACTCCTGCCCGCCGCCCGAGGAGCCGCCCGAGAAATGGCCATCACACAGTCCGCCACCGATCTCTGGGACCGCGTCATCGGTACTCAGCCCGCCCCCGACGAATGGCTTGTCGTCATCGCCGGGGTGATCGCTCTCGGCGCCGTCGCACCCCACCCGATATGGCGGATCTCGCGCAACACCATCACGATCGCCCACGAGGGCGGCCACGGCCTTGTCGCGCTGCTCACCGGCCGCCGGCTCGACGGCATCCGGCTGCACTCCGACACCAGCGGCCTCACGGTCAGCCGTGGCAAGCCCACGGGCATCGGCATGATCCTTACGGCGGCCGCGGGCTACACCGCGCCGCCGCTCCTCGGACTGGGCGGCGCCTGGCTGCTCGCAGCGCACCACGTCACGCTGCTTCTGTGGCTGGCCACCGCCCTGCTCATCGCGATGCTGGTGATGATCCGCAATGCGTACGGCGCCCTCACCGTGATCCTCACCGGGGCCGCCTTTCTCCTCGTGTCGTGGCTGACAGAACCCGAAGTACAGTCCGCCTTCGCCTACGCGGCCGTCTGGTTCCTGCTGCTCGGCGGCGTACGGCCGGCCTTCGAGCTCCAGTCCAAGCGCCGTCACGGCGGGGCCCCGGACTCGGACGCCGACCAGTTGTCCCGGCTGACCCATGTACCGGCTGCGATGTGGCTGTTTCTGTTCCATGCCGTGTCCCTGTGCTCTCTGATCGGCGGCGGCCGCTGGCTGCTGGGCCTGTGAACACCCGCCGGCGTGCGGACGGACCCGGAAACCTGACCGGCCAAGCCCACTATCACTCCCCGGTTACGCCCCGATTTCGCCACTTTTGATCAAGATCCTGGTCTTCGCGGAACCACTAAAGTGATGGCCATGACCGAAAGCTCCGTGCACCCCGCCCTCTGGCCCGCCCCCTACGCGACCGGAGCCGTCGAAGCGACGGTGACCGTGCCCGGGTCCAAATCGGTCACCAACCGGGCCCTGGTGCTGGCGGCCCTGGCCGCCGAACCCGGCTGGCTGCGCCGCCCGCTGCGCTCCCGGGACAGTTTTCTGATGGCCGAGGCCTTGCGCGCGCTGGGTGTCGGCATCGAGGAAGGCGTCGGCCCCGACGGCGAGGGCGAGACATGGCGGGTGATCCCCGCCGGTCTGCACGGCCCTGCCACGGTCGACGTCGGCAACGCCGGTACGGTGATGCGCTTCCTTCCCCCCGTCGCCGCGCTGGCCGACGGCGTGGTCCGCTTCGACGGTGACCCCCGTTCCTACGAACGCCCGCTGCACGGCGTGATCGACGCGCTGCGCGTCCTCGGTGCCCGTATCGACGACGACGGCCGCGGCTCGCTCCCGATGACCGTGTTCGGCAGCGGCGCGCTGGACGGCGGTCCGGTGGAGATCGACGCCTCCTCGTCCTCGCAGTTCGTCAGTGCCCTTCTGCTGTCCGCACCGCGCTTCAACCAGGGCGTGGAGGTACGCCACATCGGCGGCACCCTCCCGTCCATGCCGCACATCCGGATGACCGTCGACATGCTCCGCGCGGTCGGCGCCCAGGTCGACGAGCCCGAGACCGGCGGCGAGCCCAATGTCTGGCGGGTCTCGCCCTCCGCCCTGCTCGGCCGCGATCTGACGGTCGAGCCGGATCTGTCCAACGCCCAGCCGTTCCTCGCCGCCGCGCTGATCACCGGCGGCCGGGTCACCATCCCCGACTGGCCCGAGCGCACCACACAGCCCGGTGACGCGCTGCGCGGGATCTTCACCGAGATGGGCGGTTCCTGCGAGCTGACCGAGTCGGGTCTGACGTTCACCGGCACGGGCCGTATCCACGGCATCGACGTCGATCTCGGCGAGGTCGGCGAACTGACCCCGGGCATCGCGGCGGTCGCGGCGCTCGCCGACTCCCCCTCCACACTGCGCGGCGTGGCACATCTGCGCCTCCACGAGACGGACCGCCTCGCGGCCCTGACCAAGGAGATCAACGAACTCGGCGGCGATGTCACCGAGACCGAGGACGGGCTGCACATCCGCCCGCGTCCGCTGCACGGCGGCGTCTTCCACACGTACGACGACCACCGCATGGCCACGGCGGGCTCCGTCATCGGCCTCGCCGTCGAGGGCGTACAGATCGAGAACGTGGCGACGACCGGCAAGACCCTGCCCGACTTCCCGCGGATGTGGGCCGGAATGCTCGGGGCCTGACGACCGATGCGCCGCTACGGCAAGCACACCGACGAGGACGACATCCGGTCGCGCCCCAACCGCAAGGGCAACCGGCCCCGTTCCAATATCCGCCCCAAGCACGAGGACGCCGTCGAGGGCATGATCCTGACGGTCGACCGGGGTCGGCTCACCTGCCTCGTCGAGGACCGCGTGGTGATCGCCATGAAGGCCCGCGAACTGGGCCGCAAGGCCGCCGTGGTGGGCGACCGTGTCGGCATCGTCGGCGATCTGTCCGGCGAGAAGGACACCCTCGCGCGCATCGTGCGCATCGAGGAGCGCAAGTCGGTGCTGCGCAGGACCGCCGACGACGACGATCCGTACGAGCGCGTGGTGGTCGCCAACGCCGACCAGTTGGCGATCGTGACGGCGCTGGCCGATCCGGAACCGCGCCCGCGGCTGATCGACCGCTGCATCGTCGCGGCGTACGACGGCGGGCTCACCCCGCTTCTCGTACTGACCAAGTCGGATCTGGCCTCGCCCGACGAACTGCTGGAGAAGTACGGAGCGCTGGGCGTCCCCCATATCGTCACCACGCGCGACGAGTTCGTGGACGGCGCCGCGGCCGACCGGGTCTACGAGCACCTCCGGGGAAGGACCACGGTGTTCGTCGGGCACTCCGGCGTCGGCAAGACGACTCTGGTCAACGCCCTTGTCCCGAAGGACCGTCGACGCAGCACGGGCGTTGTCAACGCGGTCACCGGCCGCGGCCGGCACACCACCACATCGGCGCTGGCCCTTCCGCTCTCGGGCAAGGAGGGCGGCTGGGTGATCGACACCCCGGGCGTGCGCTCATTCGGTCTGCACCATGTCGATCCGTCCCGCGTGATCCTCGCGTTTCCCGATCTCGTGCCGGGTACGGAGGGCTGTCCGCGGGCATGCAGTCACGACGAGCCGGACTGCGCCCTCGACGAGTGGGTGGCCGAGGGTCACGCGGATCCCGCGCGGCTCTATTCGCTGCGGCGCCTGCTGGCCACGAGGGAACGACGCGAGGGGGACTGACTCGCGCACGTTTGCGGTCCACTGCAGTTGGTAAGTGCATAATCGCACCAAGTCCGACGAAGCAGTCACCGACTGATGCGGGAGGCACAGCATGGCGTGGCTGCTGGTGGTGGTAGCCGGAATCCTGGAGACGGGGTTCGCGGTCTGCCTCAAGCTCTCGCACGGGTTCACCAGGCTGTGGCCGACCATCGCGTTCGCCGCCTTCGCCCTGGGCAGCTTCGGTCTGCTGACACTCGCCCTGAGGAAGCTCGACGTGGGTCCCGCGTACGCGGTGTGGACGGGCATCGGCGCGGCGGGCACCGCGATCTACGGAATGATCTTCCTTGGCGACCTGGTGTCCACTCTCAAGATCGTCTCGATCACGCTGGTGATCGTCGGCGTCATCGGTCTCCAGCTGTCGGGTTCGACGCACTGACGGGCCCGGCGACCGACCCACCGGCTGAATCACCGCCCGAATTACCGCCCGAATCACCCTCTGGTCCGCCGACAGCCGTCCGCACCAACTGTCCGACGGCTTCGCCGATGGGTGCGACCACATAGGAGAGCGCGAGCCGTGCGGCGAGCTCGCAGCGGCGTGCCACGTCCGCCGGCTCCTCCTTCGTCCGCCCGTCGGGCAGCCCTTGTTCCAGCGCCGCCACCGAGCGGTCCCGTACGGCCGCAACCAGATCCGCCGGGGACGGCGGCCCCGCGTCGGCGCGCCGCTGGGCGGGCACCCCGGACAGCACGGCACCCCGGCGGGCCGGCCTCGGCGCGGGCATTCGCTCGCCCCAGCAGGCGGTGAGCAGGGCCCGCAGCAGCGGCTTCGCGCGCGCCTCGGCGACGGTCCACTCGGCGACGGCGACCAGCCGGTCCGCGGCCCCGGTCCGCTCGGCAAGCAGCCGCTCCACACCATGGAGATACGCATCGGCCTCCCGCCGCACCAGCGCGCGGGCGAGACCGTCCTTGCTGCCGAACTCGTTGTAGAGGGTCTGCCGCGAGACTCCGGCGGCGGAGGCGACATCGACCATCCGCACACCCGACCAGGGCAGATCGGCGAGCGCCGCGAGGGCGGCGCTCAGCAAGGACTCGCGCGCTGTAGGCATCGTCGCCTCCCCGGCCGTGCGGCTCTGCGCCCGTGCGCCTGTCAGCCGTGCGGCACTGCGCTCAGAGTTGACGCGCGGCCATCCGCTGTCAATAGCCATGCCGGACAGGCCCGGAAGCCGGGCGGGACTGGGCCCCGGACGGCCCGCTTGAGCCCCGATAGAGTGATGACCATGCCCGATTACCACGACGATCTGCGTCTCGCCCATGTCCTCGCGGACGCCGCCGACGCCGCCACGATGGACCGGTTCAAGGCTCTGGACCTGAAGGTCGAGACCAAGCCGGACATGACGCCGGTGAGCGAGGCCGACAAGGCGGCGGAGGAGCTGATCCGAGGACAGCTCCAGCGGGCGCGGCCGCGTGACGCGATCCTCGGCGAGGAGTACGGCATCGAGGGCACGGGCCCGCGGCGCTGGGTGATCGATCCGATCGACGGCACCAAGAACTATGTGCGCGGAGTGCCGGTCTGGGCGACGCTGATCTCGCTGATGGTGCAGGGCGAGGGCGGCTATCAGCCCGTCGTGGGCGTGGTGTCGGCCCCGGCGCTCGGCCGCCGCTGGTGGGCTGCTCAGGGCGGTGGCGCGTACACCGGGCGCAGTCTGAGCTCGGCGACCCGGCTGCGGGTCTCCAAGGTCGGCCGGATCCAGGACGCCTCATTCGCGTACTCCTCGCTGAGCGGCTGGGAGGAGCAGGGGCGGCTCGACGGCTTCCTCGATCTGACCCGGGCCTGCTGGCGCACACGCGGCTATGGCGACTTCTGGCCCTACATGATGGTCGCCGAGGGTTCTGTGGACATCTGCGCCGAGCCGGAACTGTCACTCTGGGACATGGCGGCCACAGCGATCGTCGTCCAGGAGGCGGGCGGATCCTTCACCGGTCTCGACGGACGCCCTGGTCCGCACAGTGGCAACGCCGCCGCGTCCAACGGCGTGCTCCACGAAGAGCTGCTGGGCTATCTCAACCAGCGCTACTGACAGTCACCAGATATTCAACTGGCGGGTATGTACACCCTTTTCCGTCCCTGCACGCCCCCTTGCTGCCCCGCCCCAGGACTGCGACTCTAAGAGTCCCCCCACTTGTGAATTTGTGAATCGGTTCCCGAAACGACCGATCCACCAAGGAGGTGGCTCCATCCATGCTCGTCCGTGACGCCATGAGCACGGTGGTCCTCACCATCGGACCCGCACACACACTCCGCCAGGCAGCCCGCCTGATGGCCGCGCGCCGCGTCGGCGCCGCCGTCGTACTCGACGGCGACGCGGGCGGCCTCGGCATTCTGACCGAGCGCGACATCCTGAACTCGGTGGGTACGGGGCAGAACCCCGATCTGGAGCTCGCCGGCACCCACACCACCACCGACGTCGTCTTCGCCGCGCCGTCATGGACCCTGGAGGAGGCCGCGGAGGCCATGACACACGGCGGCTTCCGGCATCTGATCGTGCTCGACAACGACGGACCCGTCGGCATCGTCTCCGTACGCGACATCATCCGCTGCTGGACCCCGGCACGGCGCCACCCGGCAACGCTCGCCGGATAGGCCGGAGGGCCGGACCCACGACTGACCGACTGAATCCGGCCCTCGCCCACCGGGCTCGTACCACGATGGACTTTGTCCAAATCGAGGAAGCATCCAAAGTCACACCTGTTCGGGATCTGGGTCGCACCACTGTTAGGCTGACCCTTATGAGTGACCTGTTGGAACGACTTCGCGGACGCGGCTGGCGCATGACGGCGCAGCGGCGTGTCGTGGCTGAGGTCCTCGACGGCGACCATGTCCACCTCACGGCTGACGAGGTGCACGCGCGCGCCGTGACGAGGCTGCCCGAGATCTCCCGGGCGACGGTCTACAACACACTGGGCGAGCTGGTCAGCCTCGGAGAGGTCCTCGAGGTTTCGACGGACCGCCGCGCCAAGCGGTACGACCCGAACGCGCACCGCCCGCACCAGCACCTGGTCTGTGCCCAGTGCGGAGCGATCCGCGACGTCCACCCCGCGGGCAATCCGCTGGCGGACCTCCCGGACTCGGAGCGCTTCGGCTTCACGATCTCGGACGTCGAGGTGACCTACCGGGGCACGTGCCCGAACTGTGCGTCGGCCTAGAGCCTGCCGAAAGGCCCGGCACCGCACGGTGCCGGGCCTTTCGCGTACCAGTTCCGCAGATGACGACGGTTCCGCACATGACGAAGGCCCGGATCCTGATGGATCCGGGCCTTCGTCTTCAGTAGCGGGGACAGGATTTGAACCTGCGACCTCTGGGTTATGAGCCCAGCGAGCTACCGAGCTGCTCCACCCCGCGTCGGTGAACACAACACTACGTCACCCCGCCGACCAGCGCAAATCGATATTCGTCTCTGCATCCGCTCTGCATCAGCTCTTCATTCGCCCGCATCGGCTGCTACGCCGTGAGCTCCTGGTGGAGCACATCGCGTAGCCGCGCCGCACGCTCCGCCACCTCGGCGGGTCCCAGCTCGACGGCGCGTGCGCACCACCGCTGTCCCTCGGTCAGCTCGCCCCTGCGGGCCGCGAGCAGCGCCAGGCGCAGTGCCGCCCGGCCGTGCCCCGCGCGGGCCGCACGGGCCCACCACAGGGCCGCCTCGCGCTCATTGCCCTCGCGGGCCAGGAGAAGCCCGAGGTTGAAGGCGCCGTTGCGGCTGCCCGCCTCGGCGGCCTCCCGATACCAGCGTGCGGCATCGGCCGTGTCTCCGCGAGCGGCGGCAAGCATCCCGACCCGCACCTGGGCACGCCGGTGCCCCTGCTCGGCGGCACGCTCGTACCACTCCTCGCACTCGCTCTTCTCCGCCATCGGCTCGCCGAGAGCGGGCGGGCCCGGCGGCGGCTGACGGGAGTCGAGCACGGTGGCGAGCCGGAACGCGGCCTCGGCGCTGCCGCCGCCCGCCGCGCAGCGCAGATGACGCTCCGCGGCCTGCTCGTCGCCGTCCCTGAGCAGCGCGATACCGACCTGGAGGGCGGCCTCGGTGTGCCCGGCTGCCGCTGCCCGCTCGTACCAGGTCAGAGCCGTAGGGTCGTCGTCCCGGCCGGCGTGGAGGATCCCCAGGTTGAAGGCGGCGTCGACGCTTCCCGCCTCCGCGGCCTTGGAGAACCAGGGCTCGGCGCCGGTCGCGTCCCCGGCCTGCAGCAGCAGTACGGCGAGCGCGTTGGCGGCCTCGCGGTGGCCCGCGTAGGCGGCGCGTCGGTACCACTGCTCGGCCTGCGGCGTGCGGTCCTGGGCGGCGCAGAGCAGCCCCAGGTTGTAGGCGCCGTTGACGTCGCCCGCGTCCATGGCAGCGCGGTACCAGCGCTCGGCGGTCTGCTGCTCACCGCGGGCGGCGTGCAGCGCGCCGAGGGCGTTGGCGGCATTGCCGTCACCGTCCTGCGCGGCGCGCAGCCACCAGACGGCTGCGCTCTCCTCGTCACCGGCGTCGCGCAGCAGGAACCCGAGCGCGCAAGCGGCGCGGGCCTCTCCGTCCTTGGCGGACGTGAGGTACCAGCGACCGGCCTCCTTGAGCTCGCCGCGCTTCTCAAGGATCGCGCCGAGGTGCAGCGCGGCCCGCCGGTGCCCACGCGCGGCGGCCTGCCGGTACCACTGGGCTGCCTCGTCGAGTGCGGAGAGCTCGCCGCCGTCGCCGCCGTCTTCGAGCGCGAGGACACCGGATGCCCGGGCACCTGCAGCGGGACCGCCTGCGCCGTCACCGGCACCCGACGCAGCGGGCGCACCGGGCGCACCCGAAACGGCAGCCGGGACCGCGTCCCCGCCGCCCGCACCGCTTTGTCCAGCCCGCAGGTGGGGCGTCCGCACCTGCACAGCGTCCTGCGTACGCCCCAGAACCAGGCCCACGTCCCCGCCCGCGCGTGCCTCCTCCGCCGCCCGGCGCTCCAGGGCGCGCGCCAGCCGGTAGGCCGCCTCACGGTGTCCCTGCTCGGCCGCAGCGCGCAGCCAGCGCTCCGCGCCCACGTCGCTGCGATGCTCCAGCAGGTCGGCGAGGGCGTACGCCCCCAGCGCGTGCCCCTGCTCGGCGGACTGGCGCAGCCAGTACTCCGCGGCGGGCTCGTCGCCGCGCTCACGGAAGTGGCGCCCCAGCGCATGCGCCGCGGCCGCGGAACCGGCGACGGCGGCGATACGCCACCATCCGGCCGCCTCGTCGGCGTACCCCCGCTGGTGGAGCAGGACACCCAGGTTGTTCGCAGCCGCGCGGTCGCCCTCGGCGGTCGCGGCACGCAGGTACGGCTCGGCGCCGGCGAGGTCGCCGCGGCGCAGCATCAGCGCGCCGAGCACACTCATCGACGCGGTGTCGCCGCTTTCGGCGGCGCGCCGGTGCCGCGCCTCGGCCCCGGCGGTCTCCACCGAGTCGGCACTTCCACCACCGCCGGCACCGTCAACGTTGTCAGCGGCTTCGGCAGAACTGATCGCATCCGCCACGTCTGCGGTAAGCCGCTGCACAAACCGCCCTGTCTCCAACAGAGTTGCCCTGTCCCCCATAAAATCCATCGTCGCACCACCCGCAACCCGCGTACACCTGGTATACCGCAGCCAGTGAGGTCACTTCAGCGTTTTGTCGACATGCCCACAGAGAGATAAGTCAAACACGCCGAACCCCAACTCGCGCCACGCGGCACACAGTTCTCACCAGAAGCACATACGCACGAAGAGGGCCCGGATCCTCAATGGATCCGGGCCCTCTTTCATGTCAGTAGCGGGGACAGGATTTGAACCTGCGACCTCTGGGTTATGAGCCCAGCGAGCTACCGAGCTGCTCCACCCCGCGTCGTTGTGTTGCAACCGTACCACGGTGCGGGATGGTGCCTGCTCAGCTGCCCTCAGCCTCGGTCAGCCGCCCTTGGACGGGGTGGCCGTCGGGCTGGGCTTGGACTGCGCCTCGGAGAGCCTGCGCAGCGCATCGTCAAGAGCCTCCTGGGCCCTGCCGTACGCCTCCCAGTCCTTCGGGTCCTTCGCGAGCGCCGCCTCGGCGTCCTGATGCGCCTTCAGGGCGTCCGCGATGGCAGCCTTCGTCGCCGCGTCACCGGTCGCCGGCGGCTTGGTGCCCGGCGGCGGTGTCGTCGTCGGTGGCTGCTCCGTGCCTGGCTGTGCGAAGGCCGCATCGAGCGCTTCTGGGAGGCTGTCCTTGAAGACCGGCTTGCCTCCGCCGTAGGCGACCGCGACCTTCTTCAGCAGCGGGTAGTTCGCGCTGCCGCCGCGTGCGTACACCGGCTCGATGTAGAGGAAGCCGCCGTCGAGCGGCACCGTGAGCAGGTTGCCGTACTCGATGTCCGAGTCGGTGCCTCTGAGGTCCCGGACGAAGGTCGCGACCTCCGGCACACCGTTGAGCTCACTCTGGACCTGTTGTGGACCTTGTACGGTCTCGGTGACTCTCAACAGTCTTATCGTGCCGTACTTTTCGCTGTTGGCATCCGCGTCGACCGCCATGAACGCGCCCAGATTGGGGCGCCCGGCCGGCGTGAACGTCGTCGTCAGCGAGAACTTCTGCGCCTGGTCCCCGGGCATCTTCAGGCTCAGGTAGTACGGCGGGACGGCGCTGGTGTCCTTGTTCGTCGGGTCGTCCGGCACCTGCCAGGCGTCCGAGCCACTGTAGAACTGCTCGGGCTCGGTGACGTGGTACCGGGTGAGCAGCTCGCGCTGCACCTTGAACATGTCCTGCGGGTACCGGAGATGGGCCTTGAGCGAGTGCGAGATCTCGTCCTTCGCCTTCACCGTGCCCGGGAACGCCTTCATCCAGGTCTTGAGCACCGGATCCTCGGTGTCCCACTGGTACAGGTTGACCGTGCCGTCGTACGCGTCGACGGTGGCCTTCACCGAGTTGCGGATGTAGTTGACCTGGTTCTGCTGGGCGACCACCGCGCGCTGATTGGTCGTCAGTGAGTCCGCCGTGGTGTCCCCCAGCGTCGTACGCGAGGCGTAGGGATAGCCGTTGGTCGTGGTGTACGCATCGACGATCCACTGGATCCGGCCGTCGACGACCGCCGGGTAGGCGTCGCCGTCGATGGTCAGCCAGGGAGCGACCGCTTCGACGCGCTCCTTGGGCGTGCGGTTGTACAGAATCCGCGAGCCCTCGCCGACGGCTCCCGAGTACAGGATCTGCGGCTCGCTGAAGGCGACGGCGTACGCGGCGCGGTTGAGCGGGTTGGAGAGGTTGACTCCGCTCTTGCCCTTGTAACTCGTGTACTTGGTGGGCCCGACACTCGCCTCGTAGTCGAGCTCCTTCTGCGGGCCACCGACGATGGAGTACTGCTCGGTCTTCTCGCCGTAGTAGATCCGCTGCTCGTAGGTGCCGAGCTGCCCGCCGGTCGGCATTCCGGACTCGGTGAAGTCGGGCGAGCCGACCGTGCCCTTGTCCGGATCCGTGATGGTGTTCGTGCCCTTGGCCGCGATCGCGCCATAGCCATGGGTGTAGGTGAAGTGGTCGTTGATCCAGTTGCGCTTCTGGATGCCCTTGATGTTGAGCTCGCGCAGCCCGATGACCGTGTCCTGCGGCTTGCCGTCCGTTCCGGGATACCGGTCGACGTCCAGAGTCGCGGGGAACTGGTAGTACTTGCGCTCCTGCTGGAGCTGCTGGAAGGCGGGCGAGACGACGTTCGAGTCGACAAGTCGGTAACTCGCGGCCGAAGGAGCGGCGGCGCGCTGCTGGGCCTTCCGCCTGGTGTCACCCTTGCCGGCGTAGTCCTCGGGGTCGGCCTTGTCGATGCCGTACGCGTGCCGCGTGGCCTCGATGTTCTTCTTGATGTACGGGCTTTCCTTGGCCTGTTCGTTCGGCTGGACCTGGAACTTCTGCACGATCGCCGGGTAGAGGCCGCCGATGAGGATCGCGGACAGCACCATCAGCCCGAAGCCGATCACCGGGAGCTGCCAGGTACGGCGCCACAGCGTCGCGAAGAACAGGAGAGCGCAGATGACGGCGATGCAGAACAGGATGGTCTTCGCCGGGAGGTAGGCGTTGGCGTCGACGTACCGCAGTCCCGTCCAGTTGCCGGTGGCCTTGAAGTCGCTGGACTTCACCGCGAGGCCGTACCGGTCGAGCCAGTACGCCACGGCCTTGAGCGAGACGAAGACGCCGAGCAGCACCGAGAGATGCCCGGTGGCAGCGCCGGTCGCGCGCGCACCGGGGCTGGTGATGCGCAGCCCGCCGTACAGGTAGTGCGTCAGGGCGGCGCCGATCAGCGAGAGCACGGCGGCCGCGAAGCCGAAGCCGAGCAGGAAGCGGTACCAGGGCAGATCGAACGCGTAGAACGACACGTCCATCTGGAACTGCGGGTCCTTCTGACCGAAGGACACGCCATTGACCCACATCAGCCAGGTGCGCCACTGACCGGTGGCGGAGGCTCCGGCGATCAGCCCGACGAGAGTGGTGATCCCGAGGAGCACCCACTTCTTGTACGGCGCGATGCCCATCCGGTACCGGTCGAGGCTCTGCTGCTCCATTGACATCGCGCTCAGCGGGGGGCGCAGCCGGTGAGCGAGCCAGATGTTGATGCCGACCGCTGCGGCCATCAGCAGCCCGAAGACGGCGAACAGTCCGACCTTGGTCCACAGGGTGGTGGTGAAGACGGAGGAGTAGTGCACGGACCGGTACCAGAGCCAGTCGGTCCAGAACCCGGCGAACATGACGAAAGCCATGGCCAGAACAGCCAGGACGCCCAGCGTCATGAGCAGGGTGCGGACACGCCGGGACGGCCGGCCCACTCTGATCCGTGGCCCGGTCGGGCCTCCGCCACGGTCCGGCATCTGGAAAGCCAACGTGCGCACCTCGAAGTTCGCGGTCGTGTGAAACGGGCCCCGCGATCGTAGAGCCCACTAGTGCAACTTACTGATGCTTTACCTAGTTCCCGTCTCGGGGCCGGAAGGAGGCAGGATATTGGCCATGCCCAACGTTTCTCCTTCCGGCCCCCCGATGGCCGCCAGCCCGCTGACCCGCGCCGTGCTCGAAATCGACGAGTACGCGTCCGGCCTCGGCTGGGACCAGCCGGCGAGGCTCTTCGCGCTCGTCGACACCGCACAACTGCGTTCCCAGGAGCCGGGCCTCGCGGCCCAGCTCGGCCTCAACGCCGACGAAGCGGCCGCGCCACTGACCCCGATCGAGCAGGACGAGATTCCGGTCGGCACCCCGCTGGACGAGTTCCTCGCAACGATCGCCTGGCCGGACGCGGTGGCTGGCTGCGCGCTGACGGTGGAGCGCCAGATGCTCCCGCCCTCGGCGGAGTCCTCCGTCCCGGCCGGCCTCGACGACAAGGCCCTCACCAAGTGGGTCTCGTCCCACCCCGACCGCCAGGAGGTCCGTATGACGGTCGCGGTCCTTCGTGACGGCACCCGCGAATCGGCGCTGCGCCTGCGCGAAAAGGACTCCCCGAACGAGGTCCTGACGGGCTCCGCCCTCATTCCGGGCCTGGCGGAGGCGCTCGCGGCGACGTTCGAGGCGTAACCACTTCCGCTGACGCCGCCGTACCGGGCCCGGGGTCCGGTACGGCGGCGTCGGCCCGGAACAGCCCGGAACCGGCCACCAAGCCCAGGCGCGGCGCGAAGCGAAGCGAGCGCAGGTCGAACACAGGCGCTTACGCCCGATCCAGAGGCCGGGCCCAGTCCCGGATCAGCCTGCCGCGCAGCCCACCAAGCCCGCCGTGTCCCCCGACCGGATCTTCTCCAACGACTTCGTCGCATCGGCGATCGTGTTGACCTTCACCAGCGTCAGCCCCTCCGGAATGTCCGACGCCGCCGCCGCGCAGTTCTCGCTCGGCGTCAGGAAGTACTCCGCCCCCGCGTTCCGCGCCCCCACCAGCTTCATCTCGATCCCCCCGATCGGACCGACCTTCCCCTTGTCGTCGATCGTCCCGGTCCCCGCCACGAACTTCCCGCCGGTCAGGTCCGCCGGCGTCAGCTTGTCGACGATCCCGAGGGCGAACATCAGCCCCGCACTCGGCCCCCCGACGTCCGCCAGGTTGATGTCGATGCCGAACGGGAACGTGTGGTCGGTCCCTGCCTGGATGCCGACGATCGCCCGGTCGTCCTTGTCCGCCTTCACCGTGGTGATGGTGACCTTCTCGGTGGTGTCCGGCTCCTTGCCCGCCTTCTCCGCCGCTGCCGCCTCCTTCGCGGGCACGATCGTGAAGACCACGTCCTGGCCGGGCTTGTGCTTCACGACCAGCTTCGCGACGTCGCCCGGCTCCTTCACCGCCGTACCGTCCACCGCGCGGATCACATCGCCCGCGTGAAGGCGGTTCTCCGACGGCGTGCCCTTGAGGACCGTGGACACCACGACCCTCGACTTCACCGGGATCTTCAGCTGCTGAAGTGCCGCGACCTTGGCGCTCTCCTGCGACTGGGTGAACTCCTCGGCGTTCTCCTGTGTCGACTGTTCTTCGGTCTTCCCGTCCGGATAGAGCGTGTCGTGCGGCACCACCACGTTGTCGTGGGCCAGCCATCCGTACACCGCCTCGACGAGGTTCATGTTGTAGTCCGCACCGGTGACCCTGACCGTCGTCATGTTGAGATGGCCGCTCGTCGGGTACGTCTTGCGGCCCGAGATCTGCAGGACCGGCTCGCCACCGGCCGCGCCGAGCGTGTTGACCGTCGGCCCGGGCGACATCTCCGAATACGGCACTTTGATGAACACCCCGGCGCAGAGCAGCGCGATAAAAATCAGGGTGGAGGCGAGCATCGTCGCGGTGCGGCGTGGCATGGAACGACAGTACGGGACGGGTCTGTCAGTGCACCGCCGGGGCCGGTCCGTACGTGGCATCTTGGCAACTGCGTACGGTCAGCGGCAGGGTCCCCCCGGTTCATGCGGCGTGGGCGGCGTCAGGCGGCGTCGGTACCGGAGCCCGCCCTCTCCATCGCGTCGCGAAAGCGCGCATAACCGGCAAGCTCGGCAACATCCCCGGACGTCCGGTTACGTGAAGCCCAGCTCCCCCATATCGCAGCACCGACGGCGGCGAAAAGCGGAATCAGCAGCCAAGCGAGTGCCGCCATCGCGACCCCCTTACCCCATGAACATACGCAACTGAGTGATCAACAGATTAGTGTCTGCGAGTTCAACACTCATGGCAGGGTGGCGGTTACGCAAATCAGGGGCTTGGTGACGCTCCGGGTTTCAGCCGATCTCGCCTCAGCAGGCGCCGACCCACTCCTCCGTGCCGTCGGAGAACTTCTGGTGCTTCCAGATCGGCACTTCGTGCTTGAGGTCGTCGATCAGCTTCCGGCAGGCCTCGAAGGCCTCGCCCCGGTGCGGGCACGAAACGGCGACGACGACCGCCAGATCGCCGACCGCCAGATCACCCACACGATGGACCGCTGCAAGCGCCCGCACAGGAAAATCCGCCGCCACCTTCTCGGCGATACGGCGCATCTCGGCCTCCGCCGTGGGATGGCAGGAGTACCCCAGCGTGTCCACGTCCGCGCCGCCGTCGTGATTGCGCACGGTGCCGACGAAGAGCGCGATGCCGCCGGCCGCATCGTCGCCGACGGCCGCGAAGACCTCGTCGACGGAGAGCGGGGTGTCGCGGATCGCGAGCAGACGGATGGGGTCCTGGGCCGCCTGCTCACCGGGGTGGTCGTAGGTGCTTGCCATGCCGTCCATCGTGCCGTACGCCACTGACATCGCGGAATAGCCCATTCGACCGGCCGGGGCGGCACCACCTTGGAGGCTCCTACATACGGCGCCTCGCCTTGCGCGCACGCCGCACCAGAGCGGCCGTACCGAGCAGGGCCACCGTCGCACCCGCGGCGCCGGCGGCGGTCGCGTCCTTGCGGCCGAGGCGGCGGCCCGCGACCGTGTGGCGGCCCTCCACCTCCTCCAGCAGCGCTGCCAGAACCTCCTCATTGGTCCACTGGGGACGCCAGCCCGCGTCGTGGAGCCGGCTCACACTGACCACCCAGGGGTGCATCGTGTACGCCAGGTCCCCTGCGGGGGACGGGGTGAGGCCGATCCGGTGGAGCCGAGCCGCCGCGCCCAGGGCGACCGCCGACGGCAGCTCCATCCGGCGGATGCCGCTGAGCTCCTCGACCTCCTCCTGTTCGAGCCAGCCGTCGCAGCCGACCGCAAGCTCGCCGTCGACCTTCTCCAGCGCGGCATACTCCAGGGCGCTCACCAGGTCCTCGACATGGCAGAACTGCCAGGTGGGACGGGATCCGGCGACCACAAGGAGGCGCGGCGACTCGAAGTAGCGGGTCAGTGCGGTGTCGGTACCGCCCACCAGGACGGCGGGCCTTACCACCGTGACGTTCAGCCCGGGGTGGGCGCGCGGCGCACGGCGGCCCAGGCGTTCGATCTCCAGCAGGTCACCGACGCCCGTGGCCTCGGCGGTTGCGCGCAGCTCCGCGTCCTCCGAGAGGGGGATGTCGTTCTCGGCGAGCGCCCCGTAGACCATGGCCGAGGTGCACAGGACGACCCGGTGGACGCCTGCCGCCGCGGCGGCGGTCAGGACGGTCTGTGTGCCGCGCACGTTGTATGCCGTACGGGCGGCCGGGTCGGTCTCCAGGTCGAGGTCGAGCGCCAGGTGCACCACCACGTCCGCGCCCCGCAGCTTCTCGGCGATGGCCGGGTCGCGTACGTCGAGAATGTGCCACTGCGCCTCGGAGGTCTCGCCCCGGCGCTCGTCGATCGCGATGACCTGCTTGACCTCGTCGGACCCGGCAAGGCGCCGGGTGAGCAGGTCACCGACGCCCGTGGCGGCACCGGTGATCGCGACGACGGGGCCATGTCCGGTGGACCCGCGGCCCGTGGCCGAGGTCTGGGTTGAGCGGTTTCGCGCTGCGCGAACCTGCGGATCTGGGGAACTCACCAGGCGTCTCCAGCGGTTGTCTTCAGTACGTGAGCGTATGAACGCGTACGCACCAGGTGCGTCCATCCTGCCGCAGGCCAAAGGTCGGCGGAGCACTGAGCCCATATGCGGCCCGCATGTCTACGCTGGGTGGTGATGTCGGGCAGCCGCCGCCGGCAGGAAGCCGGCGGCCCTACGAGCCGAGGAAACCCGTGAGTGACACCCCATTCGGATTCGGCCTTCCGCCGGAGGAGCCGGAGAACGGCGACGAGGGCAAGAAGAAGGAACCCGCCGGAGGTGGCCAGGGCTCCGGCGGGCCTTCGCCTGCCAATCCCTTCGGTTTCGGCTCCGCTGGCGGTGCGGACAATCCGTTCGCCGCGATGTTCGGCTCCCTGAACCCGAACGACCTGGGGGCGGCCTTCCAGCAGCTCGGCCAGATGCTGAGCTACGAGGGCGGTCCCGTGAACTGGGACATGGCCAAGCAGATCGCGCGCCAGACGGTCTCCCAGGGCACGCCGGACGGCACCAAGGACCAGAGCGTCGGCCCGGCCGAGCGCACCGCAGTCGAGGAGGCCGTGCGCCTCGCCGACCTGTGGCTGGACGGAGCGACCTCGCTTCCTTCCGGCGCCGGTACAGCCGTGGCGTGGAGCCGGGCCGAGTGGGTCGAGGCGACCCTTCCGGCGTGGCAGCAGCTCGTCGATCCGGTCGCCGAGCGCGTCGGTCTGGCCATGGGCGATGTGCTGCCCGAGGAGATGCAGGCCATGGCGGGCCCGCTGATCGGCATGATGCGCTCCATGGGCGGCGCGATGTTCGGCCAGCAGATCGGCCAGGCCGTGGGCGTGCTGGCCGGAGAGGTGGTCGGCTCGACCGACATCGGTCTGCCGCTCGGCCCGGCCGGCAAGGCCGCGCTCCTTCCACTGAACATCGATGCGCTCGGCAAGGACCTCGGTGTGCCCAGGGAGGAGGTGCGGCTGTATCTCGCCCTGCGCGAGGCCGCCCACCAGCGGCTCTTCGCGCACGTGCCGTGGCTGCGCTCGCATCTGTTCGGCGCGGTCGAGGCGTACGCACGCGGGATCAAGGTCGACACGAGCAAGCTGGAGGACGTGGTCGGCCAGTTCGACCCGCAGAACCCCGAGCAGCTTCAAGAAGCCCTCCAGCAGGGCATGTTCCAGCCGGAGGACACCCCCGAGCAGAAGGCGTCGTTGGCCCGTCTGGAGACCGCGCTGGCGCTCGTCGAGGGCTGGGTGGACGCGGTGGTCCACGAGGCGGCGTCGACCCGGCTGACCTCCGCGGCCGCCCTGCGCGAGACGCTGCGCAGGCGGCGGGCATCCGGCGGCCCGGCCGAGCAGACGTTCGCGACGCTGATCGGCCTTCAGCTGCGTCCGCGACGGCTGCGGGACGCCTCCCGGCTGTGGGCATCACTCACCGACGCCCGGGGCGTGGACGGGCGCGACAGCCTGTGGGCGCACCCGGACATGCTGCCGACAGCCGACGATCTCGACGACCCGGACGGCTTCGTCCACCGTGAGCAGCTCGACTTCTCCGAGCTGGACAAGATGCTCGGCGAGGCCGCGGGCGGGAACAAGCCGAATCTCGACAAGGATCTCGGCACGGACGACGAGGGCGACAAGGACCAGTGAGCCTGCACGACGACGCGGTCCTCACACTGAAGAGCTACGAGGACCAGGAAGAGCTGCGCCGGCTCTATCTGGACCATCTGGCGGCGCATCCAGACGGAATGTGGAAGGCCTGCGAGGCGGGGCACGTCACGGCCAGTGCGCTGGTCGTCGACCCCGGGCGCGGGCGGGTGCTGCTGACCCTGCACAAGAAGCTGGGCATGTGGCTGCAGATGGGAGGCCACTGCGAGCCGGACGACACGACACTTGCCGCCGCCGCGCTGCGCGAGGCCACGGAGGAGTCGGGGATCAGCGGCCTGACGCTGCTGCCCGGTGGCCCCGTACGGCTCGACCGGCACCCGATTCCGGCGCCCTGCCACTGGCATCTCGATGTGCAGTACGCGGCGCTGGCTCCGTCCGGAGCCGTCGAGGAGATCAGCGAGGAGTCGCTGGATCTGCGCTGGTTCGCCTACGACGAGGTGGCCGATGTGGCCGACAAGTCGGTCGTACGACTGCTTGAGCTGACGCGCGCGGCTCTGTAGCGAGCAATAGGTACGTAAGGGGGCGGCCTCCGAGGAGGCCGCCCCCTTACGCGTGTCCTATGGCGCGTCAGTTCCAGGCGTTGTTCTGGTTCTGGGCATGGGCGCCGTGCTGGCCCACCCCGTACTGCGCACGCAGCCCCTGCCCGATCTCGGCGCTCTGGGGCGGCATGACCTCACTGGGCTGCACCAGCGCGAAGCCCTGGCCCAGGAAGCTCAGTTCCCAGCCCTCGCCGGTGCTGCCGCGCCTTCGCCGTACACCGGAGGAATGCGTCTGCGCCTGCATCTGCACCCGCAGCCCGGACGACCATGCGACGATCGCATCGGCGTCGGCGTTGACGTACTTGTCGGGCGTCACCTGCATCATCAGCGGCTGGCCCGAGGTCATCAGCGCGACCTTCCCCCGACCGGAGATATTGAGCTGGTACTTCCCGGAACCGGAGATTCCGTACTGGCTGTCCACCGCGATGACTTCGGTGTGCAGCGCGGAGTCGAGTGCCAGGACATAGGCACTGTCGACGGTCATGCCCTCCTGGTCGACGTCCACGACATGGATGTACTGAGCGAGGTTGGCGAAGTAGACGGTCCCCTGGCCCGAGCAGCGCATCAGGTCCAGGCCCTCGCCGGTGTTGGCGCGGGCACGGCGCTGATTGCTCGTCTGGTACTCGCCGTCGAAATCGACAAGCCCCTGGTACGCGACCATGGCGCCCTTGCGGGCGAGGACATCGTCGTGGCCGGCGAGCGAGACCCGCAGGAGCTGCGGGTTCTGCACCACGTACCGGTCCTGGGACTGCTGTTCCGTGTGGCTGAAAAGCGGACTCTGCATGGCGTGTTCTCGCTCCCCTCAGTTCCGGATCCGCAGGCGGTCCGTACTGTCCTCGCTCGGCTGGACGACGACGATGCCCTGGCCCGAGAAGGCCATCTGGTAAGCCTCGCCGCTGCCCCGCCCGATCAGCGAGGAGGCCTTGAAGCTGCGCTTGCCCTTCACCTTGAGGTTCGGGGACCAGGCGACAAGGGCGTCCGGGTCGACATAGGTCTCGTCCTCGCCGCGGCCGCAGTCGACGACGATCGGCGTGCCGCGCGAAGTGAGGGCCACCCAGCCGGTGCCCGCGATCTCGACGTTCCACAGGCCCTGGCCGGCGAACTTGGCCAGGCCCTTGACCCGCTCGACGCCCCACTGGAGGTGTGCGTCGAAGGCCAGCAGATTGGTGCCGTTGACCGAGAGCGAGTCGTTGTTGAGGTTGATGACGACGACATCCGCGCCGTAGTCGGCGAGGTAGAGCAGTCCGTCGCCGGAGCACTTCATGACGGGAGTGCCCTCACCGGTCACCCACTGGGAGGCGATCTGGCGGACGGCGGGCGGATTCGGCTCGTACTGGACGAAGCCTTCGTAGGCCACCATCGAGCCGGTGCGCGCGTACAGGTCCTGGCCACTGGACATGGCGACCTTGAGCATGGCGCGGCCGTGGTTCTCCATCCGGGCCGCGATCGGGGTCGGGGCGAAGCCCGCGAGTTGCTGGTTCATTTCTTCGGGCTCCCTCAGACCTCGTACGGCTGGACGACGATGAAGTTGCCGGGGGCACCCCGGAACTGGAGGTTGACGGTCTCTCCGCTGTGTCCCGGGTACGCGTTGCGGCGAAGCCGGACCTGGCTGGAGAGGATCACCTGGGACGCTGCCGACCAGGCGACGACCGCGTTGCAGTCGGCGAAGGTCGTCGGCGTGACCGGGAGGACCACGGGAACGCCATGGGTCTTCACGACGACCGTGCCCGTGCCCTGGAACATCATGGTGAACAGCGCGCCGCCGGGAATGCCGTGGCCCTCGATCCTGCGGACTTCGTGCTGCAGGGACTCGTCGAAGGCAAGGACGTTCTCGGCGGAGACGCAAATGCCGTCGCCCTGCAGCTCGATGGAGTGCAGATGAGCGCCGTTCTCGGCGAGGAAGACCTGTCCGCGGCCGGAGCAGCGCATCAGCTGCATCTCCTGGCCGGTGGTGTTGCCCACGATGCGTCCGGCGAAACCGGCGCCCTTGTAGCTGAAGTCGACCTTGCCCTGGTACATCACCATGCTGCCCTGACGGGCCAGCACGGGCATGCCGCCCATGGTGAGATCGACCCGCATGAGCTGCTGGTTCTGGGGAGTCCAGCGCTGGCCTGTGGCGCTCTCGCGATACGGCTGGAGGGCCGCCTGAAGACCGGCGCCCGTTTGCGGGACACCCTGCGGAACCCCGTGCGGCATGCCGGGAGGCTGCTGTCCGTACGGGGAGGGTGCCTGCTGTCCGTACGGCGAAGGCGCGCCCGGTGGGACCTGGCCGGGGACCTGACCCGGCATCTGTCCCGGGACCTGGCCGTACTGCGGCTGCAGGGGCGGCTGTCCGTGCGGGGCCGGGGCAGGCGGCGGCACAACGCCCGCGGGCGGGCTCATCGGAGCCGCGATGGTGGGCGCGGCGTGGAGCTGCGGGTTCGGCTGCGGAGCAGGTGCAGGAGCGGCGGGTGCGCCGAACGAGGGCGGAGGCTGCGGGGCCTGAGGCGCCTGCGGTGCGGCCGGTGCCCCGAACGCCGGAGGCGCGGCGGCCTGCGGGGGCGGCGCGAACGACGGCGCGGCGCCCTGGGGCTGCTGCGCGGCCGGCTGCTCCTCGGCGACCTCACCGCCGAAGTTCTTGAGCAGCGCGTCGAGCCCGCCGTCGAAGCCCTGGCCGACGGCGGCGAAGCGCCAGACGTCCTTCAGGTAGAAGTCGCCCAGCATCACCGCACGCTCGGTGGTGAACTCCGAGCCTGTGAAGGCGTACCTGACGACCTCCTCGCCTCCCGCGACGATACGGATGTAACCGGGGCCGACCTGCGACATCTGTCCGGCGCCGTCGATCGTCGCAGTGAAGGAGAGCCGGTGGATGTTCGCCGGAATGCGGTCCAGCGTGACGCGGAAGGACTCGGTGTCACCGGACTGCGCGCCGAGCAGCTGGATGGACTCCTCGGGTGATTTCGGCTGGTTGAAGAAGATGAAGTACCGGTCGTCCGAAAGCTGCTCGTTGGCGTCGAGTCCGAAGCAGCTGATGTCGAAGGTCAGCCCAGGAGCGGCGATCTGCACACCTACGTACAGATCCGTTCCCGGCGTCAGATCACTGATCTTGGCCTTGTGGCCGCGTTGGAATTCCCTGGCCATGCGTAACGACCGTCCCCCATCCCGAAAGGTGAATCCGTCGCGCCAGGCTAACGGCTCAGTCAGACATTGAGCCAAGCCGGTACAGATTCGGTACAGGACGGTCGCCGGTCACTCTCCGCGTGCGGCGGGCAGGTGCGGCAGCCGGTCGGCCGCGACGACGCCCTCGAGATAGCCCCGCGCACGCTCGGTGCGCGGATACGCCTCGAGGAGTCGCCAGAAGCGCGGTCCGTGGCCCGGCACCAGGAGATGGGCCAGTTCATGGACGAGCACATAGTCGACGACGTACTCGGGCATCCCCTGCAGGCGGTGCGACAGGCGGATGCTGCCCTCCGCCGGGGTGCAGGAGCCCCAGCGGGTGTTCTGGTTCGTCACCCATCGCACGGATGTCGGTCTTGCGCGTCCGTCCAGATACTGGGCGGACAAACGCTCGGCGCGCTCGGCCAGTTCACTGTCGCCGAGGATGCGCTTGCTCTCCTGGGCGGCGAGCTTGTCGAGCATCACCGTGACCCAGCGCCGCTCCTCCGCCTCGGACATCCGGGCGGGGATCAGGACGATGGTGCGGTCACCCTCGCGGTAGGCGGAGACCGTTCGGCTGCGCCGGGTGCTCCTTCGGACCTCGACCGCGCTCGTCCCCGATCCGCGGGGCGGTCGGCTTTTCGTGCTGCGCTGTGGGGTCTCCCCAGCGAAGCGAGGGGACGGGTCGACGGACACGCCCCGACGTTACCCGCTGCCAGTGGGGGAAGTCCCGCCTCCGGAACGGTTCGAGCTTGATCCACTCCATGGCTGCACCATTTGAACGACTAATACCCCATGCCTGTGGATAACTTTTCACATCCCTCGGCGCTGCCGTGCATTCTGACAACAGATCAGCGGAGAGATCCGACAAGACTTCAACGGGGACGTTGGGACGGGGGACGTGTAAATGCATCCGATGGTGAAGCCTGCCCTGAAGCGGGCATGGCGGGAGCGGCAGTCGGTGCAGTTCGGGGTGACGCCCGCGCATGCGGTGACGGTCGGCCCGGTGGATACGGCGACGGGAACCCTGCTCGAGTTGTTCGACGGGACGCGGGGACTGCCGCTGCTGCGCCAGGAAGCACGGGCGATAGGGCTTCCGGAGGGACAAGTGGACGCACTTGTGAAGCGGTTGACAGCGGCCGGACTGCTCGACGATCCGACGGGCGGGGGGCCCGCGGCCGAAGCGTTACGGAAACGGACAGGCGCGTTCGACCGGCTGCGCCCCGATCTGGCATCGCTGTCCGTGATCGATCCCGAACCGGGCGGCGGGATACGGCGCCTGGCGGCCCGGCGAGCGATGCATGTCCATGTCCGGGGGGCGGGCCGAGTGGGTGCGACGGTCGCGTCGCTGCTGTCGGCCTCAGGGGTGGGCCGGGTCGAAGTGCTCGACGGCGGGTGCGCGGAGCCGTGGGACGTGGCCCCCGGCGGACTGCCGGCGGAAGCGATCGGCCACCGGCGGGAGGCGGCGGCCCGGCAGCTGGTGCGGCGGACCTCACCCGACCGCCCGCCGCGCGCGACCGAGTCCAGGACGGCACCGGGCACTGGTGAGCCAGGTCTGTCTCTGGTTGTGGTGACCCCACGGGACGGCCTCGCGGCCTACGCACCCGACCCGGCCGGCGCCACGGATTGGATCGCCGGCGGAACGCCCCATATCTATGCGGGAGTTGTCGAAGCGACCGGTGTGGTCGGCCCCTTGGTGCTGCCCGGCGGGACGGCATGCGCAAGCTGTCTGGAGCTGGACGGCGTGGAGCGGGATCCGGGCAGGGCAAGGCTGCTCGCGCAGTGGCGGTCGGGACCCCGCGCCTTGCCGGCCTGCGATGTCGCCCTGGCCACGGCGGTTGCAGGGATGACGGCGGCGCACGCACTGTCTTTTCTCGACGGGGAACTGCCCGCGAGCACGGGAGCGCGATGGGAGGTTTCGCTGCCGCTGCTGGAATGGCGCTCGGAGACGTTCACGCCACATCTCCACTGTGCCTGCGGGGCGAGAGGGAAGAGTGAGGCGAGACACACGGCGGAGTTCGGGTCACCGCACGAGACAATGGCCGGGTAACGGCCGTCAACGGAGCAATGCCGTAAGGCACACGCGGCACGGCTGTCTGGGATTTGGAGGGGCACATGTCTGATCTTCCCCGGAAGGCGGTCACCCGGACCGCCAAGCTGGCCGCACTGCCACTGGGCTTCGCCGGGCGGGCCACTTGGGGCCTGGGAAAGAGGATCGGCGGGAAGTCCGCGGAAATCGTGGCCAGGGAACTGCAACAGCGCACGGCGGAGCAGCTGTTCAAGGTGCTCGGCGAGCTCAAAGGCGGTGCGATGAAGTTCGGGCAGGCGATGTCCGTCTTCGAGTCGGCGCTTCCCGAGGAGGTCGCGGGCCCCTACCGGGCGGCGCTCACCAAGCTCCAGGACGCCGCGCCCCCGATGCCGACGCGTACGGTCCACGCGATCCTCGCCGAGCGGCTGGGCGAGGACTGGCGGGAGCTGTTCCTGAACTTCGAGGACAAGCCGTCGGCCGCCGCGTCCATCGGCCAGGTGCACCGGGCGGTGTGGCACGACGGGCGTGAGGTCGCGGTGAAGGTGCAGTACCCGGGGGCGGGGGACGCGCTGCTGTCCGACCTCACCCAGCTCAGCCGTTTCGCCCGGCTGCTCGGGCCGCTGATCCCGGGCATGGACATCAAACCGCTGATCTCAGAACTTCGCGACCGGGTCTCGGAGGAACTGGACTACGAGCTGGAGGCGCAGGCACAGCGGGAGCACGCCGCCGAGTTCGCCGACGATCCCGATGTGCTGGTGCCGGATGTGGTGTACCAGAGCGATCAGGTGCTGGTGACCGAGTGGATAGACGGAATCCCGCTGGCCGAGGTGATCACGGACGGCACCGAGGAGCAGCGGAACCGGGCAGGGCAGCTGCTGGCCCGCTTCCTCTTCTCCGGCCCGGCGCGCACGGGACTGCTGCACGCCGATCCGCACCCGGGGAACTTCCGGCTGCTTCCGGAGGAAGACGGCGAAGGCTGGCGGCTCGGCGTGATGGACTTCGGCACCGTGGACCGGTTGCCAGGCGGGCTGCCGCAGACCATCGGCGACTGTCTGCGGATGACGCTGGAGGGCGAGGCCGAGGCAGTCTATGAGCTGCTGTGCGAGGCGGGCTTCGTCAAGGAGTCGATAGAGCTGGACCCGGAGGCGGTGCTCGAGTATCTACTGCCGATCATCGAGCCCGCGGAGGTCGGGGAGTTCACGTTCACCCGCAGCTGGATGCGCAACCAGGCGGCCCGGATCGCCGATATCCGCTCCCCCGCGCATCAGCTGGGCAAGCAGCTCAACCTGCCGCCCTCGTATCTGCTGATACACCGGGTGACGCTGAGCACGATCGGGGTGCTGTGCCAGCTGAACGCGGCCGTGCGCCTGCGGGACGAACTCGAGTCGTGGCTGCCCGGCTTCCTGCCGGAGGACGAGGAGGAGGGCAGGGCGGTCGAGGCGCAGGCGTGAGCGATCGCCGCCGGGCGCACCGCCACCCGGGGGCCTCTAAACCGGCCACTCCGCGTCAGCCGGCGATCACCACCAGTCGGAGTCGAGTCTGCCCTCGATAGCTCTGATGTTGGCCCGCGCGCAGTCGTCGCAGAAGTAGTGACGGGCGCCGTTTTCCACGGAACAGGTCCAGGTCGGCGGTGGTCCCTCGGCGACGGCGCCGCAGTGGGAACACACGATGCTCTCGGCACCCGCCTGCGCAGGGTGAGGAGTCTGCTGCTGGTCCACCTCGTGACGATAACTCCGTCAGGGACCTGCCGCAGGGACAACGCACCGCGGGGGCCGGTCCGTTCGGACCGGCCCCCGCGGGTTCACTGTGTATGTGGCGGAGCGCTTGCGCGATCAGTGCATGACGGCCATGGCCAGCGCGCGGCGGGCACGCAGCGAAGCGCGCTCGGCGCGGCGCTGCATCCGCCGGGCGGCGACCAGGCGCACGGCCTGGCTTTCGACCTCGGCTTCGCGCAGGCGCTCGTGCATATGCGCACGGGCCAGGGCTTCTGGGATGAGTTGCATCTCACGGGTCCTGTTCTGACGCGAGGCGTTCGCGCCGGTGGTGGTGACGTCTGGGGTGGCGGAGCCGGACGGCTCGCTGGTGGAAGAGGTCATGGGGGCCAGCTTCTGGGGATCGTGCGTGATGGGGCGGTCGATGGTTCCGATGACGGTCATGCCGCGACCGGGTTCTTGCGCGGGCGGCCACGCGGCCGCTTGCGGGCGACGACCACGCCCTGGACGAAAAGCTCTCCGCCCCAGACGCCCCACGGCTCACGCCGCTCCTTGGCGCCCGCGAGGCAAGCCTCCATCAGCGGGCAGGTGCGGCAGAGGGACTTGGCGTACTCGACGTCGGCCGGGGACTCGGCGAAGAAGACCTCCGGGTCGTAAGCACGGCAGGGGACGGGTACGCCGAGGTTCTCGATGGCGTCGTCGAGCGCGGAGAGCGCGGTGAGCGGAGTCAAGGTGGAGTCCTCCGTGAGGGCGGGCGGGGGGATCGTCTCGGAAGGCGGTACGGACGGGGCGTGCGCTTCGAGTTGCACGGTGGTGTCTTCCTCGTCTGGTCGTTTCCGGCCTGTTGGCCGGGTGTCGGCTGGTACCGGGTGCTGCTTGTCCCGAGGCCCCTTCGCTCTGTCGTCCCCGTTCGGGGAAAACAGAAGGGCCGCGGATCCCGGGTGGGGTTCCGCGGCCCTGAAGGCGCCGGCCTGATCTGGATCAGGCTGGATCACTCCAGGATTCGAGCCCACGGAAGGCCCACATCTTGTGGTGCTGCGTCGTCTGCTTCTGGGTTTCGGCACCGGCCGCCGCAATGGCATAGGCCCGAGCCTCTGCCGCTGCTACTCCTGCTTCCAGTGCCTTGGTCGGTCGCTCATTGCGCTCCAGGACGGGGAGGCCGCCCAGGCCGGACACGGGAAGCACGGCGGAGAAGCCGGACAGACCGGTGCCGTTGAACGCCGCGGTGGCGCCGAGCGTGCAGGCGGAGACGACCGAGCGATCGGTCATTTTCGTGCTGGTGAAGCAGGTCTTGGTGCTGATCACTGGAATCGCCTCCTCTCGGCGTCTAGAGGACCGGCCGGGGCCGATCGCGCGTATTCGGATAAGTACAGCACGAGGACAGGGCTTCAGAGAAGTCGCTGTTCCCGTGGTTAAGAACCTATGGGGCTGGCTGGGGCGCGCGCAAACTATTTTCTCGACGAGTTTGTATCAGTCCTCCTCGTCGCTCCCTCCAACTTCCTGACCTGCGCAGATGACCAGCACATCGGCTCCAAAACGCTCAAGCTTGCGTCCGCCGACGCCAGAGATCCGGGCCAACTCGCCCTCGCTGCCCGGCACGGCCTCGGCGATCGCCATCAGCGTCTTGTCGGTGAAGACGCAGTAGGCGGGCTGGCCCAGCTCCTTCGCCTGGTCCGAGCGCCACTCCCGAAGACGCTCGTACAGCGCCTCGTCCATGTCGGAGGGGCAGTCCTCACAGCGCATCAGCTTCATCTCGCCCGCGTCCGTCAGCGTCTTGCCGCAGACACGGCACAGCACGGGTCCGCGCCGCTTGCGACGGCCGGCGCCGCGCTCGATGCCGCCTCCACCGCCCGCGCCGCGGGCGCCCGGGGCGACCGATCCCGGGCGCATCCCGTTGAGGAAGCGCGTGGGCCGGCGCGAGGCGCGGCCACCGGGGGAACGCGACAGCGCCCAGGACAGCGAGAGATGGAGCCGCGCCCGGGTGACGCCGACATAGAGCAGTCGGCGCTCCTCCTCGACCTGTTCGTCGGTCTTGGCGTAGGTGATCGGCATCATGCCCTCGGTGAGGCCGACCAGGAAGACGGCGTCCCACTCCAGGCCCTTGGCCGAGTGGAGCGAGGCGAGGGTGACGCCCTGGACGGTGGGGGCGTGCTGGGCGGCGGCGCGCTCGTCGAGTTCGGCCACCAGATCTGAGAGGGTCGCCTCCGGCTTGACCCGGGCATAGTCCTCGGCGAGGCGGACCAATGAGGCCAGGGACTCCCAGCGGTCGCGCACCGCGCCCGATCCGGCGGGCGGCTCGGTGGTCCAGCCCTTGGTGGACAGCACGGCCCGGACCTGGGACGGCAGGTCCCCGGCGTCGTCGAGCAGGGAGTCATTGCCTCCTGCACGGGCGGCGCCGCGCAGGGCGATGCCCGCCTCCCTGACCTCCTGACGTTCGAAGAAGCGCTCGGCGCCACGCAGCTGGTAGGGGACCCCGGCATCTGCCAGCGCCTGTTCGTAGACCTCCGACTGGGCGTTGATGCGGTAGAGCACGGCGATCTCGCCGGCCGGGACGCCCGCGGCGATCAGGTCGCGGATACGGCGGGCGGTGCCCTCGGCCTCGGTCGGCTCGTCGGCGTACTCGGTGAAGGCGGGCTCGGGGCCGGCCTCGCGCTGCGCGATCAGTTCGAGGCGGTGCTCGGCGGCGCGGCCGTGGGCCTGGCTCAGCAGGCCATTGGCGAGATGGACGACCTGCGGTGTGGAGCGGTAGTCGCGGACGAGCTTGACGACGGTCGCGCCGGGGTGGCGGGTGCGGAAGTTCAGCAGATGGTCGGGCGTCGCTCCGGTGAAGGAGTAGATCGTCTGACTGGCGTCGCCGACGACGCAGAGGCTGTCCCGGTCGCCCAGCCACAGGTCGAGCAGGCGCTGCTGGAGCGGGCTGACGTCCTGGTACTCGTCCACCACGAAGTGCTGGTACTGGCTGCGGATCTGCTCGGCGATGTCGTGCCGGTCCTGGAGGATGCCGACCGTGAGCAGCAGGACGTCCTCGAAGTCGATCACCGATCGGTCGCGCTTGAGCTGCTCGTACATCCCGTAGATCTGGCTGATCTCGGTCGAATCGCGCGGGGCGTCGCGATGAGATCTGGCGACCTTAGCCGGGTAGTCGGCGGGGACGGTCTGGGTGACCTTGGCCCACTCGATCTCGCTCGTCACATCCCGCAGCTCGTTGCGGTCGAGCCGGATACGGCAGCGTGCCGCGGACTCGGCGACCAGCTGGATCTTGCGCTCGAGCAGCCGGGGCAGCTCGCCGCCGACCGCCTTCGGCCAGAAGTACTGGAGCTGGCGCAGCGCGGCGGAGTGGAAGGTGCGTGCCTGCACACCGCCCGCGCCGAGCTGGCGCAGGCGCCCGCGCATCTCGCCTGCGGCGCGGTTGGTGAAGGTGACGGCCAGCACGCTGGCGGGCTGGAGTATGCCGGCGCGCACGCCATACGCGATGCGGTGGGTGATGGCGCGTGTCTTGCCCGTGCCGGCGCCTGCCAGCACGCACACCGGACCGTGCAGGGCCGTCGCCACTTCGCGCTGCTCGGGGTCGAGCCCGTCGAGCACCGCGTCCGCCGACTCGGGGACCTGCGGGAAAAGAGAGGAGTGCGTTGCTGCTGTCACACCGCCATGCTGCCAGGTCGGCAGAGACTGCCGTGGCCCTTGTCCACAGGGGCCCCACGCAGTCGTACTAATGCGGGAATGGTGGACAGGTCGCGTACGTTTTTGTACCCGGTGCGAACACGCACCCGGCAAGAGCGACCGCACGGCGAGACAAAGGAGCGCGAAAGACGATGCAGGGCACTGTGACGATGTACAGCACGACGTGGTGCGGCTACTGCCGTCGGCTGAAGAGCCAGATGGACCGCGAGGGCATCGCGTACACCGAGATCAACATCGAGCAGGACCCGCAGTCCGCGGCCTTTGTCGAGAAGGCCAACGGGGGCAATCAGACCGTCCCGACCGTGCTCTTCTCGGACGGTTCGACGCTGACCAACCCCTCGCTGGCGCAGGTCAAGCAGAAGATCGGCGTCTGAGCCGCAGGGCCTCTCAGCCGACATCACCGGGCTTGGGCAACGGCTTTCCGTACCAGAGCTCGATCAGGCGGGCCGCAATCGAGATCCCGTAGGGAGGCAGCACCTCCCCGGACTCGAAGGCGGCCCGCAGGTCGTCCCGGGAGAACCAGCGCGCCTCGTGGATCTCCTCGCCGTCCACGTTGATCTCCGCGGACGTCGCCCGCGCGACGAAGCCGAGCATGAGGCTGGAGGGAAAGGGCCAGGGCTGGCTGGCGACGTACTCGACATCGCCGACCGTGACACCCGCCTCCTCGAAGACCTCCCGGCGCACCGACTGCTCGATCGACTCGCCCGGCTCGACGAAGCCCGCGAGCGTGGAGAAGCGTCCCTCCGGCCAGTGGACCTGGCGGCCCAGCAGCGCGCGGTCCTGCTCGTCTGTGACGAGCATGATCACAGCAGGGTCGGTACGGGGGTAGTGCTCGGCGCCGCAGGCGGGGCAGCGGCGGATGTGGCCCGCGGCAGCGATGACCGTGCGCTCGCCACAGCGTGAGCAGAAGCGGTGCAGCCGCTGCCAGTTCTCCAGCGCGACGGCGTGCACCATCAGCCCGGCGTCGCGCGGAGACAGCAGCAGTCCGGCCTCGCGCAGCCCCGCCGGACGGGCCGACTGGTCCATACGCCCGGGAAGCGCGTCCTTCTGGAGCGCGAAGTAGCGCACGCCCTCTTCGTCCGTGCCCAGAAAGTAGCGGTGGGTCTCGGTGACCGGCGCCTCGAAGGCCGGGGTCATCACCAGTTCGGTACGGCCGTCGGGGGTGTCGTCGATCAGCGCCTGGCCGCCACAGACGACGAAGACCCGGGTCGTGGGGTGACTCCAGGCCGCCGCGAGCCATGCCTCGTCGAGGCGGTGGTGCGCCTCGCGGTCGATGCCGGTCGGCGCAGTGAGAACGATCGGGCGGTCCGCGGTGGCGTAGCTGTTGGTGCTCACGGTATTTCCAACTCCCCCGGGTGGATTGGGTGTCGTGTCAGCGGAGTTCAGCGCAGGGCTTGGGCGAGGTCGCCCCACAGGTGGGCGGTGGTCTCGACGCCCTTGACGAGCAGGTCCAGTTCGACCTTCTCGTTCGGGGCGTGCCAGCCGTCGGACGGTACGGAGATGCCGAGGAACAGCACTGGTGCCGCGAGGACGTCCCTCAGGTCCGCGGCGGGTCCCGAGCCGCCCTCGCGCGTGAAGCGGATCTTCTGCCCGTCGAAGGCGCGGCTCATGGCCCGTACGACCGACTGCAGCGCGGGGTGGTCCAGTGGGGTCAGACAGGGGCGGGTCGAGGCGCTGAAGCGGATCTCGTGGCGGACTCCCGCCGGGACGCGATCCGCGACCCATGCGCCGACGGCCTTCTCGATCGTGTCCGGATCCTGTCCCGCGACCAGCCGGAACGTGAGCTTCAGCTGCGCCGACGACGGAATGATCGTCTTACCGCCTGGGCCTTGATAGCCACCGCCGATGCCGTTGAGCTCGGCGGTCGGGCGGGCCCAGATGCGCTCCAGAGTGGTGTATCCGGCCTCGCCCAGGGTGCCGTGCGACTTGGCGGTTTTCAGCCAGGACGCCTCGTCGAAGGGCAGCTCGGCAAGCAGCTCGCGCTCCGCGCCGGTGAGCGGCGGGACGCCGTCGTAGAAGCCGGGGATCGTCACCTGCTCGTCGGCGTCGTGCAGCGCCGCGACGAGGCGGGCGGCGACGGTGGCCGGGTTGGGTACCGCGCCTCCGAAGGAGCCGGAGTGGATGTCCTGGTCCGGGCCATGCAGATCGATCTCGCACTCCACGAGGCCGCGCATGCCGGTGCAGACGGTGGGCGTCGTCTCGGACCACATGCCGGTGTCCGAGACGATCACGGCGTCGGAGGCGAGCCGGGCGGCGTTGGCCTCGACGAGTGCGCGGAAGTTCGGCGAACCCGACTCCTCCTCGCCCTCGATCAGCAGCTTGAGGTTGACCGCGGGGGCGGTGCGGCCGGTGGCGGCGAGATGGGCCCGTACACCCAGGGTGTGGAAGAAGACCTGGCCCTTGTCGTCGGCCGCGCCCCGCCCGTACATCCGGCCGTCGGCGATCAGGGGCTCGAAGGGGTCGCTGTGCCAGCCGTCCTCGCGGGCGGCCGGCTGGACGTCGTGGTGGCCGTAGACGAGCACCGTGGGCGCGTCCGGTTCGCCGGAGGGCCACTCGGCGAAGACGGCGGGTGCGCCGGGCGTCGTCCAGACCTCGGTGACGGGGAAGCCGGTGTCCTTGAGCTTGGCTGCGAGCCAGTCGGCGCTGCGTCGTACGTCCGCGGCGTGATCGGGCTGGGCCGACACGGACGGAATGCGCAGCCAGTCGGCGAGGTCGTCGAGGAAGGCGGCGCGGTGCTGCTCTATGTACGTACGGACAGCGCTGTCCGGGGTGTCGCTCATGCAGGTGAGCCTAACGGGCCTCTGCTGCTGTCTCGTCGGCCGTCTCGCCCAGCAGGATGCGCTCAAGATCGGCCCGGCCGGGGAGGGCGGTGGGTCGCGCGATCTCGCCGGTGCGCACGTAGACGAATGCGGCTTTGACGGCTTCCGGGGGGAGGTCGTGCTGCTCGGCCCAGGCGAGGCGGTAGATGGCCAGCTGCAGCGGATCCGCCGTGCGTGTACGGCTGGTCTTCCAGTCGACGATCTCGTACGAGCCGTCCGCGTCGTCGCGGTAGACGGCATCGATACGGCCCCGGATCACGCGGCCCGCGAGGGTGAGCTGGAACGGCGACTCCACGCGGTAGGGGGTACGGCGTGCGTACGGGGTCCGCTCGAACGCCTCCTTCAGTGCGGCCAGGTCGCGCTCGTCCACGATCCCGGGGTCGTCGGCGTCGCCCCCGGGGAGCTCGTCCGGTCCCAGCATCGGCAGGGGCAGCTCCTCGAACCGGGACTCCACCCACGCGTGGAACCGGGTGCCCCGGCGGGCGGCGGGCTGCGGAGGTCGGGGCATGGGGCGGGCCAGCTCCTTGGCGAAGCCGTCGGGGTCGGCGGCCAGGCGCATCAGCTGGGAGGCGGACAGGGAGGGCGGCAGGGGTACGTCGCGGACGGTGGCGCGGCTGCGGCGGAGCTCGCCGGTGAGGGCGGTGAGGTCGCGGTCCCACGAGGCGATGGTGCGGCTGTCCTCTGGGGTTGCCCCCACACCCCCGGGAGCGCCGGCTTCATGACGCGAGAACGGCTCGCGGCGCTGGTGCGGAAGGTCCGCCGACGGGGCTGCCTGTTCCCATTCCGGCTCAGGGGCGGCGTCCTCGTCCCACGGCGGCTCGTCGTCCCATGGGTCTTCCGGGTCCCCCGGGCCCTCGGGGTCCCCCGGCCCGTCCGGATCCTCCGGGAGCAGCGTCAGCGCGTCCAGGTGCGACAGCACCGTGTCCGCCGCCGCACGGCGGCGGGACAGCGAATCCGGGTCCAGAGGAAGCGGCCAGGCATGGTCCTGCGACGACTCCCTCAGGGACGGGTTCCCCGCGTCCTCCTCCGGTTCGTCCGCCCAGATCTCGATCTCGCCGAAGCCCTCCACGCCGTGGTCGTACAGCGCCTGCAGGAACGCCGACGGGCCCCGTCGGCGTTTCTGTGTCGGCCCCCACCAGTGGCCCGAGCCGAGGAGCAGGGAGCGGGGGCGGGTGAAGGTGACATAGCCCAGGCGTAGTTCCTCCGTGCGCTGATGGTCCTTCATGGCGTCCTTGAATGCCTTGAGGCCTCTCGCGTCCCAGGACGGCACGTC
This sequence comes from Streptomyces sp. SLBN-118, assembly GCF_006715635.1. Taxonomy (NCBI): domain Bacteria; kingdom Bacillati; phylum Actinomycetota; class Actinomycetes; order Kitasatosporales; family Streptomycetaceae; genus Streptomyces; species Streptomyces sp. SLBN-118. Next base: position 2,726,623 of record NZ_VFNP01000001.1, read on the forward strand.
GGGAAGCGTGCCCGCGTCGCCGCGCAGAGCATGCGGAAGGACCTTGGACTGGGAGGTCCAGGCCTCGCGTGCCTGGTCGTTCGGGAAGTGTCCGGCGACCAGGCCGGGGACCGCAACGACGTCCCACTCCAGGCCCTTGGACTTGTGGGCCGTCAGGACCTTGACGGTGTTCTCGCCACCCGGCAGGGCGTTGTCGAGGCCCTTCTCGTACTGCGCGGCCGTACGCAGGAAGGCGAGGAATGCCAGCAGCGAAGCCTCGCCGTCGAGCGCCGCGAAACCGGCGGCCGTGTCCAGGAAGTTGGCGAGGGTCTCGCGGCGGCGGGCGGCCAGGGCGTGCGGGGATGCCGAGAGTTCGACCTCGAGGCCGGTGGTGGACAGGACGCGGTGCAGGACGTCCATCAGCGGGTCGGCCAGAGCGCGGCGCAGGTCGCGCAGTTCCGCGGCGAGGCGGGCGAAACGGACCCGGGCCTCGGCCGAGAAGGGAAGGTCGTCGTCCTCCCCGCCCGCCGACTCCATGAAGGTGTCCAGCGCGTCGGCGAGCGAGATGACCTCGGCCGGATCGGTGCCCTCGACGGCTGCGGCCAGCCGTTCGTCCGGGTCCGTGCCGTCGGCCGGGGTGCGGTGGACGAGTAGCCGGGCACGGCGGCCGAGCAGGGCCAGGTCGCGCGGGCCGATCCGCCAGCGGGGACCGGTGAGCAGTCGTACGAGCGAGGCATTGGCCCCCGGGTCCTGGAGGACTTCGCACACCGCGACCAGGTCGGCGACCTCGGGGAGGTGCAGCAGCCCGGACAGGCCGACCACCTCCACCGGGACGTCCCTGGCGACCAGCGCGCCCTGGATCTGGGGAAAGTCACCGGCCGTACGGCACAGGACCGCGATCTCGCCGGGCTCCTTGCCCGTACGCACCAGATGGGAGATCGAGTCGGCGAGCCATTCGATCTCCTGCGCGTGGGTGTCGAGGAGGGCGATGCGCACGGATCCGTCGCGCTCGGCGCCGGGCGCGGGGCGCAGCGCCTCCACGCCCGCGTGCATGGCGCGCAGGGGTTCCGCCAGGCCGTTGGCGAGGTGCAGCAGCCGGCCCCCGCTGCGGCGGTTCTCGCTGAGCGAGAACCGCGTGGCCGGGCTGCCGTCGGCGTGGGCGAAGTGCGCGGGGAAGTCGTCGAGGTTGGCGACGGAGGCTCCGCGCCAGCCGTAGATCGCCTGACAGGGGTCGCCGACGGCAGTCACGGCATGACCGGTGCCCTGGCCGAACAGGCCGGACAGCAGCAGCCGTTGGGCCACTGACGTGTCCTGGTACTCGTCGAGCAGAACAACCCGGAACTCGTCCCGCAGGATCGTCCCGACCTCTGGCCTGGTCAGCGCGAGCTCGGCGGACAGGGCGATCTGGTCGCCGAAGTCGAGGAGGTCCCGCGCGCGTTTGGCCTCGCGGTAGCGGACGGTCAGTTCGAGCAGCTCACGGCGGGCCGCCGCGGCCTGTGGGACCTTGCGCAGCTCGGCGTTGCTGAGCCGGACGCTCTCAAGCGTGCGCAGCAGTTCTCCCTCGTAGGCGGCGAGCTGCTGCGGACGTACGAGATGCTCCGCGAGCTCCGCGTCGAGCGCCAGCAGATCACTGACCAGAGAGGGAAAGGACTTGGTCAGCGAGGGGTAGGGCCCGGGCGCCTCGCGCAGCACGCGCGCGGCGAGCTGATAGCGGGTCGCGTCGGCGAGCAGGCGGGCGGTCGGCTCCAGGCCCATCCGCAGCCCGTGGTCGGCCAGGAGCTGCCCGGCGAAGGCGTGGTACGTGGAGATGCGCGGCTCGCCCGGTGGGTTGTCCGGGTCGATGACGTCGGGGTCCGTCACTCCGGCGCGCACGAGCGCGGTGCGGACGCGCTCGGCGAGTTCGCCCGCCGCCTTGTTGGTGAAGGTGAGACCGAGCACCTGCTCGGGGGCGACCTGGCCGGTGCCCACGAGCCACACCACCCGCGCGGCCATGACCGTCGTCTTCCCCGACCCGGCCCCGGCCACGATGACCTGAGGGGCGGGCGGCGCGGTGATGCAGGCGGTCTGCTCCGGGGTGAAGGGGATGCCGAGGAGCTCCTTGAGCTGCTCGGGGTCGCTGATGCGTGCGGTCACCTCAGTGAGGCTAGTGGGGACCACTGACAGCGCCGGCTCCCGTCGGCCTCAACCGCGTCAGGCTCCCGCGCCGGTGCGGGACAACCGCGTCAGGCTCCCGCGGGGACAACCGCGTCAGGCTCCCGCGCCGGTACGGGAGAGGGCGCCACCCGCGACGGACGAGCCCAGGCTGCCCAGGTCCACCACCTGGTCCGGCGGCGGTGCCACGGCCTTCACCGGCTTGTTGAAGTCCGAGAACGTCAGCGTGCCGGGCTCGGTTCCGCCTTTCTTGACGACCCTGAGCAGATACGGCGCGCCCTCCTTGGCGACGTACATGGTGAGCGTTTCGCCGCCCGGCTTCTTCTTCACCAGGGTCACCACCGGCTTGCCGCCGACGGCCGCGTCGGGCCCCCTGGTCATGCCCTGGCGCTCCAACGCGTCCTTGTTCGTGTCGGCGAGCATGGCCTTGAGGTCGCAGACCCCTTCCATGGCGGACGAGCTGCCCTGCGGCACCTTCATCCAGCGGCCCTTCAGCAGGTCGGTGATGCCATGGGCCTGCGCGCCGACCGAGGCCTTCCAGAATGTGTCGTCGCCCTTGATGTACAGGACCTTGCCGACCTTGCGAAGCTCGGCGTTGCCACCCCTCATCCCGATCTTGCCGGTGCAGGATCCCTTGCTGTCCACCGCGAAGTCGACTGTCAGCAATTCGGCCCCACTCGTGACCTTGCCCGCGATCCGGATGGACCGCGCGGACTTGGTGGCCGCGACGGCCTTGTCGGCGATCTGGTCGGCACTGAGTCCGCCGAACGGGTCGTCCGAAGCCTTCGTGGCCGCTGCCTCCACGGCCTCGTTCTTCTCGATCTTCCCGGTGCCGCTCGGCGCCTCGTACTCGCCACCGGTGGAACAGCCGGCCAATCCGGCGATCGCGGCGGCGCCGACCACCGCCATGACCAGGAACTTCCGCTTGGCCGCCATGTCCCTCTCCTCCGCAGATCACGTGGTCCCTCGCACGGCCCTCGTGACCCACGTCACAGCGCCGCTCACTCCACTATCTGGCGGCCCTCCGGCTGTGCGCTGCATGAGGCGCGGAAGGCGCAGTGGGTGCAGTGCTGCCCGGCGGTCGGTGTGAAGCGCTCGTCGAGGACGCGGCCCGCGGCGGTGGCGAGCAGCTCGCCGACCCACTCCCCCGCCAGCGGCTCCTGCGCCTGAACCTTGGGCAGGTCCTCACCGCCCTCCTTCTTGGCGGCGGCCTGGCGCAGCTGGACGAGCTCGGCGCCGCCCGGCTCGGGGCGGCGGCCGCCGAAGGCTTCGTCGAGCGCGCCCTCACGCACGGCGAGCTGGTAGACGGCGAGTTGGGGGTGGCGGGCCACCTCTTCGCGGGTCGGGGCCTGCTTGCCGGTCTTGAAGTCGACGACGTACGCGCGTCCTTCGGCGTCCTGCTCGACGCGGTCCATGGAGCCCCGGATGCGAACCTCGTACTCGCCCGCCTCCAGGGTGACGTCGAAGCCGTGCTCGGTGGCGGCGGGAGCGCGGCCGCCACGGTCCATGACATGCCAGCGCAGGAAGCGTTCGAGCGCCACGCGCGCGTGCGCCTTCTCCTGCTCCGACTTCCAGGGGGCATCGAAAACGAGCGCGTTCCAGACCGAGTCGAGGCGCTCCATGAGGACGGCGAGGTCGGCGGGCGTCTGTCCGGAGGCGACCTCGTCGGCCAGTACGTGCACCACATTGCCGAAACCCTGTGCCGCGGTGGCCGGGGCGTCCGCCTTCACCTCTCGGCCCAGGAACCACTGGAGGGCGCAGGTGTTGGCGAGCTGGTCCAGCGCGCTGCCGGAGAGGGTGACGGGCTCGTTCCGGTCGCGCAGGGGCAGCCGGCTGTGGGTCGGCTCGTACAGGCCCCACCAGCGGTAGGGGTGGGCTGCGGGCACCAGCGGCTGCCCCTCGTCGTCGGTGAGCGCGGCGAGGCGGGCGAGGCGGCGGGCGGCGGCCTCGCGCAGCGCGGGGCTCGCCTGCGGGTCCACTGTGGTGGCGCGCAGCTCGGCCACGAGCGCGGCGACGGCTAGGGGGCGGCGGGGGCGGCCGGTGATGTCCTTGGGCTCGACGCCGAGTTCGGTGAGGAATCGGGAGGGCTGGTCGCCGTCGTCGGCGGGTGCCTTGACGGCGGTGACGACGAGGCGGTCGCGGGCGCGGGTGGCCGCGACGTAAAAGAGCCGTCTTTCCTCGGCGAGGAGGGCGCCGGGGGTGAGCGGTTCGGCGAGACCGTCGCGGCCGATTCGGTCGGCCTCCAGGAGTGAGCCGCGGCGGCGGAGGTCGGGCCACAGACCCTCCTGTACGCCCGCCACGACGACGAGGCTCCATTCGAGGCCCTTGGAACGGTGGGCGGTCATCAGCCGCACGGCGTCGGAACGCACCTCTCTCTTGGAGAGCGTGTCGGCGGCGATGTCCTGGGCCTCGATTTCTTCGAGGAAGTTGAGCGCGCCGCGGCCGCCGGTGCGCTCTTCGGCCCGGGCGGCGGTGTCGAAGAGCGCGCAGACGGCGTCGAGGTCGCGGTCGGCATTGCGGCTTGCCGCGCCGCCGCGGAGGGCGGCACGCTCCAGGCGCTGCGGCCAGGGGGTGCCGGCCCAGAGCTCCCACAGAGCCTCCTCGGCGGTGCCGCCGCCTTCGAGGAGCTTGCGCGCCGTGCGCAGGAGCGCGCCGAGCCGCTGCGCGCCGCGGGCGTACGCGGGGTCGTGGGCGATGAGGCGCTCCGGCTCGGCCAGTGCGCGGGCGAGGAGCTCGTCGGAGGGCGGGGGGATTTTGTTGCCGCCGGCGCGCTCTTCGTCGCGCAGGGCACGGCCGAGACGGCGGAGGTCGGCGGTGTCCATGCCGCCGAGGGGGGAGGCGAGAAGGTCGAGGGCGGTCTCGGTGTCGAGCCAGGGGGATGCGGTGGTGGCCTCCTGGGGCCCCCCGGACTCCTCCGGCTCCCCGTCGGCCTCGCGGCGCGCCCCGGGCGGGGGTTCGTGACCGTCGGCAGCCACGCCTTCCCTCGGCACGCCGGCACCGGCCTCGGTCGACCCGCCCGCATGCGCGGCCGCCACCGCCGACGCGTCCGGGCTCGGCCCCGAGCCCGAGCCCGAGCCGCCCGGCGTCGCCGCCTCCGCCACAGCGCGCAACGCCGTCAGCAGTGGCGCGACCGCCGGTTCGTGGCGCAGGGGGAGATCGTCGCCGTCTATGTCCAGGGGGACGCCCGCCGAAGTCAGGGCCCGGCGGACCGATGGGATGGTGCGGCCGCCTGCTCGGACCAAGACCGCCATGTCACCCCAGGGGACGCCCTCCTCCAGGTGGGCCCGGCGCAGGATGTCCGCGATGTTGTCGAGTTCCGTGGAGGCCGTGGGGTAGGTGTACGTCTCGATCCGGCCGCCCTCACGGACCGCACCCAGTTCCCGGTGCGCCCGGACCTTCTCCGACGCAAGGCGGGGCAGCGGCATCCTGCGCGTCAGCAGGCGGGTCGCGTCCAGCAGTTTCGATCCGCTGCGGCGGGATGCCGTCAGCACCGCGACCCCCGCCGGACTGCCGTCCGCGTGCGGGAAGGCGTCCGGGAAGTCGAGGATGCCGTTCACGTCGGCACCGCGGAAGGCGTAGATCGACTGGTCCGGGTCGCCGAAGGCGACCAGCGTGCGGCCGCTCCCGGCCAGCGCCTGGAGCAGCCGGACCTGGGCCGGGTCGGTGTCCTGGTACTCGTCCACGAACACCGCGTCGTAGGGGAACGCGTACGGCAGACGCTCCGCCAGCAGGACCGTACGGTGCACCAGTTCCGCGTAGTCGAGCACCCCCTGCATGTCCAGAACGTCCAGATATTCGGCGAGGAACGACGCGGCCGCCCCCCAGTCGGGGCGGCCGGTGCGGGCCGCGAAGCGGGCCAGGGAACCGGGCCCCAGGCCCAGTTCACGGCTCCGGGCGAGCACTGCGCGTACCTCGTCGGCGAAGCCGCGTGTGGTCAGGCAGGCGCGCAGCTCGTCAGGCCACTCGTTGCGCGCCAGCCCGTCCGCCTCCAGGCCGATCTGGCCCGCCAGGAGTTCACGGACGGCGACGTCCTGCTCGGGACCGGACAGCAGCCGCAGCGGCTCGGAGAACAGATCGGCGTCCTGGTGGGCGCGCACCAGTGCGTAGCAGAAGGAGTGGAAGGTCGTCGCCTGCGGCCCCTTCGTACCGCCGAGCCGCAGCGCCGTCCTGTCGCGCAGTTCCACCGCCGCCTTGCGGCTGAAGGTGAGCACCAGGATCCGCTCCGGATCCGCCCCCTTGGCCAGGCGCGCGGCGACCGCCTCGACCAGTGTGGTGGTCTTGCCGGTGCCGGGACCTGCCAGAACGAGCAACGGACCGTGATCGTGGTCAACCACGGCGCGTTGCGCTGCGTCCAGGTGGGGGGGATCCACCGGGCCCGGCGGGGTACGCACCAGTCGGTACGCGCCGGGGGCCCCACGCCGCACCTGTCGCTGGTGCGGCGTACGCCCGGTGGTGGAGGAGGAGCTCACGTGGATCGCCGGTCCTGGTGGGTGTGCTGGTGATGGAGCGGTTCGTGCCGCGAGCTGACGACGCTACGCCAGCGCGAGGCGAGGCAGGGAGTCCGTCGCGTACCGCGTGTAGTCCGGGTACTCCGTACGGTCCTCCGATTGCCCGCGCAGCCCCCGTTTGGCGGAAGCTGTCATATGTGAGCGCTGTCGCCGGCACCCTCGTCGCCGTCCCATCGCGCGCGCTTCATGTCGAGGCGCGGCACATGACTGTCCGCGCTTCGTGCGGCGTCGCGCAGGGGCGTCCCCTCGCTGCGGTAGTGCGCCAGAGCGCTCAGCTCATGGCCGGGCAGCAGTGTGCCGTCGGCGCGCACGACGCGCCACCAGGGCACCCCGCCCCCGTACAGCGCCATGGCCCGGCCGACCTGCCTCGGGCCGCCCTCTTCCAGCCATTCGGCAATGTCGCCGTAGGTCATCACGCGGCCCGGCGGGATCAGCTCGGCGACCTCGAGCACCCGCTCCGCGTACTCCGGCAGCTCTTCCATCCGGTCCATCCTGCCGCACGCCACCGACAACGCCCCGGGCAGCGGGGACTGCGCGGGCAGGCGGCTCCGGCGGGCAAAGGGGCGCATCTCAGGCACCTCTCGTCTCCGCGACGCCCCCTGATGCCCCCCGCTGTCGTCCTCTCGTGCCACCATCATGCGGGCGGTGACTGGTGATACGAGATCAAGAAGAGACCGAGACGGCGAGGGAGCAGGGCGTGCAGCCTCCGAAGGTGGCAAGCACCCCTGAGGCCGAGTCGTACCCGGACGCGCCCGCTCCGCAGCCGGACGCGACCGACGAGGCGGGGGCCGCGACCGGGGCCGGGTCCCGGAAAACGGCCGACTCCACCGCCGACAAGGCAGCCGCAGACAAGGCGACAGCGGACAAGGCAGCAGCCGACGAGACAGCCGAGGACAAGGCAGCTGCCGGAAAGGCAGCCGACAAGCCCGCCGGCCGGTCGGCGACAGCGGCCGGGCGCAAGTCGGCGGACGAGGCCGAGGTGACCGACGTCGCCGGCGTCGACCGCGTCTCCGGGGACGAGCCACTGCTGGCCGCCCGCGTTCACCGGCCATCCGATCTGATGCGCCTGCTCACCGGCATCCTCTTGATCGCGATCGTCCTCGCCGTGGCCGCCTTCGCCCAGGGCACCACGACCGGCCTCGCACAGGACATCGACAAGGGCACCGACCAGGCCCCCGACCTGTTCGTCAAGATCGCCGGTCTGGTGTCCAGCATCGCCGTCCTGCTCGTCCCGGTCGCCTTCGCCATCGAACGGCTGATCAAACGCGACGGTCTGCGGATCGCGGACGGCGTACTCGCCGCCGTGCTCGCGCACGGAGCCACTCTCGCCACCGATCTCTGGGTCGCCAGGGGCGCGCCCGGCACCCTCCAGGAAGCTCTGACGCAGGCACAGACCGGCGGCGGGCTCACCGATCCCGTCCACGGATATCTAGCGCCCGTCATCGCCTATATGACGGCCGTCGGAATGTCCCGAAGACCACGATGGCGGGTGGTCCTGTGGGTGGTGCTGCTGCTCGACGCCTTCGCGATGCTCGTCGCCGGGTACACCACCCCCTTCTCGATCATCCTCACCGTGCTGCTCGGCTGGACCGTGGCGTACGGAACGCTGTACGCCGTCGGCTCGCCGAACGTACGCCCCACCGGCCAGACCCTGCTGGCCGGTCTGCGCCATGTCGGTTTCCGTCCGGTCACCGCCATGCGGGCCGAGGACATCCCCGACACCGCCGACCAGGGCGAGCGCGGCCGCCGCTACCTGGTCACGCTGGAAGAGGGCTCGCCGCTCGATGTCACCGTCGTCGACCGTGAGCAGCAGGCGCAGGGCTTCTTCTACCGGGTGTGGCGGCGCCTCACGCTGCGCTCCATCACCACCCGGCGCTCGATCCAGTCGCTGCGCCAGGCACTGGAGCAGGAGGCGCTGCTCGCGTACGCGGCGATCGCGGCCGGCGCCAACGCCCCGAAGCTGATCGCCACATCCGAGCTCGGCCCGGACGCCGTGATGCTCGTCTACGAGCACCTGGGCGGCCATTCCCTGGACTCCCTCGACGACGACGAGGTCGCCGACGACGTGGTGCGCGGGGCCTGGCAGCAGGTGAAGGCGCTCCAGTCGAGGCGCATCGCGCACCGACGGCTGACCGGTGACGCCATTTTGGTGGATCGTTCCGGCAAGGTGATCCTGACGGATCTGCGCGGCGGCGAGATCGCGGCGGGCGAGTTGGTGCTGCGGATGGACATCGCGCAACTGCTCACCACCATCGGCCTGCGCGTCGGTGCCGAGCGTGCGGTGGCCACCGCGGTCGACGTACTCGGCCCGGACCAGGTCGCCGACTGTCTGCCGCTGCTCCAGCCCATCGCGCTCAGCCGCTCGACCCGGGCGACGCTGCGCAAGCTCGCCCGTGAGCGGTCCCAGCGGGAGCGGGAGGCCGTCCTCGAGGCGTCGGCCGCCGCCAAGCGGGCCCGTACGGCAGAGGCGCACGCCGACCCCAAGGCCGTACGCAAGACGGAACGCGCCGAGAAGCAGGCCGACAAGAGGGCCATGGACGTGGCCATGGACGAGGCGCGCGAGGAGGATCTGCTCTCCCAGATCCGCGCCCAGATGCTGCTGATCAGGCCTCAGGCGCCGGTCGAACCGGTCCGTCTGGAACGGATCAGGCCGCGCACGCTCGTCAGCTTCATCGCGGGCGCCGTCGCCGCGTACTTCCTGCTCTCGCAGCTTGCGGGCATCGACTTCGGCACGGTCTTCGGCCAGGCCCACTGGGGCTGGGTGGCGGCCGCGGTCGCCTTCTCGGCGCTCAGCTACTTCGCCGCGGCGATGAGCCTGCTGGGCTTCGTCCCGGAGCGGGTGGGCTTCCTGAGGACCGTCGTCGCCCAGGTCGCCGGATCCTTCGTCAAGATCGTCGCCCCGGCCGCGGTCGGCGGCGTCGCGCTGAACACCCGCTTCCTGCAGCGCTCGGGCGTACGCCCCGGGCTCGCTGTGGCCAGTGTCGGCGCCTCCCAGCTCTTCGGGCTCGGCGCGCACGTCATGCTGCTGCTCGCCTTCGGCTATCTGACCGGTACGGAGCGGACGGCGTCGTTCACCCCGTCCAGGACGGTGATCGCGGGCCTGCTGACGGTCGCGGTGCTCGTGCTGGTGGTGACCGCGATCCCGTTCCTGCGGAAGTTCGTCTCGACGCGGCTGCGTTCGCTGTTCGCCGGGGTCGTGCCGCGCATGCTCGACGTACTGCAGCGGCCGATGAAGCTGCTCACGGGCATCGGCGGGATGCTGCTGCTGACCGGTGTGTTCGTGATGTGTCTGGACGCGTCGATCCGTGCCTTCGACAACGGCCACCAGCCGCTGAGCTACGCCAGCATCGCCGTGGTCTTCCTCGCGGGCAACGCGCTGGGGTCGGCCGCGCCGACGCCGGGCGGTGTGGGCGCGGTGGAGGGTGCGCTGACCTTCGGTCTGATCGTGGCGGGGGTGCCGAAGGAGGTGGCGGCGCCGGCGGTGCTGCTGTACCGGCTGATGACGCTGTGGCTGCCGGTGCTGCCGGGGTGGTTCGCGTTCAACCACCTGACGCGCAAGGGCGCGCTCTAGGAGGGCCCCAGGCTTGGGCTTGGGCTTCGGCCCGGCCGGGGGGCGAGCGACCACCCGCATGGACCGTCGGCGCGGGCGCAGCCCGCACCCGCGGCGCACCATGGCCGCATGCCCCCTTCGACCGCCGTCCGCGCCGCCGCCCTCACCACCTGTGTCGCCGTGCTGCTGGCCGTCGCCGGCTGTTCCGACGACGGAGGCAAGGGCAAGGAGACGGACCAGGACCGTGCGAAGGAGCTCGCCTCCCAGAAGCTGGACTGGCAGCCATGCCCGGCCCCCTCGGAGGCGCAGGGCGGCGGCACCCCGCCTTCGCCGCTGCCCGGCGGCACGGTCTGGGAGTGCGCCTTCATGGATGCCCCGCTCGACTACGCAAAGCCGGGCGGCGACACCATCGAGATCGCCCTCATCCGCGCGAAGGCCGCCGACCCGTCCAAGCGGATCGGTTCCCTCATATTCAACTTCGGCGGACCCGGAGGCTCCGGGGTCGCCGGTCTGCCGGCCGCCGCTGCGGACTACGCGGCCCTGCACACCCGTTACGACCTGGTGAGCTTCGACCCGCGAGGAGTCGGCCGCAGCGCCGCGGTTCAGTGCAAGGACGACGAACAGCTCGACGCGTACTTCCAACAGGATTCGACGCCCGACGACGCCGCCGAGGAGAAGACCTTCACCGAGGGCCTGCAGTCCTTCGCAGCGGCCTGCGACAAGAACTCCGGGGACCAACTGCCCTACGTCGGCACCCTCAACGCCGCCCGCGACATGGACCTGATGCGACAAGTCCTCGGCGACGACAAGCTCTACTACTTCGGAATTTCGTACGGCACCGAACTGGGCGGCGTCTACGCCCACTTGTATCCCACCAAGGTCGGCCGTGCGGTCTTCGACGCCGTCGTGGACCCGAGCAAGAACTCCGAGGAGGGTTCGCTGGGCCAGGCGAAGGGCTTCCAGCTGGCCCTCGACAACTTCGCCCAGGACTGTGTGAACCGCGGCGACAAGTGCCTGCTGCCCGGCTCCACCGCCAAGGAGGTCGAGGCCTGGATCATGGCGCTCCTGAGCGAGCTCGAGAAGAAGCCGATTCCCGCCAGCGGCGACCGCATGCTGACCCAGAGCCAGGCGGTCAGCGGTATCGCCCAGGCCCTGTACTCCAAGGAGTACTGGCAGTACCTGGAGCAGGGCCTCAACGAGGCCGACGGCGGCAACGGCGGGCTGCTGCTCGCACTCGCCGACTCGCTGAACGGGCGAGGCGAAAACGGCCACTACAGCAATATCCAGGCTGCGAACGCGGCCGTGAACTGCGTCGACTTCAAGGACCGCTGGACCCTGGAGCAGACGAAGGCGAAGCTCCCCGAGTTCCGCCAGGTGTCCCCCGTCTTCGGCGACTACCTGGGCTGGAGCCTGATGGGCTGCACCGAGTGGCCGGTGCCCGGCACCTGGGCCACACCCGATGTGTCGGCCCCCGGCGCACCGCCCCTCCTCGTCATCGGCAACACCGGCGACCCGGCGACCCCGTACGAGGGGGCAAAGGCGATGGCCGACGCCCTCGGCAAGGGGGTCGGCGTGGAGCTCACCTACCGGGGCCAGGGACACGGTGCGTACAACGGCGGCAGCAAATGCGTGCAGAAGGCGGTCAACGCCTACCTCCTGGAGGGCAAGGTGCCTGCCGCGGGCACGGTGTGTCAGTAGCCCGCCGCAGCTCAGGTCCGCGGCCGCAGCATTCGCACTCGGGGTCGGCGGAGCCCGAGTGGCCCAGGCGAAGATCGCACCTGCCGATGTTTCCCGCACCAACAACGGTGGCCAGCAGCCAGGCGGTCAGCAGCCCAGCTGCATCGGTGGCGGTCTGACGCAGGACACCGAGAACCAGAACCCCGCAGGCCAAAGCCCCGCCGGGACAGAACTGACACCCGACCGACGAGCAAGGGCCCCCTGCCCGCGGAATTCGCAGGCAGGGGGCCCACATGATGAATCAGTAGATCGGCAATTCAGGGGACATACGGCCTGACCTGGCCCTTCCCTAGGTTCTCAGGGTTATCGGGCCGTCGTGGGGCCGTCATCGGTGTCTGGGCCGCCCTCAAAGGCGCGGTCGACCGCCTCTCGCGTCCGCTTCTCGCTGCTGGGCATCAGGTGCGTGTACGTCCTCAGCGTGAAGCCCGGGTCGTGGTGTCCCAGGTACTCGGAGACTGCCTTGACGCTCTCCCCCGCGTCCAGCAGAACGGACGCGTAGAAGTGCCTCAGTGCGTGCATCCCGTTCTCCCGACCGCGAGGGACGCCCGCCGCATCGAGAGCAGAGCGCCACGCGTGGCGGTTGAAGTCGTTGCGGTTCACCGGGCGCCCTCCGTCGCGGTAGAAGAGCATGGTTGCCGTGACCGGCGAGCCGTCGACCGCCCTCCACGGCAGCGTCACGGCGCAGGGCGGTTGCTGCGTGATGTGCTCGTCAAGCGATCGAGCGACGCTCTCCGGCAGCGGGACCGTGCGGGTCTTGCCTCCCTTGGGGAGCGCGAACACCGGGCGGTTCCGTATGAGCTTGACCTGACGTAGCACGTGAACCACGCCCTCGACGAAGTCCACGTCGTCGACTGAAAGGCCGAGCACCTCACCCTGCCGCATGCCACAGCCGCCGGCCAAGTCCACCACAAGCCGGTACTCCTTCGGCAGTGCCGAGCGCACGGAGAGCACGCGCTCACGCGGCCACGGAACGATCCGGCGCGGGTCGAGCTTTGGCGCACGCACGGACGACGAACGGCAGGGGTTGTCCGGGATCAGGCGGTCATCGACGGCGGCCGTGAGCATGGTGCCGAGATTCGCGAAAATTACCCGCTGGTAGGCGGGCGCCACTCCCGCGTCCTGCAGCTTCCGCAGCCACTCACGGATGTGCGTCGGCCGGAGCGAGCCCAGCGTGCGATTGCCCAGGTACGGCAGGACGTGCAAGCGGATGCGCTGCTCGGTGCCCACGAAGGTGCCGGGATCCATCGTGAGAGACGCCAACCATCGTTCGGCGTGTTGTCGAACGGTGAGGCGACCGGCTTGCGGGTCGATGTACTGGCCACGCGACATGTCCGACTCGATCTGCGAGAGCCACTGATCAGCGAGCCGCTTCTGACGGTCGGGGAAGCTCTTGGACTTCTCAGTGCCGTCCGGGCCGACGTATCGGGCGCGGTAGCGCATGCCCGTGCCGTATCGGTCGGTCTTGACCTTGCGGTCCTTGCCCTCGGGACCGGTCTCTGTCCGGTACCAGCGGTCCTGAATGTGCCCGGCCATCAGGCGGCAGCCCCCTTCCGAGAGGCAACCCACGCACGCACGTCGTCGGGGTCGTAGCGCAGGTGCCGACCCGCGCGGAATCCCACGGGACCGGTGCGCTTGCGCCGCCACTGGTAGACCGTCTCAACACTGGGCAGCTCGAACAGCTCCACCAGGTCATCCGGCGTCAAGTAGCGGTCGGGAAGCGACTTCATGATCACCACTCCCTCTCGTCGGGCAGCGACGCGAGGGCTTCTCTCGCGGTTTCTCGGTTGATGCGGATGTCTTCGGCGATGGAGGCGGCGAGGGCGGATTCGCCGGGGGTGTGGCCGTGTCCGGCGTAGCGCCAGTCCGCGAGGACGAGCGTCGTGTCGGGGTCCGGGAGGCCGAGTGTTTGGCGTTGCTCGGTGGCGCGGTAGTCAGCGCGGATTTGGCGGCGTTCGGTGAAGGTGGAGGAGTAGCGGCGGCTCTTGGTCAGGAAGTGGCCGCGGAAGCCGAGCATGTGGGCCCAGGCCCAGAGCTTGCGGTCGGGGTAGAGCGGGTTGAGGTTCCAGCAGGCGCGGATGAGTCGGCGGGCGTGCTCGGGTACGTGGTGCTGGTCGAGTTCGGCGAGTTCTCCGACGCGCTTGTCGAGAGCGCCGGTGGTCTCGGCTGCTTTGGTGGCGTACTTGGCGACGTAGGCAGCCACCTTCTGCTCGCTGATGTCGTCGCCGTCGTCGAAGGCCTGGATGGGCCGGACGTCGAGCTTCTTGCCCCAGCGCAGCGTCCGGGCCGGCTCATCACCTGCCGCGGGCACGTCGGCCGTGACGTAGGGGTGCTCGGCTGCCGCCTCGATGCAGTCGGTGAGGAGGTCGGTGGTGGCCCACCTGGGCGGCAGGCTGCTAGGCCCGTCGGGTCCGTCGATGCGGATCACGGCGTGGAAGTGGATCGCGCCGCGCTTTTGGAACTCCGCGACCTTGTTGAACGACAGCCGGGCGGATTCCTTGAACGCCTTCTGCGTGAGTCCTGCGGCAGCGGCGAGCTCGCGACGCAGCCGGTTGACGAACCGGTGCCACAGCTCGCCCGCGTGATTGTTGAACAGCACCGCGCCCGCGTAGTCGTACGTGTCCGGGTCCAGCGCGGCGCCGAGCGCGGGATCATCGTCCTGGTGGCGGGTGCCGCAGCGGCAGCGGCCGGTGTCGGGGATGTTGTGCACGCGCCCGAACGACGGCGCGGTCAAGGTGGCGAAGACCCGGGGGCGTTCGCGTACCTGAGTGGGGATGTTCATGGCGGTGTCGCCGGACAGGCCCGCGCGCACCAGCCGGTAGGCGTCTCCGGCATAGAGGTAGGCGCAGGGCTGGCAGCGGGAGGCGCGACGGTTGCCACAAGCGATGCGCAGCCGACCACCGGGCTCGTCCTGGGTCGAGTACGTGTGCAGGACCTGCCCGGTGCTCTTGTCGCGGATCAGGGACCAGCCGGTCAGGTGGATGGGCTGGGCGCAACCTCCGGTCTTGCGGACCTGGTCTTGCCAGCGGTCGAAGTCGGGGGCCGAAGCCACCCTGAGCAGGTCGCCCAGGGTGGTCGGGTCCAGCACGTCAGACACGGGCCGCCTCCAGCGCGTCGGCGACGAGCGGGGAAGCGAGCAGACCCGAGGGCGGGATCCACAGGCCACGAGCGCCGGGCCAGAACAGCGGCCGGGCCAGCGCGGTCACGGCGGTCAGGTGCCAGTGCCAGCGCTCACGGGCGGACCAGAGCGTGCAGTAGCCGTCATCCGGGTGGCAGCCATCCAGCAGCGCGACGGCGACAACCGCGCCCCGCGGGAAGGGGCGGCGCAGGAACGGCCGGGCCAGCGGCGCGTCGTGCGCGTTCGGGTCGAGGGAACGTCCGGCATGGATCAGGACGAGGCCCCGGTGATCGGTCGGCCAGGACCGGTTCTCGATCCGCTTCGTGCCGTAGGCAATCGCACTGGCCCAGGGCTGCCACACAGTCAGCGCCAGAACCGGAGCCGCATCGAGTTCGCGGGCGTGAGGCTCGTGCATCACAGCACCTCCAGCAGGGCGGAGGCGATCCACTGGGCGACGTTGGCGGGCACGGCGTTTCCGGCCTGCTTGGTCTGCTCTCCCCCGTGGCCCAGCACGGTGTAGTCGTCGGTGAACCGCTGGGCACGCAGGTGCTCGCGTGCGGACAGCATCCGGAAGTAGCAGTCCTCCACCTCGATCAGCTCCGGGGTGTGGTCGACGCCGAGGACCAGGCCGGCTGACTCGCGGGTGGCGATGGTGTGCAGCGGGGTGCCGGTCGTGGTCGGGTCACCCTTGCGGTAGGGGATGACCAGACCGTGGTGGTTGCCTCCGGCGGTGATCGCGGCCAGCGGGTCACCGACTCCCCGGGTGGTGGAGCCGCCGCCGCGGTGCTCGGTGATGAACGGGGCGGGCCACAGCAGGGCTTCGCTCTCCCGGGTGGTGCGGGTCCGCATCGGGACGCTGACCGCAGCGGCATCGGTGTTCCAGCTCCCGCCTGTGGGGACGAGCAGGGGCGGGATGGCGATCCCGTCGCCGATCCGGACCGTGCGGGTGGGCAAGGGGGCGGCGAGGGCGGGAAAGGCGCGGCCGTCGCCCTGATCGCTGTGGTTGACCGTGACCACGGACGGCACCCGGTGCTTGTCCAGCCCGAGCCGGATCTTGCGGAGGGTGGAGGCGGCCAGGCGCTTCATGCCCTTGGTGGGCCGGTCGCCGATCCGGATACCGGGGTCTGACCAGTTGATCGCGCTCGCTGCGGGCCGTACATAGGGTTCGACGATCCGGTGGCGACAAGTGGCGTTGGGGCAGCGGAAGTCGTACTGCTGCCGGTACTTGCCGATCTTCCGGCCGTTGCGCCAGGACTGGACCGCCAGCACATCCTCACCGCAGCCGGAGCACCAGGCGGGCGGGCGGACATCGAGATTCGGTGCCCGCAGCTCCCGTCGGGTGAAGACGATGAAGATCCGGTCCCGCCACTGCGGGGCGTGCGGATTGTCGTCCGCGCCGATGTGGGCGGCAGTGACCGAGACGATCTGGTGACGGAAGCCCAGGATCTCCCAGGCGTGCAGCCACCAGGAGAACAGCGGCCAGGCGGTGGCGAACCGGGGGACGTTCTCGCACACCACCGCGTCGAAGTGGTGCACCTCTGCCGCGCGCAGGATGTCGTAGGCGGTGGCCCGGGTCCGCTCCCACGCCGCGTCCTGGATCGGTCCCTCCTCCAGCAGGTCCAACTGTCCCGGGGTGGGCGGGGGCTTGGGGCGGCTGATGCCGTCGGCGGGGCTGCCCTCGGTGCAGATCGGGGAACCGACCAGGACCCGGGCCCTGGGCAGACACCGCATGTCGTAGTGGTCGAGATCCACGCAGAGGTGTTCGGCCTCGGGGAAGTTCGCCGCGTGCGTCTCGACCGCGCGGGCCCAGTGATTGGCGCCGAGCACCACGTCGAAGCCGGCCCGGCGGAACCCGTCGGAGTCCCCGCCAGCGCCGCAGAACAGATGGATCGAGGTGGCGCGGGAGGTAGCGGATCGGCGCATCACCGGCCTGCCTCCTGTCCGAGCGAGGCAGCGGCGGGACGGCGGCTGGTGACCAGCCAGAGGGGAGCGTGGCCGGTGCCGTGGCAGGCCGGGCAGGCGACGGGCAGGGTGGTGCGGGTGCCGTCGCTGTTGCGGGTGCCGGTGGTGATGGCGACGACGGGGAAGCCGTCACAGTCGGGGCAGATCCGCGCAGCACGAGCAGCGGGGTCGGGCATCATGGAGATTCCTTCCGGTTTCAGTGATCGGGTAGGGGCACGGCTCTCGGAGCGGGCGGAAACTTGGCGGTTGAAGACCGCTCCGGGGCCGGTCAGCGCTTGGTGGACTTGCGGTCCGACTTGGGCGTCTTGATGGCGAGGGTGACGAGCCCGCCACCGCCGACGAGGGTCGGAACCGCCGCCTTGATCGCGGCAGCGGTGGTCGCGGCGACCTGGACCAGGGACAGCACGGCCACGGTGGTGATGTAGACGAGACCGCACAGCCCGACCATGGCCACCAGGACCAGGAGCACGGGTCCGGTCCAGGAGCGCGGCGTGGTGTGGACGATGACCACGGACCGGGGGTCGGTCCCCGGGGGGATCAAGTCGGCCGGGACGTGTCCGGCGCGCAGCTGTGCATCGGGGCGTATCACGGCTGTTCTCCTTCCGGGGCTTGCTATTTGGTGGTGCCGTTGACGACGTCAACACCGGCTTTGGTGCCGGACTCGATCGCCGGGGCCAGGAACGTGTCGGCGAGCAGGAAGCCGCCCAGGAGGAGCACGACGATCAGCCAGGTCGGCGGGCGCATGATCTTGATTCCGAAGTAGCCGAAGATGGCGATCACGGCGATCAGCGGCAGTTCGACGTTCACAGCCGGTCAGTCCTTCCCGGTGAGCTGGAGAGCGAGGGCATCGGCCATCGGGCCGGGCACGCCGAGACGGGCGCGCAGAATGTCCGGGTCGATCGGAGCGCCGGTGGCAGTGCGGTGCGCGTCGGCGACCTTCCGGGCATGCGCGAGGAGCGCGGTCGGGACCGGGGCGGCTGGCGGCAGGGCCGCAACCGGCTCGGGTTCGGGCTCAGGTGCTGGGACCGCAGGGGGTGCCTCACGGGTGAGCGCCACGTCTGCGGCCGGTTCGGCAACCGGGGCAGACGCCCCCTTTTGGCCGCGGTGGGTGGGAGTGTGGACGAGGAGGGTGCCGCCGAGGAACGCGAGCGCGGGCCAGCCGGCCACCAAGATGCGCAGCCAGGCAGGGACGTTGTTGAGGTCGAGGAGTCCCGCGGTGGCAACATTCGCGCCGAGTGAGGCGGCGAGCGCGACGGCGAACCAGGTCCATGCGGCGCGGGTCGGGCCGCCGTCGGCGCGCAGGATCCGCAGGCGTCGCCAGGCAGCGACCAGCAGCAGATCCACGGAGACCGGGTAGGCCCAGGCCTTCCAGCCGTCTTGTCCCGCGGCGGCAGCGATGTCGTGCAGGTGGGCGAAGGACAGGGCCCCGGCGATCACGGCTTGCACCAGCACGGCATCCGGGCGGGGTACGGAGCGAGCCATCAGTGTCCTCCTTCTTGGCGGTTGCTAGTCGGTCGGTTCGGAGCAGGCTCGGGGGCCGATGTGGAGAAGCAGTTCCGCCCGCTCTTCGTCGTCAGCGGCCATCCGGTAGGCGGCGCGCGCGACGAGTGCGCTGGAGAAGTGGCCTGCTTCCACGGCCTGTCGGACCTCGCGGATGGCGTTCTCAATCTCGGTGCGCATCGGTTGTCCAGATCTCTGGAGCCGGGGCCGGGCGGGGGCTCACATGTCCTTCCGCCCGGTTCCCAGCGGGATCAGTCGGTCGGGGCTTGGCCGGTGCCGAAGCAGGTCAGGCACAGGGCCTCTTGCCGGTCGCTGCTTTCACGCTTGCTGCGGGCGCCGACCTTGAAGGACTCGGAGACCTGACCGGTGGTGCAGTCCGGACACGGCTTGGGCTTGCTCTTGGCCGGGCGGCGGGCGGTGCGCTTGGGTGCCGTCACGGGGCTTCTCCTTTCGGGCATGGCGGGGGTAGGGACCTGGCGCGAGACGGTCACGCCGACCGGAGTGGAGGTAAGGAGCTACGAGGTGCTGGGTGCACCCATCGGCACGGTCACCGGCACGGGAGCCTCGGTGCGCGGGCGGAACGGGGCCAGTCCCGGGATCTGCGGTGTGAGGTGCCCGAACTTGTGGCACACCGCCGCGACTTGACCCAGCGACGTCTTCGGGGTGCGGATGCGGGACCAGCCGCCGGAGGAGTCGCCCGCGATGGCGGTACCGGCCCGCTCCGGGGCGATGCTGGTCGCGGCGAACACGGCCAGTTCGCTGACGTCGCCCAGGCCCATGTCGGCGGTCTGCTTGTCGTTGCAGCGGTGCACCACGCGGCCGGTGAGCTGGGCACGCAACGCGGTTGCGCCCTTGCCGAGTTCGGAGCCGAAGCGCTGCCCGCACACCTCCAGGTAGATGCCGACCGCGCGGGCCAGCTGCGCGAGCCGGACCAGCTGGGTGACCATGCGGTCCCGCCGTGCCGTGTCGGCCTTGGTGGTGATCAGGAACAGTTCGGCGATCTCGTCGATCAGCACCACGATCGGAATGGGGCGGAGCTTCTTCGGCAGGCCCCAGATGTCGGAGGTGATGTCCTCCAAGGGTGTGCCCGGGGAGATGCCCTGGTGCAGGCACAGCAGGTCGAACCGGTCTTCCATCTCCTCCACGAGCGCATCGAGCAGCGCGTCGGCCTGGTCCGGCGTGATGGCCAGGGCCGACAGGCGGGGCGAGAAGGCGCTCTGTTCCACGCCGCGTTTGCAGTCGATGCCCACCAGGGCGACATCGAGGGGCGCGAGGGCTTTGATCAGGCAGCGCTGGTACATCGACTTGCCGGACTTGTTCGCACCGAGCGTGAGGGAGTGCGGGATGTCCTGGTAGTCGCGGACGAACGGCCGGCCGTCCTCCCGCAGGGCGACCGCGACGGACAGCGGTCCGGAGGGCAGGCGGCGCGGCATGCGCACGCGGTCGAGGATGTCGAAGCCGGTCATCCGCAGCTCGACCACACCCGGCTTGATCTCGGCGACATGCACCGAATAGACGCCCCAGGCGTGCCGCAGCCGCTCGGCCGACTTGACCACGTCCTCCGGGGCCAGACCCGCAGCCAGCCGCAGGCGAAGACGGAGACCGGTACTGGTGGGGCGTATCCCTCGGATCTTCGGGATTCCCGGGCGGCTCACCTTGTCGCCGGCGGACAGCTTGTGGGCGAAGACCCGCCACCACGGCGGAGCCACAGTCAGTTCGCAGGCTTCCATCGTCTGGCGGTAGGAGGAGAGCACCCGGTACAGGGCGGCCGGAAGGCCGAACAGGCTCCAGTACAGAGCCGGGGCCTTAGCGCGTGTGACCAGCGCGAGCACCGCTATCGCAGCGGAGACTAAGAGCAGGTCGGTCACGGCGATCAGCCCTGGCCGTTCGATGCGGCCGCAACCTCCGCGGCCATCACCGCGGTTGCCCTGTAGCTGATGCCGTGCCCGTACTCGTTCTCCCACGGAGTGGCCACCAGACCGGGCAGAGCCACCGGCATTCCGGGGAACAGGTCCGGCTGAATCCCGTCCTCGGCGACCACGACGGTCTCAGCGTCGGGACGGCCGTCCACGATCACCGCGACGTTCACGTTGTAGAGAACCTTGCCCGACTGCTTGTCGATCGCGATCTCACCGGTCTCCCGGTTCTTGACCTTCTTCTCCGGAACCTGGATGAGCATCACCGTCATGGCCTCGGTTTTCACGGGGATCTTCCGCATGGCTTGCCTCCTGAAGCAATCGATGGGTGAGCGGTACGTACATAGTCGGCTTGGCATGCCTAGTTGTCAAGGCGTTCTTGGCTTGCCTAGTTGAGCGAGTTGCCGCGAAGCTGGGTTCTGTGACGACCGCGAAGAGAGTGGACATGATCGAGAAGTCCGGCGTACCCGCTTATCTCCAGATCGCCGGGAACCTGCGCGAGCAGATTCAGCAGGGCCTGTTGACACCCGAGGAGCCGCTTCCGTCGACCGCGGAACTCGGTCGGCAGTACGGAGTGTCAGCGAGCGTCGTCAAGGCTGCGATCAGCGTTCTTCGCACCGAGGGTCTCGTCATTGGGCAACAAGGGAAGGGGGTGTTCGTCCGCCCCGCCGGCCAGGATCAGCAGCCGGAAGGCGTCGACGACGATGCGCTTGCCGCCCAACTCGGGGAGATCCAGAGCGCGATCCAGGATCTTTCAGGTCGCATGGCTGCGATCGAAGCCGCAGTGTTCCCACAGAGCTCTCGAACTGACCGATCCGACAAGTAAGTTCATCCAATTCTGCTCGGATGGCACTCATCCGGCGCAGTAGGGCCTTTCTCTGATCTTGAGTCCGTGTCATTGCTAACCACTCCGTCTCTGGAGGCTCCGCCCCTGGCTAGCGGGCTTGCATCCATTGACGCTCAGTAGTCGCAACATCGCCATGGACCGGATGTGGACACGAGATCGGCCGGGTAACTGTCCACATGGGAGGGATGAATCTTGGCCCAGGAGCCCCGAAAGCTCACTCCTACCAAGTCCGCTCAGGATCTTCTCGGCGCGGAACTTCGGCACTGGCGCAAGGTTCGCGGACTCTCGCAGGACGAGGTTGGCGCGCGAGTCTTCACCAGCGGCGACACGTTAAGCAAGGTAGAGGGCGCAAAGCGCTTTCCATCACGGGAAGTGGTTGAGGGCTGCGACGAAGTCCTTGGCACTGGCGGGATCTTGGCTCGGCTATGGGATCTTGCAGACGCCCAGCGTCTTGACGGGCGCACACGGTCAGCCAGGCAGTCAAACTATGTGGACACTTCCTCTCTCGCTCTCCAGGGCGCCCTCTCCGCAGGCACGATGAAGCTCCGGATGGATGAGGAGGGCAACGTGTGGGCCGAGGTCAATCGACGATCGTTTCTCGTGGGCAGTGCTGCCTCATTACTCAGCCATAGCACTGCCGGCGGGGCCGCCGGTCTCAACGGCCTCTCTCCCGAAGTGGGCGCAGCGGATGATCCCTTCGGGTTCGCCAGAATGGCGACCTCGAACTGGCCCGATCTACGACTCTCCCGCCCAGTGCCCGACTTCGGAGTTGACTGGACTGCCCTCATGCCGGGGGGACGCTCGATGCTCGGTGCCAACATCCCGCTGCAACTGCACCCGGCTCGGATCGACGGCAGCCGGGCACTCGTCTCCATCCCCGACCCACGTCGCGCCAGCAGCTTCTTGGACCGCCCCGGACGTGGCCTGCTCATTGGAGCTGCGGGCAACGACGATTCGCCCCAGTTCTATCTGCTCGACGGCCGGAACGCCCGAGGGCGCGTGAGCCGCACCGCAAGCGTTCAAGAGGTCACTGCACCCCTTGCCTACGAGCTCGACGATCTGACCTACGGCATCCTCTGGGCTGTCTCCAACTACGACGATGCATTGCAGGCAGACGATCAGGACTTGGCTGAGACGCGGACCGATCTCGAACGGTACGACCGTCTGTCCTCCTCAGCCGTCAGCCGGGAGGCCGCGCCGGGGCTCAACTCCGTTGCTCACATGTGGCTCGGATCGGACTTCTGCGCGCGCCACATCCTCAAGGCGTTGCCCGACCTGCCGGAGGTACCGGCGTTCTGGACCCGAGAGCAGCGTGGCGAAGAAGCCAGTGCGTGGCTGATCTTCGATCACAAGTACCCGTACCTTCAAGCGACGACCCAGGCACTTGGTGCGCCGAGCACACGAGCGTTCTGCGTGCCCGAGGCCATCGTTCAAGCTTCACCCCGACATGAGCGGATCTTGCTCTTCCTGGCTGTGGCGCTCATGGAGTCTCTCGGCATCCATGCGCAGTTCACCACGGACGCGTCATACGAAGCCGTCGAAGGGTTCGTCGTCTCGCCCAACAAAGAGGCGATCATTGCCAACTGGGTTCGAGGCGACGGCATGTGGCATGTCGACGTGACCGGACGGACATCGATCGTCCGTGCATTCACCAATGCCGCAGGCGATGTTGCAGCAGATTCGATCATCGAGGCGCCAACGGCAGCAGAACGCCTACGTGCCCTGGCGCACTACCTCGACCTTCCTTGGACCTGGCTGATCCATCGATGCGCCCAGCTCGGTAAGTACGGGACATCGGGCCTAATCCAGTCCCGAAGCCGACTCGTATCAGCAGCCGGCCTTGATGCGGCCTGTTCGTACGTCGGTGCATTGCCGATCGACAGCTAGCCTGCAAGCCGCGACCAAAGGAGAAAGCTCAGATGACGGACACGCGTCGACGCGTTGCAGTGTTCTCACTCGGTGGCACCATCGCGATGACCTCCCAAGATGCGGGCGGTGCGACCCCGACGCTCTCAGCCGGTGATCTCGTAGCAGCCGTACCAGGTCTCGCCGAGACAGGCGTCGCGATCGAGGTCCGCGACTTCCGACGACTGCCCGGTGCATCACTGGCCTTCCACGACCTACTCGATCTCGTCGCGGAAATCGAAGCGCTCGATGTAGACGGCGTGGTGATCACGCAGGGCACGGACACCATCGAAGAGACCTCGTACCTGATCGACCTCGTGTACTCAGCCGAGATTCCAATCGTCGTCACAGGAGCGATGCGCAACGCGAGCATGGCGGGCGCCGATGGGCCGGCCAATGTGCTTGCTGCCGTCCGTGTCGCTGCCAGCTTCGAGGCCCGGGGAACCGGGGCCGTCGTCGTGTTCGGCGAGGAGATCCACGCCGCTCGTTGGGTACGCAAGGCTCACGCCACAAGCCCTACGGCGTTCACGTCCTACCCAGGACCGATTGGCTACGTTGCCGAGGACCGAGTACGGATCTGGAGCCAGCCGACCGAAGAGCCGAAGATCCCGCGCCAGCAACTCAGCAACCATGCCCGGACCGCGGTGGCGCTGATCGGACTCGGAGATGATGGGGTCGTATTGCGTGCCATCGGAGCACAGGTCGATGGCTTGGTTGTTGCCGCGTTCGGCGCCGGGCACGTTCCCATTGGGTGCGTCGATGCGCTGGCAAACCTTGCCAAGGAGATGCCGGTGATCCTGGCGACGCGCACCGGGGCCGGACCTGTCCTGACCGACACTTACGGATTCCCCGGATCGGAAGCCGACCTGCTTGCCCGTGGGCTCCTCGCGGCCAACACTCTCGGCCCGATCAAGGCGCGGATTCTTCTCCAGCTCCTGTTGATGCAGGGTGCCGATCACAACGAGATCGCAGAGCATCTCAGCCTCATCCACTGACCGAGGCCCACATCCCGAGAGGACTGTCTTGCGCAGCTACGAGTTGACCACCGGCCGAACCTTCGGGGTGGCCTTCGACCATGGCGACGACTTCTTTCCCACGCTCGCCGAGTTCTGCCGCACCAACGGCGTTCGGCACGGATACATCCCCATGTTCATCGCGGGCTTCGCCGAAGCCGAGATCGTCGGCGCTTGCGAGAAATTGGAAGACCCAGAGGCCCCGGTGTGGAGCAAGGTCCACTTGGCCGGGGTCGAGGCGATGGGATGCGGAACTCTCGCGTACGACGCCGAGACGGACACCGTGCTGCCGCACATCCATACCTCACTCGGAGAGAAGGCGCGCTCAGCCAACGGGCATACGAGCCACCTGCTCAGCGCCCAGGTGCAATTCCTCGTCGAGATGCTCGTCGTCGAGGTCACCTCACCGGTCATGACCCGTCCTCAGAATCCGGACCTCTACAACGTTCCGCTGCTGACCTTCGGAGTTTGATCCGCACAGCTCAGGTACTTCGCGTTGAATAGTGCTGGCTCAGAGCACGCCAAGTTGACGATGGGTCATTCCTCCGAGACCGTGGGGGATCGACACCGGCGGGAGGCCCCTAGTGGCACTGTGGAAGAGACGGCGAAACCGCGACGAGCAGCCGCCCAGGCGTCCGGAGTACGAGGTCGACCACACCGTCAACAGCGTCTGGGAACTCATCCTCGGGCTCGGCGCCATAGCGGTCAAGGACGGCAAGCCCGAGCTGGCCGAGGACAACTTCCGTCAGGTCATGAACTCGGGGGACCCCGACTCCGCGCCCATCGGTGCCTTCAATCTGGGGCTCCTGCTGGACAAGCGGGGGGAGCTGACAGAAGCTCAAGACGCCTATCGGCGAGGCCTGGAGTCCGGACATCCCGAGGTGGCGGGGATGTGCGGGCTCAACCTCAGCGAGGTGCTCAGGGGCCTGGGCGACATCGAGGGCGCACTGAACTGCCTGCGTCTGGTCGCCGCGACAGAGCATCCCGACCATGCACCGAGGGCTGCGGTCAATACCGCGCAGATAGCCCTTGAGGAAGGTCTGCCGGATGTCGCGGAACGCACCTTCCGCCAGGTCGTGGCCACCGAGCACCCGGTCGAGTCGATCCGCGCGGCTTATCATCTCAGCGTGCTTCTACTCGGTAACGGCGACCTCGCCGGCGCGCAGGAGGCCGCCACCTGGGTCCTGAACGTGGACCGCAATGAGTTCACCGCCGCAGCCCACTTTGTGATCGGGGAGGTCTCCTTGAAACGCGAAGACGTCGCCGCGGCGGAGCTGTCCTACAGCCGTGCGCTGGAACTGGGCGACGAGCAGATCGCGGCCCTCGCCCGGAACGCGCTGCGCGATCTGGTGGGGTGATCGCTGCGGTAGTGAGCCGCAAGGCGGCGCGGACAGAGTTTCCCTACGTCTATCAAGGCTCGCTGCGCTCGCTTCCCGAGCGGCGTCCGGTCGCCGAGCGAGGGCGTTGCCAATTCAGTCTCCGCACTGCGGTCCAGCCACACGCGTACGGCCCTGTCCCATGCCTGCCATGCGCCCGAGTGGCCCCCAGAAGGCAGCAGCAACACCAGGCCACCAGCACCGGGATACCGCGGTGGAAGCTCGGGAGAACACCACAGTTGACGCATAGGGCGTCTGTCTTCCCGGCCTCCTGAACTGCGTAGCAGTCTGATCCGAGGTCAGAGTTGCCGCGCATAACGCGGCGGCGCCGGCCGGACGCCGCCGCGCTTGTCCCTCAATGTCTACGCCACCGGGCCCGCACGTCGTCGCCCGCCCGCGCCCACAAGGGGGGCGAAATACCAGGCCGGGGGTGGGACGGTCGGCTCCACGGCTTTACCCACCTCCCCGATTCGGGTCCCGCGTCGAGCAAGACCAGGGGGCCACTCGGACACATTGCGGGCAGGGGAGGAGCCTGCCCGAGTAGCCGGAAAGCGTACGGCCCCCTGATCATGCACGACCCCAAACCGGGCAGGACACCGACCAAAGCCGTTCCGCCGACCTCGGGCGTAGTACGCCACTGGCTGCCTCGGGAACTCCACAGACCGTGCTGAGCCGCCACCGCATAGGCATCCTTTGGGCTGGCCGCACGAAGCAGAACCGAGTGCCATGTCATCCTTCGCCCATCGGCCGTACACAGAAGCGTGTCGGGACCCCTGCCGCATGTCACAAGCGACAAGGTATTGGACATGGATGCAGGCACAGCGGCGGTCGCGGCGTCATCGATTGCTGCTGGGGCAGGCGTCCTAGCTGGAACTCTCGGCGCATACATCGCAGCGAAGCAGCAGAGGCTCAAGGCACAAGAAGACGTCAAGAGCGAGCATCAGCGCTGGATTCGGCAACAGCGTAGTGACGCATACGCCGCACTTCTGGCTGCCTATGACGTCTTCACATCGGCAGCGAGCCCTCTGACTGTCCCATTCAGCGGATCGGTAGACACATCGGAGGCGGCACTACAGGCCCTTAACACGGCTGAATATCGAGTGGTGCAGGCACGTGCTCGAATTGACGTTGTCGGACCGGATGAGGTGGAGAGGGCATCGGCGGTTCTCGTAGAGGCCGTTGGCGAGCTGGCAACGGTGCTACGCAGCGTCTGCGAGCAGGTCAGACCGTCGCCTACCGCGTCCAGCCACATTCTCACTCAGGCTAATCCCCCTGTGGATGTTGTCGGCGAAGCGCACTTGGCATGTAGGGAAGCCATGAAGAAGGTGCTTCAGAGCGAGACCCCAGAACTCCCAAAGTGACCGGCTGGCGCCCTGCTCGATGACCCCACATGGATCGAGTGGGTAGGCGGCAGAGAAGCCCACCAGTACGAACCCCTGGGGATCCTGCCGTGACGCCGGTCGCCAGCCCTGACCGCTGCAGAAGCGTTCAGCAGCGAAGTACCGCAACTGCAACAACCGACCACGTCGGTAGCCTCCTTTAAGGGCCTCGAAGTGACCGGTATGGACCGCCTGCATTTTCTTACCTTAACTCTTTGGGTCCGTCAGCAATCCACTTAGTGCTCCGCGCGATCGAATCGGCGATCACATGCCGAGCGGAGGTTCCCACTCCATAAAGACCCCCGAGTCGTGCTGTCGGGCAGCGAATCGCCGGTCAGTCACCAAAAGGTCATCGGGGAACGGATGTTCAGCCCATGGGTTGTCGAAACGGAGAACCGTCGGCGGCTCCTGCGATTTTGGCGTCCACCCCCACGTGAAAACGAAGGCACAACTCAAACGCCGGTTCCGGCCTTCAGGATAAGCCTTGGATATCCCAAAGGTGCCGTTCCCCTTCCGGCTTGCCCGAGCGGAACCAGGGTTGTTTTCTTGAAACGTAACAACATCGTCGCCGTAGAGAGCGTTTACGACTTCTTCGGTATCGCAGAACAAGTCCCTTACGCTGATAAAAATCGCGAAGGGTTGATTGCGGTGGTCGTACTTTCCGCCTACCTTCTTGCTTACCCTGCTGCGAATTCGCCGGTCGGACTGAACGAACCCACCGATCACGGGGCCAGCCAGCACGATCTGCTCGGTGGGCGTTGGTGCCGTTGTCCGGAGGCGCGGAAAGAAGGTGAAAGTAAGCTCCACTTCGGGTGTTGAGTAGGTGGCTTTCGGAAACATTTCACTGGTCAGGTTGGGTGCCGGTGCCCCAAGACTGGATATCGTACTTTCGAGCCACTTCGCTATTTGCGTTGCCCGTGGCTGGCGACTCCACCTGCGAACGTTGAAGGAGAGATGCCATTGAGCGGGTCGGACTCTGCGGTTGATCTCGTCTATCAAGCGCCTGTTCCGAACATCCACCGAGTCGAATCTTTCCTCAGAGAAGAGCGTCAGAACTTCGACGCCGGCGACGTAATCGGATGATCGGTACAATCGAAAATCTGGGCTGTTTTCGTCTTCTTCATATCGAGCTTCGCACGATTGTGAAAGAAGGTGGTGAATGTACAGTTCGTCCCACGCCTGAGCAACCTCGGCATCTTCATCGAGTCGGAGACGACTTAGAAGCATGCCATCACGGTCTGGGAATTTGGCGTACCAGGTGTTGACAACGTTTCGCGCTGCGCGAGCCTCCGATGTGCTTGAAGAACGACACCATTCAGTCCATCCGCGGAATGGGCCGTCGCTCGGATTTTCTGGCTCGACAAAGACTTGTGGGTTCGTCACCCCGCGATGCTATTGGGGCCGAGGGGCGTTGGGGCAAGTCGTTATGGTCAAGCACCCGCAAGATCATGGCTCACCCAACGCATGATCAAGCCCCAAACCCGCAGGGACAGCCTCAAAGCCCACGGTCAGGCGCCTTCTCTACTGTCAGTGGCTCCGTTGCCTGACATCAGTAGCTGACATCAACAGGGGCGTACAACTGCGTACGAGGGCGCACTTCACGCTGGGTTGGCCGTGCGTCCGAGGCGCCCTGTGCTCGCCATGAGAGAGGAGCGCTCGCACGGTGCACCCGCCCACGGATCAGAAGGTCGCAGGCTCGAAATCCTGCCGAGTGCGCGAGAGGCCCCCGGCAATCAGCCGTGGGCCTCTCGTGTTGGCGACGAACAGCGGTGCCCGCGAGACTTTGCAGGTCAGAGCGCTTCCTTCGATGGAGTGATGGGCTCGCCAGACTTCCGTACTACAGGCAAGACACTGGAAGTTGCTCCACTCAACGGCGAGCGATTCAGCAGAGGGCGACCCGTCCCAGACCACGAAGGCACCACCGTCCAGCAGTGCGGCATGAGCCGCGGCGTAACCTCAGCGCCGTCAGCGAGCAGTTGAATGAGCGCCCCGCGTTCCACGGTCATCTCCACT
This sequence comes from Streptomyces sp. SLBN-118, assembly GCF_006715635.1. Lineage (NCBI taxonomy): Bacteria > Bacillati > Actinomycetota > Actinomycetes > Kitasatosporales > Streptomycetaceae > Streptomyces > Streptomyces sp. SLBN-118. Next base: position 2,755,574 of record NZ_VFNP01000001.1, read on the forward strand.
CGGGATCCTGCGGTACAGCAGCGAAGTACAGCAACCGCCTTGACCGTAGTTGGCCGCCACCAGCCCCCAGCGCCACGACTGACCAGCCCGGCAAACCTCAGCAACCGCACTGCCGGTAGTTCGGGACGAAGAGGCCGTGGGTGCGAGCGCACGCACCACAACCGCACCAGATCGAGCTTGGAACAGCGGGGAACCACGGTCCCAGCAATGGTTCCCGCTGGGCCCGCGCACCGGCCAAACGCCGTGGTCAGCCGCAGAACAAGCCCTGGATCACCGCAGCTTCCCAAGCTCAGAGCTTCCACTCGAAGCCACCAGGCCCACCATCCGTCCGCCTGGTCCGCTGAGCCCAAGGCCACAGACCCGAGCGAGTACGAGAGGGCGACACCATCGGCAGCGCAGCAGTAGCAACTGGAGTGGGCTGTCAGGCGAGCCACTCCACCGCGGCTGGGCACCGCCACGACCGCCAGGGCTTAGCCAACGCGCTGGAGGACGAAGCCGCTGGCCTGGCGCTGCCGCAAGTCGTTGCGAACTGGAGCGGCCCATCTCACGTGTTGCCCCGACCAGGCCTCGTCCGGCAGGCGGGAAAAGTTCTTTCTGCCGTCCGGATGAACGTATACGGTGGGGCGCCACAGACGCTTACCCTCAATGCAACGCCCAACCGGGGTGCGAAAAGGGCAGTCTGACCTCCTCCTCCATGTCCCCCTGAGCAATCCGGGCCTTGACTCGGTCGTCGGCGGAAAGACCCGCCGGCAACTCGGTGGAGCTAGTGGGCAAGGCTGCCATCAAGTCCGTGAGAGTCAACCCCCATGCGTTTTTGAGGTGCGCCTCGGACAACCACGTTCCCTTCATTTTCACATCGGATAGAAGCGCAGCATCTAGGTTTGCGTTTCGCAGAGAGGCGCCGTTCAGATTGGTTCCGAGCAGCCTCGCCTCCGTCAAGAGGGTGTCGTGCATCCACGCCTCTTCAAGGTGGGTCCCCATGAGGTTTGTGCCCCGCATGTCTGCCCCGTCCAGGCATGCACGCTCCAAGTGAGCGCCCGACAGGTCAGCGCCCCGCAGGTCGGTCTTCCGCAGGTCGATGAAGAAGGACTCGTCCCGATCTCGGGGCCGTCGGCCGAGCACGGTGAGTGCAGCCTGCACCGGTTGGCAAGGACGTGGGGGTACGCGGCGACCGTCCGCGTCAGTGGGGTGGTGTTCGGTCTGCTTCGCGTCGCCGGCAAAGGGCGCGTGCTCCCGGATGAAAGAGGCGAGCACCTCAACAATGGGGGGACGATCCTTGGCGGAGTCGCGCATGATCCGTTCCAAGGAGTAGATGCCGCCGAGCTGCTCCAATGGCCGTGTCGAGGCGATCTGATCGATGGCGTTCTTGAACCGGTCAGTTACTTGCCCCTCCCGACTCAGGTGCAGAGTGTGGTGGGTGTAAATCAGACCTGCCGCCACCAGCAGGCCCGCGCCGAGGGCTACCAGAGCCGTGCGCAGTCCCGAGACCGTGGTCCCCTGGGCAGGCGTGAGGTCCTCGTCGAGGTAGTGATCATCGAGCCACCACGGGATTCGCCACAGTGCCACCGTGACGAGGACGAGCACACCCGCTGCGGTGAGTCCCAAGAAGCCCCACCGCACCAGCAGCGGCAGCCGCGACCACTTCGACCCCATGTCGGTAAGCAAAACCCAATCACGGCGTACGTGCCACCTCGCTCACCCTTTAGGGCCGAGAAGCGGCAGGTCGAGGTCCTACGCTGGACATCCGGGAGGCGGCCGTTCGGGTCGTAGTTTCGGACAGCTCCGCCAGGCTGATCACCTCCTAACTCGCGTAGGAGGCACGGACGCCGTCCGCAGGCGAGAGGTATCGCCGACGGCCACGTGCCAGATCGAGGTCAACCACGGTCACTCGGAGCCTGTAGCGGCGCAGGAGCCCGCCGACAGACTCGGCGCCGCGGCGAACAGCGTGACCGGCGAGGACGTCGTTGTCGGCCGGCTGACTGCAGTGCACAAGGCAGGTGTCGACGACGGCACGCGTACCAGATCCGTGCCAGGTCGAGCGGTCAGCCGCGGTTCACGTGGAGTCTCTAGCAGTGACGGCGCGCGCCGTCCTTCGGTGCCGCCGCGCACCTTGAGCTCGCGGCCTATTCGTGGACGGAGGCTTGCTGTACTCACCCCCTGGACGCTCTGACCTGCTGATATGCCAGAGATACACGGGGCCTCCGGAGCCGTGTGCGCGTCACCGTACTGGGAGCGCAACAGCTCGTCCCCCAGAGAATCCGCAAGTACTGGTGGGGACTGCGACCGGTCGCCCGTACGGAGCATCCCCCGTCGCTGGCCGCCACTCCTCCGCGCAGGCTGAAAGAGTGAGCGAAACGGATGAGGATGAACAGAGGAGTCCGCGGCACGGACGCTTCGGCATGCTGCATCTATGGAGCTCGACCCTCGCCGGCGTGGTCGCCCTTGGAATCTCGCTCTACAACCTTTCGACGCTCCGCGAATCGCCACAAATCGACGCAACCCTCCCGCACCTCTTGCGCATCGGGCAGGGGGAAAATGTCTATCTCTTTCTGCAACCGACCATCTCCGTCCGACACAAGACCCAGGACGTGGACGTTGTCACGTCCGTGCGATTGGATCTGCGGCCCGATGGACAGGCTGCTCCCGCCGAGCGGCCCCGCTTCTTCTGGGACGATTCGATCACTTGGGAGTTGAATCGGAAGACCGGTGGCCTCGACTATGTGCACGCCGAGGATCCGGCTCCCTTGGTGATCAACCAGGACAATCCTCAGCAGCCCATCATGAGTTTCGTCGCCAAGGACTCGAATCTCACCGCGGGCCGGTACCTGGGAACACTGACGCTGTATCGGGCGAGCAGGCGGGAGCCGCTCACCGAAGAATTCTGTCTGACCGTCTCAGGCGACGACCTCAAGGCGTTCGCGACACCAGGCAAGGATCCGTACTTCATCTTCCGAAATGACGACCCTGACTCCGTCGACCGCCATGCCGATTGCTATGTCCGGTTCCGCTACTGACGTCGTTCCCGGGCCACGGGCCGCGCGGACCCGCGAGATTTTCGACGGGTTGCTGCCGCACGAGCCACAGAATCCGCGCGCTCGGTGAACAGGCCATGGCCACCCTCAAGACCTGGCGCCTGATTCGCAAGCTGCGGTGCAGTACCACCCGCATCACCGACCTGGCGAGACCCGTGTTGACCTGTGGCTGCCCCGGCACTGGGGAAACGGACGACGGCCCTGCGGGAAGTCGGGGCCGTCTCTGGGCCGTGCGAGGGCGCCCGACGCCGACCAACAACGACAGAAGCCCACGGCATCTGACCTGGTCAGAGCCGTGGGCTTCTTCAGCCTTGCTGGTCAGCCCAAGGGCTGATTAGTAGATCGGCTTGTCCGGCTCGATCTGGTTGACCCAGCCGATCACACCGCCGCCGACGTGCACCGCGTCCGCGAAGCCCGCGGACTTGAGCACAGCAAGGACTTCCGCACTGCGGACACCCGTCTTGCAGTGCAGGACGATGCGCTTGTCCTGAGGCATGTCCTGGAGAGCGGTGCCCATCAGGAACTCGTTCTTCGGGATCAGCCTGGCGCCCGGGATCGAGACGATCTCGTACTCGTTGATCTCACGGACATCGATGATGTCGATGCTTTCGCCGTCTTCGATCCACTCCTTGAGCTGCTTGGGAGTGATCGTCGAACCGGCCGCCGCCTCCTGGGCCTCCTCCGACACGACGCCGCAGAAGGCCTCGTAGTCGATGAGCTCGGTGACGGTGGGGTTCTCGCCGCAGACCGCGCAGTCCGGGTCCTTGCGGACCTTGACCTGGCGGTACTGCATCTCCAGTGCGTCGTAGATCATCAGTCGGCCGACCAGCGGCTCGCCGATGCCCGCGAGCAGCTTGATGGCCTCGTTGACCTGGATGGATCCGATGGACGCGCAGAGCACACCGAGCACGCCGCCTTCGGCGCAGCTGGGGACCATGCCCGGCGGCGGGGGCTCGGGGTAGAGGCAGCGGTAGCAGGGGCCGTGCTCGGACCAGAAGACCGAGGCCTGGCCGTCGAAGCGGTAGATGGAGCCCCAGACGTACGGCTTGTTCAGCAGCACGCACGCGTCGTTGACCAGGTAGCGCGTCGCGAAGTTGTCCGTGCCGTCGACGATCAGGTCGTACTGGCTGAAGATGTCCATCACGTTCTCGGCCTCGAGCCGCTCTTCGTGCAGGACCACGTTCACGTACGGGTTGATGCCGAGCACCGAGTCCTTGGCGGACTCGGCCTTGGACCGGCCGATGTCGGCCTGACTGTGGATGATCTGGCGCTGCAGGTTCGACTCGTCTACCTCGTCGAACTCCACGATGCCGAGCGTGCCGACACCGGCCGCGGCGAGGTACATCAGGGCCGGCGAACCGAGGCCGCCGGCGCCCACACAGAGCACCTTGGCGTTCTTCAGCCGCTTCTGCCCGTCCATCCCGACATCGGGGATGATCAGGTGGCGGGAGTACCTGCGGACCTCGTCGACGGTGAGCTCAGCAGCTGGCTCGACCAGGGGTGGCAGCGACACGGGGACTCCGTTGCGTCGATAAGTCAGTACGGTTGTTCTCCCCGTAACACTGCCACGGCCCTCCTCATTCCGAGACACCCGGTCCGATCTGCGAGACGATTTCGTCCCAGTAGCCGGGCAGAGCCTCGAATGGACTGGTTTGTCCCTGCCGGTCCGTGCGATCGGTGAAGAAGATCGTCCCCGCGCCCTGCCAGCGGGCGATACGGGTGGCCTCCTCCAGGTGGGTGCGCGGCACCCCGTGGACGAAGTGCACAAAGCGCTCCGGCGGGTAGTCCGCCGTCCACTCAGCCACCTGTGACCAGCGGTAATCCGTCCAGGGACCGGAGAAGGTGACCAGTTGGTCGGCGGCCTCCGCGTAATCCGGGTACGGATGCGAGCCGTGCCCGAGAACGAGATGGCCGCCGTCGAGAACGGCCTCCAGCGTCGCCGTCGTACGCCGCACCTCCGGCAGATCGGCGCGGTCCGTGGGGCAGCGGTCCAGCAGGAAGCCGTCGGTCCGGTACCACTCGAGGTAGTGGTGCGCGTCGGAGACGAGATCGCCGAAGGAGCGCGAGCCGTGGGCCATGTCGAGATGACCCAGGACGCGCACGCCCGCGTTGCGCAGCTTGCCCGCGGCCTCCAGGCAGTGTGGGTCGGGGCGGTCTCCGGGACCGCCGTCGACATTGAGGACGACCCAGTGCAGGGGCGTCCCTGGACGGGTCAGTTCGGCCCATTCGACCGGGGCGAGCAGCGGGTGGGCACAGCCGGGGATGCCGAAGCCGAGCCTCCCCCAGACTTCGTCCGGGGAGACCCCCACCGCGCCGGTCGCGGAGAGCGTGGTGCCCGTGGTGGTCAGATGCGGCATGCCGCCTCCATCCAGATGTCGGCGAGGGACTCTTCGAGGTTGATACGGGGGCGCCAGCCGAGTCGGTCGCGGGCGGTGCGCACATCCGCCTGCTGCCAGCTGCCGCAGCCGTCGGGATAGGGGGCCGGGCCCGCGGTGAGCTGCTCCAGCACGGATTCGGAGCGGGGGGCGCCGATGGAGGGACGGCCGGGGGGCGTGTCGAGTTCGTGCAGCGCTCCCGCGTAGCCCGCGACCCTGGCCAGGACAGCGGCCGCGTCGCGCAGTCGTACGGCACGTCCCGTACCGATGTTGACGACGCCCTGCGCGGCGGAGAGCGAGGCGGCGTGCACGGCGCGCGCCACGTCCCGCACGTCGACGAAGTCGCGCTGCACGCCGAGGCCGCTGAGCTTCAGCTCGCCGTCGCCGGACTGCATGGCGCGGCGCATCGCCTCGGCGAGGCGGCCGAGCGGTGAGCCGGCCGGGGTGCCGGGGCCGACGGGCGAGAAGACTCGCAGCACGACAGCGTCCAGGCCCGCGCCGAGTACCAGTTCGGTGGCGGCGAGCTTGCTGACGCCGTACGGGCCCCCCGGGCGCGGAATCGCATCCTCCGCTGTCGAGGAACCCTGCTGGGACGGACCGTACTCGGAGGCACAGCCGAGCTGGACGAGCCGGGCGCCGCAGCCGCTGCGGCGCAGAGCCTCGCAGACGGTGGCGACGGCGACGGTGTTGTGCCGGGTGAGCTCGCGGGCACCGCCGCGCGTGGCGCCCGCGCAGTTGATGACGACGCCGGGGTGGACGGCGCCCAGGAAGCGGGTCAGCGCGCCCGGGCTGCCTCCGGCGAGGTCGAAACGTACGTCGGCGTCGTCACCGCGCCCGAGGGCGGTCAGGTGCACGGCGGGGTCGGCGAGCAACCGGTCGGCGACGAAGCGGCCGAGGAATCCATTGGCACCGAGCAGGAGCACCCTCATCGCGCGGCCCCTCGGTGCCGACGGGCCTCTGTTGGGGGTTGGGGGGTCATGTCGATTTCTCCTTAAGGCTGTTGCTGTCGGTGCGGATGGGATGCCGGAACCCGTGGTGAGGGGTGCCGGATGCGTCCGCGGTGTCGGCTCCGCGGGTGGTCAGACGGTGTGCGCCGAGGCCCGGGACAGGGCAGCGGTGGCGTGGGCCAGCAGGCCGAGCGCCGCGGCCGAGCAGGCGATGGCCGGTAGGGCTCCGCTGCCCCAGGCACCTACGGCCGCCTCGGCGGGGCGGGTCAGGACGTCGCAGCCGGGCAGGCGTCCGGCCAGCAGGAGCGCGGGGGCGAGTGCCTCGGCACCGCAGGCGACGGCGAGTCCTGCGGCCGCGGACGCCGGGTAGCCGTGGACGATCAGCAGCCTGGCCAGGAAGAGCAGGGTGCCGAGGGGGACGGCGGGGAGGAGGGCCTGAGGGGGGAATACCAGGCCGGCCAGGACGAGGAGCACGCCGAGGGCACCGACGTACAGGGCGACGACTCCCAGCAGCAGGGGGCGCGTCCCGGACGCGAACTCCTCCAGGCCCCGGCTGCCGTCGAGCCTGCGTCGTGCCTGTACGGAGAAGAGGCGGGCGCACCCGGCCGCGGGGGCGACGGCGAGGGCGAGCCCGACGAGCGGGGCGGTACTCAGGGGCGGCGGGCCGTGCGGGCCCCCTGCGACGATCTCGTCGAGGAGGCCTTCTCCGTACGCCGCGTACGCCAGCAGCCAGAGCGTCCACAGGCGTACGGCGGGGACCGTGCGCCCCTCGGCGCGCAGGGGTCCGCGCCGCAGACACAGCGCGAGCGCGACGGTGACGCCGATCACACCCGCGGCCGTGACGGCGATCCGGGCGCCGCCGTCCATCGCCCGGGTCGCGGCGACGGTGAGCGCGCAGACGGCGCCGGGCAGCAGGGTGAGGAGTGCGCGCCCGGCGCCCAGGGGGCGGCGTCCGGCGCGCGCCCGGGCCGCGCGCGCCGGACGGTCGTCGGCCCGCTCCGGCTCCGCTCCCCGCGGCACGCGGGCGTAGAGCTCCTCGGCGAGCGAGAAGACGTCCCGGTGACGGAAGCGGGCGGCGGTCCGGTCGGTGAGGCCGTGGGCTTCGAGCCCCGCGGCGATCTCCAGGGGGTCGACGGCCCGCTCGCACAGGTCCCGGTGGCGGTGCATCAGGGCCTTGACGGGGTCTGCGGGGCCGCGTCGGGGAGCGGGGGCCTTGCGGGGCTTCGCCGGCTCGTCGTCCCGGTCGGCGGGGAGGGCGTCGCCATGGCTGTCCCACAGGCCGGCACCGGCGGTCGGTCCTGGCCGGCCGAGGGCGGAGGCTCCGTCGGAAGGGCCGTCCAGGGGGCCGCTGCCGGTGCCTCCGGTGGCGCCCGGAGGGCTGCCGCCGGACGTGCCCCAGGCGGTCACGGCGCCACGGGTGCTCATGTGCTCGCCCGCCCCCTGGGCGCCCGACGCGCCGCCCGCGCTCTCGGTGATCCGCGATGTGCTCATGCGCGCGCCTCCTTCGGGGTCGCGGCCACGCCGATGAGGCCGTGCATCCGTTCCGGTCCGTCCGCCCAGCGCGGGGTGCCGCTGGGCGAGGCAGTGCCGCCGCCTGTCCAGTGGCCGGGAACATGCGCCTCGGCGGGGTGGGCGAACGGCAGCGGCTCGCCGTCGTCGTCGACGGCTTCACGTTTCACCGGGGAGTGCGAGATCAGCTCCAGGTAAATGCCGCGAAATGCCGTCAGGTTCTGCTCGATCGTGAACAGTTCGAGTGCGCGGGCGCGTGCGGCGGCGCCCAGTCGTTCCCGGCGCTCCGGGTCGCGCAGCAGCGCGAGGCAGGCGTCCGCGAGCGCCCGCGGATTGCGCGGTGGCACGACCAGGCCCGTACCGCCGATGACTTCCACGACCGCGCCGACGTCGGTCGACACCGTGGCGCGTGCGCAGAACATCGCCTCGACAAGGCTGATCGGGAAGCCCTCGACGACGCTGGACAGGACGACCACGCCACCGGACGCATAGGCGTCGGCGAGCTCGGGGGCCTCGGGCCCGCCGATCTCCTCGAACGAGACGGGGTTGTCGCCCACGGCGTGCGCGTCGGCGGCCTCGTCGGGGAAGAGCTGGGCGGCCAGGGCCTGGCAGTGGGCGAGATACGTCGCGGCCTCGGGCCCGTGCACCGGTGCCCCGAACAGCCGCAGCCGCGCCTGCGGCTCCTCCTTGCGCACCTCGGCGAAGGCGTGGAGCAACGCGATGAGGTCCTTGGCGGGCTCGTATCTGCCGACCCACACCAGGGTGTGCTCGTCACCGCCGTCGTCGCCCTCGCCGACCGCGGCGAACCGTTCCGCGTCCATGCCCGGGTACACGGTCCGCAGCTTGGCGCGGTCGGCGCCGCACTTCTCCTGCCAGCGCCGGGCGTGCGTGTTGCCGGGCGTGATGACGGATGCCTGGGCGTACACCTCGGCTGCGAGACGGCCCTGGAAGGCGGCGAGGAGGGCGCGTACGGGTGCGGTCAGCTCGCCCTCGCTCGCGGCCAGGTAGTGCGCGCGCAGCTGAACGCCGTACTCCGTGACCAGCAGCGGAACCCCGAAGAAGCGTTTGGCCAACAGGCCGGGGAGCGCCGCGGATCCGCCGGACGCGGCATGGCAGAGATCGACGGCTCCGAGCCCGTCGGCGCCGTACCAGTCGACGGAGAGGGGGCGCAGGGCGCGCTCCAACTGGTCGGCGAAGGCCAGGTAGTCGGGGACGGTGGCGGCGTGCAGGGTGCGGTGCGCGCGGGGGGCGCGGCAGGCGGATTCGAGGGTGCGCACGGCCAGTTCGGAGCGGAGCGCGGCGTAGAGGCCGCCGCGTTCGCGGGCGAGTTCGGAGAGACCGTAGAGTCCGTCCGCGAAGCCTTCGCCCGGTCCGCAGACGGCGGCGGCGAGTTCCGTGAAGTGGCCGACGAAGCGCCGTCGTTCGTGTCTGCCGTAGGTGTGCCCGTCGTCCTCGGGCGCCCAGAGCGGGGCGGTGCGCACGCGCTGCACCTGCGCCGGGAGCCGGATCCAGCCGTGGTCCTCCTGCTGTGCGCTGCGGCTCAGCGCGTAGATGTCGAACTCGTGCTGCGCGAGCCCGTGCACAAGCCTGTCGCACCACTGCCTGGATTCACCTGTCGCATACGGATAACCACCGTCCGTAAGCAGTCCGATCCGCACGAGCGCACCCCCGATCTCCTTGTCGGCGGCCGCCGTTGGTCCGGCGACTCGCAGCGTGACGACGTTAAGCCGGTACGACGGTGGCGCGACGGACGGTTGTCCATCGCGCCACTGGAAGGGGTGAACCCACGTAACTTTCGCGTGCCGGTTGCGTTCTGTCGCGCTACGGTGCTGTTTCGGTAATGATCCTGCCGCCTCTGTCGATACACCGGCCACGCGGCGTAAGACAGTGGTCCCGCATGCCGGACCTCAACTGCCGGGGTACACCCAGGGGTTGGGCTTGCACTTGATGCCGTCGATGTTGAGGGACTTGGTCTGCTGCTGCATCACCGGCGCGAGCGCTCCCGGCGCACTGCAGTTCTCATGCCCGTGTCCGAGCCGGTGCCCGACCTCGTGGTTGATGAGCATCTGACGGTACGTGAGCATCGCCTGGGCGCCGTATGTCTCGGAGCCCTGGGCCCAGCGGTACGCGTTGATCATCACCCGGTCGGTCTTCGCGGAATCGCAGCTGACATTGCCTTCGGCCGTATCCAGATCGGATTTGGCGCACCAGTCGGCCGTGGTGCCGGGGCTGGCGAGCGTAATGATGAATTCAGGATCGCCGGAGGAAATCCGCTCGAAGGTCATCGCCCCGTCGTGCGCCCAGCTGCGGTCGTCGTTCAGTGTTGCCTGGACCGCTTTGGCAAAGAGCGCGCCGTCGAGTCCGAGACCCTGTTCGACATCCACCCGGTAGCGGATCTTGCGGCCCTTGCCCGGCGCCTTGTCGAAGCCGGGGACGGCCTCGAACTTTCCGCTCCCCTTCAGCTTGGCGGCGAGCGGGAACTGTGTGGCCATCAGTTGCTGGTACGAGGCGGGGGCCGCGGGCTTGGCCTTCTGCGGCGGGACCTTCCGGCTGTCCGAACGGGAGGCCGGACTCTCGGCGCCGCTGCGTTCCTCGTCTGCGGACTGGGCGCTTGAGTGGCTGTGATTGTCGGCGGCCACCTGGCCGGCGACCACGACCGCGAGCACGGTGGTCACCGCGGCGGCGGCGATCCCGGTGAAGGTGCGCCCCTTGCCGCCCTTGGCATCCCGCTTCCCGGGCGCGCCGTCCTCGTCCGAGCCGAGGGCTGCGTCGGGCTCGTCGGCCCAGGATGTGGTGGAGGCGTACGGATCGTCCTGCGGCCCTCTGCCCTGCTGCCGCCCGGGCTGCGGCTGGTCGAAGGCCTCGACGAACTCCCGCCGCGGGCCCGGTATACGTGCCCCGCCCGCCACCGTCCGAGGCGGCGCGGCCGGCGCCTGAACCCGCTGCCCGCCCGGGCCGCCCCGGTACTGCTGCGGTACGCCCCAGCCACCACCCGGCTCATGCTGCTCGGGGTGTCCGCCCCTGGCCGGGGGCATGCCGTAGCCGGAAGGGGTGTGCTGCTCGGCACCCGGCGAGGCGGGGCGTCTGCGCCGCCCACCGGCCGGATAGCTCTCTATACCGGATGTACTGCCCGAATCGGAGCCCTTGGGTGCGGGGCCCTTGCGGCTATGTCGTCCCACGCCCCGGATCAGCTCCCACCGCAGTTGTCGAGCAGCTCCCGGATGGCCAGGGCGACCGTATCCGGGTACTCCATCATGGCGACGTGTCCCGCGTCCGGGAGTGTCAGCAGCCGGGAATCCCGGAAGGCCGCCGCCGCTTTGCGCGCCATACGGTACGCGACGAGCTGGTCGCGTCCTCCGTACACCAGGAGCGTCGGCGCAAGCACCCGCTCCGCCTGCCGCCACAGTCCGTGCTGACCGCCCAGGGTGTACGCGTCGACGATTCCGCGTGCCGAGCGGGCCATGGCGTCCCAGAAGTACGGGAGCTGTATGCGCCGCTCCATCTCCTCCACAGCATTGCGCAGCGCCTCGTCGGTGACCCGCGTGGGGTCCCCGTAACAGAGTTCCAGCACACCCTTGGTGCGCTGCTCGGCCGACCAGTCCTTGGTGAGTCTGGTGAAGAGCGAGGCCACACCGGGCAGCGCCAGCAGCGCCGTGGGCACGGCCGAGCGCTGGACGCGCAACTCGGGCAGGGCAGGCGAGATCAGGGTGAGTGTGCGCACCAGATCGGGCCTGACGGCAGCGACCCTGGTCGAGACCGCGCCGCCCAGCGAGTTGCCGATCAGGTGCACCGGTCCGTGCCCTGCCGCGTCCAGAAACCGGATCACGGCCCGGGCGTGTCCCGTGAGCGAGTAGTTGCCGTCGTCGGGCGGCGGGGAGTCCCCGAAGCCGGGCAGATCCAGCGCCTCTCCGCCCACGACGTCCGCGAGCAGTGGCATCAGCGCCGACCAGTTGAGCGAGGAACCGCCGAGGCCGTGCACGTACAGCGCGTGTGGCAGCCCGGAGCGCGCCGGGGGACGCGATCTGACGTTGAGCGTCAGGCCGGGCAGCGTGACGGAGCGAAGCTCCTCCCCCTCGGCGACCCGTACGGCCGCCACCTTGGGGGCCGCGGCGGCGGTTACGGCGCGTACTCCCGGCAGCTCGGTCGAAGACATGCGGCAATGTTACGAGACGATCACGCCGTGGTTCGTGTGTTCGGCATCACACATCACGTAGCGCCGGGAATGGGTAGCTCCTACGCTCATAGGAAAGGCGCTCTCCATGGAAAGCGGTGCCGCATGGCTGTCGATCCCACCGACCCGGAAACTTTCGAAGAAGACGACCAGGCCGCCGCACTCGACGAGGAGGTCCCGGAGGCCGATGCGGCCGAGCAGCTCAAGGACGTGCAATCCGAGCAGGACGACCAGGTCAGCCCCAATGACCTGGACTCGGCAAACGTGGCCGACGCCGTGGAACAGGCCCGGGTGGTGGCGCTCGACGAGGACGACTACCGGTGACCTGCCCCTGACTGCCCCCGAGTAGGGAGCTACCGCGACTGTCCGGTCCGTGAAATTCTGCGCTCGCAGCACGCACAGCCGGGTTACCCAAAAGTACGATGGCGGCGCTGCGCACAGCGCGCACGGAACGATTTTTGGGAGGCGGCGTGACAGCCATCGAGCAGACAGAGGCAGCGCGCCCGCGGGGCACACGCCTGCCACGCCGAGCCCGCAGGAACCAGCTTCTGGGCGCCGCCCAGGAAGTTTTCGTGGCCCAGGGCTACCACTCGGCCGCCATGGACGACATCGCCGAACGGGCGGGCGTCAGCAAGCCGGTGCTCTACCAGCACTTCCCGGGCAAGCTCGAGCTCTATCTCGCGCTGCTCGACCAGCACTGCGAGTCGCTGCTGCTCGCCGTCCGTACGGCGCTCGCCTCGACGACCGACAACAAGCTGCGCGTCGCCGCCACCATGGACGCCTATTTCGCATACGTCGAGGACGAGGGCGGTGCCTTCCGGCTGGTCTTCGAGTCCGACCTGACCAACGAGCCCGCCGTACGCGAGCGCGTGGACCGCGTCTCCCTCCAGTGCGCCGAGGCGATCTCGGACGTGATCGCCGAGGACACGGGCCTGTCCAAAGAGGAGTCGATGCTGCTGGCCGTCGGCCTCGGCGGGGTGTCGCAGGTGGTGGCCAGGTACTGGCTCTCCAGTGATTCCGCCATTCCGCGCGACACGGCCGTGCAGCTGCTGACCTCTCTCGCCTGGCGCGGCATCGCGGGCTTCCCGCTGCACGGCACAGACCAGCACGCAACCGACCAGCAGGAAGACTGACCGACCGGTGTTCGCTCCTGGCGTTCACCTCGGACGCCTGACGTGTCCGTCGGCCGGGCTAGTGTGTGCTGCGTACGGCGCGGCTGACCGCGCAACGCACTGACCGTTCGGAGGGACATAGCCGTGGAGGTCAAGATCGGCGTGCAGCACGCGCCCCGGGAGATCGTTCTGGAGAGCGGGCAGTCCGCCGAGGAGGTCGAGCGCGCGGTGGGCGACGCTCTGGCCGGCAAGGCGCAGCTGCTCAGCCTCTCGGACGACAAGGGCCGCAAGGTCCTGGTGCCGGCCGACCGGATCGCGTACGTCGAGATCGGCGAGCCGGCTGTACGGCGCGTTGGCTTCGGCGCGCTGTAGGGCGCCGCGACGTCGCTGAAGCAGTACGACCGAGGCACCGTGAAGAGGGCTCGGCGGGATTCCCGGCCGGGCCCTCTTCCGCTGCTCAGGAAGGGTTGTACCGCACAGAGGCCGGGTAGTACGGGCTACGACCGATTTGCCCGCACCGGCATCCGTGAGGTGATCAGCAGTGCTGCTGGAAGCGCTCGGTTCAGTCCTGCTCGGACTCGCCCTCGCCTGGATCGCTGTCAGGCAGCTGCCGGACCGCCTCCCGCCGCGCCGCGTGGTGCTCACCGCAGGTTCACTCGGGGCTCTGTTCGGCGCGTATGTGACGCATGCTGCGCTCGGCCCTGGGTACACCCTGGCGGTGCTGGTGGGCGCGGCGGCGATCGGAGCCGTACTGCTCTCGCTGCTGATCAGGCCGTCGACGCGCCGACTGCGCCGGGCGTTCCCTTTCTGAGGCCGCACTCAGCGGCTTCCGCGAAGCCCGAGGAGCCGCGGAAGCCGCCGAAAGCTCCTGATTCGTCCGAGTCGCCCGAATCATCGGAGTCCGACGAGCCGAACGAGCCACCCAAACCCCCAAGGCCGCCCGACGGCTGAGTCACACCTAGGCCGCAAGCCCCAGGGCAGCCATGCGCTTGGTGTGCGCCTCGGTGATCCGGGAGAACATCCGGCCCACCTCCGCGAGGTCGAAGCCGCCGGCCACGCCGCCCACGAGCATCGTGGAGAGCGCATCGCGGTCCGCCACCACCCGCTGCGCCTGCGAGAGCGCCTCGCCCATCAGCCTGCGCGCCCACAGCGCGAGGCGACCGCCGACACGCGGCTCGGCCTCGATCGCGGCGCGCACCTTCTCGACCGCGAAGTTGCCGTGGCCCGTGTCGTCGAGCACGGCGAGCACCAGCGCGCGGGTGTCGGTGTCCAGGCGCGCCGCGACCTCGCGGTAGAAGTCGCTGGCGATCGAGTCGCCGACGTAGGCCTTGACCAGGCCCTCGAGCCAGTCAGACGGCGCGGTCTGGCGGTGGAAGTCGTCCAGGGCCTGGGCAAAGGGCTCCATGGCGGCGGTCGGCTCGGCATCGATGGCGGTGAGCCGGTCGCGGAGCTGCTCGAAGTGGTGGAACTCCGCGGAGGCCATCTTCGCCAGCTCCGCCTTGTCGCCGAGCGTCGGCGCGAGCTTGGCGTCCTCGGCGAGCCGCTCGAAGGCCGCCAGCTCGCCGTACGCGAGCGCGCCCAGCAGGTCCACGACGGCGGCGCGGTACTGGGGGTCGGCGGACGCCGTGGCCCAGTCCTGGGCGGCGATTCCGGTGGGTTCAGTGGCGTTGTCAGGCGTCTCCATGAAGCGCACAATAGCCCGCTCATCGCGGGGCGGAAGGGCCTGGTCAGCCTCGCCCGCAGTGAGGTTCCTACGAATTCGCCCAACACACATGCGCGATTCCGGGGTACAGTGGTAATGCGCCTGTCGAGCGTCTTTGCTACTCGGCGGGCGATCGCATGTATGACTGGGGGACTCGTTCCCCAGAGTCCCCTTGAGGATGCCCGGTCGGTGGCACGATCGGCTCCGAACCGACCGCCCTCCACGCGGACCGTGCGCACAGTTGCGTACGACCGCAGATGAGGGGCCCCTCAGCGGCACGACGCTCGAGCGACGGCAGTGGTCCCGCGCCATCCGGCCAACCCACGGCCGGCCCAGTACCCAGGTGCGGTACGACCCCCCATCGTTCGCCTCGTGCCGCGTCTCACAGAAGAGGCAGCACCCTGACTACTACTTTCCGGGATCTTGGGATCCTCCCCGAGACCGCCGAGGCCCTTGAGGCCGTCGGCATCATGACCCCGTTCCCCATCCAGGAGATGACACTCCCCGTCGCGCTCACCGGCACCGACGTCATCGGACAGGCCAAGACCGGCACGGGCAAGACCCTCGGTTTCGGCCTGCCGCTGCTGGAGCGTGTCACCGTCCCCGCGGACGTCGAGGCGGGCCGGGCGAAGCCCGAGCAGCTGACCGACGCCCCGCAGGCTCTTGTGGTCGTCCCCACCCGCGAGCTGTGCACGCAGGTCACCAACGACCTGCTGACCGCCGGCAAGGTGCGTAACGTCCGCGTGCTCGCCATCTACGGCGGCCGTGCGTACGAACCCCAGGTCGAGGCGCTCAAAAAGGGCGTCGACGTGATCGTCGGCACCCCCGGCCGACTGCTCGACCTGGCCGGCCAGAAGAAGCTCGACCTCTCGCATGTGCGCGCGCTCGTCCTCGACGAGGCCGACGAGATGCTGGACCTGGGCTTCCTGCCCGACGTCGAGAAGATCATCCAGCGGCTTCCGGCGAAGCGCCAGACGATGCTGTTCTCGGCGACCATGCCGGGTGCGGTCATCGGCCTCGCCCGCCGCTACATGTCGCAGCCGACACACATCCGCGCGACCTCGCCGGACGACGAGGGCGCGACCGTCGCGAACACCGCGCAGTACGTGTACCGCGCGCACTCCATGGACAAGCCGGAGCTGGTCTCCCGCATACTGCAGGCCGACGGCCGCGGCCTTGCGATGATCTTCTGCCGCACCAAGCGCACGGCGGCGGACATCGCCGAGCAGCTCCAGAGCCGCGGCTTCGCCTCCGGCGCGGTCCACGGCGACCTCGGCCAGGGCGCGCGCGAGCAGGCGCTTCGTGCCTTCCGCAACGGCAAGGTGGACGTCCTCGTCTGCACCGATGTCGCCGCGCGCGGCATCGATGTCGAGGGTGTGACCCATGTCATCAATTACCAGTCGCCCGAGGACGAGAAGACCTACCTCCACCGCATCGGCCGCACCGGCCGCGCGGGGGCCAAGGGCATCGCGATCACACTGGTCGACTGGGACGACATTCCGCGCTGGCAGCTGATCAACAAGGCGCTGGACCTGGGCTTCGGCGACCCGGTCGAGACGTACTCCACGTCGCCGCACCTGTTCGAGGAACTGAGCATCCCGGCGGACACCAAGGGCGTCCTGCCCCGCGCCGAGCGCACCCGCGCGGGTCTTGCGGCGGAGGAAGTCGAGGACCTGGGCGAGACGGGCGGCCGCGGCCGCAAATCCGCGCAGGCCACGGAGGAGCGGGCGCCTCGCGCACCGCGCACTCCGCGGCAGCGGCGCCGTACGCGCGGCGGCTCGACGCCCCAGGCGGCGGAGCCGATGGCCGAGGCGACGCCGGAGACCACGGAAGCGCCCGCGGAGCCCCGCGCCCCGCGGCGCCGGCGCCGCACCCGGGTGGGAGCGGCGACGACGGTCGTGGACACGGTCGAGGCGACCGACACGGTGGTCGAGGTTGAGGCCGAGGTCGAGGCCAAGCCCCGCCGCCGCACCCGCGCCACCAAGCCGGTCGAGGTCGAGGTCACACCCGGGGCCGAGGCCGACGCGGTCGCCAAGCCCCGCCGCCGCACCCGCGCCACCAAGCCGGTCGAGGTCGAGGTCACACCCGAGGCCGAGGCCGACGCGGTCGCCAAGCCCCGCCGCCGCACCCGCGCCACCAAGCCGGTCGAGGTCGAGGTCACACCCGAGGCCGAGGCCGACGCGGTCGCCAAGCCCCGCCGCCGCACCCGCACGGTGAAGGCAGCCCAGCCCGAGAGCTGACGCACCAACGCCGATGGCCCGGTTTCCCCGCGAGGGGGCCGGGCCATCGGCGTGTGGGACGCGGGTCGGGGCGGAGCGCCGGTCGAGGCCGGGACCCCGTTAGCCTCGTCGCATGAGCCGGCCGCCCTTCTTCGCCCCGCCCTCCTGCGCGCTCCCCCGCGATCTCGCCACCGCGCGCGGCACGTTCGCCGTCCTCGATGCGCAGCCCAGCGGTCAGCCCCACAAAGGCACCGCCCTCCTCCTGCCCGGGTACACCGGGAGCAAGGAGGACTTCATCGCACTGCTCGAGCCCCTCACCGAGGCCGGTTACCGCGTTGTCGCCGTCGACGGGCGCGGGCAGTACGAGACCGGTGGCCCCGAGGACCAACAGTCTTACGCCCAGGCCGAGTTGGCCCGCGATGTGCTGGCGCAGGCCCAGGCGGTCCAGGACGGCCCGGTCCACCTCCTCGGGCACTCGCTCGGCGGACAGATCGCCCGCGCCGCCGTCCTCGTCGACCCCGTCCCCTTCCGCACCCTGACCCTCGTGTCCTCCGGGCCCGCGCAGATCTCGCCCGCCCAGCAGCAGAAGGTGAGGATGCTCAGCGACGCACTCGCGGTGATGAGCATGGACGAGGTGTGGCAGGCGATGAAGGCGCTCGACCCGCCCGAGGACGCGGACACCGACCCCACCAACGGCGAGGACCTGCGCCGGCGCTGGCTGCGCCACAACCCGTCCCAGTTGATCGCCACCGGCCGCGCCCTGACCGTGGAGCCCGACCGGGTCGACGCGCTCGCCGCCGTACAGCCGCTGCCGAAGCTTGTGCTGTCGGGCGAGCGCGACGACACCTGGCCGGTACCGCTGCTGGACGCGATGGCACAACGTCTGGACGCCCGCCGGACGGTCATCGCGGGTGCCGAGCACTCGCCGAACACCGACCGCCCCGCCGAGACGGCGGCAGCACTGGTGTCGTTCTGGGATCAGTACTGAGCCTGCAGGTGCTGCCAGAACCCGTCCCGCAGCGCCCGCCTCAGCACGGCGTGCCCCCGCAGTGAGCGCTGCAGCAACTTCTCCGCCTCGATGAGCAGGTCCTGATCCACGGGCCCGGGCAGGTAGGGATGGCCGGGCAACAGCTCCGCCATCTGCTCGCGCCCCCGCTCCGCCAGCCAGGTCGCGGCGATCTGCGCGCCCACAAAGCGCACCTCGTCACGTGACGGGGGCGGCGCGCCCTCGTTCTCGTACGTCGTGACCGGGCGGCGGGTGATGTAGGGACGGCAGAAGTCGAGGTCGAACGTCCGCTGACTGTCGACCTCCCACAGCAGAGGTTCGGCCTGGTTGCGCCCCTCCCCCGCCTCGATGCCCCACAGATGGACCCGTGCCCCGTACCCCTGCGCTGCCTCGACCGCCGAGACCAGGTCCTCGTCGCCGCCGACGAGGGCCGCGTCGCTGATCGCGCGGTGGCGGGCGAGTGACTCCAGGTCCGTACGGATGAGTGAGTCGACGCCCTTCTGCTGGTTGTTCGCGTTGAGATTGCCCAGGCGCACCTTGACGTCCGGCAGCTCGGCGATGGACTGCTGCTCGCTGGTGTGGATACGGCGGCGGGCGCCGTCGTACCAGTACACCCGCAGCAGCCTGCTGTCCGCGAAGATCGTGCGGGCCTTGTCGATGAAGGCCTCGATCAGCCCCTCGGCATCCAGGTCGAAGGAACGCCGGTCCTCGGTGCCCGCAACAAGCAACCCGGCCGCAGCATAGACGTAACCGGCATCGACGAAGATGGCATGGGTAGAAGGGGTCTTGGCGACCTCGGCGAGCATGCGATGGAGCAGCTCGTTGGTGCGCTCCAGGCGGGCACTGATCTCGTTGATCTCTGCATCGTTCATACGAGGTTCATTCTCCGTGGCCCCGCCTTCACCTGCCAGTAGTTAGGCATCCGAAAAATTTCCTTAGCGTAGGGAATGTTTGTAGGGTGCATACCGTTGAACCACAACAGAACACACACGGACAACCGTCCCCATCAGTTCTCCAGCAGGAGGATCAGACGAAGGGAGAAGCCTTGCGCTTCGAGATCATGCGACTCAACGACGTCGACGGCACCGCCGTGGACAGCACCGTTGTAGACGCCGCCTCCGTCAACCGGATCGTGCAGCAGGCCGCCTCGATCGGCCAGCGCATCTACATCCGACCCGCCGAAACGACGGCCTCGTAACGCTTCATGACGTTGTGATGTGACGCACCGCGCCCCCGTACGGATATCCGTACGGGGGCGCTCTGTGTGGCAGCGGCAGTTCAGGAGCTCTGGATCACCTGGGTGACGCCGTTGATGATCTGCTGCACGGCGATCGCCGAGAGCATCATTCCCGCTAGCCGGGTCACGAGCACCACGCCGCCGTCCTTGATCAGCCGGATGATCAGCAGCGAGTAGCGCATGGTCAGCCAGAGCACCACATGCATCGCGACGATCGCGGCCCACACGGCCACCTGCTGGCTCGGGCCGTCGGCGTGCTGCACGGCCAGAATCACCGACACGATCGCGCCGGGCCCGGCGAGCAGCGGCATGCCCAGCGGTACGAGCGCGACATTGACGTCCTTCGTCTGCTGGGGCTCGTCCGTCTTGCCGGTCAGCAGGTCGAGCGCGATGAGCAGCAGGAGCAGACCGCCCGCGATCATCAGCGCGGGAACGGAGACATGGAGATAGTCCAGGATCTGCTGGCCGAGGATGCCGAAGACGGTGATCACGCCGAAGGCGACGGCGACGGCCTGCCAGGCCATGCGGCGCTGCACCTTGGCGGGCCGGCCGGAGGTCAGCGCGAGGAAGATCGGAGTGATCCCGGGGGGATCCATGATGACAAAGAGGGTCAGGAAGAGAGAGCCGAATATGGCAGCGTCGAACACGGTGAGGGCCCTAGCGGGAAGAGGGGCGGACAGGGAAGGGCGGGGCGGGGGGCCGGGCAGGCCCTGGGGAGTGTCGTCAAAGTAGCGTCGACCGCTCGAAGGGCGGCCCGTCGGAGTCTGGTACGTGCCGTCGCAAGGCGGAGAAAGAACGCGGAGCGGCGGCGACGGACGACGACGCAGCGTGGGGACACCTCCCGTGCCGAAGGGCTAAGCGGGAGTGCGTCGCGGGGCAGACGGGACGCTGCGCGACCTAGGCCGGGCGTCCGCCCGTGCCCGGCACCGGGAACGCGCCCGTCGCCCGGCGGGTGATCTCGCCGTAGATCTCAGGGTCGGTGGTGAACTCCCCGAGCCGGCATGCCTTGCGGCTGCCGTGGTAGTCACTGGATCCGGTGCCCAGCAGGCCGAGGTCGGCGGCCAGTGGGCGCAGCCGGGCGCGCGCCGCCTCGTCGTGGTCGATGTGGTCGATCTCGATGCCGTCGAGACCTGCCGCGGCAAGTTCCGCGATCGCGCTCTCGGGCACCGTGCGGCCGCGCTTGACTGCGAGGGGGTGCGCGAAGACGGTGACACCGCCGGCGGCCTTGACCAGTCGGATCGCCGTGAAGGGGTCCAGCTCGTGCTTGGTGATGTGCGCACGGCCGCCGTCGGCGATCCACTCCGTGGTGAACGCGTCGGAGACGGTGGGCACGACGCCGAGTTCGACCAGCGCGGAGGCGATGTGCGGGCGGCCGACCGAACCCTCTCCGGCGATACGGGCGACCTGCGACCACTCGACGGGGACACCCAACTCCTGGAGCTTGGCCACCATGGCCTGGGCGCGCGGCACCCGGTCGTCCCGTACGAGCTCACGCTCCCGCAGCAGGTCCGGCTCGTCGGCGTCGAAGAGATACGCCAGCAGATGCAGGCTCACCCCGTCGATACGGCAGGAGAGTTCGGCACCGGTGACCAGGGTCATGCCCTCGGGGAGCGCGGCGATCGCCTCGGCGTGGCCGCGGGTGGTGTCGTGGTCGGTGAGCGCGACGACGTCCAGTCCGGCCGCCGCGGCGTTACGTACCAGCTCGGCCGGGGTGTCCGTACCGTCCGATGCCGTGGAGTGGGTGTGCAGATCGATGCGCACGACGCGTGACTCCAGGGTGGGCACTTCCCAGGCGTAGCTCTGGGGGCGGACGGACGGGGGACGGTCCAGTGTATCGGGGATTCGAACAACCCCGGTCAGCCCCCGTCAGCCCGGTTCACGAGAGCAGGCGGGGCGACAGCGCCCCGCAGGGCAGCAGCTCCACTTCCGCGCCCGCGTCCCGCAGATCCGTCAGCACCAGCTCGTCGTAGAGGAGCAGCCCGGTCTGTTCGGGCCAGACGATCGCCCACAGCCACAGCCCCCGCGCCTCGCCGGCGAACACCGCGCGGTCGTCGGGCGCGTCGGCGACATGCCACAGCGGTGTGGGGCGGCCGGCGGCGAGGACCTTGGCCTGCGACGGCTTGTCGACGCAGATGTGCGGGCCGGGGTCCGGGCCGTCCATCCCCGCGTAGCGCGCCCCGAGACCGACGCCCAGTTCCTCGGCGACCAGCAGTAGTTCACCTATGCCGCCGAGCGGGCCGGGGCCCGAGCAGGCCACCGCGGTCGCGCGGCCTCCGCTGCGGTCGTCGCCCGCGTAGGCGACTCCGGTGAAGAGCCAGCCGACGGGCAGCGGCCAGGGCATCCAGACGGGGACTTTCGCGCGGTGCACCACGACACCGAGGGCCTCGACGCTGGGCGGGATCACCGGCTGCAGCGGGTGCACGGCGCCGTGCACGTCGCACTGCCAGGAGTCGGCAAAGAGACCGGGCGCCCTGACCCGGCCACCGCACTTCGGGCAACTGGGTTCGCCCCTCATAGCGCCCCACGGTCCTCCCCGGCCGTCGTCGCGTCAAGGACGATCACCCGTCCGGCGTGTGCGGACGGCCTTCGGCCGACGCAGAGGGGGGACGGCGTGACCGTTGTCGCACACCGGCCTTCGCCAACTGACCCTCGTCAGTACTGAGTTCAGTGCGGAGTCAGTGCGAGCTCAGTCCAGGGCCACCGACCTGCGCAGCGGATCGCGCAGGTCGGTTCCGTGCGTCAGCCAGCGCTCCTGGAGCTCCTGCGCGCCGTGCACCCGCTTCCAGGCCGCCTCGTTCGACGTCATCGGCAGCAGCGGCAGAAAGCGCACCGGGTCCAGCGGCGCATCCAGTTCCAGATCTTCGACAAGACCGCCCGGCTCCGCGACGAGCACAGAGCTGAACGGGGCGGACGGCCACAGCGGACCTCCGACGTCCAGCGAGGCGCCGGGCGCCACGACCACGCCCTCGACCTGCGGCGACGCGGCGAGCACGGCGAGCGGGCGCAGCACCTTGTCGGTGTCCGCGAGCCCGCCCCGTACGGAAAGGACCAGCTCCGCGCGCGGCCCCTTCACCGGGTCGGCGAGCGCCGCCGTGGGGTCCGTCATGGGGTGCGCGGACATGCCCAGGGTGGCGTAGCGCACGATGTCCCCGTCGCCGTCGCGATCCATGAAGCGGAGCACCTCGATGCGTTCCGTCCCGAGGAAGGTCACCGCGGCGCGCGCGTCCGGCTCACCAAGTGCCGTGCGCAGCCTGGCCTCGACCAGAGCAAGAACTTCTTCCATGTCGCGAGCATAAAGCGCGTATAGAACGGGCAAACGAAGGGATTGGCCCTCTGTCGGCTGATAGTCTTGGCCGCTGGTCGGGACAGCACGCCGGTGGGGGCACCCCAGGCGGAGTTCCGGGGAACTGCTCCCGGTCCCGGCGACACGTCATCCCTTACGGGGGACCGGCAGGAGGAGGTGGGGTCTGCGGTGGATCGAAGTCGACCGTGCAGTACCAACCGCTCTTCCGCACGACACCTCTCCTTGGTGATCTGAGGCCTTCCCGCACGGGGCCCGCGGCTTTCGCACGACGGAAGAGCACTTCGTTTTTGCCTGTCTGTAGCGAACGCCGTCACCGCGAATCCCGCGGTGCCGCCCGCTTTGCGGACGTATGCATCACGTCCCCATTCCGGGCTGTGCCACGCCACTCGCCGACGGCCTCTCCGTGAAGGAGCCCGCCATGTCGATGATCCGTGACCTGCGCGCAGCAGTGCGCCCGGCCCTGCGCAAGAGCAGCGCCCCGTACAACACGTACGACACCACCCGCGACCCGTCCGCCTCCAGTGCCGTCGTCGACTGCGCGGTCTACCGCGACGGGAAGCGGCTGGACACCGACCACTGCCAGACGCCGCACGAGGCGATGCTGCGGGTGCGTGAGGGCGGCGGCTTCGCGTGGATCGGGCTGCATGAGCCGACGGAAGCGGAATTCGCGGGGATCGCGGCGGAGTTCGGGCTGCACCCGCTGGCTGTCGAGGACGCGGTCCACGCCCACCAGAGGCCCAAGCTGGAGCGGTACGACGACACCCTGTTCACCGTCTTCAAGACGATCCACTACGTCGAGCACGCCGAGCTCACGGCGACGAGCGAGGTCGTAGAGACCGGTGAGGTGATGTGCTTCACCGGCCGGGACTTCGTCATCACGGTGCGCCACGGCGGCAAGGGCTCGCTGCGGGCGCTGCGGCACGGGCTGCAGAAGGACGCCGAGCTGCTCGCCAAAGGACCGTCGGCGGTACTGCACGCCATCGCGGACCATGTCGTCGACGGCTACATCGCGGTGGCCGCGGCGGTGCAGGACGACATCGACGAGGTCGAGATCGATGTCTTCTCGGCGCCCGCGAAAGGCAGCCCGCGGGGCAGCGACGCGGGGCGGATCTACCAGCTCAAGCGCGAGGTGCTGGAGTTCAAGCGGGCCGTTTCCCCGCTGCTGCGGCCGATGCAGCTGCTGAGCGAGCGGCCGATGCGGCTGGTCGACCCGGACATCCAGAAGTACTTCCGCGATGTCGCCGACCACCTCGCCCGGGTGCAGGAAGAGGTCATCGGCTTCGACGAGCTGCTCAACTCCATCCTCCAGGCCAATCTGGCGCAGGCGACCGTCGCGCAGAACGAGGACATGCGCAAGATCACCTCCTGGGCGGCGATCATCGCCGTGCCCACGGCGGTCTGCGGGGTGTACGGCATGAACTTCGACCACATGCCCGAGCTGCACTGGAAGTACGGCTATCCCATGGTGCTCACCGGCATCATCGGGCTCTGCCTCGCCATCCACCGCACCCTCAAGCGCAACGGCTGGCTGTAGATAGGCTGCCCGCATGACACAACAGCTGCTCGGCCAGGCGCTTGTCGAGGAGGCCACGAAGAAGTCCGGCCTCATCTGGGTGCGCGGCGGGGGTCCCGCGCGCGCCCTGTGGCACGTCTGGCACGAAGGCGCCGCGCATGTCGTGGGTGACGGGCCGGACGAGCAGCCGCTGCCGCAGCTGGCGAACGGCGCGAGGGCCGAGGTGACGGTCCGCAGCAAGGACAAGGGTGGCCGGCTGATCGCCTGGACGGCGACGGTGAGCGAACTGGAGCCGCACTCCGAGGCCTGGGAGTCGGCTGTCGCCGAACTGAAGGGCAAGCGGCTGAACGCGCCGGACGCGGAGCAGATGACGGAACGCTGGGCGCGTGAGTGCCGGGTGCTGCGCCTTGAGCCGCAGGACTCCAGCAGCGACTTCCCGCCCGACTCGGGAGCGGCGGCGCCGCTGCCGACGACGGCGACGACGCGCCGCCCTGTGCCTGCGGGACTGCCGCGGCTGCTCATGAAGGGCAGGCGGAAGCGCGGCTAGGACGTCTGGCCGCGCGGATTCAGCCCCGGCCGCTGCAGCGGGCACCGGGTGTCTTCGCAGGCGGGGCCGAAACATGCAGGGCCCCCGCCTGGCCCGGTTGGCCGTGACCCCGGCGGCGGAGCCGCGCGAGCGCTGCTAGTCGCTCGTCTTCGGAAGCTTCTGGCCGTAGTCCACCGTCTCGTCCTTCGACGGCGCCGCCAGCGCGAAGTCCTTGTCCCATTCCCCCAGCGTCAGCACACCCGCCCCGCCCGCCCGAGCGAACTGCAGTGGATACGGCTTGCCCTCCAGCGAGACGTCGAGCGTGCCGCCCGCGCCCTCGCCCGCCATGACCTTGATCGTGCGTACGCCGCCCACCTGCGTACGGTTGCCCTTGCTGAGTTCGCCCTGCATACCGAGCAGGCCCTCCAGCAGCACATCCATGTCCGTGAAGCCGCGGAACTGTTTGTACGCCGGGTCCCCCTTCGGAACCTTCACGTACTTGTCGTTGAGCTTGCCTGCCGCCTCCGAGTCCGTCGTACCCGGCTTCTCGTCGCCTTCGCCGTCCACGTGACTCCAAAAGCCCACGTCGGCCTTGAGGTAGAGCGCGTCCCCGATCCGCAGCAGCTCGAAGGTGTTGTCCTTCGAGGTGACCGAGCCGGTGCCGCCGTCGTGCTTGAGGCGCATGTTGAGCTTGTACGTGCCGCCCTTGCTGACCAGCGTCCCGGAGAGCCGCACCGACGTGGCCGCGTCCGCCGTCGCGCGCGCCTTCGTCTCGATCTCGGCCGCGGAGAGCCTGCCGATGCCGTTGGTCCCCGCGTCCGGGTCCTCGCTGCACGCCGTGAGTACCGCGGTCAGCCCGGCGCACAGCGCCACGGAGAGCGCGGCCCGGCGAACCCGGGAAGCCGGAGGGAGGGGAGTCACAAGCGCACTGCCTCTCATCTGCTTGTCGTGGTGGCAGACCGCAGCGTACCCGTGCTCAGGGCATCGATCGGAAGGGTCACGTCCGGACGCCCAGCCAGGGCGGCCCGGAACGGTACGGGCTAGCCTGAAGCCCTCAAACAGCGGCATTCGCGGGCAAAGAGGAGGTGTGGAGCATGGTGGCGGGCGCCCCTCGGATCTTTGTCTCCCACCTCGCCGGTGTGCCTGTGTTCGACCCCCACGGTGACCAGGTCGGACGCGTGCGCGACCTGGTCGCGATGCTGCGCGTGGGCCGCCGTCCGCCGCGCCTGCTCGGCATGGTCGTCGAAGTGCTGAGCCGCCGCCGGATCTTCCTCCCGATGACCCGGGTCACCGGCATGGAGTCGGGCCAGGTCATCACCACCGGCGTGCTGAACATGCGCCGTTTCGAGCAGCGCCCCACCGAACGGCTGGTGCTCGGCGAGCTGTTGGACCGGCGCGTGAGCCTCGCCGACACGGGCGAGGAGGTGACCGTCCTCGACGTCTCCATCCAGCAGCTGCCCGCCCGCCGCGACTGGGAGATCGACAAGGTCTTCGTACGCAAGGGAAAGCCCGGGGCGCTGCGCCGCAAAGGCGAGACGCTGACGGTCGAGTGGTCGGCCGTGACCGGCTTCTCGCTGGAGGAGCACGG
This sequence comes from Streptomyces sp. SLBN-118, assembly GCF_006715635.1. Lineage (NCBI taxonomy): Bacteria > Bacillati > Actinomycetota > Actinomycetes > Kitasatosporales > Streptomycetaceae > Streptomyces > Streptomyces sp. SLBN-118. The sequence goes on from NZ_VFNP01000001.1 coordinate 2,781,815, forward strand.
GCAGGGCGCCGAAAGCCTGCTGGCGACCTTCGAGCAGCTGCGCCCCGCCGACCTCGCCAATGTGCTGCACCACCTGTCACCGAAGCGCCGAGCCGAGGTCGCGGCCGCGCTCGACGACGACCGGCTCGCGGATGTCCTGGAGGAGCTGCCCGACGACGACCAGGTGGAGATTCTCGGCAAGCTCAAGGAGGAGCGCGCGGCGGACGTCCTTGAGGCAATGGACCCGGACGACGCGGCCGACCTGCTCTCGGAGCTCCCCGAGGAGGACAAGGAGCGGCTGCTCACACTGATGCGGCCGGACGATGCCGCCGATGTGCGGCGCCTGCTGTCGTACGAGGAGCGGACGGCGGGCGGTCTGATGACCACCGAGCCGATCGTGCTGCGCCCGGACGCGACGGTCGCGGATGCCCTGGCGCGCGTACGCCAGCAGGACCTCTCCCCCGCGCTCGCAGCGCAGGTGTACGTATGCCGGCCGCCCGACGAGACGCCGACCGGCAAGTACCTGGGCACGGTGCACTTCCAGCGGCTGCTGCGGGACCCGCCCTTCACACTGGTGAGTTCGATCGTGGACAGCGATCTGTCACCGCTCGCGCCGGACACCCCGCTGCCCGAGGTGACCAGCTATCTCGCGGCGTACAACATGGTGGCGGTGCCCGTCGTCGACGAGGGCGGATCGCTGCTGGGGGCGGTGACCGTCGACGACGTACTCGACCATCTGCTGCCGGAGGACTGGCGGGAGACGGATTTCGAGGAGTCCGCCCATGAGCAGGCCGCCCGCGAAGAGGTCGCCCTCGAAGAGCCCGCCGACGAACAGCCCGCCGGCGAAGAGTCGGCGCGTGGGTAGCGGCAGCGAGCACGCGGCGGGCGAGCGCGGCGAGCACAAGGAGCGGACGCCCGCCGGGGCGAGCGCCCTGCCACGTCACCGCACGCGGCTCGACCAGCCGCGCGCGCCGCGGCGCAGGCTGCTGCCGCAGTACGACCCCGAGGCCTTCGGCAGGTTCTCCGAGCGGTTCGCCCGCTTCCTGGGGACGGGGCGGTTCATCGTCTGGATGACGGTGATCATCATCATGTGGCTCCTCTGGAACGTCTTCGCGCCCGAGGACCTGCGTTTCGACGGATTTCCGTTCATCTTTCTGACGCTGATGCTCTCGCTTCAGGCGTCCTACGCGGCTCCGCTGATCCTGCTGGCGCAGAACCGGCAGGACGACCGGGACCGGGTCACCTACGAGCAGGACCGCAAGCAGAACGAGCGCTCCATCGCGGACACGGAGTATCTGACCCGGGAGATCGCCGCGCTCCGGATGGGCCTCGGCGAGGTCGCGACCCGGGACTGGATCCGATCCGAGTTCGAGGATCTGATGAAGGAGATGGACGAGCGGCGGATATTCCCGTCCGAGCGCCGGGACGGAAGTGACGAAGGCGACCGCTGACAGGGCTTACCGGTGGTGGCACTGCGCGCCGTACCATCGTCCGTATGGCTACGGAAGACGCGGTGCTTGAGGCACTGGCGACGGTGAACGACCCCGAGATCAACCGCCCGATCACAGACCTCGGCATGGTCAAATCAGTCGAGATCGGGGCGGACGGGGCGGTTGCCGTCACGGTTTATCTCACCGTCTCCGGGTGCCCGATGCGCGAGACGATCACCAAGAACGTGACCGACGCGGTCGCACGCGTCGAGGGCGTTTCGCGCGTCGACGTCACACTGGACGTGATGGGCGACGAGCAGCGGCGCGAGCTGGCGGCCTCGCTGCGCGGCGGCACAGCCGAGCGCGAGGTGCCGTTCGCCAAGCCGGGCTCGCTGACCAGGGTGTACGCGGTGGCCTCGGGCAAGGGCGGCGTCGGCAAGTCCTCCGTGACCGTGAACCTGGCGGCGGCCATGGCGGCCGACGGGCTGAAGGTCGGCGTCGTCGACGCCGACATCTACGGGCACAGCGTGCCGCGCATGCTCGGTGCGGACGGCCGTCCCACCCAGGTGGAGAACATGATCATGCCGCCGTCCGCGAACGGCGTGAAGGTCATCTCGATCGGCATGTTCACCCCGGGCAACGCCCCGGTGGTGTGGCGCGGCCCGATGCTGCACCGCGCACTCCAGCAGTTCTTGGCGGACGTGTACTGGGGCGACCTGGACGTGCTGCTCCTCGACCTGCCGCCGGGCACCGGCGACATCGCGATCTCCGTGGCGCAGCTGGTGCCGAACGCCGAGATCCTGGTGGTCACAACCCCGCAGCAGGCTGCGGCCGAGGTGGCCGAGCGGGCCGGTTCGATCGCCGTACAGACGCACCAGAAGATCGTGGGCGTCGTCGAGAACATGTCGGGCATGCCGTGCCCGCACTGCGACGAGATGGTCGACGTCTTCGGCTCCGGCGGCGGCCTGCGCGTCGCCGAGGGGCTCACGAAGACGACCGGAGCGAATGTGCCGGTACTGGGCTCGATCCCGATCGACGTCCGCCTGCGCGAGGGCAGCGACGAGGGCAAGCCGGTCGTCCTGACCGACCCGGACTCGCCGGCGGGCGCCGCGCTGCGGGCGATCGCGGGCAAGCTGGGTGGCCGGGCGCGCGGTCTTTCGGGCATGTCGCTGGGCATCACGCCGCGCAATAAGTTCTGAGGCGGCCCGCCGGGTCCGGGGACAGCGTCCCCGGACCCCCAGCTGTGGCCGGGGCGTGTTCCAGCATGCCCTAGGAGGCGTACGCGCCCAGGTCCTGGACCGCCGAGAAGCCCAGCCCGTACGCGCTCATCCCCCGCCCGTACGCACCGATGTGCACGCCCGCCCGCGTCGATCCCGCCAGCACCCAGCCGAAATCCGACTCGCGGTAGTGGAAGGACGTCGGCACACCGTCCACCGGCAGCGAGAGCACCGACCAGGCCGGTCCGTGCAGATCGTCGGCCAGCTCGAACGCGGTCTCCGTCTGCTGGTCCAGCCAGTCGTCGCGCAGCGAGTGGTCCAACTGGCCGGGCCAGGTGTGGGCCAGCAGCCCCGAGCCGGCCAGCCAGGCCGCCGAGGAGACCGTGGTGGCGTCCAGGACCCCTGTGCCGTCACCGCTGCCGCGCACCGGGCTCGCCGCGACGGTGATGACGGCCGCGAAGCGCTCCCTCTCCGCGCAGCCCGCCTCGGACCGTATCGACGGCTCGTCGCCGTGGCCGGTCGCACCGTGCTGGACCGTGCCGTCCGCCGCGATGCCCACCTGCATCAGCCAGCGCGGGCCGGTGAAGGCCTCGTCGAGGCCGTACCAGGGGAAGGTCGCCCGCAGGTACCCGTCGACCGCGCGCCGGGGCGGCGTCCCCGCCTGTGCCGCCGCGAGCGGGCGCTGCCCGTCGGGGGCAGGGGAATCGCTGACCGTGCCTTGCGCCGCCAGCCGACTTGTCGTCTCCATCTACCCGGCCGCCTCCTCTGTGTCCGAGGCCCGGAGCGGACCCGCCCCCCTCGGGCGTCCTCACTGCCGGACAGATGGAGAATAGCCACCCTGTCCCGGCTCGCAGGGATTGACGGTACTCAGGTGGCGTCTGCGTCGAAGGGCGGGCGCTCGTCCTGATCGAGCTTTTCGCGCTTCTTGAGCAGGTCGGGGCTGCCGGGCGAGCCGTTGACGGCGGCCGGGACCGAGGCGGCGGATTCCGTGCTGTTCACCGCGTCCGCGACCTCGTTGATCTCCTTCTTGAGGTCGAAGCTGCTGCGGAGCTCCTTGAGTTCCTTGAGGTCGTCGTTCTCGTTCAGCTGCTTGCGGATGAACGCCTTCGGGTTGAGGTCCTCGAACTCGAAATCCTTGAACTCCGGCCCCAGTTCGCTGCGGATGTCCTGCTTCGCACTCTCGGAGAACTCGCGGATCTTCCGGATGAAGCGGGTGACGTCCTGGATGACCTTCGGCAGCTTGTCCGGGCCGAAGATGAGCACGGCGAGCACCACGAGCGCCGCCAGCTCCAGTGCGCCTATGTCATTGAACACCCTGCTGCTCCTTGTGTTCTGTGCGGCCCGCAGGTCGGATGGGGTCCGGGCCCGATCCACGGTACCCGCCGGAACTGTCGGCGCGGTACCTTCCCGCGGTCCGCGGCAGCACCCGTGCCGCGGGCGTTTCGCTGCATGTCATGTGCCGGACGCCGAGCCGAGCGTGAGGGTCATCTTCCGTTCACGCCCGCCGCGGACCAGGGTCAGCTCGAGCCGGTCGCCGGGGCGGTGGGAGCGGATCTTCACTATCAGTTCCTCGCCACTGTGGACGCGCTGACCGTCGACCTTGGTGATGACGTCGCCCGGCTTGATACCGGCCTTGGCGCCGGGGCCCTTGGGTGAGACGGACGGCGTGCCGTCCTTGCCCTTCTCGCCGACCCGGGCGCCGTCGCCGGTGTACTTCATGTCGAGGCTGACACCGATCACCGGATGGGTCGCCCTGCCGGTGTTGATCAGCTCCTCGGCGACGCGCTTGCCCTGATTGATGGGGATGGCGAAGCCGAGCCCGATGGAGCCCGCCTGGCCGCCCTCGGGGCCGGCGCCTGTGTCGGCGGCGCGGATGGCGCTGTTGATGCCGATGACGTGGGCCTTGGCATCCACCAGCGGTCCGCCCGAATTGCCGGGGTTTATCGGGGCGTCGGTCTGGAGCGCGTCGACATAGCTGACATCACTGCCGTCGCCCTTCTCGCCGCCCGCCGTGATGGGGCGCTCCTTGGCGCTGATGATGCCGGAGGTGACGGTGTTCTGGAGGTCGAAGGGCGCGCCGATGGCCACGACCGGGTCGCCGACCTGAACGCTGTCGGAGTTGCCGAGGGGCAGCGGCTTGAGGCGGGAGACACCGGTGACCTTGACGACGGCGAGGTCGTAGCCGCTGTCCTTGCCGACCAGCGTCGCCTTGGCGGTCTCGCCTCCGCTGAACGTGACGGAGATCTCCCCGGCGGAGCCTGCCGGGTCCACGACATGGTTGTTGGTCAGGATGTGGCCCTGCTGGTCGAGTACGAAGCCGGTCCCGGTGCCCTGTTGGCCGCTGCCGCTGACATGGAGGGTGACGACGCTCGGCAGCGCGCTGGCGGCGATGCCCGCGACGCTGTCCGGCGCACGGTGGCCGTTGTCCTTGGGCGCCTGCGGGAGTTCGATGTCGGTGATGCCGCCGTTGCGTTCGATGTACGCGCCGATGCCGCCGCCGACCCCGCCGGAAACCAGCGCCAGCAGGAGGGCGCCGACCAGCAGCGATCCACGGCGCTTCTTCTTGGGGGGCTCGCCGGCGTGGGTCAGGGGTCCGCCGGGGGTGCTCCACGGGTCGTACTGCAGCCAGAGCGAGTGCCCAGGCTGAGCCGGGACCTGGGGCTGGGGCTGGGGCTGGGGCTGGGGCTGGGGCGGCGGGGCGTACCCGCTGCCCGCCGCCGGCGCCGCGCCGTTCGATGCGGCGCTGTACTGCGGCGGGATGGGCGTGCCCTGTGCCGGGGTCGGCACGGGCCGCTGTACAGGCGGCGCGGGCGCCCACGGGCCCGGACCGCCGTACGGCGGGGTGCTGTACTCGTCGGGTTCGTGCAGCGGCTTCGGCCTGGGCGGCGCAGGAACGGGAGCCGGAGCCGAAGCGGGAGCGGGAGCGGGAGCAGGAACGGAAGCGGCAGCAGGAGTCGGCGAAAGCTCCGCCGTGACCTCCGTGTCCGCCACTTCCTCGGGCGCGGTCACCAGCGCAGGTTCCGGCGCCGTCACCGGCTCCTGCATCTGCGCTTCGGGGTGGTTCGCACGTCCCGCGCTGGGCCGGCTCCACCACTTCGCCTTGGGTCCGGTGGGCTTCCCGTCGTCCATGCTCTCCCCGCAAACTGCCGGCCTGCGCACCCCCGTGGGGCACCCCTCAGAGGATTCAACCAGGTTTGCGAATCTCCGCGCAGGGTGCCCGTCAGCGGCGGGGTGAGCGGGGCGGAGCAGGCTGCGTCGCAGCAGCGGGATCCGTGGGGACGGGGCTCGCCGTGGGGGTGACGCCGGGAGCGGTGGCGAGTTGGAACGCCGGGACCGTAGGACGTATCAGCGGGGGCCGGGAGAGCGAGGTGTCCGTCAACAGCGGTGCGGCGAGGGCATGGTTGTGCGGCGCGGCGGGGGCCAGCAGGCTGGGCGCCCCGGCGACGAGCGGCCGCGTGTCCTGTTTTCCAGGGCCACTGCCGCCGCTGCGGCGGCGCTCGGCCTCCGTACTCCTGATGCCGTTCACCCCGGAACCCGAACCGGTGGCCGTACGCAAGGGCGTGACGTTGTTCCCCGAGCCCTCGCCTCGCGGGTCTGCCTGGAGCGAAGCGTTCAGGGGCATGGCACCGCCGAGGGCGATCGCAGCGAACGAGACGGCGCTTGCGGCCGCGAAAGCGAACCTGCGCCCGCGCCAGGGTGAGCGCTCCGCTTCCGGACGCCCCACGTCATGGATGCGGAAACCGCCGGACCTGCCGGGAAGCACGGTCGCGTGCGCGCCCGTGGGTACGTACCCGAAGGGCTGGGTTCGGGAGGTGCGGGAGTCGCGGTCTGCTTCCGGCGAAGGATTCAGCGCTCCGAAAACCGACTCGGCGATCCGCCCCCCGTCGAAAGGACCCCCCGGGTCGTCGTCACCTCCGGGTCCCGCGGGCAGCCCTTGAAGCCGCGCCAGCAGTCCCTCGGAGGGCGGCGGCGGCGCGGTGTGCGCGAAGACGTTCTTCAGGCGGCGCTGGGCATCGGCCTCGGCCTTGCACTTGGGACAGGTCGCCAGATGGGCCAGCACCCGGTCCCGTACGTCGTGTTTCAGCTCGCCGTCGACAAGCGCGGCAAGCCGGTCCCCCAGGTGCTGCTCCGCGGGGGTGGGACTTGAGCCAGTCACGCCGGTCCGCCCTCCCCTGCCAGGCCGACCGCAGCCATCAGCGTGCGCTGCTGCTCCGCACGGGCCTCCGGGGAACGGTGCTGCAGGGCCTTGCGCAGATGCGACCGCCCGCGGTGGATGCGGCTGCGGACGGTGCCCAGCTTGACGCCGAGGGTGGCGGCGATCTCCTCGTACGACAGTCCCTCGATGTCACAGAGGACCACGGCCGCACGGAACTCCGGGGCGAGGGTGTCCAGCGCCTGCTGCACATCGGCGTCGAAGTGGGTGTCGTTGAAGACCTGCTGCGGGGACGGCTCCCGGCTGGGCAGCCGCTCGGCCGCGTCGTCGCCGAGCGCGTCGAAGCGGATGCGCTGCTTGCGGCGGACCATGTCCAGGAACAGGTTCGTGGTGATCCGGTGCAGCCAGCCCTCGAAGGTGCCGGGAGTGTACGTGGACAAGGAGCGGAACACGCGGACGAAGACTTCCTGAGTGAGGTCCTCGGCGTCGTGCTGGTTGCCCGTCAGTCGGTAAGCGAGGCGGTAGACCCGGCCGCTGTGCGTGCTGACGATCTCCTCCCAGGAGGGAGGGGTCCACGCCTGCGATTCCGCATCCGATGCGAATGTCGCGGTTGCTGCGGAGTCGTGGGTGCGGGACTGGTCAGCAATGTCGGTCACGGATCTCGGCTCACCCGACGACCTGAGGAAGCGCCTCAGCACTCCTCTCCGATCCGCGGGTGCAGCCGCACCTCCCCTGTCGGCTCTGGTGGTGTCCAGCGGAGCCCCTACCATAGCCACCTCGCCCGTTAGCTCCGGATAAGAATCTTTACGCGAATTTGGGTGCTGCTTCGTGTCCTGATTCATGCGCTTACCCCCGTCCTTCACAACGCCTGGTCCCATCTGCGGGTTCCCGGGCGCAGCGGATACAGTCAGCGTCGCGCCAACTACGGGGACAGGAGAGGGTCATTACCGCCAACCGGCAGACGAGCTGGGCGTTCGCCGACGCCTTTGTCGCCGAGGACGATGCGCTGCGCTGGGCCCGTGACCGGTCCCGGGAGTCAGGGCTCCCCTCGGTGTCGCCAGGCACGGGTGCCGCGCTGCGACTGCTGGCTGCCACGGCTGACGCGAAAGCGGTGGCCGAAATCGGTACGGGGACGGGAGTCTCCGGGATCTATCTGCTGCAGGGCATGCGGCCCGACGGCGTACTGACCACGGTGGATCCCGAGCCGGACCGTCAGCAGTTCGCCAAGCAGGCGTTCCGCGCGGCGGGCTTCGCGGGGAACCGGGCCCGGTTCATCCCGGGGCGGGCGCTGGACGTCCTTCCGCGCCTGGCGGACGGCGGGTACGACCTCGTGTTCTGCGACGGCGACCGGCTGGAGTCGCTGGAGTATCTCGCTGAATCGTTGCGCCTGCTGCGACCTGGCGGTCTGGTCTGCTTCGAGGGCGTCTTCTCGGAGGGCCGCACGGTCGACTCGGCGGCCCAACCGGCGGAGGTGCTGCGCGTACGGGAGCTGCTGCGGGCGGTCCGTGAGAGCCAGGAGCTGCTGCCGTCCCTCCTTCCGGTGGGCGACGGCCTCCTCTGCGCGGTCCGGCGCGGCTGACCCCCGGCCCGGAGCTGCACTCCGAAACCGCATTGCCCCGGAAAACGCATTGCCCCGGCACGTCAGTACCGGGGCAATGAAAGTGTGGGCGCTTCCGCGTCAGCCGACGACCTTCTTCAGGGCGTCGCCGAGGGCATCGGCTTCGTCCGGAGTCAGCTCGACGACAAGCCGACCGCCGCCTTCGAGCGGAACGCGCATGACGATGCCCCGCCCCTCCTTGGTCACCTCGAGCGGGCCGTCGCCCGTCCGCGGCTTCATGGCCGCCATGCTCGTTCCCCTTCCTGAAACCAGCTCATCGCAGCCGACAACCCAGGTGTCACCGGCATCGAACACATTGCTTCCAGGTCATTATCCCGCATGGCGGGACCCGATGACCAACATCAGTCGGCATCGCTTGAGCAACGCGCTCTCTCAAAACCACTCAATTCGGCGATCCGCCTGCGATACTTCGCCACCGCGCACGGGGCCGGGCCCGAAGATTCTTAGACGCAGGTCACATGGTCGGCCCTGGAGATCTCCGACATGCTGGGGCTGCACACTCGCCGAAGATGCCTGAACAACGCCGTCAGAGCTGCAAAGGGGACCAGCCATGGCCGACTCCGTGCTGTACGAGGTGAGCGACGGACTCGCGACGATCACGATCAACCGGCCCGAGGCCATGAACGCGATGAACACCGAGGCCAAGGTCGCTCTCCGGGACGCAGCCCGGGCAGCCGCCGCGGACCCCGCCGTACGGGCGGTACTGCTCACCGCGTCCGGGCGCGCCTTCTGTGTGGGCCAGGACCTCAAGGAGCACATCGGGACCCTCGTCGCCGCCCGGGAATCGGGCAGCGGCGACGTCATGAACACCGTGCGGGACCACTACAACCCCATCGTGCGGGCTCTGACCGAGATGCCGAAGCCGGTCGTGGCCGGGGTCAACGGCGTCGCCGCCGGCGCGGGTCTCGGCTTCGCCCTCGCCGCGGACTACCGGGTGGTCGCCGACACCGCCAAGTTCACGACCTCGTTCGCGGGGGTCGCGCTGACCGCGGACTCCGGGGTGTCCTGGACGCTCCCCCGGCTGATCGGCCAGAGCCGCGCCGCCGACCTGCTGCTCTTCCCGCGGTCGTTCTCCGCGCAGGAGGCGTACGAGTGGGGCATCGCGAACAAGCTGGTCCCCGCCGACGACCTGGCCGCCGAGGCGGCCGCCGTGGCCCGTGCTCTCGCGGAGGGGCCGACCGTGGCATACGCGGCGCTCAAGGAGTCCCTGGCCTTCGGCGCGGGCCACACGCTCGGCGAGACCCTGGAGAAGGAGGACGAGCTCCAGTCGCGGGCCGGCGCCTCGGAGGACCACTCGATCGCGGTCCAGGCGTTCGTCGGCAAGGAAAAGCCGAAGTACCTCGGCCGCTAGCGGAGCCAGAGGCTACGAGGCCGCGGAAGCGGCTCCGCGGGCGACGCAGTCGCTCAGGTGGTCATCGACGAGGCCGCACGCCTGCATCAGGGCGTACGCGGTGGTCGGCCCGATGAAACGCAGACCGCGTTTCTTCAGAGCCTTCGCCATCGCCGTGGACTCGTCGGTGACGGCGGGCACGTCGGCGATCGTGAGCGGAGCCGGCCGCTTCGCCGTATTCGGGGCGTACGACCAGATCAGCGTGTCCAGCTCGCCAGCCGGCCAGTCGGCGAGCACGCGCGCGTTGGCGAGGGTCGCCTCGACCTTGGCGCGGTTGCGGATGATCCCGGGGTCGGCGAGCAGCCGCTCCTTGTCGGCGTCGGTGAACTCCGCCACGGATGCGATCTTGAAGTCGTCGAAGGCGGTACGAAAGCTGTCACGGCGGCGCAGAATGGTGATCCAGGACAGACCGGACTGGAACGCCTCCAGGCAGAGTCGTTCGAACAGCGCGTCGTCGCCGTGGACCGGGCGGCCCCACTCCTCGTCGTGGTACGTGACGTACTCGTCGGCGGACAGGCCCCAGGGGCAGCGCAGCCTCCCGTCGGGCCCGGGGACGGTGCCGCCGGTCACTGCTCGGGCTCCTCGCCGGGCTTGGTGAACAGGTCACGCCTGCCCCCCGCGGTGGCCTGCGCACCGGCCAGCGCGGACTCCAGTTCCGCGATGCGCGCGTCCCGCTCGGCGAGCTCCGCGCCGAGGCGGCCCAGCACATCGTCCACGTCGGCCATCCGGTAGCCGCGGGGGGCGACCGGCAGCCGCAGCGCGTCGACGTCGGCCCGGCCGACGGGACGGGAGACCGGCAGCGGATCCACCAGTTGCTCGGGCGCCGCCTCCGGCAGAGCCGCCCTGTCGCCGCCGCCGACCACGGCGAGCGTGACCGCGGCGACGACCACGACCATCGCGATCAGCAAGAACAAGAACACGAGCGACCCTCTCCCCGGAGCGGATACTGTCCGGTGCTGATCGTGCCACGACCCTCTGACAGTTAGGGTCGCAGGCGGACGACCTGAGGAGGAAACCGCTGATGCTGCGGCTGGGACGGCGCGAATTCGACGCGCACGAGCCGGTGATCATGGCGATCGTGAACCGTACGCCCGACTCCTTCTACGACCAGGGCGCGACGTTTCGCGACGAGCCCGCGCTCGCCCGGGTCGAGCAGGCGGTGGCGGAGGGCGCCGCCATCATCGACATCGGTGGCGTGAAGGCCGGTCCCGGCGAAGAGGTCACCGCCGAAGAGGAGGCGCGGCGGACGGTCGGCTTCGTGGCCGAGGTCCGCAGACGGCACCCGGACGTCGTCATCAGCGTCGACACCTGGCGGCACGAGGTGGCCGAGGCAGTCTGCGAAGCAGGTGCGGATGTGCTCAACGACGCGTGGGGCGGCGTCGACCCGAAACTGGCGGAGGTGGCCGCGCGCTACGGAGCCGGCCTGGTGTGCACCCACGCGGGCGGCGCGGAACCGCGGACCCGGCCGCACCGGGTCGCGTACGACGACGTGGTCGCGGACATTCTGCGGGTGACGTTGTCGCTGGCCGAGCGGGCGGTGGAGCTGGGGGTGCGGCGGGACGGGATCATGATCGATCCGGGCCACGACTTCGGGAAGAACACGCGTCATTCGCTGGAGGCGACGCGGCGGCTCGGGGAGCTCGTCGAGACGGGGTGGCCGGTACTGGTCTCCCTCTCGAACAAGGACTTCGTCGGGGAGACGCTCGACAGGCCGGTGAAGGAACGCGTGATCGGGACGCTGGCGACGACGGCGGTGTCGGCGTGGCTGGGGGCGCGGGTGTACCGCGTGCACGAGGTGGCGGAGACGCGGCAGGTGCTGGACATGGTGTCGACGATCGCGGGGCACCGGGCGCCGGCGGTGGCGAGGCGAGGGCTGGCGTAAGGGGCGGGGCGGGTTGCCCGCGTCGCCGGTCCCCCGCCCCGCCCCAGCCCCTCCGGCGATTGAGTCGCGCCGGACCTACCGGCCCGTCTCCTTCGTGACCATCGAGACCGCCTCGTCCACGTCGTCCGTGACATGGAACAGCAGCAGATCGTGCGCCGACGCCTTCCCCTGCGCCACCACGGTGTTCCGCAGCCAGTCCACCAGCCCGCTCCAGTACTCCGTGCCGAACAGCACGATCGGGAAGCGTGTGACCTTCCGCGTCTGGACCAGGGTGAGTGCCTCGAACAGTTCGTCCAGCGTGCCGAGGCCGCCCGGCAGGACCACGAAGCCCTGCGCGTACTTCACGAACATCGTCTTGCGGACGAAGAAGTAGCGGAAGTTCACGCCGATGTCGACGTGCTGGTTGAGCCCCTGCTCGAAGGGGAGCTCGATGCCCAGGCCGACCGAGATGCCCTCGGCTTCCCTCGCGCCCTTGTTCGCCGCCTCCATCGCGCCGGGTCCGCCGCCGGTGATCACCGCGAAGCCGGCGTCGACCAGGGCCTTGCCGATGCGGACACCCGTCTCGTACTCGGGGCTTCCCGGCGCCGTGCGGGCCGAGCCGAACACACTGATCGCGCTGGGCAGTTCGGCGAGCGCGCCGAAGCCCTCGACGAATTCCGACTGGATGCGCATGACCCTCCAGGGGTCGGTGTGCACCCACTCGGAATCGCCTTCTGTGTCCAGCAGCCGCTGGTCGGTGGTTCCGGGCTGGACCTGCTGCCTGCGGCGCAGCACCGGTCCCAGTCGCTGTTCCGCCAGCGACCGCAAACCCTCGGGTCGCTCGGGGTTGCCCATGACCTGCTCCCTCCGCCGAACATCATCGCTTTGGCTCAGAGTAGGTCGGCGAACGTTACGACATGTGAAATCGAGGCTGTCAGGCAGTGAGCCAGTCACGGAGCCGGACCTCGCAGTGCGTGATCTTCTCCACGGCGACATGCTCGTCCCGCTTGTGGGCGAAGAGCGGGTCGCCCGGTCCGTAGTTGACCGCAGGCACCCCCTGCGCGCTGAAGCGTGACACGTCCGTCCAGCCGAACTTGGGCTGCGCGCTGCCTCCGACGGCCTCCATGAAGGCGGCCGCAGCCGGGTGCGAGAGCCCCGGCAGCGCTCCGCCCGCGTGGTCGTCCACCACGAACTCCTCGACGCCGCAGTCCGCGAAGACCTCGTGGACGTGCGCCAGGGCCTGCTCCTGGGTGAGATCGGGCGCGTAGCGGTAGTTGACGGCGACGGTGCACTGGTCGGGGATGACGTTGGTGGCGACGCCGCCCTCAATCCCCACGGCGTTGAGCCCCTCCCGGTATTCGAGGCCGTCGATCACCGGGCGCCTCGGCTCGTACGCCGCGAGGCGGGCCAGGATCGGGGCCGCGGCGTGAATGGCGTTGGACCCCATCCAGCTGCGCGCGGAGTGCGCCCGCTCCCCTGTCGTACGGAGGAAGACCCGCAGCGTGCCCTGGCAGCCGCCCTCGACCTGGGCGTTGGACGGCTCCAGGAGGACCGCGAAGTCACCCTTCAGCCAGTCTGGGTGGGTTTCGGCCACATGACCCAGCCCGTTGAGGTGTGCGGCGACCTCTTCGTTGTCGTAGAAGACGAAGGTGAGATCGCGGTTGGGCTCGGGGACGGTCGCGGCGATCCGCAGCTGGAGCGCGACGCCCGACTTCATGTCGCTGGTGCCGCAGCCCCACAGCACGCCGTTCTCGTCCAGCCGGGAGGGCACGTTGTCCGCGATCGGGACGGTGTCGATGTGCCCGGCGAGGATGACCCGCTCGCTGCGGCCGAGGTAGGTGCGGGCGACGATGTTGTTGCCGTGCCGGTCGACGGTGAGGTGCGGCAGTTCGCGCAAGGCCTCCTCGATCGCGTCGGCCAGGGGCTTTTCGGTGCCGCTGACCGACGGGAAGTCGACGAGTGCGGCGGTGAGCGCCGGGGCATCAAGAGTGAGGTCAAGCACGGTGTCGGGCATGGCTCCGACCTTAACGCGGGCTCCAGTACGGTGGGCAGCGTGCCCGAGACCGCCTCCCCCGTCCGGCGCGGCCGCCTTCTGCGTATGGCGGCCGCGCTCGCCGTGCTGCTGGCACTGATCGGTTACGTCGTCGTGCAGCACGTCACCGGCGGCGCCGCGCCGCGCTGCACGGTCCGGACGGGCCAGGGCGAGGACGGCGGCCCCACGTACGAACTCAGCCCGGAGCAGGCCGCGAACGCCGCGACGATCTCCGCTGTCGGCACCACCCGCGGCCTGCCGGAGCGCGCGGTGACCATCGCGCTCGCGACGGCCCTCCAGGAGTCGGGTCTGCGCAACCTGGGGCACGGCGACCGGGACTCGCTCGGCCTCTTCCAGCAGCGTCCGTCGAAGGGATGGGGCACGACCACCCAGATCCTCGACCCGGTCTACTCCGCCGGGAAGTTCTACGAGCATCTCGCCGAGGTCCCCGGCTATTCGCGTCTCCCGCTGACGGTCGCCGCGCAGCGCGTGCAGCGCAGTGGTTTCCCGCAGGCGTACGCGAAGCACGAGCCCGATGCGACGCTTCTGGCCGCGGCCCTCACGGGTCGCGCGGGCGGGGCTCTGACCTGCGAGTTGCGCGAGGCCGACAAGGCAGGCGACCCGGGGAAGGTCCGGGCGGAGCTGGTCCGGGCCTTCGGCCCCCAGGTGCTGCCGAAGGCAGGGACCTCCGGCCGGACGGCGGCGCCCGGCCCGCGCGAGGTGTCCGTACCGGTGCCGTCGACCGTCAGGACGCTCGGCGGCGGGACCACCCAGCGGGGCTGGGAGCTGGCGCACTGGGCGGTCGCGCGCGCGGACGGTCTGCGGATCGAAGAGGTCTCCTACCGGGGCCGGGTGTGGAGCGCGCAGAAGCCCGAGATGGGCTGGCGTTCGGCCGGCAAGAAAACGCCGCCGACGGGTTCCGCGGCGGATTCCGCTGTCTCCGACGTACGAATTCGCCTCGCACGCTGATCCGAGCACCCCCTCGAACGAGGCACTCCACTCATCTCCGGACGAGAACATTCGTGACGGTTCGGCCCGCGCCCCCACCGATCCCTCAATTCCCTTGAAAACAAAGGGGAGTGACGGTTCGCCAGGCGGTTTCGCAATGGAATGTTTGCCCGTCTTTATCCGAAACCGATAATGCGACGCATTGCAAACTCTTTACCTTGGGGCACCGCAACTTATCCCGCCCTCCGGGCGGTTGTCAGTGCGTCCGAACCAACGTCCTTCTCGTCTCTAGGAGCATCATGTCCCTCCCCCTGACCCGTCGGATCGCCCGTGCCGCGCTGCTCATCGCGGCGGGAGCAGCCCCCGTGGTCGGTGCGGCCGGCTCCGCAAGCGCCGTCGACCTTCCGCAGGCCCCGGTGGGCGGCCTGACCGCGCTCGACACGGACGGCCTCGGCGACACGGTCGACGGCGCGTCGCAGAAGGCCTCCGGCCTGGCGGGCGACACCGGCGGCAGCGCGGTCAAGAAGGCCGTTCCGGCCGCCGGCAAGACCGTCGACAGGACCGGCAAGACCCTCGGCAAGACCGGCACGTCGGCGCCCGGCACCGCCCAGGAGGTGGCCGGTGAGACCGCCGGCAGCGCGGGCGACGTCGTGGGTGGCACCGCCGGCACCGCGACGCAGTCGCTCGGCGGCCTCCCCGTCGGCGGCGACCTGCCCACCGGGCAGCTGCCCGTGGATTCCCCGCTCGGCTAGGACGCGTACGGCGAAGGGCCCGGGGAGCGCTGTGCTCCCCGGGCCCTTCGCACGTTCTCAGCAGGCTCAGCCCAGGCGCTTGACCGCGGCCTCGACGCGCTCGTCGGTCGCCGTGAAGGCCACCCGCACGAAGTGCTCACCGGCCGTCCCGTAGAAGTCGCCCGGCGCCACCAGGATGCCGAGTTCCGCCAGGTGCGCCACCGTGTCCCAGCACGGCTCGTCTCGCGTCGCCCACAGATAGAGGCTGGCCTCACTGTGCTCGATCCGGAAGCCGTGCCCTTCCAGCGCGGTGCGCAGAGCCGTGCGCCGGGCTGCGTACCGCGCCCGCTGCTCCGTCACATGCACGTCGTCACCGAGCGCCACGACCGTGGCGGCCTGCACCGGAGCGGGCGTCATCATGCCGCCGTGCTTGCGGATCCGCAGCAGCTCGCCCAGCACCTTCTCGTCGCCCGCGACGAAGGCCGCCCGATAGCCCGCCAGGTTGGAGCGCTTGGAGAGCGAGTGGACCGCGACGACTCCCTCGTACGAGCCACCGCAGACATCCGGGTGCAGAACCGAGACCGGCTCCGCCTCCCAGCCCAGCTCCAGGTAGCACTCGTCGCTGAAGACCAGCACGCCGTGCGCTCGTGCCCACGCGACGACACGGATCAGCTCGTCCTTGGGCAGCACACGGCCGGTCGGGTTGGAGGGAGAGTTCAGCCAGAGCAGCTTGAGTCCGGCCGGGTCGAGCTCGGTGGGGTCGTCATAGACAACCGACTCCGCGCGGGCGAGCCGCGCGCCGACCTCGTACGTCGGATACGCGAGCCGCGGGTGGGCGACCTTGTCGCCCGGGCCGAGACCCAGCTGGGTCGGCAGCCAGGCCACCAGCTCCTTCGAGCCGACGACGGGCAGGACGTTCGTGTGCGCGACGTCGACCGCACCGAGGCGCCGCTCGACCCAGCCGGTGAGCGCGTCACGCAGCTCGGCCGTGCCCCACACCGTGGGATAGCCGGGCGAGTCGGCGGCCGCGACCAGGGCCTTCTGGATCAGGTCCGGGACGGAGTCGACCGGAGTGCCGACGGACAGATCCACGATGCCGTCCGGGTGGGCCGCGGCCGTCGCC
This sequence comes from Streptomyces sp. SLBN-118, assembly GCF_006715635.1. Lineage (NCBI taxonomy): Bacteria > Bacillati > Actinomycetota > Actinomycetes > Kitasatosporales > Streptomycetaceae > Streptomyces > Streptomyces sp. SLBN-118. The sequence goes on from NZ_VFNP01000001.1 coordinate 2,798,297, forward strand.
TTGTAGGGCTCGAGCTTGTCCCAGGGGAAAACAGGAAGGCGCGAAGAGACTGCGGACACTGGCTTCTCTTTCTGTCTTTCCGGGTTGAACGCTTCGGTCCCGTACGGACGACGAGCCGTACGGGACCGGGGGAGCACCTGCCGCGGGGCCTACTGGTTCTGCGGCGGAAGTGCGGCGATGAAGGGGTGGTCGCGCTCGATCAGGCCGAGCTTGGAAGCACCACCGGGCGAACCGAGCTCGTCGAAGAACTCGACGTTCGCCTTGTAGTAGTCCTTCCACTCCTCCGGGGTGTCGTCCTCGTAGAAGATCGCCTCGACCGGGCAGACCGGCTCACAAGCACCACAGTCGACGCATTCGTCCGGGTGGATGTACAAGGACCGGGAGCCCTCGTAGATGCAGTCGACGGGGCACTCCTCGATGCACGCCTTGTCCTTGACGTCGACACAAGGCTGCGCGATGACGTAGGTCACGCTGTCGTTCCTCCTCGGTAGGGCTGGCATTGCGCGGGAGCGCGGCGTCGTCGATGCCCGCCCCTAGTATCTCCGTTCCTGGGGACGATCCGAACAGGAGGGGCGCGCAGACCTGTGGAATTCACCGGCGGCGGACGGCTCGAGGTCCGTATTACACCTGCTGACGTGGGCAAACGTGTATCAGTGAGACGCCTGACCGACGCTGACAGCGGGCTGACGAAGTTCACCGACGCGGTTGGCGTTCTCACATCCTGGAACGAGGGTGTGCTGCTGATCACACGACGGACCGGAGAGACCGTCCGTATCCCGGAATCGTCCCTGGTCGCGGGCAAGGTCGTCCCCGCCGCGCCGGCGCGGCGGCGGGGTCCCGCGGCGGACTTCGAGGAGCTCGCGCGGGTCATGGCACGCGCCTGGCAGCCGGTGGAGAGCGAGCGGCTGGGCGAGTGGGAGCTGCGGGCGTCGTCGGGGTTCACCCGGCGGGCCAATTCGGTGCTGCCGCTGGGCGAGGCGGGGCTGCCGCTCGACGAGGCGCTGACGCGTGTGCGCGCCTGGTACGAGCACCGGGGACTGCCCGCGTACATACAGACAGCGACCGGCGCGGCGGGCACCCAGGAGGAGCTGTGCGCGCAGCTGGAGGCGCGAGGATGGCTGCGCGAGGTGTCGGCGGAGGTACGGATCGGGAGCCTGGCGCCCGTCGGCGACCTGGACGCGGATGTGGAGCGGGTGCGGCTCGCGCGCACCGTCGACGAGGCATGGCTGCGGCGCTACCAGCGGTCCGGTGTGCCCGGGCCACATGTGCTTCACGTCCTGGGAAGCGGCCCTTCGGTGTGGTTCGCGGCCGTGCCCGGAGAGGGTGAGGTACCCGCGGCCATCGGGCGGTGTGTGGTCGACGGACGCTGGGCGGGCTTCATGGCTGTGGAGGTGGACCCGGCCCACCGGCGTCAGGGCCTGGCCACCACGGTGATGACCGCGCTGGCGGGGCGCGCGCTGGAGGAGGGCGCGTCGGCCGCCTGGCTTCAGGTGGAAACCGACAACGACGGGGCGCGCGCGCTGTACGAGGAGATGGGTTTCGCGACCCATCACCGCTATCACCACTTCCGGCCCGCTTAGGCGGGTACGAAACGCGTATGCACGACGAATCCCCCGACGTCCCCGCCGACCGGTCCGCCGACCGGCGACTGCAGTTCGCCGAGGAGGCCCGCTCCGAGCGGCCCGACCTCGCGGCGCTGTGCCTGCTGGTGGGCGCGGTGGCGGACCCGGCCGTGGACGACGCCGCCCTGGACGCGGCCCAGATCGAACTGGACCGGCTGGCCGGACTGCTCCCCTTCGGTCTCACCGCACCCCGCGCGTGGGCCGCGGCACTGGCCGACCTCCTCGGCGGACGCCTCGGCTTCAGGGGCTCGCCCGGTGACTACCAGCGCCTGGAGTCGTCCCTGCTGCACGCGGTCCTGCGGCGCCGCCGGGGCCTGCCCATCCTGCTCTCGGTGGTATGGATCGAGGTCGCCCGCCGGGCTGGGGCGCCGGTGTACGGGGTCGCCCTGCCCGGCCACTTCGTGGTCGGCTTCGGCGACCCGGCCGCGACGGACGAGCACGTCCTCGTGGACCCCTTCGCGGGCGGCCGACTGCTGACCGGACCGGACGCTGAACTGCTGGTCGCAGGGGCAACGGGCGGGCCGCTCGACCCGTCGATGCTGACCGCGGCGGATCCGCTGGACGTGGTGCTGCGCATCCTCAACAACATCCGGGCATGGGCGGCGACCCGACCGGAACGCTCGGACGTCGCCCTGTGGGCGGTCGACCTGTCGCTGCTGCTGCCGTCCCATCCGGCACGGCTGCGCTACGAGCGGGCGCAACTGCTCGTACAGCGCGGGGAGTTCCTGACGGGCGCGGCGGAACTGGACGCGTACGCGGACCTGGTGGCGGCGGTGGACCGCGCCGCGGCGGACTCGATCAAGGGGCGGGCGCGGGCGGCGCGGGCGATGCTGAACTGAGTCCCGAGGTCACCATGCCCCGGCACCGGCAGTACGCGTCGGCGGTCGAAGTAGAGCCCCGCACACATTTGTTGGCCGCCATCGTGCCATCGCCTGGACAGCCGCTGACGGTATGTAAAGCTCTGGCCTGTAGTGTCTCGCGAAGCAACTCGGTGGGGGGCCGGGTGAGATGAGCCGAGCCTGAGAGTGCCCCCATCAGTCGCGCACATCGGACACAACGAAGACCATGGGGGCTGATTCATGAAGCACACCGGCCTGAGGCGCAAGCTCTGCGCCATAGCCGCCGGCGCAACCGTCCTGCTCCTCCTTCCCGCCACGGCTGCCGACGCCGCCGGCACCGGCGGCACGCAGGTCTATTCGGGTGGCGCCTGGAAGGCACTGCCCGGCATCCGGTCCCTGTCGGGGGACGGCACCGGTTACACCATCCAGTTCGCCACCGCCGACGCCCGGACCAAGCTGGGGCCCGCCGCCAAACAGGCCGCGGCCCAGCTCACCTCGGTGACCGGCATCAAGTTCACCGTCTCGACGACCCTCAAAGCCTCCCCCGAAGCGTGTGCGGCACAGCCACGCCACGTCCTGACGCTGGGCACCAAGTACCGCCCGTTCAACGGCAAGGTCGGCATGTCGCGCGCGTGGCACTGCTACAACACCGGTGACCACAGTGTGTGGGGCGGATGGTCGTGGATCGACACGGAGTACTGGTCGCGGCCCGACTGGTTCAGCAGCAACAAGGCGACCAACGCGGCCAGGCTGAAGAACGCCATCAACCACGAGATCGGCCACTTGGTCGGCCTGGACCACCCGAACAAGGACCTCAACCATGACGGCAAGGTCGCCGATTTCGAGTGCCCACTGACCCCGAAGAAGTACCGGCCCTTGATGTGCTCGCCCAACGGCGGCTACACCTCGGCAGACGACGGCGGCAAGTTCACGTCGATCGAGACACCTGGTCTCAAGCAGCTCGCGGCCAACTGGACCCTGCCTGCCCCGGCTGCCAAGGCCCGCCTCGCCACGAGCGCACCCGGCATCGACAGGGGCGCGCTCGGCGGAGCAGACTCCTGACGCGAAACACAGGCAACACCTGAGGCAGCAACGCTCCTCATATTTCGGGGTGCCGCCGGTGCCACCTGCGGCACCCCGAAACCGGCTGCTCTCAGAGCCGGTCCTTCTCCCGCGCCTTCCGCACCGCCTCAGCCCGGTTTCCGACCGCGACCTTCTGGTCGATGTCGAGCAGCGCCACGTGCACCTTGGGGGCAGCGACAAGAGCCCCTGCCCGCATCCGGGCAGGGGCTCTGGACAACGCCAGGGGGCAGACCTAGCTCGGGTTGAGCTCGATCACCGTGGTGCGCTCCTCGGGGGTCTTGCCGCGCAGCGCCGTTCCCATGGCCTGCGCGACATCGTCGGCGGAGACCTGGTGCTTCTTGCCGTCACCCTTGGTGATCATGACGCCGTCGAAGACGCCGTCCAGGAGCTCGTCGATCGCCTTCTTGTCATAGACCTCGACGAGCTTGCCGTCGATCGCCTTCATGGAAAGGATCTTCGGCAGCGACCTGGCCGGGCCGAACTGAATCTGTTTGCCGCCCGCCTTTATCGTGATCAGGCCGGACATCGCGGGTTCCGCGAAGGCCTTCATCGCCCGGTCGAGTTCCGTCTGGCTGATGGTCGGCCGACGGCCGGCGACCGGCAGCTCCACCAGGTTGGGCCTGCCCGTCTCGACCTGGGCGCGGTAGGCGTCCTTGACGGAGATCATGGAACGCCCGACGTCCAGCGCCTGGCCCGACTTGCCCGGTACCGCCACGGCCCTGCCCGGCTCGAACCTGATCGTGCTCTCCGTGGCCGAGCCCGAGACGCCCGCGATGTCGCTGAGCGCGACGCTCAGCTTTTCCTCGTCGACCAGGATCACCGGCTCGGCGACGCGCTCGCCGCCGAACAGGGAGCCGATCACCGAGACCGGGTTGTAGTCGCTGCCGGCGGCGTTGCGCACGGTGGCCTGGCTGTCCAGCGAGAGCCCGGCCTTGTCCGGGGCGAGCTGCTCCTTCTTGCCGCCCACCGAGAGCTGAAGCGGGGTGGCCGCGCGCCTGCCGAGAGCGGCGTCGAGCTTGCTGACGGCGTCCTCCTTGGTCCCGCCGCCGATGTCGACGCCGAGGACCGTGGTGCTCTTCGGTACCTCGGAGTGGTTCATCAGCAGGCCCGCGCCGTACGCGATGCCGAGCAGGCCGACCACCGCGGCGCCGGCCAGCACCAGCTTGGAGCGGCCCTTCTTGGCGGGCGCGGAACGGGGGGCCGGGGCGGGCCCGGCTGCGGCGGGCGCGGGAGGTGACACCACGGGGCCGACCGGGCTGCCGCCCGTACCGGCCGGGAACTCGGGCGCGGAGAAACCGGCGTCGGGGTCCTGCGGGCCCGGGCCGCCGATGATCGGGGGCACGAGCGGGTTCGGCCCGGTGCCGGGTCCGGTCGCGGGTGGGGCGCCGGGGCTGCCGAAGGGCCCGAAGGGCGAGCGGTGCTCCGGGGGGACCACGGGGATCCCGCTGGTGAGCGTGTCGCCGGAGACATGACCACCGGGGGGCTCGGCGGCCGGTCCGGCGGGCTTCTGCGGGGTCAGCACGGCGGTGTCGTCGGACATCATGGGTCCGCCGGGGCCGGAGCCGCCGGGCACGCCAGGGCCCTGCCCGGGAACGCCGGGGCCGGGGCCCGCAGGCGCGCCCTGGCCGCCCGTACGCGGACGGATCGGCATGCTGCCCTTGACCGGTCCCCCGGTCGGGCCGCTCGGCGGCCGTACACCCGGCGGAGGTGTGCTGCTCCCGGGAGCGAAGCCGTTGGCAGCCGGAGGCGGGGCGTCTGCGTTCGCCGCCAGGTCGCTGAGCGAGCCCTGGGGGCGCGGCGCGGACTCGGGACCGGCCTGTGCCTGGCCGGGCGGGCGGGCGCCGGACGGCTGTTCCTCGGAGAAGTACGGAAGTCCCGCCCCGGGACCGCCGCCGTTCGCGGAGGCGCCGGGTGCGCCGGACGCCCCGCCGGGACCCGCGGGCGCGGCGGAGGCGGACGACTGGGCACCTGGTACCGAAAGCCCCGCCCCGTTCGTACTGGTCGACGAGGACTTCCGCGGCGCGAACCAGTCGCTCGCCGGGGCCTTCTCCTCGGCCTGGGGCGCGGCCGCGGCGGCGTCCTGCGCCACCTCCGGCCGCCGGGTGCTGCCCGTGCGCTCGTTGTCCTGGCCACCGGACGCGGCCGCGTGGGCGTCCGCATCCGCCTCGCTCATCGGCGTACGCATGACGACCGGCGGGATCGGCCGCGAACCCGGGATGTTGATCCGGATGCGGGTGGTCAGCGTGGTCTCGGTCCTGGGCTCGTCCGGCGGCGGCTCGGCGGGCGCGGCGGCGGTCTCGTCCGGAGCGTCCTGCGTGGGATGCAGCGACGGATACTGGCGGGATCCGTACGGCGGTGTTCCCGAGGGGTACGCGGCTCCACCGCGCCCCTGGGGGCCGGAGGACGAACTGTCAGTTTCACGACTCAAAGCAGGTTCTCCCGGTTGGCTCCGCCGCCCGTTCTTACAAGGCCGTGCTCTGCTACGGGCGGCTCGGCGGCGCGCACCACCATACTGGCCGCCGCCGACAGACGCCCCGGGACTGTGAAAAGCGACATTCCGCCGACCGTACGGGCATGGTCAGTTCAGTCGCTTCCCACCCCCTGGGGGCGACCCACCATAGGGGCCCGCTCCGTGGCGGGTGCGTCGGGGGTCCCGCCCGAGGTGACAGCGGTGTGCGGCACATTCGCCGCGGACCTGCACACAACCGTGGAAGAGGTACCTCGTCCTGCCGTCACTTGCCAAGTCGACTGGGGCCGCCGCCGGGTTGCGCCAGGCGCGGCAAGGTGGCACACATCACAGCAATCGCCATTCCGCCGAGCATGAAGACGAGCGGTCCCACACCGGCGGAGAACATGCCGTCGCCCTCAGGGCGGCCGACGCTGAGCACCACGATGGCCAGCAGCCAGCCCACGGCGGGGGCCAGCACGCCGAGCTGGGTGCCGGTCAGCAGCAGCGCGCCGTAGAACAGCCCGGCAGTGGCGAACAGCGCGAGCACCAACCCGGCCGGGAACCACGCTCCTTGGACCAGTGAGCCCGCGATGCCGACGAGCGCGCCGAACACCGCGAGACCGAGATAACCGGCGATCCGGCCGCCACTGACGCTCATGCCGCCACTCCCGCGAAGAGGTCGTGCTCACGCTCTCCGGGCGGCGCGCCCGGCTCGCCCCGCACCAACTGGTAGTACTCCGTGGCGAAGATCGGTTGCCCCAGATCGTTGGAGAGTGCGAAGAAGGGGCCGTCCACGGCGATTTGGGTGGCATGGGCGCGCATGGCCGCCGCCTTTTTTTCCGCGTACGGTGTGCCGTCGATCTCGGTGGTGATCTCGGAGTCGTCCACCACACCCGGAATGTCGTCGATCACCGCGATGCCCGGGAAGTCCGCTCCGGCGGCACGCAGCCGCGAGAAGCCCTCCTCGGCCACCGATCGGGGTACCCGGTTCCAGTAGATCTTGGCGATGGAGTGCGCGTCGCCGAGGCCGGGCCCGTAGGCGTGATCGGCGGCCAGCTCGGCGGCGCGCATCGCGACGCGGTGGGCCTGGATGTGGTCGGGATGTCCGTAGCCCCCGCGGGGGTCGTACGTCACCAGGACCTGCGGCCGCACCGAGCGGATGATCTCCACGAGATACGCGGCGGCCTCGTCCACTGCGGTGTTCCAGAACGCTCCCGCGCGGTGGTTCTGCGGGACGCCCATCATCCCGGAGTCCCGGAAGCGGCCGGGCCCGCCGAGGAAGCGGTGGTCGGTGACGCCCAGCTCCTTCATCGCGGCGGCCAGTTCGCCCACGCGATGGGGCCCGAGACGGTCGTCCCGGTCGGGCGCGAGGTGGGCGAGGCCCGGCGGAATGACCTCGCCCTCCTCCCCGAGCGTGCACGTCACCAGCGTGACCTGGGCGCCGTCGGCCGCATACCTGGCCATCGTGGCGCCGTTGTTGATCGACTCGTCGTCCGGGTGCGCGTGCACCAGCAGCAGACGACGGGCGGGAAGGTCCTTCATACGGGACAGCCTACGAGGGCGGACAGACCCGCGCGGGCGGGCCCGGCGCGCTCAGGGGGTGTCTTTCGGATCGTGCCGGGGCCCGGCCTGATCCAAAGAACTCCCCCTAGAACTTGATGCCCCCGATCATCCCCGCGACATTCGTGGTGAGTTCGTTGATGGTGGGGGCGATGGACGAGCTTGCGAGATAAAACCCGAGCAACACGCAGACCGCCGCATGCCCACCCTTCAGCCCGGACTTCCGGACCAGCAGGAAGACGACGATCGCCAGCAGCACCACCGCCGAAATCGAGAGTGCCACGGCGGTTCACCTCCACAGATATTCGGTCGGGACGGGCAGGTTGCATGTGCCAGGGGGTTCATACCCACCTTGCGCTACGGATCATAACTATCCGTCCCCACGCATCGATCGGTGCACGGCAGCACATGGGGGCGCACGAACGCTAGGTTCGGTCACATGACCACGAGGCTGCAGCTCTCCTTCCCGCGTCAGTACGCCAGGACCCAGCGCTTCACGCTCGGCGCCCCGCGCGCCTTCACGGTGTCGCCGGACGGCTCCCGGGTGGTGTTCCTCCGGTCGGCTTCCGGGACCGACCGGGCGGGCCGGCTCTGGGTTCTGGATCTCGACGGCGGGGCACGCAGGCCGCAGGAGCGCCTCGCCGCCGATCCGGAGGCGCTGCTCGGCGGGGCGCGGGAGACGCTCTCGGCCGAGGAGCGGGCCCGGCGGGAGCGCAGCCGCGAGGGCTCGGCAGGCATCGTCGGCTACGCGGTGGACCAGGCGGTCGAGTTGGCCGCGTTCGCCCTTTCCGGGCGGCTGTACGCGGCGGAGCTGCGCGCCGGTACCGCGCGCGAACTGCCCGCGCCCGGACCGGTGATCGACCCCCGGCCCTCCCCCGACGGCCGGCACATCGCCTATGTGGCTCAGGGCGCGCTGCGTCTGACCGGCGCGGAGGGCGAGGGGGACAGGGCGCTGGCCGAGCCGGAGGACGAGCACACGACGTACGGCCTGGCGGAGTTCGTCGCGGCCGAGGAGATGGACCGCTCGCGGGGCTTCTGGTGGGCGCCCGAGTCGGACCGGCTGCTGGTGGCGCGCGTGGACGAACGGCACGTACGACGCTGGTGGATCTCCGACCCGGCCCATCCGGACCGGGAGCCGGAGCAGGTGGCCTACCCGGCGGCGGGCACGCCCAATGCCGAGGTGAGGCTGTTCCTGCTCACGCTGGACGGGGGGCGTACGGAGGTGAGCTGGGAACGGTCCCGCTACCCGTATCTGGCCCGGGTGCACTGGTCGGCGGCGGGCGCCCCGCTGCTGCTCGTCCAGGCGCGCGACCAGCGGACCCAGCTGTATCTGGCGGTGGACCCGGAGACGGGCACCACGCGCACGGTCCATGTCGACGAGGACGCGGTATGGCTGGATCTGTTCCCCGGGGTTCCGGCGTGGGCGCCGGACGGGCGTCTTGTGCGGATCGAGGACGAGGGCGGCGCGCGGGTGCTGGCGGTCGGTGACCGGATGCTGACCGGGGCACAGTTGCAGCTGCGGGCGGTGCTCGACATCGGCGAGAACGATGTTCTGGTGTCCGCGGCCGCGGGCGAGGAGGCCGCGGATCCTGAGATCGGTGAGATCCATGTGTACCGGGTCAACGAGCTGGGCATCGAGCGCGTCTCGGAAGGGCCCGGGGTCCACTCGGCCGTTCGCTCCGGCGGGGTGACCGTACTGGCCTCCTCACGCACGGACGTGAGCGGGACATCCGTCCAGGTGCTGCGGGACGGCAAGCCGGTCGCGACGGTGGCCTCGTACGCCGAGCAGCCCGTACTGACCGCGCGGGCGCGGCTGGTGGAGGGCGGGCGGCGGCGGATTCCCTGCGCCGTGCTGCTGCCGACGGGTTACCGGGAGGCGGACGGACTGCTGCCCGTACTGATGGATCCGTACGGGGGACCCCACGGCCAGCGCGTGTACGCGGCGCACAATCCGTATCTCACTTCGCAGTGGTTCGCCGACCAGGGCTTCGCGGTGATCGTCGCGGACGGGCGGGGGGCTCCCGGGCGCTCCCCCGGCTGGGAGAAGGCGATCAAGGACAATTTCCCGCTGACCCTCGACGACCAGATCGAGGCCCTGCACGCGCTCGCCGGAACGTTCCCGCTCGACCTGGACCGCGTCTCGATCCGCGGCTGGTCCTACGGCGGCTACCTGGCGGCCCTCGCGGTACTGCGCCGCCCCGATGTCTTCCACGCGGCGGTGGCGGGGGCGCCGGTGACGGACTTCCGGCTGTACGACACGCACTACACCGAGCGCTATCTCGGCGATCCGGCGAAGCGGCCGGAAGTGTACGCGGCGAACTCCCTTGTCACGGAGGGCGGGTTGACGACGCCGAAGAACCCGGCCAGGCCGCTGATGATCATCCATGGCCTGGCGGACGACAATGTGGTGATGGCGCATACGTTGCGGTTGTCGTCGGCGTTGCTGGCGGAAGGGAGGCCGCATGAGGTGCTTCCGTTGAGCGGGGTGACGCATATGACTCCGCAGGAGCAGATCGCGGAGAACGTGCTGCTGCTCCAGGTGGACTTCCTGAAGCGGTCGCTGGCTCGGGGGTAGCGCCCGCGGCGTGCCTTCCTTCTACCAACCCGGCGGCGGCGAGCTCGGCGGCGGCGGCCCGAACCCGCCTGCCGCCCCCACCGGCTGCGCACCCGGCACCCCGTCTGCCTCCCCCCGCCGCCCCAGCGCCACCAGCAGCGTCAGCCCCGCCGCCACCTCGAACAGCCAGGACAGCACCAGCAGTTGGTCCCGCGTCGGCAGATCGCCGAGCCGGTCGACGAGGTCGTTCCGTACGGCGATGCCGACACCCCGCCCGCCGGTGCCGAGCACGAGCACCCCCGCCACCAGGCCCAGCGGCCGCGAGTGGACCGCACGGGAGAGCGCTCCGAACGCCGCGGCCAGCGCGAGCGCCACGGTCACCGCCGTCAGCCACCCCGGTGGTGTCCCGAGCAGTGGCATCAGGACCGTGTCGCTGCCGGTGAAGCGGTCGAGAGAGCGCGAGCGGCCGATCTCCGTCGCCGTGTAGGCCTCCCAGGCCGCCAGGACCGCCGCCGCCGTGCCGAGGAGCAGAAAGGCGATCACGGACACCCCCTGCGCGGGCCTGGTCGGCGTCCGTTCGTGGGCGGCCAAGGGGCCACGCACGCTGTACGGGTCCTGAGCCGCGGGAGCCCGCCGCCCCGCCGCGGCTGTGATGATCAGGCCGACGCCCAGCCCGAGCGCGGCGAAGGTGGAGTACAGCGCCCGGGTGCGCAGTTCGTCGGTGGTGCGCAGGCCCATCCAGGAGGAGCTGAGGACCCACAGCCCGGGCAGCCGGACGGCCAGGGTGACGACTCCAGCGGCGACGAGCGCCGTGGCGGCGACGGACGATCGCAGGGCGGCGATGGCCACCGCTGCGTACACGGCGAACAGCAACAGGTCCTCGAGCGCGGTGGTCAGCGGCGCGGCTGCCCCGGCGCTGACGTTGCCGGTCCAGAACCGCCACAGGTCCAGCGGGTCGTCCACGGTGGTGAGATCCCGGCCGATCCAGCCGCCGACGGTCAGAGCGAGCGCGGCGCACAGCACCGCTCCGGTGATTCTGGCCCCCCGCGTAAGAGTCACAGCTGCGATGGTGCATCCGTACTCAGCGTTGAACAAGGGCCCCCACGGTGCGGGGGCGACCGGCCGGGTCATATGGCATGCCCCGACCGGTCCACGGCACCCGCACGGCCGTACGCCGCTCAGCGTGCCGCGTTCGTATATCGGTACCGCGACGACCAAGTTGCCTGCGTGTTAATGGATTTGATCCAGGTTCAGTGGCCTTTGTCGCCGGAGTCCACCCCCGACACGACGAGATTCTCCTCCGCGAGGTGGCACGCCGACGCATGCTTCGCCGGCCCCTCCTGGAGCCGGAACACCGCGGGCACCTCCAGCAGCGGCACCTCGAGCTCGCACCTCTCCTGCGCCTTCCAGCAGCGCGTGCGGAATCGGCAGCCGGAGGGGATCTTCGCCGGTGACGGGACGTCGCCGTACAGAATGATCCGCTCGCGGTGCTCGCGCGCCTCCGGGTCCGGCACCGGGACCGCGGACAGCAGTGCCTGCGTGTAGGGGTGGGTCGGATGGTCGTAGATCTCCTCGTCCCTGCCGATCTCCACCACCCGTCCCAGATACATCACGCCGATCCGGTCCGAGATGTGCCTCACGATCGACAGGTCGTGCGCGATGAAGACATAGCTCAGGCTGAACTCGCTCTGAAGGCTGTCCAGCAGGTTGATCACCTGCGCCTGGACGGACACGTCGAGCGCCGAGACGGGCTCGTCGGCCACGATGATCTCCGGCTGGAGCGCGAGGCCGCGTGCGATGCCGATGCGCTGGCGCTGACCGCCGCTGAACTGGTGCGGATAGCGGTTGATGTACTCGGGGTTGAGCCCGACGACATCCAGCAGATCCTGGACCTTGCGCCGCCGGTCGCCCTTCGGCGCCACCTCGGGATGGATCTCGTAGGGCTCACCGATGATGTCCCCGACCGTCATCCGCGGATTGAGCGAGGTGTACGGATCCTGGAAGATCATCTGGATGTTCCGCCGCACCGCCTTCAGCGCGCGTCCGGACAGCCGGGTGACGTCCTCGCCCTTGTACCGGATCGTCCCTGCCGTCGGCTCCTCCAGATGGACCAGCATCTTGGCGAGCGTGGACTTCCCGCAGCCCGACTCGCCGACGATGCCGAGCGTTTCGCCCGCCACCAGGTCGAGGTCGACGCCGTCCACCGCCCTGACCGCGCCCACCTGCTTCTTGAAGAGGATGCCCCGGGTGAGCGGATAGTGCTTGACCAGGTCGCGGACCTGAAGGATCGCCTCAGCCATGGAGCTGCTCCTGCCAGAAGTGGCAGGCGCTCCTGCGGCCGGCGGACACCTCGTACAGCGGCGGCTCGTCGGTCTGGCACACGTCGCGGGCCAGCGGACAGCGCGGGTTGAAGGCACAGCCCGGCGGGATCCTCATCAGGTTCGGCGGCAGGCCCTTGATCGCGTACAGCTCCTCGCCCTTCTGGTCCAGGCGCGGGATCGAGTCGAGCAGCCCCCTGGTGTACGGATGGGCCGGGGCCTTGTAGATGTCGTGGACCGGCGCGGTCTCGACGATCCGTCCCGCGTACATCACCGCGATCTTGTCCGCGACGTCCGCGACGACACCGAGGTCGTGGGTGATCAGGATGAGCCCCATGTTCAACTCGCGTCGGAGCGTGGCCAGCAGGTCCATGACCTGTGCCTGGACGGTGACGTCCAGCGCGGTCGTCGGCTCGTCCGCGATGATCAGCGAAGGCTCCAGCGCGAGCGCCATGGCGATCATGATGCGCTGGCGCATGCCGCCGCTGAACTGGTGCGGATACTGCCCCACGCGCTCCTTGGCCGCGGGGATGCCCACCCGCTCCATCAGCTCGACCGCCTTGGCGCGCGCGTCCTTCTTCGTCATCCCGCGATGGACGGTGAACATCTCGCCGAGCTGTTCACCCACGCTCAGCACCGGGTTCAGGGACGAGAGCGCGTCCTGGAAGATCATGGCCATCCCGGCCCCGCGGATCTTGCGCCGCTCCTCCTCCTTGAGCTTCAGCAGATCCCTTTCCTGGAAGAGGACCTCGCCGCCGGTGATCTTCCCCGGGGGCATGTCCAGGATGCCCATGACCGCCTGCGCGGTGACGGATTTCCCGGAGCCCGACTCGCCCAGCACGGCGAGGGTCTCCCCCTCGTCCACGGTGTAGTTGACGCCGTTGACGGCCTTGGCCACTCCGTCCCGGGTACGGAACTCCACGTGCAGATTGCGCACTTCGAGCAACATTGGCGGGCTCCTCAGCGCAGCTTGGGGTCGAGGGCGTCGCGCACCGCGTCGCCGAGCATGATGAACGCGAGCACGGTGACCGCCAGCGCTCCGGCCGGCCAGAGCAGCATGTGCGGGGCGTTGCGGATGTACGGCGATGCGGAGGAGATGTCGATGCCCCAGGACACGGTCGGCGGTTTGAGGCCGACACCGAGGAACGACAGGGTCGCCTCCAGGGAGATGTAGGTGCCGAGCGCGATGGTCGCCACGACGATCACCGGGGCCACGGCGTTGGGGGCGATGTGCCGCAGCAGCATCCGGGAGTTGGACGCGCCGAGCGCACGCGCCGCCTGGACGTAGTCGTTCTGTTTTGCGGCGATGACCGAGCCCCGCGCGATACGGGAGACCTGGGGCCAGCCCAGCAGCACCATGAAGCCGACGACCGGCCAGATGGTGGAGCTGGAGACGACGGACAGGAAGACCAGACCGCCGAGGACCACCGGGATGCCGAAGAAGATGTCGGTGAGCCGGGACACGACCCCGTCCCGTCCCCCGCCGTAGAAGCCGGCGAATCCGCCCAGCGCGGAACCGATCAGCGCGACACCGAGCGTGGCACAGACGCCGACCGTGACCGAGGCACGGGCACCGTAGACCGTACGGGTGTACACGTCGCAGCCCTGCCCGTTGAAGCCGAAGGGGTGACCGGGCTGGGAACCCTGCTGGGCCTTGGCGAGATCGCAGTGGAGCGGGCTTTGCGTCGCGATCAGCGAAGGCCAGATGGAGATGATCAACAGGAAGATGATGACCAGGCCGGAGATGATGAAGACCGGGTTGGTTCGCAGATCGTGCCAGGCGTCGGACCAGAGGCTGCGGGTCTTCTCGGCGGGCCCGGTGCCCTCGGGGCCGCCGGGGGCGCGTCCCCCGGGGGCGGCTGACGGTTGCGGCTCCAGCGTCACCCCCTCGCTGGTGGCGAGGTCCAGTGCACCGCCCGCGCCGGTCGAGGCGATGGCTCCCCCGTCGTCGGTCTGCCGCTCAGGCATAGCGGATCCTCGGGTCGAGTACGGCGTACAGGAGGTCGACGAGCAGATTCGCCAGCAGGAAGACAATGACGAGCACGGTCACAAAGCCGACGACGGTCTGGGTGTTCTGGCGCAGGATGCCCTGGTAGAGCTGGTAGCCGACGCCGTGGATGTTGAAGATGCGCTCGGTGACGATCGCGCCGCCCATCAGGGCACCCACGTCGGTGCCGATGAAGGTGACCACGGGGATCAGTGAATTCCGCAGCAGATGGCGGCTGACGACCCGGCGCCTGGGGAGCCCCTTCGCCTTCGCCGTCCGAACGTAGTCGGACCGGGCGTTCTCGGCGATGGACGTCCGGGTCAGCCGCGTGACATAGGCGAGCGAGACCGAGGCGAGCACCAGGCCGGGGATGATCAGCTCGTTGAGCGGCGCCTCCGTGGACACGGCGGGCTTGATGACCCCCCACTCGACGCCCAGCAGCAGCTGGAGGAGGAGACCCATGACAAAGGTCGGAATCGAGATGACCACCAGGGTGAGAAGCAGCGCGCCGGTGTCGACGGGACGGCCGCGCTTGAGACCGGTGAGCACCCCGAGGGTGATGCCGATGAGGATCTCGAAGAAGATCGCGACGAGGGTGAGCCGGATGGTGACGGGGAAGGCCTCGCCCATCAGCTCGGTGACCTCCTGGCCGTTGAACGCGGTGCCGAAGTCGCCGGTGAAGACGTTGCCCATGTAGGTGAGGTATTGCTGCCACAGCGGCTTGTCGAGGCCGAACTCCGTGCGCAGCTGTGCGGCCGTCGCCGGGTCGCACTGCCGGTCCCCGCACAGGCCGGCGACGGGGTCACCCATCACGTTCACCATGAGGAAGATCAGCAGCGTCGCGCCGAAGAAGACCGGGATCATCTGCAGCAGACGCCGGATCACATAACGTCCCATCAAGGGCTCCGGGGGTCGTGGGAAGCGGAGCGACCCGGAGCGCGGGAAACGCCGGGCCGGTCGCCTCCGCCGTCAGCTGACTTTGATCTCGTTGTAGACCGGGAGGCTGAAGGGGTTCAGGGCGACATTGGAGAGGCGCTCCGAGTAGCCGGCGCTGCCGTTCTGGTACCAGAGCGGGATGGCGCCCATGTCGTCCCGCAGCACTTGTTCGGCCTTCTTGAACAGGTCGACGGCCTTCGCGGTGTCGGTCTCGGCGTTGGCCTGGTCGACGAGCTTGTCGTACTCGGGGTTGCTGTACAGCCCGTCGTTGGAGGAGGCGTTGGTGTAGTAGAGCGGCTGCTGGAAGTTCTGGATCAGCGGGTAGTCCATCTGCCAGCCGGCCCGGAACGGACCGGGCATCTTGTGCTGCCCGATCTGGTTGCGGAAGTCCGCGAAGGTGCCGACGGGGTTGCCGACGCACGCTTTGTCGTTGCCGAGGGCGTCGTTGATGTTGTTGCAGACGGCGTCGACCCATTCCTTGTGCGAGCCGGTGTCCGCGTTGTACGAGATCTTCAGCTGGCCACCGGGGATGCCGCCGCCCTCGGTGATCAGCTTCTTCGCCTCGGCGGGGTTGTACTCGCACTCCAAACCGCACAGAGTGCCGTCGAAGCCGCCGTCCGCGCCGAGCACGGGCGAGGTCCAGTCCTTCGCGGGCGTACGCGTCTTCTGGAAGATCGTGTCGGTGATCTGCCGGCGGTTGATCGCCATGGACAGGCCCTTGCGCACTTTGGCGGCGTCCGGTGTGTTCCAGGCCGGGGTGTAGTGGGGAAAGGCGAGGGTCTGGATGATGCCGGCGGAGGTGTTGATGTAGCGGTCGCCGAGGTCGGCCTGCACGTTCTTGAGCTGCGAGGCGGGGACGTCGTCGACGAGATCGAGGTTGCCGGCGGTCAGATCGGTGTACGCGGTGTTGCTGTCCGTGTACACATTCAGGTCGATGCCGCCGTTCTGCGCCTTGTCCGGGCCCGGATAGGCGTCCCAGCGGCGCATCTCCATCGTCGCGCCCTTGGTGTACGAGCTGACGGTGTACGGGCCGTTGCCGATCGGCTTGGACAGCCAGGCGTCGTGGTCGTTGAAGAAGGCCGTGGGCAGCGGTGAGAAGGCCGAGTAGCCGAGGGTGTCGGGGAACGTGGAGAACTTCTGGCTGAGCTTGACCGTGAAGGTCTTGCCGTTGACGACCTTGAGCCCGGAAAGGGTCTGGGCGGTGGGCCGCCCCTTGTCGGGGTGGACCTGTGCGTAGCCGTCGATGTAGCCGAAGAAGTAGGCGTTCTTCTGGTTGTTCTTGAGGTTGGCGCCGTAGTTCCAGGCGTCCACGAAGGACTTGGCGGTGACCTTCTCGCCGTTGCTGAAGGTCCAGCCGTCCTTGACGGTGATGGTGAAGTTCACCGAGTCCGGCGTCACGATCTTCTCGGCGAGCATGTCCTCGGCCGCGCCGGTCTTCGCGTTGTACCGCTTGAGTCCGCGGAAGAGCATGTCGAGGACTTTGCCGCCCTGCACCTCGTTGGTGTTGGCAGGCTCCAGCGGGTTCTGCGGATCACCCCAGGAGGACTTCACGATCCCGTCGGCGCCACTTGTACCGCTGTCGCTGCCGCCGCCGCAGGCCGTCGCCACGAGGGCGACGGCCACCGCGCACACGGCACATCTGGCGTGCGTGACTCCACGCATGGAGTTCCTCCCGAGTCCTCAGCCTCACTTAGGACCGAATATCACCCCATACCTGGATGCTCCGCACGTCAGCCTCGGCCGTCCGGACTAGCCGGAGCCCGCAGCGTCACCTCCCAGGTGTCCACGGCGAAGTGGCGGCTCATGCCATGGGCCTCGTACAGCCGCAGTGCGCCCGTGGCGTTCTCGGTGTCCACTCCGAGGGCAATGCTGTCGCGGCCGCGCTGCGCGTAGACGCCGAAGGCATGGCGCAGCAGATGACTCGCCATCCCGCCGCCCCGGTGCGGCTTGCGTACGCCGAGGTACTGGATCCAGCCGTGTGCCTCGCGGTCGTCCCGGGTCACCACGACGGCGACGTCGCCCGAGCCCGCGAGGGAGGCGATCCAGACCAGGGACCAGTCGATCCCCTTGCCGCGGTCGTCGAGCCACTGCTCGTAGCTGCGCGGCAGGTGGTCGTAGTGCTCGGCGAACGTCTCCTCGATCAGCTCGTGGGCGCGCCTGCGGTCCGCCTCCTCGCGGCAGTCGCGCAGGGTGAGCCCGGGCGGCGGGGCCGGGACGGGGTCGGCGGAGGGTGACAGCGGCCGGGCGAGGACGTTGTAGCGGCGCACGGCCTTCCAGCCCCGGCCGGTGAGCAGCGAGGTGTCCAGGGTGGGCCGGACATTGAGATGGAGATGGACGACGGCCCGCTCCGCCCCGTTGGCCTCGGCCCGCTGCACGGCACGCGTCTGCAGGAGATCGAGCAGCCGCTCCCCCGCGTCCTGGTGTCCGGGCAGGACGTAGTGGTCGATGTCGATGCGCTCGGCTCCGGAGTCGTCCCGGAGCAGCCCGTACGCGACCAGCTCCCCGCCGCGGAACGCCAACCAGGAGTTGTGCGCGAGGTCGGCCTGGGGGTGGTTCAGATCGGTCTCGACCGAACCGAGGCCGGTCTCGGCGCGTCCGATTTCAAGGACGTCGACGGCATTCAGCAACGCGCAGACGGCGGGGGCATCCTCGGGGGTGGCCGGCCGGACGGTGAAGGACATGTCCCCACTCTTCGGGCCACGACGCCGATGCGCAAACGGTTTTCGGCGCGACTTCGCACGTTCTGTTGGATCGTCAACTTCCTTTGTACGCGGGGAGGTTATAGCTCAGCTTTTCCTCAAATGGATTCCAACTCACGAGCTCTTGAGCCACAGTTGTCGGCGACCGGTCAAGTCAGAACGGTTGGGACAGTCGGCACACCTGATGAATTGCCACTGACGCCGGCTCCTCGGAGTGAATTCACGGGGGCACCCACGGGGGCGGGAGCCGGAGAATGAGAATGCCCCGGCCGCCTTCAAAGGCGGCCGGGGCTTTCGTCGCGTTTACGCGGGTCGGGCGTCCTCGGAGATCAGTCCTCGGAGCCGCTCTCGTCCTCGAGCGCGGCGAGCGCCGGGTCGAGGACCACGTCCTCGACGCGTCCCTCCATCGTCGGCTCCTCCGGGAAGTGGCAGGCCGTCAGGTGCCCGTCACGGTTCCCCGAGATCTGCACCAGCGGCGGCTCCTCCGTCGCGCACTTGTCCTGCGCCTTCCAGCAGCGGGTGCGGAAGCGGCAGCCGGACGGCGGCATGATCGGGGAAGGGACGTCGCCGGAGAGGCGGATCCGGTCCTTCTTGTCGGAGTCGACATCCGCCTCGGGCACGGCCGAGAGCAGGGCGTGCGTGTACGGGTGGCGGGGCCTGTTGTACAGGGAGTCGCGGTCGGCGACCTCCATGACCTTGCCGAGGTACATCACGGCCACACGCTGCGAGAAGTGCCGTACGACCGCGAGGTCGTGGGCGATGAACAGGAAGGCAATACCCAGTTCGTCCTGGACCTTCTGCAGCAGGTTGACGACCTGCGCCTGGATCGACACGTCCAGCGCGGAGACCGGCTCGTCGGCGACGATCAGCTTCGGCTCGAGCGCGAGCGCCCGTGCCACACCGATGCGCTGCCGCTGGCCGCCGGAGAACTCGTGCGGGAAGCGGTTGTAGTGCTCCGGGTTGAGACCCACGGTCTCCAGGAGCTCGCGCACCCGCTTCTCGCGCCCGCCGGGCGGGTTGATGCCGTTGACCTCCATCGGGCTCTTGATGATGGTGCCGACGGTCTGCCGCGGGTTCAGCGACGAGTACGGGTCCTGGAAGATCATCTGGATCTCGGACCTGACCGGCGCCAGCTGCTTGCGGCTGGCGTGGGTGATGTCCTGCCCCGCGTAGGTGATCTTGCCGCCGGTGGGCTCCAGAAGACGGGTGATCAGCCGTCCGGTGGTGGACTTGCCACAGCCGGACTCGCCGACGAGGCCGAGGCTCTCACCGGCGTGCACGGTCAGGTCGATCCCGTCGACCGCCTTGACCGCGCCGACCTGGCGCTTGAAGGGGAAGCCTCCGTAGATGGGGAAATGCTTGGCCAGGCCTTCGACGTGGAGCAGTGCCTCGCCCCGGTCACTGGCCCCGTCCGGTGTTCCCTGCTGCTTAGGCAGAGTGACGTTCTCGCTCATGTCTCTGCGTCTCCCTAGCCCAGCCGGGGCTTGATCTGATCGATGAAGATGGTCTGCTTCTGGTCCGCCGTGAGGTGGCAGGCAGCGGCACGTCCCGCTGCCAGCGGCGGCCGCTCACCCGAGCACCGCGAGCCGCTCACCTTGTCGGTGAAGGCGCAGCGCGGGTGGAAAGGACAGCCGGACGGCGGGTTGAGCAGGCTCGGCGGGGAGCCGGGGATCGGCATCAGCGGTTCGTCGATGTCACCGCCGAGGCGCGGCATCGAACTCAGCAGGCCCCAGGTGTACGGGTGCTGAGGCGCCGTCAGCACCTCTCGGACGCTGCCGCGCTCCACCGCCCGGCCCGCGTACATCACCAGCAGGTCGTCGGCCATGTTGGCGATGACGCCCAGGTCGTGGGTGATGAAGATGATCGCCGATCCGAACTCCTGCTGGAGGTCCTTGAGGAGGTCGAGGATCTGCGCCTGCACCGTCACGTCGAGCGCGGTGGTCGGCTCGTCGGCGATCAGGAGGTCGGGGTTGCAGATCAGCGCCATGGCGATCATCGCGCGCTGGCGCATACCGCCCGAGAACTGGTGGGGGTAGTCGTTGAAGCGCATCGCGGGCTGCGGGATGCCGACCTTGTCGAGCATCTCGATGGCGCGCGCCTTCGCCTCCTTCTTGGAGGCGCCGGTGTGCTTCATGAACGGCTCGGCGATCTGCCGGCCCACCGTGTAGTACGGCGAGAGCGCAGTCAGCGGGTCCTGGAAGATCATCGCGACCTTGTTGCCGCGGAGCTTCTCCAGTTCCTTCTCGGGCGCGTCGGTCAGCTCCTGGCCGTCGAGACGGATCTCTCCGTCGACGGTCGTGGTCTTGGGGCTGTGCAGACCGAGGATGGTCAGGTTGGTGACGGACTTGCCGGAGCCCGACTCACCCACGATGCCCAGCGTCTTGCCGCGCTCGACGTCGAAGGAGAGGCCGTCGACCGCGTTGACGATGCCGTCCTCGGTGGAGAACCGCACCCGCAGGTCGCGGACCGAGAGGAAGGCCTCCGGCCCGGTCGGGGCCGGTGTGTCTTCGGTCTTGGTCAGTGTGGTCACGGTCGTTCTCCTAGGCGAGGCGCACGCGCGGGTCGATGTAGGCGTAGGCGAGGTCCACGATGATGTTCAGGATCAGGATGAAGAAGGCCCCGAACAGCATCACGCCCATCGTCAGCGGCAGGTCCTTGTTCAGCGACGACTCCACCGCGAGGCGGCCGATGCCCGCGAGGTCGAAGGTGAACTCGGTGACCACGGCACCCGCGAGGAGGCCGGAGAGGTCCATGCCGAGGATGGTGACGATGGGAGCGAGAGAGCCGCGCCAGGCGTAGCGGAAGAATACGTACCGCTGCCGCATGCCCTTGGCCCGCGCGGTGCGGACATGCTCTTCCTGGAGCTGCTCGATCATGGTGGAGCGAGCCATACGCGTGTACTGGGCTGTGAAGATCGTCGCCATGACGGCCCAGGGGATCAGCATCCCGACGCCCCAGCCGACCGGATCGTCCGTGAACGGAATGTACTTGGGGTTGTCCATCCAGCCGGTGCTGTAGACGAAGATGCCAAGAACGATCGGACCCAGGAAGTAGATCTGGAACGAGCTGAGCACCATGGAGGCGCCACTGACGATCTTGTCGACCACAGTGCCGCGCTTCCACGCTGCGATGAGTCCCGATGCGAGTCCCAGGACCAGGAAGATGACCAGACCGCCGACCGTCAGCGACAGCGTCAGCGGGAAGCGGTCCATGATGGAGTCCCACACGAAGTCGCCGGAGTCGAAGGAGACCCCGAGGCACGGTGCGGAGCAGTGGCCGACAGGGAAGTCCCGGCCGGAGACGATACCGATCATGAAGTCCCAGAACTGGGCGCTGATCGGCTTGTCGAGGCCGAGGTTCTCGCGGATCACCGCGATGTTCTCCGGCGAGCAGTTCTTGCCGCAGGAGAGCTCGGCGAAGTCCTGAGGGATTGTGTAGAACAGGAAGAACGTGAACGCGCCGATCAGGAACATGATGACGACGGCGCCGGTCAACCTGCGGATGAGGAACTGAAGCATCGCGGGAGGCTGCTCTCTTCGGAATCGGCGGGGTAGTGAGGGGTTGAAGTCCGTGGGGGTGCGCTCCGCCTGGCGCACACCCCCACGGATCAGCCGTGTTTCGGTGTTACGGCTGGATCAGGTACAGACGGTTGATGTCGATGTAGCTCGAGTTCGTGCTGTACCGGGCGCCACCGATGTTGGAGCCGAAGAGCTGGATCTGCTTCGAGTAGTAGACCGGAGCAGCCGGGTTGATCTCCTCGACGATGCGGTGGTGAGCCTCTTCCCACTTCTTGGCCGCGGCCTCGGGCTGCAGGAGCAGCGCCTCCTGGATGAGGGAGTTGACCTTCTCATCGTTGATGTGGGAGTAGTTCGAGCCGCCGTCGGAGACCAGCTTGCCGTCGTAGACCGGGGTGACGACCGTCGACGGGGAGGACCAGTCCTGACCCCAGCCGGTCATGTACAGGTCGAACGGGTTCTTGAGCTTGCCGATCTGCTCGTAGAAGCTCTTGCGCTCGATCTCCTTCGCCTGGACGTCGAAGCCGATCTTGTTCAGCGCGTCCTTGATGAGGACCATCTGCTTCTGGCCACGCGGAGTGTTCGAGTAGGCGTAGGTGAGCTTCGTGCCCTTCTTGAAGCCCGCCTCCTCGAGGAGCTTCTTGGCCTTCTCCGGGTCACCGTTGGGCTTCTTCAGCTTGCCGAACGGGTCGTAGGAGGGGTCGAAGCCCGGCAGGGTCGGCGCGAACAGGCCACCGGCCATCTCGCCGCCGTACTTGCCACCGTCAGCCTGGATCATGGACTGGTTCGGGATCGCGTACGTGATCGCGTCCCGGATCTTCTTGTCCTTGATGCGGTCCAGGTTGAAGGTCAGCTGCCAAACGTA
Organism: Streptomyces sp. SLBN-118; assembly: GCF_006715635.1. Lineage (NCBI taxonomy): Bacteria > Bacillati > Actinomycetota > Actinomycetes > Kitasatosporales > Streptomycetaceae > Streptomyces > Streptomyces sp. SLBN-118. The sequence continues at coordinate 2,820,724 of NZ_VFNP01000001.1, forward strand.
GGGCTGGTAGCCCTTGATCGTGCGCTTGTTGACCGCCGCGTTGCCGATCACGGCCTGCATCTGGGCGGTGTCCACCGAGTCCGTGAACTGGATGGCGTTCTTGGCGTCGCCCTGGTCGGCGATCAGACGCTTGGTCTGGCTGGCCGGGTCGATCGTGGTGGTGAAGTTGTAGCCGTCGACGTACTGGTGACGCACCGCGTCCGACTTCGGGTCCCAGTTGGTGTTCTTGACCAGCTTGAGGGACTTGCCGGCCTTGTACTCGGCGATCTTGTACGGGCCCAGGGACTTCGGGGCCTTGTCGTACTTCTCCTTGGTGTCCGACTTCGCCGGGACGATGCCGTAACCGGCCATGGCCAGCGCCTGCGGCAGGTCCGGGCGCGCCTGGCCGAAGTGGAAGACGACCGTCTTCGCGTCCGGGGTGGACAGGACCGAGTCGGGCAGGTGGCTGCCCTTGTACGGACCGTCCGGCAGCGCCTTGCGGTAGTCGGAGCCGGAGAGCCAGCTCTGGACGAACGAAGGACCGTCGAAGATGACCTTCGAGTACTGGCGCTCGATGGTGTGACGGACATCGGCCGAGGTGATGACGTTGCCGTCCTCGTCCTTGATGCCGTCCTTGAGCGTGTACGTCCAGGTCTTGCCGCCGTCGGTGGTCTTACCGGCGTCGGTGGCGATGTCACCGACGACGGTCAGGTTGCCCTTGTCGTCCTCCTGGTAGTTCGTCAGCTTGCGGTGCAGCAGGTTGGCGAACTGGCCGGCGTCACTGACGTAGATCTGGCCCGGGTCCATGTGGGTGAGGTCGGACTGCGTGTAGACATTGATGCTGCCACCGGGCTTGGCGCCCGGGACCTCAGCCGCGGGGCCCGTGGAGTGGGCCGCGTCGGCGTAGGCGACAGGCTTCGACTGCGCGGCAGCGTCCTGCTTCGACTTCGACTCGTCCTTGGCGTTCTTACCGCTGTCCTTGGAGCAGCCGGTGAGCGCCAGCGAGCCCGCCGCGACTGCGACGACTATGGCGCGTGCGGAGCGCGAGTGAATGGGCTTCATGATGCTCGTTGCACCTACCTGTCGGTTGTAATCCAGAAGAGCTGCCTGACCGTCCGGTTGCCCGGTGCGGGAGCGGCAGTTACTCCCGCCCATGGACGTCACCGTCCGGTCTTGGGGTCGAACGCGTCCCGGACGGAGTCACCAAGGAGGTTGAACGCAAGAACGAAAACCACCATGGCGATGCCCGGGAAGAACATGAACGACGGGTCCTGCTCGTAGATGCCGGCGCCGATCGCGAACATCCGCCCCCAGTCGGGAGTGGGTTCGACGAAGCCGACACCGACGAACGAGAGGAACGCGATGCTCAGGATGGAGCTGGGCAGCGTGTAGGTGCCCTGCACAAGGATCGGCGTGACGATGTTCGGCAGGATCTCCTTGCGCACGATCCGCCACCGCGAGGCGCCCGAAACCTTGGCCGCCTCCACGAACTCCCGCTCGCGCAGGGAGAGTACGGAGCTTCGCACCAGACGGGCCATGCCCATCCAGCCGAGGAACCACATCACCAGCAGGATCGCGACGGCGCGCAGGTAGGTGGGGGTCTCGTCCGCCGGAGAGACGAACAGCGCGGTCACGACGGGCATGAAGGCGATGAAGAACAGCTGGCTCGGGAAGGCCAGGAAGAAGTCGGTCGTCCGGCCCAGCCAGTAGTCGACCTTGCCACCGAAGTAGCCGCCCACCATGCCGATGACCACGCCCGTGATCACGCTGAAGAGCGTGAGGACGAGCGCCATGAAGAGCGACGTTCGCATGCCGTACAGCAGCATGGTGAACACGTCGCGGCCCAGGTTGGGTTCGACGCCGAACCAGAAGTCTCCGGAGATGCCGCCGAAGCTGCCGGAGGGCATGGCGAAGTCGTCGAGCAGGAACGGATAGTCCGCTTCCTGGGCGTAGAGCGTGTAGGGATCCTTGCCGTACAAGGCCGAGATCACCGGGGCCAGCGCGGCGACGACGAAGAAGAACAGCACCACGATCGCGGAGATCACACCCGTGCGGTCGCGCTTGAAGCGCGTCCACATGAGCTGGCCGGGTGAACGGCCGGTGAGTGCCTTGGCGCTGTCCGCGGCGTCGGTCTTGCTCGCGGTGTCTTTGTCCAAGGTGACAGAGGCGGCGTCCGTGCCCTCGGTCTCAATTGGACTGGTCATGATGTGTCCATTCACGGGTGTCGGGTGACCCGCGATCCTGCGCGCTGTGCCGGCCGAGCGGTTTGCTCTCGAACAGTCACGGCTGCTGTGTGACGATCCCCCCACCGCCGTCCGCCACCCTCGACGGGTGCGGTGACGTTACCTACTGCCCGAGGACGTACCCATGGGCAAGGAGGCTGGAAGGAGCATCAGGAGGGATGGATTCCATCCCCAGGAGCGCGAGCCGAGCGGTTGACCGGGTCTCAGATTCGCCGGCCGCTGCCAGCGACCTGACCGGATGAATTGCGCTGGAAAAGTCCGGCCGTACGAGCCATCTGTGACGACCCGACCCCACTGGCGCTCGTGGCACCGCGCATGGGTTCCTCCTCATGAGTCCACGTGTTCACTGCAAGGTTGGGCACTGGACACCCGCCGACACCCCTGACGACGAAGAGCAGTACCCCGTGTGCTCGTGAGTCGGCGCTCCCCACAGCGCATGACCCGTTGACCCGAGCTCAGTGAAGCCAACTATTGGGTAAGTTCGGGCTGTAAACCACACTTAAAGCATCTCGTTTTGGCAACATCACCCCACCTCAGAGGCCCAAAATTCGGACAAAGGGATCGCAGACAGACACCCGCGAAACGGACTGTTAATACAGGTTTCCGGTGCGCAACGTCCGATAGACGAACAAGTGGGGTAGGAAAACCTGTTGACGGACAGCCCGGACTCCGGCACCGTTCGCCCGGTTTCCCATGACGTTGGACACACGAAACGGCCCGGACAACCCCTGTGGGGTCGTCCGGGCCGTTCCCGGTTCAGACGTGCGGCGCGACGGGCGCCGTACGGTACGTCAGTTGCGCTTGGCGCGGGAGGCCGTGCGGCCGCGCTCCTTCTGGTCCAGGACCACCTTGCGGATGCGAACGGTCTCCGGGGTGACCTCGATGCACTCGTCGTCGCGGCAGAACTCCAGCGACTGCTCCAGCGAGAGCTTGCGCGGCGGCACCACGTTCTCGGTGGTGTCCGCGGACGCGGCGCGCATGTTGGTGAGCTTCTTCTCCTTGGTGATGTTCACGTCCATGTCGTCGGAACGCGAGTTCTCACCAATGATCATGCCCTCGTAGACCTCGGTGCCGGCGTCGGTGAAGATGACACCACGCTCCTGGAGGTTGATCATCGCGAACGGCGTCACGGTACCGGCGCGGTCGGCGACCAGCGAGCCGTTGTTACGGGTACGCAGCTCGCCGAACCACGGCTCGTGGCCCTCGAAGATGGAGTGTGCGATGCCCGTGCCACGGGTCTGCGTCAGGAACTCCGTACGGAAGCCGATGAGGCCGCGCGACGGGACGATCCACTCCATGCGGATCCAGCCCGAGCCGTGGTTGGTCATCGTCTCCATACGGCCCTTGCGGGTCGCCATCAGCTGCGTGATGGCGCCGAGGTGCTCCTCGGGAGAGTCGATCGTCATGCGCTCGATCGGCTCGTGCACCTTGCCGTTGATCTCCTTGGTGACCACCTCGGGCTTGCCGACGGTCAGCTCGAAGCCTTCCCGGCGCATGGTCTCGACGAGGATGGCGAGCGCGAGCTCCCCACGGCCCTGGACCTCCCAGGCGTCGGGACGCTCGGTCGGCAGGACACGCAGCGAGACGTTACCGACCAGCTCACGGTCCAGGCGGTCCTTCACCAGGCGGGCGGTGACCTTGTGGCCCTTGCCGCCCTTGCCGACCAGCGGCGAGGTGTTCGTACCGATGGTCATGGAGATGGCGGGCTCGTCGACCGTGATCAGCGGCAGCGCGATCGGGTTCTCCGGGTCGGCCAGGGTCTCGCCGATCATGATCTCGGGGATACCGGCGACCGCGCAGATGTCGCCCGGGCCTGCCTTCTCGGCCGGCTTGCGGGTGAGCGCCTCGGTCATCATCAGCTCGGTGATGCGAACGTTGGACATGGTGCCGTCGCGCTTGATCCAGGCGACGGTCTGCCCCTTCTTCAGCTCGCCCTGCTCGACACGGAGCAGTGCGATACGGCCGAGGAAGTTGTCGGCGTCGAGGTTGGTGACATGGGCCTGGAGCGGCGCGGACTCGTCGTACTCGGGGGCCGGGACGTGCTCCAGGATGGTGGTGAAGAACGGCTCCAGGCTGTCGCTGTCGGCCGGGACGGTGCCGTCCTCCGGCTTGGTCAGCGAGGCCACGCCGTCACGGGCGCAGGCGTAGACGATCGGGAACTCGATCTGGTCCTCGTCCGCGTCCAGGTCCAGGAACAGGTCGTACGTCTCGTCGACGACCTCGGCGATCCGGGAGTCGGGGCGGTCCGTCTTGTTGATGCAGAGGATGACGGGCATCCGGGCCTGAAGGGCCTTGCGGAGCACGAAACGGGTCTGCGGGAGCGGACCCTCGGAGGCGTCGACCAGCAGGACGACCGCGTCCACCATCGACAGACCGCGCTCCACCTCGCCACCGAAGTCGGCGTGGCCGGGGGTGTCGATGATGTTGATCGTGATCGGGTCCCCGCCGTCCTTGGGGTGGTACTTGACGGCGGTGTTCTTCGCCAGGATCGTGATGCCCTTCTCACGCTCCAGGTCGTTCGAGTCCATCATGCGGTCGTCGAGGTGCTCGGCGGCGTGCGCGGCGAAGGCGCCGGCCTGCTTCAGCATGGCGTCGACCAGGGTGGTCTTGCCGTGGTCGACGTGGGCGACGATGGCAACGTTACGGATGTCGTGGCGCGTGGGCATGCTGGCTGGGGCTTCTCTCGATCGTGGGATCAGGCGTTTGATGGTCGTAGCCTCGTCCGCCCGCCGGGCGGACACGCCTCGGCTGGTCCCATGGTACGGGGCCGCCGCGCCCGGTGCTTTCCGGGCCGATCGGGAGTGGGTTCCTGCGTCAGTCGTGAGCTCTGTGGGGAGCGGTGAAACCGGGATCTGAAAGCCTGGGTCAAAGGGTGAGACGATCCTGCCCGCCGGCGAAGCCGGCGGGCAAGGAAATTGAGCCAGTTCTGAGGTTGTGACCCGCTGCTTCCGCTGCCTCCCGCTACTTCTTTTTGTTCTTCGGGGCTCCGGCCGTCGGCTTCTTGAATCCGATGTCCTGGTAACGGGGAGCGGCGAAGCCGAAGGCCCCGGCATTGGCCACCAGCCGCCTGGCCGCGACCAGCTCGGGGCGCTGATAGAGCGGAATGGATCCGGCCGCCGCCCAGATCCGGGCGTCCGCCTTGCGCACCAGGTCGCGGGCCGCGTCCTCGTCCAGCTCGGAGGCCGCCTGGTCGAAGAGCTGGTTGATGTAGTCGGAGCCGACCCGGGTGTAGTTCTGCTCCACCAGCAGCGAGCCGTCGGTGGCGGGCTCGGGCTTGGCGTAGATCGGCCGGGCGTCGGTCGCCGGGTAGGCGGTGGCGGGCCACGAGTACAGCGCAAGGTCGTAGTCGCCCGAGGCGATGTGGTCCTTGAAGTAGCTGTCATCGGGGACCTTGGTGATCTCGGCGTGCACACCGATGCGGTCCAGCATCTGCGCGATCTTGTCGCCGACGGTGCGCAGTGCCTCGGAGCCGGGGCCCGAGGGGAGGACGAAGCGCAGGTTGAGCGGCTTGCCGTTCTTGCCGACCGTGGTGCCTGCGCGGACGGGGGCAGCACTGCCGCGCGGGGCGTACGCCCCGGCGACCGTGCCCTTCCGCTCCTGGGCGTCCGTCTTCTGGCCGGCGGCGTCGTCGTCCCGCGACTCGGCCCGGCGCTGCACAGCCAGACCCTCGGCTGCGGCGGGTGCCGGGGCAAGGACGCGTGTGCCGGCCGAGCCGCTCTCGGGTCCTTGACCTGCGCTGGCGGGCTTGTCGTCGCCGACGATGTACAGTCCCTCGTTCGACGCGACGTCCTCTTCCGCCTTCTCCCTGGCAGCTTCCTTGACGGCTTCCTTGGGCGCTTGGTCGGACGCCCGGTTGGGCCCGGCCTTGGGCGAGGCCTTGCCGGGAGACGCCGTGGCGGGGGGCTTCTTCGTGTCGGTTCCGTCCTCGCCGCCCGCCTTGGCCGGGGCGGGCTTCATCCGCGCCCCCGCGGGCGTCCAGCCGGCGTCGGCCAGCAGCGCCCGCGCCTCCTCGGTGTCCTGGTCGCCGAGCGCGCGGCTGTTGTCTTTGTATGCCCGCTGCCCGGCCAGCGCCAGATGGCTCCCGAGCGGGGCGGCAGGCAGGCCGAGCGGGGACAGCACGGCCTCCGCGAGCTCCTTGCGGTCCAGGGCGCGGGCCACGGCCCGGCGTACCCGGTCGTCGGCGAGGGGTCCGGACTCGCCGTTCAGCGCGAGCTGGGTGTAGGCGGGCTCCAGCGACTTGCGTACGACATAGCCGCGCAGAGCCTTCTGTTCGGTGGCGTACTCACTGACGGCGGCGCCGGCCTCCCGGCCGAGCTGCTGGCCCGCCGCGCCGTTCTTCCGGGCGAGGGTGATGCGGTCCGCCGTGGCCCGGTCGATCTCGGCGAGATCGATGCTTCCGGCGGCCAGGGCGGCGGCGCGCTTGTCACGCGGTACGGCGGTCAGGACCAGCTGCTTCAGTTTGGCCCGAGATCCCCACCAGCGGGGGTTGCGTACGAGGGTGGCCTTGCCGGCCGCGGGGTCGAGGCCCTTCAGCAGGAAGGGGCCGGCCGTCGTCCTCAGCGCGGTGCGTGCGCCGTCGTTGAAGGAGGCCGGGGACCCGGTCACTTCCTTGGGGTAGAGCGGCGTGAAGAGGGACTGCCAGTCTGCGTACGGCTTCTTGAACGTGATCTTGACTTCGAGGTCGTTGGCGCCGCGTTCGATCTTCTCGATCCGCTCGTAGCCCGCGTTACGGGCCGTCCAGAACGCCGAGTTCTTGCCGCTCAGCGCGCGCCACTGCGAGACGAAGTCGGGCGCGCCGATCTCCCGGCCATCGCTCCACACCGCCTGCTGGTTGAGCTTGTAGAGGACGACCTGCTTGGGCTCGAGCTTGACGATCTTGGCGGACTCGACGAAGTCGGGGTTGCGCTGGGGCCGTCCGCTCCGGTCGAGGGTGAAGAGGGCGGGAAGCACCGCACCGGCGATACGGCTGGTGGCGGCGTCCGCGTCGGCCTGGAAGGTGTTGAGCGTGGTGGGCATCGCGTCGATGGCCCAGCGCAGTGTGCCTCCGTCGGCGATCAGGTCACGCCCGGCGGGCGCGATGTCCTGGGCTGCGGCCCTGGCGTCGCTGTCGGTGTCGCCCGAACCGCAGCCCGACAGGACGGGCAGAGCGAGCACCCCACTGGTGAGAAGCGCGACGGAACGGAGCGTCCGGGAGCATGTCCTCCCGCGTGGCGCGTCGACCTCGGGCATGGCTTGTACCTCATCGTCCTGTTTTGCGGAATTTAGGGATGATCACACCGATGCGTCCACTGAAGTGGACGAGACCGGGCAGTCGGCGGCGACACGGCGTGCGCCCGGCTCAAGGTCACCCGTGCGGCCCAATGGAGAACTGGGCGCAGCGCTGGCAAAAGGGACAAAATGAGGGCAGTGAGGTTCGAACCACAAGGGGCGCGCTGACAGCGCATGCGCCGGGAATCCCCGTACGTCCCCTTCACAAGCGGGGATGTGACGCGCGACACTCGCAGGCGCATGAACGAAGCCACCGCACCCTGCGGAAGTGAGGGCGAGTCATGTCCCAGCAGGAAGATCTGACGGCGATCCAGCAGCGCCTCGACGAGCTCGTCCAGCGTGTCGGCGATCTTGAACGGACCGTCGATCAGCTGCGTGGTGCCGGCCCGGCCGCCTCCGCCGAGTCGAAGACACCGGAGCGCCCCGAGCTGGTCACCATCCCCGACGTGCCCTACAACCACGCCCTGTGGACGGACTCGGACGACGAGGGCCTGGGCGTACAGGACCGGCACGCCCCCTAGGAGATCTCGTTGGCCACAGGCACTGAACCACCACAAATCAATACAGGCGTGCACGGCGCGACGCGCGCCGCCATCAGCCCGCGACATCTGCGGACCGACCGCTGGTGGCTGGCGCCCGCGCTGACCGCCGGCGGGCTGCTCGCCTTCATCGTCTACTCGACCTGGCGCGCGTTCGCCAACGCCGACTACTACGCGGCGCCCTATGTCTCGCCGTTCTACTCCCCATGTCTGGCGGAGAACTGCGCGACCATGCGGGGCGGCCCCAACTGGGAGATCTTCGGCAGCTGGTGGGGTCTGTCCCCCGCGCTGCTGATCCTGATCTTCCCGCTGGGCTTCCGGCTGACCTGCTACTACTACCGCAAGGCCTACTACCGGGGTTTCTGGGCCTCACCACCGGCCTGCGCGGTCGCCGAACCGCACAAGAAGTACACCGGCGAGACCCGCTTCCCGCTCATCCTGCAGAACATCCACCGGTACTTCTTCTACCTGGCAGTGCCGGTCGCCTCGATCCTCACGTACGACACCGTGCTCGCCTTCCGCGACGAGCACTACGCGTGGGGTCACATGGGTCTGGGCACGGTCGTCCTTCTGATCAACATCGTGCTGATCTGGGCATACACCGTCTCGTGCCACTCCTGCCGGCACATCATCGGCGGCCGGCTGAAGCACTTCTCCAAACACCCGGTGCGCTATCGCCTGTGGGGCTGGGTCGGCAAGCTGAACGAACGGCACATGGTCCTCGCATGGGCATCGCTGGTCAGCGTCGCGCTCGCCGACTTCTACGTCTATCTCGTCGCGTCCGGTGCCTTCGACGATCCGAGGTTCTTCTGATGGGTGGGGCGTTCTGACATGACGCAACTCGAACGGCAGCAGTGGGACGTCGTGGTGGTGGGCGCGGGCGGCGCGGGCCTGCGGGCCGCCATCGAGGCACGCGAGCGGGGCGCCCGTACGGCGGTGATCTGCAAGTCCCTCTTCGGCAAGGCCCACACCGTGATGGCCGAGGGCGGTATCGCCGCCTCCATGGGCAATGTGAACGCCGGGGACAACTGGCAGGTGCACTTCCGCGACACCATGCGCGGCGGAAAGTTCCTCAACCAGTGGCGGATGGCGGAGCTGCACGCGCGCGAGGCACCCGACCGGGTGTGGGAGCTGGAGACCTGGGGCGCGCTCTTCGACCGCACGGCCGACGGAAAGATCTCCCAGCGCAACTTCGGCGGGCACGAGTACCCGCGTCTCGCGCACGTCGGCGACCGGACGGGCCTTGAACTGATCCGTACTCTCCAGCAGAAGATCGTCTCGCTGCAGCAGGAGGACAAGGCCGAATTCGGGGACTACGAAGCCCGGTTGAAGGTCTTCCAGGAGTGCACGGTCACCCGCGTCCTCAAGGACGGCGACCGTGTGAGCGGCACCTTCTGCTACGAGCGGGAGTCCGGGCGCTTCTTCGTCCTCGAGGCCCCCTCGGTGGTGCTCGCCACGGGCGGGATCGGCAAGTCCTTCAAGGTGACGTCTAACTCCTGGGAGTACACAGGCGACGGACACGCGCTGGCACTGCTCGCGGGCGCTCCCCTGCTCAACATGGAGTTCGTGCAGTTCCATCCGACCGGGATGGTCTGGCCGCCGTCGGTGAAGGGCATCCTCGTCACCGAGTCCGTGCGCGGCGACGGAGGGGTGCTGCGCAACTCCGAGGGCAAGCGGTTCATGTTCGACTACGTGCCCGACGTCTTCAAGGAGAAGTATGCGCAGTCGGAGGAGGAGGGCGACCGCTGGTACGAGGACCCGGACAACAACCGTCGTCCTCCTGAGCTGCTGCCGCGGGACGAGGTGGCCCGTGCGATCAACTCCGAGGTGAAGGAGGGCCGGGGCTCCCCGCACGGCGGTGTGTTCCTGGATGTCTCCACCCGGATGCCGGCCGAGGTCATCAGGCGCCGGCTGCCGTCGATGTACCACCAGTTCAAGGAGCTGGCGGACGTCGACATCACGGCGGAGGCCATGGAGGTCGGACCGACCTGCCACTACGTGATGGGCGGCATCGCCGTCGAGTCCGACACCGCGGCGGCGGTCGGGGTTCCCGGCCTGTTCGCGGCGGGCGAGGTCGCAGGCGGAATGCACGGCTCCAACCGGCTCGGCGGCAATTCCCTGTCCGACCTGCTGGTCTTCGGCCGGCGGGCCGGTCTGCACGCCGCCGAGTACGCCGGCGGGCTCAGCGCCCGCCCGGCCGTCGAGGAAGGCCAGATCGACGCCGCCGCGGCTGAGGCGCTGCGTCCGTTCAGCGCCGAAGGCCCCGACGAGGGCGCTCAGCCGGAGAATCCGTACACCCTCCACCAAGAGCTCCAGCAGACGATGAACGACCTGGTCGGCATCATCCGGCGCGAGGCGGAGATGGCGCAGGCGCTGGACAAGCTGGCGGATCTGCGCGTACGGGCACGGCGCGCCGGGGTCGAGGGCCACCGGCAGTTCAACCCCGGCTGGCACCTCTCACTGGACCTGCGGAACATGCTGCTGGTCAGCGAGTGCATCGCGCGGGCGGCACTGGAGAGAACCGAGAGCCGCGGCGGGCACACCCGCGAGGACTGCCCCGCCATGGAGCGCGAGTGGCGGCGGATCAATCTGCTGTGCCGGCTCGTCGACCCCAACGGCGGGCTCGCGGCCACCGATCCGGTGAGCGGCCAGATCGCGCTCGTACGCAGGACGACCGAGCCCATCCGAACCGACCTGCTCGCCCTCTTCGAGAAGGAGGAGCTGGTCAAGTACCTCGCCGAAGAGGAGCTCTACGAGTGAGCAGCTACACAGCGGCCTTCAAGGTCTGGCGGGGCGACCAGGACGGCGGGGGTCTTGTGGACTTCGCCGTCGAGGTGAACGACGGCGAGGTCGTCCTCGACATCATCCACCGCCTCCAGGCCACCCAGGCCTCCGATCTCGCGGTCCGCTGGAACTGCAAGGCGGGCAAGTGCGGTTCGTGCAGCGCGGAGATCAACGGTCGGCCGCGGCTGATGTGCATGACCCGGATGTCGGTCTTCTCGCGTGAGGAGACGATCACGGTGACGCCGCTGCGGGCGTTCCCGGTGATGCGGGACCTGGTGACGGATGTGTCCTTCAACTACGGGAAGGCACGGGAGATCCCTTCCTTTGTGCCGCCGCCGGGGGTGAAGGCGGGTGAGTACCGCATGCAGCAGATGGATGTGGACCGCTCGCAGGAGTTCCGCAAGTGCATCGAGTGCTTCCTGTGCCAGGACACCTGCCATGTGGTGCGCGACCACGAGGAGAACAAGACGGCGTTCTCCGGTCCGCGCTTTCTGATGCGGGTGGCGGAACTGGACATGCACCCGCTGGACGCCGCCGCCGAAACGGGCCTGGACCGCAAGAAGACGGCCCAGGACGAGCACGGGCTGGGCTACTGCAACATCACGAAGTGCTGTACGGAGGTGTGCCCCGAGGGCATCAAGATCACCGACAATGCGCTGATCCCGCTGAAGGAGCGGGCGGTGGACCGCAAGTACGACCCACTGGTGTGGCTGGGCAACAAGATCACGCGGCGCGGGGCGGTCGACTAGCCGGACGGCCCTGGGCGGCGTGAGCCCGGTCGCGGGGGTCCACCGGGGGACATAGCCTCCCAAATGTGACGCGACGAACCACCGGGATCCTCCTGGCCGCGCTGGTGGCGGCGTGGTGGCTGGTCGTGCCCGCCGCCCGATGCGCGCTCGCCGACGATCCGGTCGGCGGGTCCGGCCAGGGACGGATCACCGGGGCCGGGGCGGCCGCCGCGGATCTGGTGCTGCCCATCGCGATCGCCGCCGCGGCCGGGGCGATCGCCGCGTACGGCTACGCCAAGCGCAGAAGGCGGACCGCGACGCGCACCACACCTCAGGGCGGACAGGAGGGGTGGGGCCCGCCGCGGCAGGCGCACGAGGAGCCGCAGGCCGGACGGGGCACCGACCCGACGAGGCGGACGAGCCGGTGGCCCGGGCAAGGCCGGCGCAGGCGCAAGGACAGGCGCGGAACCCGATGACGGTGGAGGCCCTGTCAGAACATGCTCAGCAGCTGTTCGACCGTGGGCTCAGCCGTCGAGTCCCCGTCGGGCAGGGCGAGTTCGAACCAGACCGTCTTGCCGCGCGGGGTCCGGCGCGAGCCCCACGCCGCGCTCAGCAGCCCGACCAGCTGCAGTCCGCGGCCGCCCTCGTCGGTGTCACGTGCCCGTCGCCGTCTCGGCTGGACGAGGCCCGCGTCCCACACCTCGCAGACGAGGGTGCGATCACGCAGCAGCCGAAGCCGGATCTCGCCCTCCCCGTACCGCAGTGCGTTGGTGACCAGCTCGCTCACCAGCAGCTCGACCGTGTCCACGAGCGCTTCGAGGTCCCAGGTGATCAGCTGGGCGCGGGCCAGCTCGCGAGCCCGGCCGACGGAGCGGGGTTCGCGGGGCAGCCGCCAGTCGCCGACGGCCTCGACGGGCAGCCCCTGGATCCGGGCCATCAGCAGCGCGATGTCGTCCTCGCCGTGCCGGGTGTCGAGGGTGTTCAGCACATGGTCACAGACGTCTTCGAGGGGGCGTACCGGATTGGTGAGCGCGGTGCGGAAGGCGCGCAGCCCCTCGTCGAGCGGGTGGTCGCGGGATTCGACGAGGCCGTCGGTGTAGAGCGCGAGGAGCGCGTTCTCCGCGAGTTCGACCTCGACCTCCTCGAAGGGCTCGCCGCCCACGCCGAGCGGCATCCCGGGCGGCACGTCGAGCAGCAGCGCCTCCTCGCCCGGTTCGACGAGGACGGGCGGCAGATGGCCTGCGTTGGCGAACGTACAGCGCCGTGTGACCGGGTCGTAGACGGCGTAGACACAGGTCGCGAGATAGACCTCGGAGAGGTCGGCGTCGCGGGACTTGTGGGCGACGCGCGAGGCCTGCTGGGCGCCGCTGGGGGTGCCGAGCCCGCGGGCGATCTCGTCGAGTGCGGAGAGCACTTCGGCGGGCTCCAGATCGAGCAGCGCCAAGGTCCTTACGGCGGTGCGGAGTTCACCCATGGCGACCGCGGCCCGCAGTCCACGGCCCATCACATCGCCCACCACAAGGGCGGTGCGGTGGCCGGGCAGTTCGATGACGTCGAACCAGTCGCCGCCGACCTCGGTCGCCGTGTTGCCCGGGAGATAGCGGCAGGCGATGTCCAGGCCGGCCGCCTCGGGGTCGCCGGGCGGCAGGAGGCTGCGCTGCAGGATCAGTGCCCGCTCGTGTTCCCTGCGATAGAGCCGTGCATTGTCCATACAGACGGCGGCCCGTGCGGCGAGTTCGACAGCGAGCGCCACGTCCCGTTCCCCGAAGGGCTCGCTCCCCTTGGTACGGGAGAACTGCACCAGACCGACGACGGTGTCGTGGGCGACCATCGGGACGGCGAGTGTGGACTGCACGAGGCTGCCGTCCTCGCCCGGGATCGACTGGACGCGGGCGGTGCGCAGGGCCCTGGCGCAGGGCGAGTTGAAGGCATAGCGGTGGACCGCACCGACGGCGGTGGGGGCGCTGCCCTCGGGGCTGCAGGCAGGGGTGGCCACGAGCGGTGCGTCGGACACGGCGCTGGCAAAGGCGACCCGGCGCAGCTCGGCGCTCCCGCCGCCGTAGCCCTCGGCGTGCGGGGAACTCCATCTGCCGGGAGGTGCCTCGTCGCCGCTCAAGAGTCCTTGGCACAGGTCGACGGAGGCAAGGTCGCAGAAGCCGGGGACGGCGACGTCAAGCAGTTCGCGGGCCGTGGTCTCCAGGTCGAGGGAGTTTCCGATTCGGGCGCTCGCCTCGTTGAGGAGGGCGAGATTGCGGCGGGCGCTGGCGGCCTCGCGGGCGGCGATATGACGGCGCGTGACATCGGTGCCGATCCCGGCGACTCCGATCGGGCGCCCGGATCCGCTGTGCACGCGGTAGAGGTTGATCGACCAGTGCCTGCGGTCCGAACTGCCAGGTGCCGCGCCGACGATCTGGAGGTCGATGGCGGATTCGCCGGTCTCCAGCACCCGGCGCAGCGAGGCGGTCATCCGGTCGGCCTCGGCGCGGGAGAGATAGTCGTGGACGGTGCGTCCGCGATGCTCGTCGGCGGTGCCTCCGAAGACGGCCGCGAAGCGCTGGTTGGTGCGCTGCACGGTGAGATCCGTACCGAACAGGAGGAACCCAAAAGGAGATTGGCCGAAAATCGCCTGCGAAGCGGCAAGATCGGACTCGATCCGGCGCAGTGCGCGGACGTCGACGACGATACAGAGCGCAGCCCTGTCGCCGCTCTCCGTCTCACTCGGCATCACATAGACCTCGGCGAGGCCGTGCGCGCCGCCCGTCCCCGGCATCCGGAAGGGGACCAGGCCGGTCCACTCCTTGCCGTCGAGGATCTCCGCCACGTGCCGGTGGCCGCGCGGGCGCAGCTCGGCGGGCATGAAGACTTCGACCGGGTCCTTGCCCCTGACCTCTTCGGCGGTGATGCCGAAGAGATCTACTGCGCGCCAACTCCACTGGTCGACCAGCCCGTCGGGGCCGATCGAGAAAGACGCCACCTTGATGTAGTCATAGATCGAGCCAGGCGGGCTGCTCTGCCACACGACAGTGCTCGCCGTCTCAGGTATTTCGCTCACGCGACCGTCCCCTCCAGCTCACCGCACCGGACCGGCCATGACCGCAGTATTCAGCACTACGGGCCAGACCGGCACGGCGTTCACGATCACAGCACGGTCTCGTTCATTTTCGGCCTGCTCCCGGCCAGGTCGGAACCGTACGTGGCGTGATCGTCGTCCCCCCACACTTCTAACCAGTCAGAGCGAGCTCGAACCACACCGTCTTGCCCGTTCTCCCGCGCCTGGTGCCCCACCTGCGAGCAGAACCAGCCACCAGCTGAAGCCCGCGCCCGCCTTCGTCGTCGGGCAGCGCGCTGCGCTCGGTCGGCGGATCCGGAAGGGGATCGGAGACTTCGACCAGCAGCGACGGGGAGGTGTCACCGGGTTCGGGCCGGACCAGGCGGACTCCGATGGGGCCCGATGCGTACCGCAGGGAATTGGTCACCAGCTCACTGACCAGCAGCACCGTCACATCGCCGATCACCGAATCAAGTTCCCAGGCTCGCAGGGTGTCACGCACGGCGTGGCGGGCGGCGCGCACGGCGTCGGGTTCCGCAGGGAAGGACCACTCGACGCATTCACCCTCGGTGTCGATCACGCCGCTCACTTCCCCAGACCGGCAGCAGCTCAACAGACCCACGTCCTATTTCGGGGGGTTAATCAGCACATACCCGGAATTGGGTGGGAGGTATCCCGGTCCCTCGCCAATGGGCGCACCGTCGTACGAACGGCGTAGGCGTCAGTCGCGCGCACTGTCCTGCTCGCTTTCACGCAGGGCGCCCGCGCGCAGGCGCCGGGCAGCCTCGGCCACGGCAGGCCTGTCCGCCTCCAGCCAGTCGACGGCATTGGTCTCATGGGGGGCGAGCCACCGCAGCTCGTCATGGTCTTCCAGCGGCCGGGGCTCCCCGGAGAGCAGCCGGGCGGTCCACACCTGGAGGACATAGCCGGGCTTGAGCGGCCACTCGCCGGGGATCCGCTCCAGCGGTTCGGCCTCGACACCCAGCTCCTCACGCAGCTCACGCACGAGTGCCTGCTCGGGGCTCTCTCCGGGCTCCAGCTTGCCGCCGGGCAGTTCCCAGCGGCCCGCGAGCTCCTCGGGCGCGCTGCGGCGTGCGGCCAGCAGCAGCCCCTGGTCGCACACGGCGCCTGCCACCACCACACGATCGTCCATGCGCCGGAGCGTAACCGTCCGGCCGGGCACCCCTCTAATGCGTCGTCTGGCCTATGCGCTCGACCCAGTAGAGCTGCTTGTGTCCGCGGCCATCGAGGGTGTCCGCGATCTGCTGGGCCTCGTCCCGGGTCGCGTACCGTCCGACGCGGTAGCGATTGCCGTTGTCGTCCTGCCGAATGACGAGCCAGGGGAGCAGAGCGGGGCTGTCGTTCATCGCGCCCCTCCCCGGGCCGGCCTGCAGGTCTGTAAGGATCGCCAGGAAACCGCACTACGCATATGCCCGAGCCTACGCCTGACCTTTACTCAGCGGATACGGGTTTTCACAAAGAGATATGACAGCGGGGGCGTACCCGGCTGGATACGCCCCCTGCTGGCCGATTCCGGGCCGCGCTGAGCTCCTGGTGTCCGGATGCTCACTTCACCGGAAGGTGGTACGCGATGCGGTAGCGGTCCGCCGGTACGACGAGGTCCGCCGTCTCGACCGCGCGCCCCGACGCGTAATACGTCCGCTCGACGACCATCACCACATGGCCCGGTACACCGCCGAGCGCCAGGAGCTCCTCCGCAAGGCCCGGGCGGGCGCCGACCTCCTCCGCCACGTTGTCCACGACGACGTCGATGGCGGCCATGCGCTCGACGACTCCACAGCCGCCGAGCGGTCCCTCCTCGGGCAGCATCACCGGTGTGCGGCCGGTGACTTCGAGGGGCTCCCAGGAGGTGGAGAGCATCATCGCCTCGCCCGCGTCGCGGAGCACATAGCGCGTACGCATCACACGGTCGCCGAGCGGGACGCCGAGACGGGCGGCGATCTCCGGGCTCGCCTCCTCCTGTTCGCTGCTGGACTCCCAGGTCCCCCGCGCCGCCTCCTCGGCCTGTTCCTGACGAAAGGGGTTGGCTCCGGACGGCGGACGGTAGCCGGAGCGGGCGATCCGGCGCGGGACCGGCCGCTCGCGGACATACGTGCCGGAACCCGAGCGGCCCTCGACCAGGCCTTCCGCCATCAGGACCTTGCGCGCCTCCAGGGCGACGGTGTCCGAGACTCCGTACTCCTCGCGGATACGGGCCTGCGAGGGAAGCCGGGTGTGCGGCGGCAGCGAGCCGTTGACGATCTTCTGGCGAAGGTCGCTCGCAACGCGCAGATAGGCGGGCTGCTCACCGAATGTCACGGGCCACTCCCAACAGGTTGACAGACAGCAACAGGGTGGCAACCGTCGGTTAAGGTCGCAAGCATGAGCCAAAGGTTCACTCGAAGTGATGAGTTGGGTTTAGGCAGCCGCTTACCGCAGGTCGGCAGCTCAGACGCCGGACGCGCCCGCCGAGGGTGCGCTCTCGGACCCGGCCCGCAGCGAGCCGGTGAGCTTGCCGTCGACCGCGGCGTAGGAACAGGTCACCTTGTGGTCGCCCAGGCGCCAACTCCGCCTGCTCGGCATGTAGTAGTACGTCGACGCGTTGCCGGGCACGGCGGAAGGGTCTGACACGTAGGCGTCGTTCAGCTCGGCACAGCGCCTCTCGGCGATCGGCTCGACCGCTGCCTCCCCGGGCCAGGCCCCGGACTCCTCCAGCTCGAACGAGCCGGTCACCTCGCCGTCGTGCGGCTTTGCACAGTCGACGACCCTGACGTTCGCGGTCTCCTGCTCCAGCTCGGTGCCGGGGACGTCGAAGCAGTCCTCCTTGCGCAGATCGAGCGTGCTGCGGGACCGGGCCGCCTCCTTGACGCCCTTCCTGAAACCGTCCACGGCGTCGCCGATCCCCCCGGTGAGGAGGGCTGTCAGCACGAGCGCGGTACTGAGCCCGGAGAGGATGCTGCCCGCGATGGCCATGCCCTTGCCGCGGTTGCCGTTCCGCTTGATCTGCGAGAGGGCGATCAGGCCGAGGACGAGGCCGAGCGGGGGTATGCAGCACACGATCCCTACGACCAGGGATGTGATGGCGAGCCCGTTCACGGGGGGATTCGGGGGTCTGGCGGGGGCGTACGGGGACGGCGGGTACATGGCCACGGGGCTGGGCTCCTGATCCGGGTATCGCGGAGTGGGGCGAACGGGCGGGGATCCTATGCGACGGACGCCAGGGTGGGGCGGAGGGGGTTCCCTGCCCGGCCCCCGAACCGTGGGCTCCGAGGGCACCGCGAACGCCGGACCTCACCGCCCGGGCGACGTGCGCACGCACTGCGCCGCACAACTGCCATGCTGACGGCCCATGACGTCGTACAACTGCCCCGAATGCGGCACCCGCGCCCCCGTCGAGACGGCCAACTGGTGCTGCCCGAACTGCCGCAGCCCCTGGGACCTGGACTTCGCCGCAACGGCGGTCAGCCTCAAGTCCCTTCCTGCCAGGGTCAATTCCCTGTGGCGTTACGAAGAGGCCCTGCCGCTCGCCCAACCGGCCGTCTCGCTCGGGGAGGGCCGCACCCCCCTGGTCGCACTCACCGAAACCGTCTTCGCCAAGCTCGACTTCCTGATGCCGACGCTCTCCTTCAAGGACCGGGGCGCGGTGCTGCTGGCGGAGCTGGCCCGCCGTCTCGCGCCGCGCCGGGTGATCGCCGACAGCAGCGGCAACGCGGGCACCGCGATCGCCGCGTACTGCGCACGCGCCGGTCTGGACTGCACCGTGTACGTCCCCGAGGAGACGTCCGCCAAGAAGGTCGAGCAGATCAGAGCGCACGGCGCGCACCTCGAACTCGTTCCCGGTGACCGCGAGTCCACCGCACAGGCCGCCCGCGCGGCAGCGGACCGGACCGGCACGTTCTACGCGAGCCACGTCTACAACCCCTACTTCCTGCACGGCACGAAGACGTACGTCTACGAGCTCTGGGAGGACCTCGGCGGCACGCTCCCGGACGCGATCGTCGTCCCCGTCGGCAACGGCACACTGCTGCTCGGCGCCGACCTGGCCATCGGCGAACTCCACGCCTGCGGCCTGATCTCCGAGCGGCCCGCCCTCATCGCGGTCCAGGCCGAGGCCGTCTCCCCCCTGGCCGCCGCCTTCCACTCCGGAGCCGACGCGCTGCCCGAGGAGCCCGCACCTGCCCCGCCGCCCGCACCGACGCTCGCCGAGGGCATCGCGATCCCCCGCCCGCCGCGCGCGAAGCAGATCCTGCGGGCCGTACGCGCGTCCGGCGGCACCTTCCTCACCGTGACGGAGGACCAGATCCGGGCCGCGCAGCTGGACCTCGCCTCCCGCGGACTGTTCGTCGAGTCGACAGGCGTCGCGTGCTGGGCGGCCGCGGGCACCTGGAGCGAGGGCACGGCCGTCGTCCCGCTCTGCGGCGCGGGCCTGAAGACGGGACTCGCGCCTCAGTCGGTCCAGTAGGTGTCGTGCTTGACGAAGAACTCCGCCTGTTGCTCGGGCGACCACTCGGTCGCGACCTCGGCGACCTTCTCGAAGTACTCTTCGCGCGGAGCGCCCGGCGTGAAGAGCAGCAGCATCGACGCGGGGGACTCCTCTTCTCGTGCCGCCGCCCGGAGACCGGATCAGCTGAGGGAGCCATGGGGTTGGATGGGGGCGTGAGCGTTCTCGATGTGGCCCGGCAGCTGCCCGCCGTCCCCGTCCTGCGTGACCTGTGCCGATCGATCGCGATGCTGGAGGCGATCCTCAGCCCGGAATGGGAGGACCGCCTCTACTCCTTCGACGCGCACTGGTCGTCGTCGGAGGAGATGGCCTCGATGCGGACCGGCTCGGGCGACGAGTACGCCATCGTGTTCTCGTCCGCCGGCGCGTTCGTCAGGGGCTTCGCCCATGAGTCCCCGATGAGCCCGTACGCCTCCGACGGACCGTGGCCGGGCGTGCTCGACGAGGTCCCCGAGGTCTTCCGCCCCTGCGTCCAGGAACCCGCCTTCACGGACGAGGACGGCATGCCCGTCGCGACGGCCTGCCTGTGGCGCGAGCCCGCCGACGACGGCTGGCGGACGGGGACGATCGACTTCCCGGAGGACGACGAAGACGCCGACGGCGCTGGGGAGTTGTTCGCGATACTGACAGCCGGGACCCCCGCGGCCTACCAGGAGTTCGCCGAGGACTACTACGAGGTCCCGGTCGACCTGGCGGCCGTACGCCATGTGTACGCGCTGCGCCCGCTGACCGCCGAGGTGGTCGCGGCGCTCAATCCCCACCTCACGCTCGCCGAACTCGACGAGGACCTCGCCTCGATCGGATACCCGCGGCAGCCCTGAGGAGAACCCCCGTCAAAGGCGTTCGATGATGGTCGCGTCGGCATTCCCCAACCAGGTCCGGTGCGGGCATCAGCGGCCGCGCAGGGCGCCCGCCGTACTGCCCGTGCGCTCGCGCAGCAGGATCCGCAGCGTGTTGGGGTGCTCGTAGCCGACCTTACGGGCGATGGACTCCAGGGAGAGGTCGGTGGTCCGCAGCAGGTGCGAGGCCTGCTCCACGCGCAGGTCCTGGACGAATCGCACGGGAGAGGTGCCCAGCACCCGGCGCACGGTCCGCTGAAGGGTGCGCTCGCTGACGCCGAGCGAGCGGGCCGCGCCGACGACGCTGACCGGCTCCTCAAGATGCAGCCGGGCCCAGCGCTCGAAGGCGGCGACAAGCGGATCGCTCTGGGCCAGCGCGCTCGGAATGCTGTACGCCGACTGCGAGGGGCGCTCGTCGACAACCAGGTAGCGGGCGACGAGGTCGGCCAGGGCGGGGCTGCTCATCCGTACGATCGCCAGCGCCAGGTCGACGTGGCCGAAGGCCGCTCCCGCCGTGGTCACCCCGTCCGAGGTGGTGACCATCGTGGTCTCGTCTATCGTCACGGCCGGATAGCGCCGGCGGAAGTGCGGTGCCAGCCACCAGCTCGTCGTCGCCTTCCGGCCGTCCAGCACGCCCGACTCGGCCAGCAGGAAGGTTCCCGTACAGGCCGAGGCGACGGGGGCGCCACGCTGACGGGTCTCGACGACCAGGTCCCGCACCGCCGCCGACGCGGGGCCGGAGACATGGGCGAGCAGCAGGTCCGGCCGCCGCTCGGCGAGCGCGGGCACCAGGAGGAGGTCGGCACGCTTGGCCTCGGCGGCGGGTTCGGCGGTGACGATGTGCCCCGCGCCGGTGCGCACCCGGCGGCGGAAACCTACGGTCGTGACCTGCCACGCGGGTGGCGCCTGGGGAAGCTCAGCGCGCATGGCGTTCGCCGCGTCGAGCACGTCGAGGATCGCCGAGAGCCCCGAATCGAAGACACCGTCGTAGACCATCACCGCTACATCCATGACGGAAACGGTATCCGACACGTCGTTTACGACACTGGGACGGTCCGGGTCACCGGCCTACGTTTGATGGTGTCCCCGACGACGAGGACACCGACGCCAACCTACGGAGTGACGCACGATGAACATCGGACTGCTGGCCCGCATCGAGGCCAAGCCCGAGGACGCCGACAAGGTGGAGGCACTGCTGCGGGACGCGCTCCAGCTCGCTCGCGAGGAGGACAACACGGTCACCTGGTTCGCCTTCCGTGAGAGTGCCACCACCTTCGGCGTCTTCGACACCTTCGAGAACGAGGAGGGACGGGCCGCGCATCTGCAGGGCCGGATCGCCGCGGCGCTGATGGAGGCGGCGCAGACGATGCTGAGTTCCGCGCCCGACATCCGTCCCGTGGACCTGCTGGCGGTCAAGCTTCCCTGAACCGCCCGTACACCCGGCCCGGCGGATCGCGGACCGCGATCCGCCGGGCCCGGGGCGAGACATGCCCGGCACCACGCGAGCTCATCACCACCACCCGAGGAGACGTCATCATGACGCGGCTCACGAGCAGGCCCGTCACGGGCGAACCCGGCGAGACACGCTCGCGCACGCACACCTGGGAGCCGCCGAGGAGCCTCGCGGACGCCGGCAGCCGCCCCGGCCTGGAGCAGCTCCGGCTCATCCTGGACGGCGAGATCCCGCAGCCCCCGTTCGGCAGCACGCTGGGATTCCGGCTCGTGGAGGCCACCGAGGGCAGCGCGGTCTTCGAGGGCGAGCCCGGAGAACATCTGCTGAACCCGATGGGCGCCGGCCACGGCGGTTTCCTGGCCACGCTGCTCGACTCGGCCCTGGGCAGCGCGGTGATGACCACCCTCCCGGCGGGCCGCGGCTACACCACCATCCAACTGGGGGTGAATCTGGTCCGTCCGGTCTACGCGGACACCCAGCCGCTGCGCTGCGAAGGCACCGTCATCCACTCCGGTCGCACGACCGCGACCGCGGAGGCGCGCGTGAGGGGCGCGAAGGACGGCAAGCTGTACGCCCACGGCACGACGACCTGCGCGGTCTTCGCGTTGCCGGGCAGCGCCTGAGGCCGGAGGATCCACCCCATGAAGCGGACAACAGTCGTCAACCTCAAGGGCCACCGGGACGACCCCGAGTACGCGGACGTGGTCTACGTGGGCCGCGCCATGCACCGCGGCGGCTGGCACCTCGACGCCTCTGCGCTGGCCAGCCCCTTCCGCCCGGGTCCGGACGGCACACGCGAAGAGGTCGTCGAGAAGTACCGCGCGTATCTGCTCTCGCGCCCCGATCTCCTGGCCATGCTCCCGTCCCTGCGCGGCCACCGCCTGGGCTGCTGGTGCGTCCCGGAACGCTGCCATGCCGAGGTGCTGGCGGAACTGGCCGACGCGACAGAGCCGGGCGACGGCCGCTGACGCCGACGCAGCGGGGGGGCTCGGTTCGCGTTCTGGTGCGGAGGTCACCAGGGTGGGATATTTGTGGCAGAACCTCACACAGGAGGCGAAATGTCCACCATCAAGGAGAGCGTAGACATCGCCCGCCCGCCCGAAGATGTCTACTCCTACGTGACCGACCCCTCCCACCTCACCGAGTGGCAGGAAAGCGCCGTATCCGTACAGCCGCTCGGCGACGCCCCGATGGGCGTGGGGTCCCGCGTGGTCGTGACCCGGCGCATGGGGCGCCGGACGTTCCCGATGACCATGGAGGTGACCGAGTTCGACCCTCCCCGCACCTGGCACATGCACGGTGTCGACGGTCCCGTCAGGGGCGATGTCCGCGGCACGATCGAGCCCATCGGTGACGGCGACCGGTCCCGCCTGACTCTCGACCTCGACCTCGAGGGCCACGGGATGGGCAAGCTGCTACTGCCGCTCGTCGTGCGTCCGCAGGTACGGAAGGAATTGCCCAGGAACGAGCAGAAGCTCAAGGGCCTGCTCGAAAGCGGCGCCGCGTAGGGCCCTCGGGGCCTCCACGGACCCACGGACATGACGGAGGGGGCGGGCCCCGAGGACCCGCCCCCTTCGCGCCGCGGCACACGACGCGGAGTGCCTCACGAGGATGCCAGCTGCGGTGACGCGGTTCTGAAGGGTTCACGTCGGCACGGAATCAACACCCGTGGAGCGAGTTCCCTCTGCGCCGGCGGCGCCGCACCTTACTTCGAGACCGACAATATTGAGCTCACTCGCGAGGAGACCGCGGCCGCCGCGCACTGTTGCGCCATGACCACCGGCAGGCCGACGGAGCCGCCGCCTAGCAGCGGAACATCGACGACTCCGCGATGACCTGCGGGAACAGCGCACGCACAGGACCGATCCAGCGTGGATCCAGCAACCGTCCAGGGTGCCGGACGATCCCGGGCCCAGGGGCTGCCTGGTGCAACCGAACCACAAAACGACATCGCTATCACCATCAAGATGGTATCGTTTTGCCTAGTGCGCTTCCGGGAGAGGGGAGTCAAACCATGGCTCGGACAGTCATCGATCTCGACGAGGACCTGGTCGCCGAGGCTATGCGCATCTTCGGCACCAAGACCAAGGCGAAGGCCGTGCGACTGGCCATGGAGGACGCCGTCAAGCGCCACCTGCGCCAAGAGTTCTTCGACGCCATGGACTCAGGCGAGCTCGACTTCAGCGAGATCATCGAGAACACCGGCCCCCGCAACGCCGACGGCTCCCTCAAGCGCACCGGCGGCCAGGCCGCCTGATGCAAGACCGCTACCTCATCGACAAGTCCGCCCTCGCTCGATGGTCGAAACCCCCGGTTAAGGACGCACTCCAGCCGCTGCACGAGCGCTACCTGCTAGCCGTGTGCCAGCCCACCGAGTACGAAATGGCGCACTCCGCCCGCACCACCGCAGAAGCGCTGCGCATCAGCACCTGGCTCCATGCATTCGACTACCTCACCTGTGACGACGACACCTTCGCCCGCGCCCTGGAGACCCAGCGCCACGCCCTCAACGCCGGCTTCCACCGCGCTCTGTCCCTCCCCGATCTGCTCATCGCCGCCACCGCAGAACTACACCGGCTGACCGTCCTCCACTACGACGGCGACTTCGACATGATCGCCTCCATTACCGGGCAGTCGACCCAATGGGTGGTACCCCCGGGCAGCGCCGACCACTGAGCTGATTCCATCCTGATGGTTGCTGGCCGCTGGGACTGGCGCGGGGTGGCGTTTCCCCTCAAGGGGGAACCATTCTGCGGACTGTTGCGGACAGCAGGACGGCCCGACCCGCGTCTTCGCAGGTCAGGCCAGCCCTGGGGGTGCGATCAGACGTTGAAGCGGAACTCCACCACGTCGCCGTCCTGCATCACGTAGTCCTTGCCTTCCATCCGCGCCTTGCCCTTCGCGCGAGCCTCCGCCACCGAGCCCGTCTCCACCAGGTCGGCGAAGGAGATCACCTCGGCCTTGATGAACCCCTTCTGGAAGTCGGTGTGGATCACACCGGCCGCCTCGGGAGCCGTCGCGCCCTTCTTGATCGTCCAGGCGCGGGTCTCCTTCGGGCCGGCCGTCAGATACGTCTGGAGGCCGAGGGTGTCGAAGCCGACACGGCCAAGCGTCGCCAGGCCCGGCTCTTCCTGGCCCATCGACTGGAGCAGTTCCAGCGCCTCGTCGTCCTCGAGCTCGATCAGCTCCGACTCGATCTTGGCGTTCAGGAAGATCGCCTCGGCGGGGGCGACCAACGCGCGCTGCTCGTTCTTGAAGTCCTCGTCGACCAGCTCGTCCTCGTCGACGTTGAAGACGTAGAGGAAGGGCTTCGTGGTCAGCAGGTGCAGTTCGTGCAGCAGACGGCCCTTCTCCGTGCCTGCGGCGATGCCCGCGGCGAAGAGCGTCGTGCCCGACTCGAGGATCTTCTGCGCCTCCTCGACCGCGGCCAGGACCGCGACCTTGTCCTTCTGGAGGCGGGACTCCTTCGTCAGGCGCGGCACCGCCTTCTCGACCGACTGGAGGTCCGCGAGGATCAGCTCGGTATTGATCGTCTCGATGTCGTTCTTGGGCGAGACCTTGCCGTCGACATGGACGACGTTCTCGTCCCTGAAGGCGCGGATGACCTGGCAGATCGCGTCGGACTCACGGATGTTCGCGAGGAACTTGTTGCCCAGGCCCTCTCCCTCGCTCGCACCCCGCACGATGCCCGCGATGTCGACGAAGTCGACCGTCGCCGGGAGGATCCGCTGCGAGCCGAAAATCCCGGCCAGCGTGGCGAGGCGGGCGTCCGGGACGCCGACGACGCCGACGTTCGGCTCGATCGTGGCGAACGGGTAGTTGGCCGCCAGCACGTCGTTCTTGGTCAGGGCGTTGAACAGGGTCGACTTGCCGACATTCGGCAGGCCGACGATTCCGATCGAGAGCGACACGTTGGCGACTTCCTGAAGTGAGGACTGGCTGTTGGCCTACGGCCCGGAGGTGGGCCGATCCCTCAGTTTACGGGCGGGTCAAGCCGGGCAGTGACGGTGGCCGGGAGTCGAACTCAACGCCAAGGTCAACCAAAGGGCGTGTCTGAGGCCTTGTTCCTCCCTGGTTGCGACCTACGTTGTTCGGGTGGAGCAGCACAGGACAAGTCAACCTCGGCGCCGACAGCGGCCGCAGCCCCCTCTTTCCGCGCAGCCCCCCCTCGCCCCGCAGGGCGCGCTCGCCGAGGGCGCCGCCGTGTACCGGGTCGCCACGCGGCCTGCGCGCACCGCGCCCCCCGTCGTGCTTGCCCTGCGCAGACTGCCCAATCCCCGGCTGACGGGCATCGGCGGCGGGCTCTTCGGGGCCGCGGCGATGCTTGTACTCGGCTGTCTGGACTGGCTGCTCCTCGACGGTGCCCCGGTGGTGTACGGGCTGCTGTTCCTGCCCGTCAGCGCGCTGACCGCGCTGTGGGTGCGGGAGGCCGACGTGGTCACGGCGCCGATCAGCGTCCCGATCGCCTTCGCGGTAGGGATCGTGCCGATCTCCGGCGGGACCGGCGGCTTCGGGGGGCAGACGATGGCCGTGGTCACGTCGCTCGCGGTGCACGCCGGGTGGCTGTACGGCGGCACGCTGATCGCCGGCGTCATCACGTGCGTGCGGAAGGTGCGGAGTATGACCCGCCGACGTCGCCGCTCGGGGGGCACGCCCCGCCGCCGTTGAGTTTCCGCTGGGCAGGCCCCGCGGACTCCCGCCATTTCCAGCGTCCCTGGCGCAGGACCGCGGGCCGGGCGGCGCCGGGCAGCCCCGCTACCCTCCCGCCGCCGCCATCGCCGCGCCCACGATGCCCGCGTTGTTCTTCAGTTCCGCCGGGACGATCTGCGCCCTGATCCCCTTGATCAGCGGCACGAACTTGTCCGCCTTGCGGCTCACCCCGCCGCCGATGATGAACAGCTCGGGCGAGAACAGCATCTCCACATGCTGCAGATACTTCTGCACCCGGTGCGCCCAGTGGTGCCAGCTCAACCCCTCGTCGTCCTTGACCTTCGTCGACGCGTTCTTCTCCGCGTCATGGCCGTGCAGTTCCAGATGGCCCAGCTCGGTGTTGGGGACCAGGCGGCCGTCGATGAAGACCGCGCTGCCGATTCCGGTGCCGAACGTCAGCAGCATCACCGTGCCCTTGCGGCCGCGGCCCGCGCCGAAGGCCATCTCCGCAACGCCCGCCGCGTCCGCGTCGTTCAGGATCGTCACCGACAGGCCGCCGAGGCGGTCGCCCAGCAGCCTGGAGGCGTCCACATCGATCCAGCCCTTGTCGACGTTGGCCGCGGTGCGGGTGATGCCGCTCGTGACGACACCCGGGAAGGTGATGCCGACGGGGCCCGACCAGCCGAAATGGCCAACGACCTCGGCGACGCCGTCCGCCACGGCGTCGGGTGTCGCCGGGCGTGGAGTCAGAACTTTGTGGCGCTCATGCGCCAGGTCGCCGCGCTCAAGGTCCACGGGTGCGCCCTTGATGCCGGAACCGCCGATGTCCACTCCGAACACGTTCATGGACACAACGTTACGGGCAGCCGCTGACAGTCACTCCCCCGGCTTGCCCGACAGCTCCGCCGCCTCCGCGCGCAGGTCCCGGCGCAGCTCCTTCGGCAGCGAGAACGTGATCGACTCCTCCGCCGCCTTGACGATCTCGACATCCTCGAAGCCGCGCTGCGACAGCCACTCCAGGACTCCCTCGACCAGCACCTCGGGCACCGAGGCACCGGAGGTGAGGCCGACCGTGGAGACGCCCTGAAGCCAGGCCTCGTCGATCTCCTCGGCGAAGTCCACCAGATGGGCGGCCTGCGCGCCCGCGCCCAGCGCCACCTCGACCAGCCGGACGGAGTTCGAGGAGTTCTTGGAGCCCACCACGATGACCAGGTCCGCCTCGGCGCCCATCTGCTTGACGGCGATCTGGCGGTTCTGCGTGGCGTAGCAGATGTCGTCGCTCGGCGGCGAGATCAGCTGGGGGAACTTCGTCTTGAGGGCATCGACCGTCTCCATCGTCTCGTCGACCGAGAGCGTGGTCTGGGAGAGCCAGACGACCTTCGACTCGTCCCGTACGGAGACGTTCGCGACGTCCTCGGGGCCGTCCACGAGCGTGATGTGTTCGGGCGCCTCGCCGGACGTGCCGATGACTTCCTCGTGGCCGTCGTGGCCGATCAGGAGGATGTCGTAGTCCTCGTTGGCGAAGCGGACGGCTTCCTTGTGGACCTTGGTCACCAGCGGGCAGGTCGCGTCGATGGTCGCGAGCCTGCGCTGCGCCGCCTCCTCGTGGACGACCGGCGCCACGCCGTGGGCGGAGAACATGACGATCGACCCCTCGGGGACCTCCGCCGTCTCGTCGACGAAGATCGCGCCCTTCTTCTCCAGGGTCTGTACGACGTACTTGTTGTGGACGATCTCGTGGCGGACGTAGATCGGCGCCCCGTACTGCTCAAGGGCCTTCTCGACGGCGATCACGGCACGGTCCACGCCCGCGCAGTAGCCACGGGGAGCGGCGAGCAGGACGCGTCGGGCGGGAGTCGTAGCAGTCATGCCCACCATCGTAAGGCCGCTCCTCGGAGCGGAGAGATCACCCACCGGCGGAACACCGAGCCTGTGGCGGCGGCGTTGTCGTATGCGGCCGATACGCTCGCCCGTATGGCTCTCAACACGTCCGCGGAAGCTCCTCTGCCGGTCGGCGAGGTGTCACGGCTCATCGGCGGGTGGATCGACCGGCTCGGCGCGGTCTGGGTGGAGGGGCAGATCACCCAGCTGTCGCGGCGGCCGGGGGCCGGCGTCGTCTTCATGACGCTGCGCGATCCCTCGTACGACATCTCGGTGGGCGTCACCTGCTTCCGGCAGGTCTTCGACGCGGTTGCCGACGTGGTGTCGGAGGGTGCCCGCGTCGTGGTGTACGCCAAGCCGGAGTGGTACGCGCCGCGGGGGCAGCTGTCGCTGAAGGCCGTGGAGATAAGGCCGGTCGGGATCGGAGAGCTGCTGGCGCGCCTGGAGCAGTTGAAGCGGACTCTGGGCGCCGAGGGGCTGTTCGCCCTCGATCGCAAGAAGGCGCTGCCGTTCCTGCCGCACCGGGTGGGGCTTGTGTGCGGGCGGGCGTCCGCGGCCGAGCGCGACGTGCTGGAGGTGGCGCGGCGCCGATGGCCCGCTGTCCGCTTCGAGGTACGCAACGTCGCGGTGCAGGGGGTGCACGCGGTCGCGCAGGTCGTGCAGGCCGTCAAGGAGCTGGACGAGCTCCGGGACGTGGACGTGATCATCGTGGCGCGGGGCGGCGGCAGTGTGGAGGATCTGCTGCCGTTCTCCGACGAGCAGTTGGTGCGGGCGGTGTCCGAGTGCGGCACGCCGGTGGTGTCGGCGATCGGGCACGAGCCGGACTCGCCGCTGCTCGATCTGGTGGCGGACCTGCGGGCCTCGACACCGACCGACGCGGCGAAGAAGGTCGTCCCGGACGTGGGCGAGGAGATGGACCGGGTGCGGCAGCTGCGGGACCGTGCACTGCGCACCGTTCAGGGGCTGATCGACCGCGAGGAGCGCGGTCTGGCCCATGCGCTGGCCCGCCCGTCGATGGAGCATCCGCACCGGATGGTGGACGAGCGCGAGGCGGAGGTCGACGCGCTGGTGGCCCGTAGCCGGCGGGTGCTGGGGCATCTCCTGGACCGCGCGGACTCGGAGCTGGCACACACCCGCGCGCGGGTGGTCTCGCTGTCCCCGGCGGCGACGCTGGAGCGGGGGTACGCGGTGCTGCAGCGCGCGGACGGCGTAGTGGTCCGTTCGCCGGAGGAGGTCTCGGCGGGAGACGAGCTGAGGGCGCGGGTCGCCGAGGGCGAGTTCGCGGTACGGGTGTCCGAGTGAGTACGAACGGGGCGAATAGGGTGGGCGGCATGGCAGCCAGGACGGAAGAGAGCACGCTCGGCTACGAGCAGGCGAGGGACGAGCTGATCGAGGTCGTACGGCGCCTGGAGGCGGGCGGCACGACGCTGGAGGAGTCGCTGGCGCTGTGGGAGCGCGGCGAGGAGCTGGCGAAGGTCTGCCGCCACTGGCTGGAGGGCGCCCGTGCGCGGCTCGACGCGGCATTGTCCGAGGGTGAGGGCCAGGGCCCGGCTGCCGGTGACGCAGAGGGCTGAACAGGGTCGCAGGCCGCCCGGGCGGGTCCTGGCTGTGAGTCGGGTCACCGTGGGGCAGTAGTTGAAATTTAATCTACCGGGCGGCGGTTACACCCGCCGTAAGCATCTGCTCGCCCCGGAAGGTACGCCAGAAATGACGCTCGCCCTTGACTCCGCCGCCCAGGACCTCCTGTTCCGGGAGGCACGCACCGCCAACACGTTCACCGACGAGCCGGTGACCGAGGAGCAGGTCCAGGCGATCTACGACCTCGTCAAGTACGGCCCGACCGCGTTCAACCAGACCCCGCTGCGCGTGGTCCTCGTCCGCTCCGAGGACGCCCGCGAGCGTCTCGTCCAGCACATGTCCGAGGGCAACCGGGCGAAGACCGCGTCCGCCCCGCTGGTCGCGATCCTGGCCGCCGACAACGAGTTCCACGAGGAGCTCCCGGACCTGTTCCCGCGCTTCCCGCAGGCCAAGGACGTGTTCTTCGCCGAGCGCCCGGTCCGTGAGCAGGCCGCCGGCTTCAACGCCGCGCTGCAGGCCGCGTACTTCATCGTCGGCGTCCGTGCCGCGGGTCTGGCAGGGGGCCCGATGACCGGCTTCGACTTCGCGGGCGTCCAGAAGGAGTTCCTGGACGGTGACCACACCCCGCTGATGATCGTCAACATCGGCAAGCCGGGCGACGACGCCTGGTCCCCGCGCTCCCCGCGCCTCGCGTACGACGAGGTCGTCACCACCGTCTGAGCCGTCGCCACCGCCTGAGCCGTCACGGACGCCTCACGGACAAGGCCCGCCGCACCCGCTCCGGGTGCGGCGGCCCTGTCGTCTGCCAAACAGGCCTGTACTGTCAGGACTTCTTGGACTCCAGCGCGCCGGCGAGCTGCGCCAGCCGCTCATAGGACGCCGTGCCCGTCACGACCGTCGTCGAGCCCTTGTCCTCGCGAACCAGCGCGTCGTACTTCGGGCCCTCCCAGCGCTGCCACGTCACGCCCGCGATCTGCTGGGTGCGGCCCGTCTTCGTGGCCTGCTGGCTGACCTGCGGGATGTACTTCCCGGCGGGGGTCGTGGACTGCTCCACGGCGACGTACTCGCCGTCCGGGTCCAGGAAGCCGAGGTGCCAGGCGTCGCCGTCGGCCCCCTTGTACGAGACCGAGGTCGGCTTCCACTCCTTGGCCAGGCCCTCCGGAGCTGCCACCGGATACGGCGCCGCGCGCCGTGCCGTCAGCAGCTCGACGCGGTAGTCGACCGCCTTGACCGGGTCCGCCTTCTCGTCGTGCGGAATGAATACATAGATCACTGCGACGACGGCGCCGATCACCGCCATCGACAGCACCATGTCGCGCACCGTCTGTCTGCCTCGCATACCTGCCACGCCCCCATCGTCGCATCAAGGATGCCTGCTCAAACGTGGCCCCCTCTGCTCAATTTGTCGACGTGCCGATAGAGTCGCATCACTCTCATCTCCGGCCGTCGTCGTACAGAAAGGTGCGCTCCGATGACCGAGCACAATCTGCCGCCCCAACTCGAGGTCTCGCCCGAAGCCCCCGACCGCAACCTCGCCCTGGAGCTCGTCCGCGTCACCGAGGCCGCCGCCATGGCCGCCGGGCGCTGGGTCGGGCGTGGGGACAAGAACGGCGCGGACGGCGCGGCCGTCAGGGCCATGCGGACCCTGGTCTCCACCGTTTCGATGAACGGCGTCGTCGTCATCGGCGAGGGCGAGAAGGACGAAGCCCCGATGCTCTTCAACGGCGAGCGGATCGGCGACGGCACCGGCGCCGAGGTCGACATCGCCGTGGACCCGATCGACGGCACCACCCTGAATGCCAAGGGCATGCCCAACGCCATCGCCGTCCTGGCCGCCGCCGACCGCGGCACCATGTTCGACCCGTCCGCGGTCTTCTACATGGACAAGCTCGTCGTCGGCCCGGAAGCGGCCGACTTCGTCGACATCACCGCCCCGCCGTCGGTCAACATCCGCCGGGTCGCCAAGGCCAAGGGCATGTCCCCCGAGGACGTCACCGTCGTCATCCTGGACCGCCCCCGCCACGAGGGCATCGTCAAGGAGATCCGCGAGACCGGCGCACGCATCAAGTTCATCTCGGACGGTGATGTCGCCGGCTCGATCATGGCCGTACGTGAAGGCACGGGCGTCGACATGCTGATGGGCATCGGCGGCACGCCCGAGGGCATCATCTCCGCCTGCGCCATCAAGTGTCTCGGCGGCACGATCCAGGGCAAGCTCTGGCCCAAGGACGAGGCCGAGCGGCAGCGCGCGCTCGACGCCGGGCACGACCTGGACCGCGTCCTGCACACGAACGACCTGGTCAGCGGCGAGAACGTGTTCTTCGTCGCCACCGGCATCACGGACGGCGAGCTGCTGCGCGGCGTGCACTACCGCGCGGAGACCGCCACGACGTCCTCGCTCGTGATGCGCTCCAAGTCCGGCACGATCCGGAAGATCGACTCGACGCACCGGCTGTCCAAGCTGCGTGCGTACAGCGCGATCGACTTCGACCGCGCGAAGTAGTACGCGCAGAGCGGCAGACACGGGAAGGGGCGCCCCATGTGCGGTGGGGCGCCCCTTCCCGTAGGTGCGCGTCTCCGGGGTCTCGCCTGGATCAGGCCGCCGACGCCGGCTTCTTGAGCTCGACCTCGCGCCGCCTGCGCCGGGCCAGCACCACGCGCCGCTCGGCGGCCGTCAGCCCGCCCCACACTCCGTACGGCTCGGGCTGGAGCAGCGCGTGCTCCCGGCACTCGACCATCACCGGACAGCGGGCGCAGACCCGCTTCGCAGCCTCCTCGCGCGACAGCCGGGCGGCCGTCGGCTCCTTCGACGGGGCGAAGAACAGTACGGCCTCGTCCCGGCGGCACACCGCCTCCGCGTGCCAGGGTCCGGCCTGATCTTCCCGAGCAGGAATTCGCTGGGGCGGAACGGCGGCCACCTGCAAGGACTGATGCGGCAGTTGCAGCACGGTCTACTCCTGACGACGGCTTCGCGAGCGAGAGACGATGCAGCACTCCCTACCCGCTGTGCGCACTCCTATTCACTGAGTGGCACTGAGTTGCGGGGTACGGAATTGCGGGATGGGCGCTCGCGGCCGGAAAGCACTCCGGGGCGGAGCCGTCAGCCGAGGCGTTTGCGCAGGCGGTCATGGAGATCGGCGATGAACCGGCCCCGCTTCGGCTTGGCTTCGACATTGCCGAAAACCGAATACCCGTTGACGACGACGACCGGGGCCTCGGGATCGGCGGCCTCCAGTGTGAGGACGTCGAAGTTGCCGAAGAAGCCGGTGCCGCTTCCGCGCAGCGAGATGTTCTCGGGTACGCGGATCTCGACATTGCCGAAAATGGAGGTCGCGTTGATCACGGTCAGCCGCTGCCCGAACAGCGCCTCGGTGAGGTCGATCTCGATATTG
Organism: Streptomyces sp. SLBN-118; assembly: GCF_006715635.1. Taxonomy (NCBI): domain Bacteria; kingdom Bacillati; phylum Actinomycetota; class Actinomycetes; order Kitasatosporales; family Streptomycetaceae; genus Streptomyces; species Streptomyces sp. SLBN-118. The sequence continues at coordinate 2,853,608 of NZ_VFNP01000001.1, forward strand.
CCGAAGAGCGAGAAGGCGTTGGTGCGGCGGCTCACGCGCCAACGGCCCTTGCGGGTGGAGCTGGAGAAGACGGCGACCAGATTCTCGGCCGGTCCGGCGGGCTCGTCGGGCCCGTAGGCGTACGCGGGCGAATCGGGGCGCTTGCGGGTCGCGGGCAAGTCCCGGACGATCGGCTCCAGTTCGCCGAGAGTCTTGGCCCGGTAGACGGCGTCGATCCGCTCGGAGTGCTCCTCGGCGTCCAGCCGGCCCTCGGCCAGGGCATCCCTGAGGATGTCCGCGACCCGATCACGGTCGGCATCGGAGGCACGGATGGCGTCGCCGGGCTCGGCGGGGGCGACGGGCTTCTGGGAGTGCTTGTCGAGGTCCACGGATTCAGCGTAGCGAAACGCGATAGATCGCGACTAGGTCCTGTCCGGTCGATCAGGCCGGATCAGTGAGCGGCCCGCCGCGGAGCGGCTGATGTCACCGCGGTGCGTGCAGCTGCAAGGCGGAGGATGGGGGTCCCCCCGCCGAAGGCAGGGGGAGAGCCCACGCGGAGCGTAGGCGACTGACGACAACGCAGCGTGGGGGCACCGCCCGTGCCCGAAGGGCTGCGGGGGTGGGGGCCCCTCCCACGCCGAAGGCTGTGGGGGAGCGCGCCAGGGCACGCGAGCCCGGCAAGATCGGCCGGGCAGGACCTCCGAGTCCTGTCCGGGATCGGGCGCGCGCCGCCGGACCGCCGGGGCTCCGCCGAGGACAGGCCCGCGCGTCCGGCGCGTGGCAGGCGCCGGGTGAGCCCTACCTCACAGACCGCGGCAGCGAACCGCGTTCTACGCTTGAGGGCGCGCTGCCAATGGAGGCCGCGTCGCTGTCTGCCGAGTGAGGAATGGGCGTAATGCCAGAGTTTGCGTACTCCGATCTGCTCCCTCTGGGAGAGGACACCACGCCCTTCCGGCTGGTGACCGCCGAGGGAGTCTCCACCTTCGAGGCCGACGGCCGTACGTTCCTCAAGGTCGAGCCGGAGGCGCTGCGCAAGCTCGCCGCCGAGGCCATGCACGACATCTCGCACTATCTTCGGCCCGCCCACCTCGCGCAGCTGCGGCGCATCATCGACGACCCGGAGGCCTCCTCCAACGACAAGTTCGTCGCACTCGACCTGCTCAAGAACGCGAACATCGCCGCCGCGGGCGTCCTCCCGATGTGCCAGGACACCGGCACGGCGATCGTGATGGGCAAGCGCGGGCAGAACGTGCTGACGCAGGGCGGCGACGAGGAAGCCCTCTCCCGCGGCATCTACGACGCGTACACCAAGCTCAACCTGCGCTACTCCCAGATGGCTCCGCTCACCATGTGGGAGGAGAAGAACACCGGCTCCAACCTCCCCGCCCAGATCGAGCTGTACGCCACCGACGGCGGCGCGTACAAGTTCCTCTTCATGGCGAAGGGCGGCGGCTCCGCCAACAAGTCCTTCCTCTACCAGGAGACCAAGGCGGTCCTGAACGAGGCCTCCATGATGAAGTTCCTGGAGGAGAAGATCCGCTCGCTGGGCACCGCCGCGTGCCCGCCGTACCACCTGGCCATCGTCGTCGGCGGCACGAGCGCCGAATTCGCCCTGAAGACCGCGAAGTACGCCTCCGCGCACTACCTCGACGAGCTGCCCGCCGAGGGCTCCCCCACCGGCCACGGCTTCCGCGACAAGGAGCTGGAGGAGAAGGTCTTCGAGCTCACCCAGAAGATCGGCATCGGCGCGCAGTTCGGCGGCAAGTACTTCTGCCACGACGTGCGCGTGGTCCGGCTTCCGCGGCACGGCGCCTCGCTGCCCGTCGCGATCGCCGTCTCCTGTTCGGCCGACCGCCAGGCCACCGCGAAGATCACCGCGGAGGGCGTGTTCCTGGAGCAGCTGGAGACCGACCCGGCGCGCTTCCTGCCGGACACGACGGACACTGAGCTCAATGGCGGCTCCGCCGCGGGCCTGGACGAGGCGGGGGACGTCGTACGCATCGACCTCAACCGGCCGATGGACGAGGTGCTCGCCGAGCTCACCAAGTACCCGGTCAAGACCCGGCTCTCGCTGACCGGCCCGCTGGTCGTGGCGCGCGACATCGCGCACGCCAAGATCAAGGAACGGCTCGACGCGGGCGAGGAGATGCCGCAGTACCTCAAGGACCACCCCGTCTACTACGCCGGTCCCGCGAAGACGCCCGAGGGCTACGCCTCCGGCTCCTTCGGGCCGACGACGGCGGGCCGTATGGACTCCTACGTCGAGCAGTTCCAGGCTGCGGGCGGCTCCAAGGTCATGCTCGCCAAGGGAAACCGCTCGAAGCAGGTCACGGACGCGTGCGGGGCGCACGGCGGCTTCTACCTCGGCTCGATCGGGGGGCCCGCGGCGCGGCTGGCACAGGACTGCATCAAGAAGGTCGAGGTCGTGGAGTACGAGGAGCTGGGGATGGAGGCGGTCTGGCGGATCGAGGTGGAGGACTTCCCGGCGTTCATCGTGGTCGACGACAAGGGGAACGACTTCTTCACCGAGCCGGCCCCGGCTCCGACGTTCACGTCGATCCCCGTGCGGGGGCCGGGCCTGGCGTAGCACCTGGGGAGGGCCTGAACGCCGGACGGGCTGACATTCAGCCCGTCCGGCGTGGGAACCCGGCTGCAGAACTAGCCGAAGCGCTGGTCCGGCCCGCCCGTGCACGGGTGCAACCGCACCGCGTCCCGCGCGGCCGACAGCGTCAGGCACAGCCCCGTCGCCGACGCCGGCCGTACCGTCCCGCCCGTGCGGACGAACTGCTGGTTCGCACCGCCGTGGCAGTTCCACAGGATCAGCGCCGTACCGGCCGTATATCTGCCGCCCGGCACGTCCAGGCACCGGTCCTGCGTCAGCTCCGTATGCAGCGATCTGCGCCCCTCGTCGTACCACCAGCCCTGGTTACGCCCGCCGTGGCAGTCCCAGCCCACAACGCCCGTCCCGTTGCGGCTCACCGCGCCCGCGACGTCCATGCACGACCCCGTCGCCTCGTTCCTCAGCGGCTTGTATGCCTCGTCCCACGCCCCCGCGTACAGCGCGGGCTTTCCGCCGGATGCGACGTCCGCGCAACTCGCCTCGCTCAGCCCCGAGTTGTAGAGCTGGGTCAGGCAGGAGGCGAAGGCCGCGTGCCCGCGCACATTGGGGTGGAAGGACTGGCGGACCGAATTGGAGTCCGGCGGGAAGGGGTTGGACAGGTCGATGTACAGACCGCGCGCCCAGGTGTCCTCCATGCAGACCTCGTGGCCGTGGAAGAGCCGGGAGTTGTCCAGATAGACCGCCCCGGTGGACTGCGCCACCCTGCGCATGCCGCGTTCGAAGGCGGGGACGGCCGTGTTGCGCCCCCAGACCGTGTCGGAGTCGTAGCCCATGCCGCCGCAGATCAGCTTGCCGGGGAAGTGGGGGTTGTCGCGGAAGTCCGGGCCGATGGGGCTCGGGTAGCCCATGACAACCAGTTTGTAGTCGATGTCGGCGTAGCCGGCGTCGTGCATCACGGTGCGCAGGTCGCGTACCGTCTGCTCGACCTTGGGGACGAGGCCGTCGACGCGGGACTGCCAGCCGGGGGCGTACTTCGGCTCGCAGGGGCCCTGGATCAGCACATAGCGCGTCACACAGTCGGTCATCACCGGGCCGAACTGGAGGTCGTCGTTGGCTCCGGCCACCAACAGCACCATCTTGATACGGGTGTTGCGCGCCTTGATGGCGAGGTTGTCGCTCTGGACCAGCTCGTCGGCGTACTGCTTCGAGCCGCCGATCCTGATGTTCCCGGTGTACGCACCGGAGCAGGAGACGTTGTACGTGACGTCGGCCGCGATACCCGTGCGGTGGATGGCGGCGTCGGGGGAACGGTGGCACCAGTTGTCCGGGCCATTGGTGCCGGGTTCGTATGTGCCGACGCCCTCGCCGGAGATCTCACTGTCGCCGAGCGAGATCAGGCCGGTCTTGCGCTCGGCGAGCGGGCGTTCCGCGGGGCTGCCGTAGAGCGTGACGGCCTCGGCGGCGCGGATGGACTCCAGCTCCGGCGGGAGCGGTAAGGCCGCGGTGGCGGCGGTCCGGGTCTCCTCGGCCCGGGCGGTGGTGGCGGCTGTGGTCATTGCGCCAAGTCCGGCCGCCATGGCGACCGCGACCGCGACCGTGCAGCGAAGTCTTCGTCCCGTGCGCCTCATTGCGCCTCCCCGGTTTGTCGTTGACTGGGGTATTTACTGGCCGGTAGCGCAGATGGGAATAGACGGAACACGACACGTGCTCATCTTTTCGGGAGGTACGACAGAGATGACTGACGCGAACCAGTACCGGATCGAGCACGACTCCATGGGTGAGGTGCGCGTCCCCGCACACGCCAAGTGGCGGGCCCAGACCCAGCGGGCCGTGGAGAACTTCCCCATCTCCGGCCAGCGTCTTGAGCGGGCCCATATCGAGGCCCTGGCGCGGATCAAGGCGGCCGCCGCCCTGGTCAACGCCGAACTGGGCGTGTTGGACAAGGACATCGCGGGCGCGATCGCGGAAGCTGCCGCCGAGGTCGCTGCCGGCCGCTGGGACGAACACTTCCCGGTGGACGTTTTCCAGACCGGATCCGGCACGTCCTCGAACATGAACGCCAACGAGGTCATCGCGACACTGGCCACCGAGCGCCTCGGCCGCGAGGTCCACCCGAATGACCATGTGAACGCGTCCCAGTCGTCCAACGACGTCTTCCCCTCCTCCATCCACATCGCCGCCACGGCGGCCGTGACGCGGGATCTGATCCCCGCGCTGGATCATCTGGCGGCCTGTCTGGAGCGCAAGTCCGCCGAGTTCTCGGACGTCGTCAAGTCGGGCCGTACGCACCTGATGGACGCCACCCCGGTCACGCTGGGCCAGGAGTTCGGCGGCTATGCCGCGCAGATCCGCCACGGCGTGGAACGACTGGAGTCGTCGCTGCCCCGCCTCGCCGAACTCCCCCTGGGCGGTACGGCGGTGGGCACCGGCATCAACACCCCGCCCGGCTTCCCGGCCGAGGTGATCGCCGAGGTCGCCCGCGCCACCGGGCTGCCGCTGACCGAGGCCCGCGACCATTTCGAGGCACAGGGCGCGCGTGACGCTCTCGTCGAGACCTCGGGCCAGCTGCGTACCGTCGCCGTCTCGCTCACCAAGATCTCCAACGATCTGCGGTGGATGTCGAGCGGCCCGCGCACCGGACTCGCCGAGATCAACCTCCCCGACCTGCAGCCCGGCTCCTCGATCATGCCCGGCAAGGTCAACCCGGTGATCCCGGAGGCCGTGCTGATGGTCGCGGCGCAGGTGACCGGCAATGACACGACCGTCGCCACGGCCGGCGCCGCCGGGAACTTCGAGCTGAACGTGATGCTCCCGGTGATCGCCAAGAATCTGCTGGAGTCGGTCAGGCTGCTCACCAACGCCTCGCGGCTGCTGGCGGACCGTACCGTCGACGGCATCACGGCCAATGTCGAGCGGGCCCGGGAGTACGCCGAGTCCTCGCCGTCGGTCGTCACGCCGCTGAACAAGTACCTCGGCTACGAGGAGGCGGCCAAGGTCGCCAAGAAGTCGCTGGCCGAGCGCAAGACGATCCGCGAGGTCGTCCTGGAGTCCGGCTATGTGGAGCGTGGAGCCCTGACCGTCGAACAGCTCGACGCGGCCCTCGACGTACTGCGTATGACACGCCCCTGACGCGTTCCTGACGTCCCGGACCCTTCCTGACACGCATCCCTGACGTCCCGGACCCATCCTGACGTATCCGCCCGCCGGTGCCGTGACCTGAGTCGCAGCGGGGCCCCGGCCGTCCTCCTAAGATCTGCTCATGACAGGCATCGAACGCATCGCACGCTGGACGCCCGGGGACCACATCCTCTGGCGCTATCGCGGCCATGCCCCGGACCTGTCGGGAGCCGGCTTCCCCATCTGCCGCCCCGTGACCGTCGTGGAGGACAGCGAGGAGCGTCTCGCCGTGTGGATGGCGCCGGGCACCCAGTGCGTGAAGCCGGTGCTCGCCGACGGCACACCCGTCCACCAGGAACCTCTCGCCACCCGCTACACCGCTCCGCGCACCGTCGCCCGCGCCCGCTGGTCCGGCGCGGGTGTGCTGAAGCTGGCGCGGCCCGGGGAACCGTGGTCGGTGTGGCTGTTCTGGGAGCGCGGCTGGCGCTTTCGCAATTGGTACGTCAACCTCGAGGAGCCACACACCCGTTGGGCGGGCGGTGTCGACTCCGAGGACCACTTCCTGGACGTGTCGGTCCATCCGGACCGCAGCTGGCGCTGGCACGACGAGGACGAGTTCGACCAGGCCCGGCTCGTCGGCCTGATGGACGAGGAGAAGGCGGCGCGGGTACGGGAGGCGGGCGAGGCGGCCGTGAAGGTCATCAAGGCCTGGGGAGCACCGTTCTCGGACGGCTGGGAGCACTGGCGGCCCGACCCTTCTTGGCCGGTTCCCGAGCTGCCCGTGGACTGGGACAGACAGCCCTCGCAGCTCATGTCCTGAGTCCGCGACAGGGACGATGAGCGATGTGGCTGGTTCCGGTACGGGAACTCGCTCCTGCACATACGACCTCGTGAGACTCTTGATGCGCCCCCCAGGGGCAAACGTAGGATCGTCGTCCGCAAGGCTGCGCCGCTTCGGCAACCATTGAGCGCAGCACACGACCTGACCGTAAGTCATCACGAGGCAATGCAGAGGGGGTGGAGCTGTGCCGAATGCCCGCCATCCTGTCGACGCCGCCCGCAGAACGGTTGTTTCGCCCGGGGGCTCGGGGGTTATCCCCCGAGGTAGTACCGCACCGCTCCACGAGGTGATCGCATCGCACAACCGGCCCGGACGGACGGAATCCCACGAGTGACGGAGCAGCCCACCTCCCACGAAGGCCGGCAGCCCCTGGCTGCGCGGCCGCACGAACGCACCCGGCCTCGCTCGGAGGTACCCGGCCCCTCTGCCGTGCCCTCGCCCGCCGGTCCCCCGCAGGACCTGGCGGGGACGGCGCGCCGCGAAGGCGACCGGCTGCGTTTCGTGGGGGCGGCGACGCGGCGCATCGCACGCGGGATAGATCTGGACGAGATCGTGCTCGGGCTGTGCAGGGCGACCGTGCCGACCTTCTCCGACGCGATCCTCGTCTATCTCCGCGACCCGCTGCCGGTGGGCGACGAACGGCCCGTTTCGCCGTTCGTCCTGCGCCTGCGCCGTACCGACAGGCTGCGTTTAGCCGGTGAGGACGCCGAGCTCGGCCCCGCTGTCCCCATCCCGGTCCTGGACCCGCAGACCGACCTCTCACCGACGGCAGAGCTGTGCGAGGTGCGGTCCGGAGGTGCGCTCTCCGAAGTGCTGCGCGGGGTGCGGCCGGTCTTCGGCGACTCCGCGGCCGCCCGGGCCGCGCTGCCCGAGCTGCTGGGCGACGGCCGTACGGTGCCCAGCGGCCACCGCGCGATACTCGCCCCGCTCCGCGGCAGGCGCCGGGTGATCGGCGCCGCCGTCTTCCTGCGCCGACCCGACCGGCCCGCCTTCGAGCCCAACGACCTTCTGGTCGCGGCCCAGTTGGCGACCCACACCGCGCTCGGCATCGACAAGGCCGTGCTGTACGGACGCGAGGCGTACATCGCCGACGAACTCCAGCGCACGATGCTGCCGGACTCGCTGCCCCAGCCGACCGGTGTCCGGCTCGCCTCGCGCTATCTGCCGGCGGCCGAGACGGCCCGCGTCGGCGGCGACTGGTACGACGCGATCCCGCTGCCCGGCAGCCGGGTGGCGCTGGTCGTCGGCGATGTCATGGGCCACTCCATGACATCGGCCGCGATCATGGGCCAGCTACGGACCACCGCTCAGACGCTCGCCGGGCTCGACCTGCCGCCGCAGGAGGTCCTGCACCACCTCGACGAGCAGGCCCAGCGGCTGGGCACCGACCGGATGGCGACATGCCTGTACGCCGTCTACGACCCGGTCGCCCACCGCATCACCATCGCCAACGCCGGCCACCCGCCGCCGATCCTGCTGCACCTGGGAGGGCGGGCCGAGGTGCTGCGCGTACCGCCGGGAGCGCCCATCGGCGTGGGCGGGGTGGACTTCGAGGCCGTGGAGCTGGACGCCCCGGCCGGCGCGACCCTGCTGCTGTACACCGACGGCTTGGTCGAGTCCCGGCTGCGCGACGTGTGGACGGGGATCGAGCAGCTTCGGGAGCGCCTTGCCGCCACCGCCCAGCTGACCGGGCCCGACCACTCGCCGCCGCTGGAGGCCCTGTGCGACGACGTGCTCGACATGCTCGGCCCGGGCGACCGGGACGACGACATCGCGCTGCTCGCGGCCCGCTTCGACGGGATCGCGCCGAGCGATGTCGCGTACTGGTTCCTGGACCCGGAGGATTCCGCCCCGAGCCGTGCCCGCCGCCTCGCCCGCAGGGCCCTGGCCCGCTGGGGTTTGGAGGAGCTGAGCGATTCGGTGGAGCTGCTGGTCAGCGAGGTGGTGACCAATGCCGTGAGGTATGCGGAGCGGCCTGTGACGCTGCGGCTGCTGCGTACGGACGTACTGCGCTGCGAGGTCGGCGACGACTCCCCGCAGCTGCCCAGACAGCGGCGGGCACGGGACACCGACGAGGGCGGACGCGGACTCTTCCTGGTGAACCGGCTGGCCAGGCGGTGGGGGGCCACACGCCTGTCGACCGGCAAGGTTGTCTGGTTCGAGCTTCCCACCCGTAGCTGACCCACATCCGGACCTTGTCCATGTGTACGACAGTGCCCGCAGATCGAACGATCTGCGGGCACTGTCGTACGGCTGCCGGGCGGGCTACGGCTTGATGACGGGATTGCCGTCCGGCCCGCCGGAAGTGCCGTCGGCGGGATCGGTTGACGGCGCGATCGTCGGCGACTGAGTGGGCGACTGGGTCGGTTCGCCCGTCGGCGTCTTGGTGGGCTTGCCCGTCGGCGTCTTGGTGGGCTTCTTCGTCGGAGTGTTCTTCGGTCCCTTGGACGGGGTCTGCGAAGGCGTCTCGGACGGGGACTGGGTCGGCGTCGGGTCCGGGTCCGCGGTCGCGCCCTCCTCGACCTCCAGGTCGAACTCGGCCGCGGCGGCCTCGTCGCTGAGCGCGCCCGTCGTGTACTGCTTCCAGATCTTCGCCGGGACACCACCACCGTTGGCGCGGCCCTCGTTGACTGTATTGGTCAGCGTGACCTGTCCGCCCTTGGGGTCCTCGCCGAACAGGGCGACAGCGGTGACCAGTTCGGGGGTGTAGCCCACGAACCAGGCCGAGCGGTTGTTCTCCGAGGTACCGGTCTTGCCCGCCGCCTGGTAGTCACCGGCCGCGTTGGTGCCCGAGCCGGACTTCACGACGCCCGTCATGGCTGCGGTCGTGGTGTCCGCCGCCTCGCGGCTGATGGCCTGGTCGCCCACCGGCTCGGGCAGATCGGGCTTGAACGACTTGTGCTCGGCGGACTTCAGAATCGTCGGCGTGACCTTCTTGCCATGGTTGTCGAAGGTCGCGTACACCCCGGCCATGTCCCAGGTGGAGGCGCCCATCGTGCCGAGCGACATCGCCGGCCGCTCCGGAAAGTCCTTGCCGTCCTTCATGCCGAGGTCGAGCGCGGTCTTCTTCGCCTTCTGCGGGGTGACGTCCACGATCATCTGTGCGAAGACGGAGTTGATGGAGCTGTTCGTCGCCCGCTGGACGCTGACCGGCCCGTAATCCTGGTCGTCCTCGTTCTCCGGCGCGAAGGGGGTGTCGCTGCCCACGACCGGCCGCTTGCTGGTGCCGTCGTACTTCGTGTTCAGGCCGATCCTGAGTCCGTCCTGGGTCTCGGCGCCGTTCTCCAGGGCCGAGGCGAGGACGATGGGCTTGAAGGTCGACGCGGGCTGGTAGTCGCGGCGGGTCGCGTTGGACAGCCAGTGCTCGGTGGCACCGATGCCGCCGTAGAGGGCGACGACATGCCCCGTCTTCGGGTCGACGGACGTCGCGCCCGCCTGGACGGTCGCGTCGGCCTTGTCCTTCTTGCGGTCGAGCCTCTCCTCGAGCTGCTTGTTCACCGACTTGACCAGTTGCTTCTGGCGCTTCTCGTCGATGTTGAGGGTGATCGTCCAGCCGCCGGCCTTGATCTTCTCCTCGCTGATGCCTGCGCGCTCCAGCTCGGCGTTGGCCGCGTCGACGAGGTAGCCGGTCTGACCCTCCATGCCCGGGGCGGCCTTGGGCTCCTTCGGCACGGGGAACTTCAGACCCGCGCGCGTGCCGGGGTCGAGCCAGTTCTCCTCGACCATGTTGTCGAGTACGTAGTTCCAACGCTCCTTGACCAGCTTCTTGCCGGCGCCCGAGGCGACGGCCCAGTCGTACTGGCTGGGGGCCTGGAGCAGGGCGGCGAGATAGGCGCCCTGGGCGACGTCCAGGTCCTTGGCGTCCTTGCGGTAGTACGCCTGGGCCGCGGCCTGGATTCCGTACGCACTGCGCCCGTAGTAGGCCGTGTTGATGTACCCGGCCAGGATCTCGCTCTTCTCCTTCTTCTGGTCCACCTTGAGCGAGATCACCAGCTCCTTGAGCTTGCGGGTGACCGTCTGGTCTTGGTTCAGGTAGTAGTTCTTGACGTACTGCTGGGTGATGGTGGAGCCGCCCTGCTTGCCCTTGCCCGTGAGGGTGTTCATCAGGCCGCGGGCGGTGCCCTTGAAGTCGACTCCGGAGTCCTTGAAGAAGGTCTTGTTCTCGGCCGCGACGAAGGTGAACTGCACGTCCCTGGGGATTTTCTCGAGCCCGACGATCTCGCGGTTGATTTTGCCGGAGCGGGCGAGGATCTTGCCGTTGCTGTACTTGTAGACGTTGCTCTGCATCTCGGCCTGGGCGTTGGCCGTGGGCACGGGCACGATCAGATAGATCACGAAGAACGCGCCCATCGCCAGCAGGCAGAGGCCGAAGAAGGTGCCCAGCAGCTTCCTCCAGGTGAAGAAGCGCCGTATGCCGGTTGGCTTGGCTTTCTTCGCCCGGCGCGCGCCGCGCTGCCGGGCCTGCCGCTCGTCCGCTCGGCCCATCGCTTCGTTGCTCCGCTCGTCGTCTTCTGTGGTCGCTTGGCCGGAATCGGCCCGGAATCAGCTCAGAAAGCTAACACCGCCCGTCCAGACAAAGGGCAACCGATCCGGTCTTTTCCTGACGTGAGAATCAGCACCCCGTCTCATGGAACCGACTCATGAGAGGTGCGCAGGGTTGCGAAGACGATTAAAGTGATATCACTATGCTAGAACGTCGGCGGGGGTCGCCGACGGCACGAACGGGGAGCAAACATGCCTGTCACCAGTACGTCGACCGTGGACGACCTGCCTCAGATGCCGACGCCACAGGTCCGTGAGATTCCGGCACACAGCATCGGCGGGGGACTCGCGCTGCTGCTGGGGCTGCTCGGCCTCGGAGGCGGAGTGGCACTCGTCGTGACCGGTGCGTCCGCCGGCGCGGCCGGCACGAAGGCGGCACTGATAGTCCTCGGCATCGTGATCGCGGTCACGGCCTTCTTCGCGATGTGCGGGCTGAACACGGTCGCGCCCGGCGAGGCGCGGGTGGTCCAGCTCTTCGGGCGCTACCGGGGCACGATCCGTACGGACGGACTGCGCTGGGTCAACCCGCTCACCTCGCGGACCAAGATCTCGACGCGGGTACGGAACCACGAGACCGCGGTACTGAAGGTCAACGACGCGTACGGCAACCCGATCGAACTCGCCGCCGTCGTGGTGTGGAAGGTCGAGGACACCGCGCAGGCGCTGTTCGAGGTCGACGACTTCCTGGAGTTCGTCTCGACGCAGACCGAAGCGGCTGTGCGGCACATCGCGATCGAGTACCCCTACGACGCGCACGACGAGGACGGCCTGTCGCTGCGCGGCAACGCGGAAGAGATCACGGAGAAGCTGGCGGTGGAGCTGCACGCGCGCGTAGAGGCGGCGGGCGTCCACATCATCGAGTCCCGCTTCACGCACCTCGCGTACGCACCGGAGATCGCGTCCGCGATGCTGCAGCGCCAGCAGGCCGGAGCGGTGGTCGCGGCACGGCGGCAGATCGTGGACGGCGCGGTCGGCATGGTCGAGGCGGCGCTGGCCAGGATCCAGGAACAGGACATCGTGGAGCTCGACGCGGAACGGAAGGCGGCGATGGTGTCGAATCTGATGGTGGTGCTGTGCGGCGACCGCGCGGCCCAGCCGGTCCTCAACACGGGCACGCTCTACCAGTGACGCCGCCGCCCGAGCGTAAGCAGGTGCTGCTGCGGCTCGACCCGGCGGTGTACGAGGCGCTGGCGCGGTGGGCGTCGGACGAGCTGCGCAGCGCGAACGCGCAGATCGAGTTCGTGCTGCGCCGCGCCTTGTCGGACGCGGGCCGTCTGCCGGGGGGCGTCGGCCCGCTCCCGCGGCGTGGCCGCCCGCCGACGCCCGCGCCGCGGGACGAGAAGGAGTAGCCGGGCCCGCCGGGGACGGACCCGCGCCTTGTCGGCGCGGGTCCGCTCCGCTTCCGCCCGATCAGATCCCTCCGTACTCCTTCATCACCCGCCTGGCCTGGGCGAAGAGCATGCCCACGTTCACCGACTTGCGGCAGACCGCGACCACGACGACGTCCTGGCTCTCGTTCATCCGGATGAACAGATGCGTCAAGTTGTCGCTGTTCACCAGGATTTCCTGGAAGTAGTGCTGATCGCTGGTGACACCCCTGCGCTCCTTGAAGACGTCCTCGATCATCACCACCGTGCGCCCCTGGAACAGGTCCAGCGTCGCTCCCGCGAGCAGGTCCAGGACCTCCGGCGGGTGGCTGTCGACGGTCTCGTAGGACAGGAGCATGCCGGTCGCCATGTCGACGACACCGGCCGCGAGACAGTCCGGTGTCTCGGCTCTCATGGCCTTCACCAAAGCCATGACGTGTTCCGAGAACCCCTGTGTCATGCGTTTCGTCGCCATGCGCGTTACTTCCCTTCGGACAGGATGGCTCCGATGCGCTTCAGCATCGGCTGGGAATCCAGGTGGAGTCGTTCGACGTCGAGGCCCTCGTCACCGAGCACCACCATCAGTGCCGTGTCGCCCACCGCGTACACGGCCGCACAGCCCTGGTTTCCGTAGACGACCGTGCGCCGCAGCGATCCGCGGCCCGTGGCCGTTGTCGTACGCCGGGCAAGGCCGAGGCCGGCCGCGGCGAGCGCGGCGAGCCCGTTCGGTTCGATGGCGTCCTCGGTGTCGGCGGCGATGAGCAGCCCGTCGACGGCCACCACCGCCGTATCGGTAATTCCTGGTATCTGGTCGCGAAGTCCCTTCATTTCCCCGGCCAGAGCCTTATGATCCATTCACTGAACCCCCTCGCACATGTGCATGTTTTTCCCGGCCCCTTCAGGAGTCCGTGACCCCGGAATTCGCTGCCCGGGTACGGCTTCGAAATCGGAAGAGCCCTTTCCAGCTCGTCGCGGAAACGTCCGCGGCGAGAGTCTTCTCCGTAATCCCGCTGGCCCCGGGAGTACGGCGGGGCAGATCGCCGGTCGCGTCCGCTCCGTCCGGGGCGGTGGCCGGACGCCTCGGAACCGGAGCCTGCGCCGCGAGCACGCGAGGGACGCCGGTCGGCGCGCTGCGCGTGGCTCGCTCCAGCAGCCCCTCGCCGAGCATCCGTGAGATCTCGACGGTCACGTGGTAGACGCCCCGGCCGATCATGAAGGCGATGTCCCGTGGGGTGCGCCTGCCGTCGGCGAGAAAGAGGATCTCCTTCCGGTGGGGCGCCAGGTCCTCGGCCGGTCCGTCGACGCCGCGGCCGGCGACGACCCGCTCGCGGTCGGGCAGGACGGGGTGGGGCAGCGCGGCAAGAGCGGCGAGTTTCCGGACCGCGTTGTCGAGCAGCCGCAGCGGGTCCTCGCCTGGGCCGACCGGGACGAGCGGACCGCTCTCGGGATCGGCGATGCACTCGCCCATGTCTCCCGCGATGACGGCGAAGACCGCGTCCTGCAGGGCCATCGCGGATACGACCTGAAGTTCGGCGGCGCCGATCTGCCCGCGCGCGACCAGTTCGGCGCCGGGCCTGCGCGCGTCCATGCCCGCCGGGACCAGATCGGCCCAGTCCGCCTCGCTGATCCGGCCGGAGCGCAGCAGCAGCGTCTGGATTCCGGGGGCGCCCGGGCTCTCGACCGCCACCACGCTGCCCTGCCGGAGATGGAACACTCCGCCGGGTCTGCCGCACACCCGCAGGACCATGGTGGATCCGGCCGCGCGGCACTGGGCCAACGCCAGTGAGAGCACTCCGTGTCCGGCACGGTGAAGGGATTCGCGGATGTCCGGCATCACTTCCCCCTTGGCAGCCGCGCCCTTCGATTCGGGGCACATGAATTGCAGCGCACACGAATGTCGGGGCGCATGAATTTCGCACTGGTGCCTGACATCTGACACCGAGGGGGTATGTGTATCAGCCGCGGAGCCGACTCTTCCGCCAGTCATGCAATATGACCGAAGCTGCAATGTCCCGCCGGTCGGAGACCGTCGACGATCAGAAAACCGACCGGCTACTTAAGAGTCAGCTCCGGCGGACAGCACCCGGACCGGGAGCACGGCCATCGCCTTCCGCAGCGCCTGCGCGAACTCGACGAACTCGCCCTGGCGTGCCGCGCCCGCACGCATCGCCAGGGCGATCCGGCGCGCGGGAGCCGGCTCCGCGAAGTACCCCGTCTGCAGCCGCCCGCCGCGGCCGGTCTCGACGTCGATCGCCGTACGCGGCAACAGCGTCACGCCGAGCCCGCCCGCGACCAGTTGCACAAGCGTCGACAGACCCGCGGCCGTGGTGGTCACCGGGGCACCCTCGGTGCGTCCCGCCTCGCGGCAGATGTCGAGGGCCTGGTCGCGCAGGCAGTGACCTTCGTCGAGCAGCAGCAGATGCAGCTCGCGCAGTGCCTCGCGCGGGATGTCCTGCCGGCCGCCCAGCCAGTGGTCCTCGGGCGTCACAAGAACAAAGTCCTCGTCGAACAGCGGAAGTTCCATCACCCCCGGCACCCCCAGGGGCACGGCGAGCAGCAGCAGATCGAGCCGCCCGGCCCCGAGGCCGTCCAGCAGTGAGGAGGTCTGCTCCTCGTGGACCTGGAGATCGAGGTCGGGATAACGGTCGTGGACGAGCCGCAGCACGTTCGGCAGCAGATAGGGAGCGACGGTCGGGATCACTCCGAGCCTGAGGACTCCGGTGAAGGGGGCGCGTACCGCCTCGGCCTCCTCCATCAGCTCACCGACCGCGTCCAGCACCGCCCGGGCCCGGGCCGCGAGCCTCTCCCCGGCCGGGGAGAGCAGCACCTTACGGGTCGTACGCTCCAGCAGCTGGACACCCAGTGCCACCTCAAGTGCGGACACCGCTCCGGAGAGCGCGGGCTGACTCATCCCGATTGCTGCCGCTGCGTCCCGGAAGTGCAGATGCTCGGCCACGGCCGCGAAGGCACGCAGTTGCGCGAGGCTCGGTTGTTTCATCCCGTTTGCTCCGCCCACTGATAGCTGTCTCCGATCGCGGCGACCGAGTCTAGCTATTTTTATGATCAATGCACCCTGTGCCAGGATCGAGCTCCGTCCAACCCCTGGAAGACCCCACAAGGGAAATCCACCTTCGCAAGGAGAGCGCGTGCTCACTGTCGGTGACCAGTTCCCCACGTTCGAACTGACCGCCTGCGTCTCGCTGGAGAGCGGCAAGGAGTTCGAGGAGATCAACCACAAGTCCTACGAGGGCAAGTGGAAGGTCGTGTTCGCGTGGCCCAAGGACTTCACCTTCGTCTGCCCCACCGAGATCGCCGCCTTCGGCAAGCTTAACGAGGAGTTCGCCGACCGCGACGCCCAGATCCTCGGCTTCTCCGGCGACTCCGAGTTCGTCCACCACGCCTGGCGCAAGGACCACGCCGACCTGCGTGACCTGCCCTTCCCGATGATGGCCGACTCCAAGCACGAGCTGATGCGCGACCTCGGCATCGAGGGCGAGGACGGCTTCGCGCAGCGCGCCGTCTTCATCGTCGACCCGAACAACGAGATCCAGTTCACGATGGTCACCGCCGGTTCCGTCGGCCGTAACCCCAAGGAGGTCCTGCGGGTGCTGGACGCCCTGCAGACCGACGAGCTGTGCCCGTGCAACTGGACCAAGGGCGAGAACACCCTCGACCCGGTCGCGCTCCTGTCGGGCGAGTGACCGGGATGTCCCTCGACGACCTCAAGTCCGCGCTGCCGGACTACGCCAAGGACCTGAAGCTGAACCTCGGTTCGGTCATCGGCAACAGTGCGCTCCCTCAGCAGCAGCTCTGGGGCACCGTCCTGGCCTGCGCGATCGCCTCGCGCTCGCCGAAGGTGCTGCGCGAACTGGAGCCGGAGGCCAAGGCAAGCCTCTCCCCAGAGGCATACACCGCCGCCAAGTCGGCCGCTGCCGTCATGGCGATGAACAACGTCTTCTACCGGACCCGGCACCTGCTGTCGGACCCGGAGTACGGCACGCTGCGCGCCGGGCTGCGGATGAATGTCATCGGCAACCCGGGTGTGGAGAAGATCGACTTCGAGCTCTGGTCGCTCGCCGTCTCCGCGATCAACGGCTGCGGCCAGTGCCTCGACTCGCACGAGCAGGTGCTCCGTAAGGCCGGTGTGGACCGCGAGACGATCCAGGAGGCCTTCAAGATCGCCTCGGTGATCCAGGCGGTCGGTACGACGCTTGACGCGGAAGCCGTCATGGCCGAGTAGGACCGTGTACGAGGGGCGCCCCTGCCGGCTTGGAGTCGGCAGGGGCGTCTGTCGTTCGGGCCTTGTGGAGTGAGGAGTTGGCCCGCCGCCGGCGCCGAGGAGGACCAGACCTCGCCAGGTGAGCAGCGAAGGGGCGTCGGGGAAGTGATGGCTGTGCCCGTGCGCTACTCCTCCTGCGCCCCAGGAGTCACCGGCACCGGAGCAGGGGCGAGTTCGGTCGCCACGACACTGTGCTGCGGCTGCGCGGCCCGCAGCGTCTGCTCCTTGCTGTACGCGCGCAGGTAGCCGACGACCGTGTTGGTCACCGCCACCAGCGGCACCGCCACCACCGCGCCGCCGATGCCCGCGGTCATGCCGCCCGCCGCGACCGCGAGGACGACGGCGAGGGGATGGACCCGCACCGCCCGGCCCAGGATGAACGGCTGCAGTACATGGCCCTCGATCTGCTGCACGGCCAGCACGACGATCAGCACCATCAGCGCGGTGAACACGCCCTGGGTGACCAGTGCGACGACGACTGCCAGTGCTCCCGAGACGACCGCGCCGACGAGCGGGATGAAGGCGAAAAGGAAGATGAACACGGCCAGCGGGACGGCCATCGGGACATCGAGGAAGTAGATGCCGAGGCCGATGAAGATCGCGTCGATCAGCGCCACTATCACCGTGCCGCGCACATAGGCGGTCAGCGTGCGCCAGGCCCGCGGGCCGGCTCCGGCGACACCCTCGCGGGCCTGGGCCGGGACCAGCTTGAGCACCCATTGCCAGATGCGCTTGCCGTCGTACAGCAGGAAGAGCGTGGAGAACATCGCCAGCAGCATTCCGGTGAGGATCTCGACCATCACGGTCACACCCTGCAGACCGGCCGAGGTGATCTCCTCGGTGTTGGTCCCGATGGTGTCGCTGAGGTTCTTGGCTATGTCGTTGATCTGCTGCTCGGTGACATGGAAGGGGCTGTCGAGCAGCCAGCGCTTGAGCTCCTCGATACCGTCCCTGACCCGGTCGGAGAGATCGTCGAGGTTGTCCATGACCTGCCAGACCACGAACCAGCCGACCAGGCCCATGACGACGAAGCCGGCGACCGCGGTGACGGCGGTGGCCAGTCCGCGCGGCAGCCCCAGTCTCTTCAGCCTGGCCACGGTGGGCTGGAGCAGCGCAGTGACGAGCAGCGCGGCGACGAAGGCGAGGACGACCAGTTGCACGGCGCTGATGACGCGGATCAGCACCCAGAGCGTGCCTGCCAGTACGAGCAGCCGCCAGCCGGCCTCGGCGGCGACACGGATGCCCCACGGAATGGCCGCGACGGGATCGGGCCTCGCGGCTATGGCGGGGGCGTACGAGGGCGGTGGCGGGACGTTTCCCCGAGCGGACGGCACTGCCTCGGGCACGACGACATCAGGCACGACGAGGTCGGGCATGCCGTCCATGGCCGCCTCGGTGCGCCGCTCCTCCAGGTGCTCGCCGATCCGGGTCAGAGAGGCGCCCATACCGGCAAGCCATCCTGGCAGTCGTGACATGATCTTCTCTCTTCCCCCCACCACTCCCCCCGGAGCTGTTCCGACCGACGGTACACGCACGAAGCCCCCCACCGTATGACGGTGAGGGGCTCCGCGAAGTTGAGCGGCGGCCGGTACTAGTACCAGTTGTTGGCCTGCCAGAACGACCAGGCGCCGCAGGGGCTGCCGTAACGGTCGTTCATGTAGTTCAGGCCCCACTTGATCTGGGTGGCCGGGTTGGTCTGCCAGTCGGCGCCGGCCGAGGACATCTTCGAGCCGGGCAGTGCCTGGACGAGACCGTAGGCGCCGGAAGAGGCGTTCTGCGCCTGGTAGTTCCAGCTGGACTCGTGGTCCACGATGTTGCTGAAGCACTGGAACTGGTCACCGGGGACCATCTGTCGTGCGATCGCCTGGACCTCGGAGACCGAGTAGGAGCTCTTCGCGGAGAAGCTCGACGCGTCGCGCACGGCGCTGCGGCTGGCTCGTGCGGCCTTCTCCTCGGCCTCGCGCTCAGCCTGCTCCTCGGCGGCTTCCTTCTTCGCCTTGGCGGTCTTGGCGGCCTGGATGCGGGCGGCTTCCTCGGCAGACCTCTTCGCGGCCGCGTCGGCGGCAGCGGCCTGTGCGTCGGCCTGCTGCGTCAGGGACGAGACCTGAATCTGGGCCTGCTGGCCCACGGGTATGTCTGCGAGGAGAGTCGCATCGGCTGCCGTTGCCTCGAGGTTGTCGCTCGAGGGCTGGGCATTGCCCGATGCAACGCCCACGACGGCGCCGACGGTGGTGACCGCAGTGGCGGATGCCACGGCGAATCCCCGGACCGAGATCCGGCTCACACGGTGTCCTTCCAGCATCGCCCGCATAGGTGACCTCGCGAGCGCAATCGTGCCCCTGGCGCTGGCCTCCCCTTGCTTGGGTCACGGGAGGCGCGGGCCCGGTGGGCAACTCCCTTGCGGGAGAAGCCCATGATGCTCGCGGGCGGCATACGACGACAGATCTTGAGTTGTGTGGTGCGGTGCACCTGGTGGTGCTGGTGTGCCGTATGCGGGGCCTGACGGAAGCAAGACTCTGCCGGAAGCCGACGCCGCAAGGCAATTCTTCGTTACGTGTGAAAGGTCACATGCCGTTTGGGCCAGGGGCTTTGCAGAAACCGGCGGACAGCACGACGCCGCCCGGCTAAGCTCATGCGCTTTGCCGGGCGGCGTCAACTGCCGTACTGGCCCAACCACTTGCATTCGGTACTAAATGTGACCGTCCTCCAGCATTTCGGTCACAAGCGCCGCAATCTGGCTGCGCTCGGAGCGGGTGAGGGTGACATGCGCAAAGAGCGGATGGCCCTTCAACTTCTCGACGACGGCGACTACTCCGTCATATCGGCCTACGCGCAGATTGTCCCGTTGCGCCACGTCATGCGTGAGAACAACCCGGGAATTGGCCCCGATACGGGACAGAACAGTCAGCAGGACGTTCCGTTCCAGGGACTGCGCCTCGTCGACGATGACGAACGCGTCGTGCAGCGAGCGGCCCCGGATATGGGTGAGCGGCAGGACCTCGAGCATGCCGCGCCCCAGCACCTCCTCGATCACTTCACGGCCCGCCACTGCCGAGAGCGTGTCAAAGACGGCCTGCGCCCAGGGGCTCATCTTCTCGGCCTCGGTGCCGGGCAGATAGCCGAGCTCCTGCCCGCCCACGGCGTACAACGGCCGGAAGACCATCACCTTCTGATGCTGCCTGCGCTCCAGGACCGCCTCGAGACCTGCGCACAGCGCGAGCGCCGACTTTCCGGTGCCGGCCCGGCCGCCCAGCGAGACGATGCCGACGTCCGGGTCGAGGAGCAGATCGAGCGCGATGCGCTGCTCGGCGCTGCGGCCGTGGATGCCGAAGGCCTCCCGGTCACCGCGCACCAGCCGCACACTGCCCTCGGCCGATACCCGGCCCAGCGCCTTGCCCCGCTCGGACTGCAGGACGAGGCCCGTGTGGACGGGCAGTTCGGCCGCCTCGGGGACGTACAGCGTCTCCTCTCCGTACAGCAGGTCCACCTGTTCGGCGGAGAGCGGCAGTTCCTCCATACCGGTCCAGCCGGAGTCGGTGATGGCCAGTTCGGCGCGGTACTCCTCGGCCAGCAGGCCGACGGACGAGGCCTTGATACGCAGGGGCAGATCCTTGGAGACGACCGTGACGTCGTACCCCTCGGCCTGGAGGTTGCGCGCCACCGCCAGGATCCGTGAGTCGTTGTCCCCCAATCGGAAGCCGGCCGGAAGGACGCCGGGATCGGAGTGGTTGAGCTCGACACGGAGCGTGCCACCGAGGTCGCCCAAGGGAATGGGGGCGTCGAGACGTCCGTATCGGATTCGCACGTCGTCCAGCAGGCGCAGCGCCTGGCGGGCGAAGTATCCGAGTTCCGGATGGTGTCTCTTGGCCTCCAGCTCTGCGATGACCACGATCGGGAGCACGACTTCATGCTCGTCGAAGCGGGTCAGAGCTTTCGGGTCGGCCAGCAGAACGCTGGTGTCGAGAACGTAGGTGCGCCTGTCGGGCATGCGGCGCTTTGTGCTGGTCACCACGGAAGGACGTACCCCCTCGGATCAGGTCGGGGTGCGACTGCGACGGCGTCGCGGGGGGATGGGGCCGGGCTCGGGCGCCAATGCGCGGGCCGAACACCGGCCCTCGCCGTCGTCCGTACAGGTGCTGCACGGTCGTCCTGGTGCAAAGGGCCTCCCGGGTGAGCGGACTCCATGCCACTCACTCTGGAAGGGATATTCCCTCGAACACGCGCAGCCATGCCATGGCATATGACGGCGCATGGATGAACAGGGGGTAAAACAGCACCCACCCGGGTGTACGGGAGCCGTGGGAACCCCGTCAGGAGCCGTAGCGGCGGTGACGCGCCGCGTAGTCGCGCAACGCGCGCAGGAAGTCGACCTTACGGAAGGCCGGCCAGAAGACCTCGCAGAAGTAGTACTCCGAATGGGCGCTCTGCCAGAGCATGAATCCGGACAGACGCTGCTCGCCGCTGGTGCGGATGACCAGGTCGGGATCGGGCTGGCCACGGGTGTAGAGGTGCTCGGAGATGTGCTCGACGTCGACGATCTCGGCGAGTTCCTCGAAGCTCGTGCCCTTGTCGGCGTGCTCCAGCAGCAGGGAGCGGACGGCGTCCGCGATCTCCTGGCGGCCGCCGTAGCCGACGGCGACGTTCACCAGTATGCCGTCGATGCCCGTGGTCGCCTGCTCGGCTTCCTTCAGTACGGACTGGGTGCGGGCGGGCAACAGATCGAGCGTGCCCACGTGGTGGACGCGCCAGCGGCCGTCGGCGGCCAGGTCGCGGACTGTGTCCTCGATGATGCCGAGCAGCGGGATCAACTCGTCCTCGGGCCGGTCGAAGTTGTCCGTGGACAGCATCCACAGCGTGACGACCTCGACATCGGTCTCGTGGCACCAGCCGAGGAACTCGGAGATCTTGTCGGCCCCGGCCTTGTGGCCCTGCGCGGCGGTGCCGCCCGACGCCTTGGCCCAGCGGCGGTTGCCGTCGAGGATGACGCCGATGTGCTTGGGCACCTGGGCGTGGTCGAGGCGGCCTTCCACCCGGCGTGCGTAGAGCCCGTACACCAGGTCGCGCAAGTTCACTGAGTTCACCTCTCGGTTCTGTCGGGCGCACCAGCCCTTTGCGGGGTCCGGGGGCTTCGCGGCGCCGGCCGCGGAAGTCTCAGTCCCCGGGAGATGCTGCACAGTCCCTGACCCCCGTGTGCGGCAGCCCCGGAGCCGCCACAGTACTGCGCACGGGCCACGGCGGCCCAACCCGGTCTGTCACAAGTCCGTGATAAGGAGGGATGCGTGACTGATTCCCCTTCCTACCGCGCCTCGGCGGACCGCTACGAGTCGATGGAGTACCGGCGCAGTGGCCGCTCCGGGCTCAAACTGCCCGCGATCTCCCTCGGTCTCTGGCACAACTTCGGCGACGACCGCTCCCTTGACTCTCAGCGCGCGATTCTGCGCCGCGCCTTCGATCTGGGTGTGACACATGTCGACCTGGCGAACAATTACGGGCCGCCGCCCGGTTCGGCCGAGCTGAACTTCGGCAAGATCTTCGCACAGGACTTCGCCGCATACCGCGATGAATTGGTCATCTCGACCAAAGCTGGCTATCTGATGCACCCGGGACCCTATGGCGAGTGGGGTTCGCGCAAGTATCTGCTGTCCTCCCTCGACGCCTCCCTGAAGCGGATGGGTCTGGACTACGTCGACATCTTCTACTCCCACCGCTTCGACCCGGACACTCCGCTCGAGGAGACGATGGGCGCGCTGGCCTCCGCCGTGCGGCAGGGCAAGGCGCTGTACGCGGGCGTGTCCTCGTACAACGCGGAACAGACCGCCGAGGCGGCCGGACTGCTGAAGGACATGGGCATCCCGGCCCTCATCCACCAGCCCTCGTACTCCATGATCAACCGCTGGACCGAGGACGACGGCCTGCTCGACACGCTGGAGGACGCGGGCATGGGCTGCATCTCCTTCGCGCCTCTCGCGCAGGGGCTGCTCACCGGCAAGTACCTGAAAGGAATCCCGGAGGGCTCGCGGGCCACGCAGGGCAAGTCCCTGGACCCGAACCTGCTCTCCGACGAGGTCACCCGGCGGCTGCGCGGCCTGAACGACATCGCCGCCTCGCGCGGTCAGACGCTCGCCCAGCTGGCGCTGTCCTGGGTCCTGCGGGACCCGCGGATGACGTCGGCCCTGATCGGCGCCTCCAGCGTGCGGCAGCTGGAGGAGAACATCGCGGCGCTGGCCGGACAGCCGCTGAGCGCCGAGGAGTTGAAGGAGATCGACACCTTCGCCGTGGACACCGCGGGCACCAATATCTGGGCCGGACGGAGCTGAGGGAACGCCCGGGAGGCGGAGGAACATAAAACGGGCCGGTCCGTGGGGGGGATACGGACCGGCCCGAGGGGGGGTTTCCACCATAACCCTTCGTGAGCGGTGCCGAGTGCCACGCCATGCCCTCGCCACGCCGCTGATTTCGCGGGCACGGTGGGGCGCCCGCGGCCAGGGCCCGGAACACGGCCGCCGGCAGGCTCCGGGCCGCCCGCGGCTGTACCCCCCAATGGGGACCCTGTGACGGGCGCGGCGTTGACGCCATCGGCCCTACGGCCCGTCAGACAGCGTGTTCCTTGGCTTTGTTGGCGAGGATCTCGCCCATAAAGGTGTCGCAGTGGGCCGGGTCACGGTCGGCCCTCATGCCTGAGGCCCAGGAGGGCGGCCGTCATGACAGGGCGTGTCCCGTGGTGCTGTCGACATGCTCGGGGATCTCGCCCTCGTGCCGGTCGCCCGTCGTCCTCGTACCGGACGGCTCGAACATCAGGATCGAGCCGCCGGGCGACGAGGGCTTGTGCTCGGTCCCCTTCGGGACGACGAAGGTGTCGCCCTTGTGGAGCTCGACGGTGGACTCGGTACCGTCGGCGGCACGCAGGGCGATGTCGAAACGCCCGTCGAGTACGAGGAAGAACTCGTCGGTGTCCTCGTGGACGTGCCAGACGTGCTCTCCGGCAGTGTGGGCGATCCGTACGTCGTAGTCGTTCATACGGGCGACGACGCGGGGGCTGTAGACCTCGTCGAATGAGGCGAGAGCTTCGGTGAGGTTGACCGGCTTGAAGTCCATACGGTCGATACTGCGCCATGTGCGGGGCCGGTTCTACGGCATTGCCGCCAGGGCTCCGAGCAGTACTCCCGCCAGCGCGCCCACAATCATGAACGGCCCGAAGGGGATCGCGGTCTTGCGGCTCGCGCGGCGCACGGCCATGAGGACCAGCCCGTACAGGGAACCCAGCACAAAGCCCGCGAAAGCTCCCGCGAAGAGGACCGCCCAGCCGTACCAGCCCAGAACGACGCCGAGCGAGAGGGCGAGCTTGACGTCGCCGAAGCCCATGCCGTTCGGGTGGATCAGGAACAGCACGAAGTAGGCGGCGCCGAGGACGAGCCCGCCGAGCAGCGCGCCGGGCCAGGAGCCGCCCTCGCCCGGGAGCAGCTCTGCGAGTCCGAGAAGCGCCCCGGCCGCCGCGGCGAGCGGCAGGGTCAGCTGGTCGGGCAGGCGGTGGACGGCTCGGTCGACGAGGGCCAGCAGTACGGCGAAGGGCGTGAGCAGGAGCCAGACGGCCAGCTCGGGGCGGGCCCCGGTGGCGGCGGCGAGGGCGGCGCACACGAGGGCGGTGGTGAGCGGGACCAGCGGCTGCGGGCGGGAGGCGGGCGCGCCCTCGGCTTCCGCTGTGCCCGGTGCCGTGCGGGCCGGCACGGCCGTGGCACAGGCCCCGCATCGCGACCGGCCGATCCAACCCCGCCCGGGCCCGGTGAACGGGTGCCCCGCGGCGCAGGCGACGCGCCACGCCTCCTCCGGCTCGACGGAGAGCCGGTACGCGGCGCGCGGCAGGAACAGCCCGGCGCCCGCGCCCCACAGGGCGGCGACAGCGATCAGCGTGGCGTACACAGCAGCGAGCGTAGGCCGGGATGGGCGGGCCGGTCATGGGCCCAGGGGCCCACTGCTGCCGGTTCGGGGCCCAGTGGGCGCGCCCGGCGCTACGGTCTACGACCATGAGTGGACGGCGTCAATGGCACAACGGCACAGGGACGTTGACCGTGAGCGGGCACGAAAGCGGTGTCCCGGTGGAAATCGCGGCCACCTACGGACCGCGGCGGCGCGGGCTGCTGGGGCGGGACGGTATCGACGGCGCGATCCTGCTGACACCGTGCAACAGCGTGCACACCTTCCGAATGCGCTTCACGATCGACGTGGCGTACCTGGACAAGGAGTTGAGAGTCGTCGGCGTCCACACCATGAAGCGGGGACGGCTCGGCCTCCCGCGGCTTCGGGCCCGGCATGTGCTGGAGGCGGAGGCCGGGGCGATGGCGGGATGGGGACTGGTCCCGGGCGCAGTGGTGACGATCACCTGAGCTTCGCCAGCTGGGCGGTGAGCAGGACGGGCGGGATCCGCGGGGTCGTGGGACCCTCCAAGTTCGCGGTGTAGTACGTCGCGAGCGTGCCGCCGGAGCGTACGACCGCGAAGACCAGAGGCACGGGATCGCCCTCGAAGTCACCGGTGACCTGATAGGCGAACGCGTCGTCGCCGACCTTGGCGACGGGCAGCGCCTTCACGCTCCTGTACGTCGAAGGACCCTCCCCGCCGCTCGCAGCGAAGCCGCCCTTGCACGCCTCGACCGCGGTACGCAACCGGCTGAGCACGGTCGCCGCGCCCTGTGCCCCGTGGGCGGTGAGGAACTCGGAGACGGAGGGCCGGCCGTCCTTGGCCCCGGTGAGCAGGCGGTAGGCGGAGGCATGGGCGAGCGGCTCGGGCTTGCCGTTGATGACGGCGGTGAGCGGGGCGCACTCGGGCTTGTCGGCACTCTCGCCCGGGGACGGTGGGGTGCCCAACGGGCCGACGTTGAAGCCGGGAGCGTCGCCCCTGGCGAGGATGGCCTGTTCCAACTCGGCCCCGGAGAGGTCCTTTTGGGAAGTGGTGGCGGACGGCGGGGCGGGTGCGTGCGGAGTCGGTGCCCGGGTGGTGGGCGTTGCGGGCGCGTTCTCCTTCTTCGGCTGCTGCTGTGCCGCAGTGTCGTCCTCGCCGCCGCAGCCGGCCGTGAGCCCCACGGCAAGCGCAAGCGCTGCTGCCGCCACTGCCGTGCGCCGCTGCCTCATTCGTGCCCACCCCGTCCGCTGTCCCGTCCGTTGTCCCGTCCGCTGTCAGGGTCCGGTCGCCGCACGCTAACAGCGGTGTTCACGCCCCCGCATGGGCCCGCGGACCCAAATGGCCGCCCGGCTAAGGCCTGCGGCTCGGCGCAGCCCGGAGTCCGGGCCAGCGGTCGAGCATGGCCCGCCGCATGCCCGCGCCGAGCCTCCCGAGGCCGCCGAGCGCTTCGCTGCCGCCGCTCATCCGGGCCACCACCCCCAGCCGGTGCACCAGCCGCTCCCGAGCGCTCACCGTCCCCCACTTCCAGTCCTCGTCCATGACCCGGGCCAACTGGTCGACGGTCCCGCGCTCCGCGCGCTGAACCAGCGCGTCGCCCCGGATCAGCCAGCCCGCACAGGCGTCGGCGAGATCACCCTCGACATCCGTGCCCGTCGCCTCCCGCCAGGTCGTGCGATATGCCGCCTCGGCCTGCGCGAGCAGTGGTTCTGGGGCGGCGGTCACGCACCAGCAGGTGGGGAAGCCGATCCGCAGATACGCCAGTTCCATCAGCGCATTTCCGAGGCATGCCTGCTCGAAGTCGACGAAGCGAATGCCGTCCTCGGTGTGCAGGTCGTTGCCAGGGCACGGGTCGCCGTGCAGCAGGGCACGCGGCCCGTCCAATACGGCCAGCCTGTCCAGGAGTCGGCTCAGCTCGTCCTCGACCCCGTCCGGGGCCGGGACCCCGAGCGTGTCGGCGAATCCCAGAAACGACACGGTGTCCTTCGCGTCGGGCCCGGCCCACGGCGGGAGCTCCGCGCCGCCCGCGTCGACGCCCGCCGCATGCAGCCGGGCGAGCGCTGTCGCGTACCGGACCTCCCATCCTGCGCGTGGCTTGCTGTGCTCCACGTACTCCAGCACCAGTACGCGCTCGTCGGCGTCCGTGCCCAACAGCCCGGGCACAACGGACGGTTGAGCCGGTGCGGCGAGCCGAAGCGCGGCCACCTCGCGCGCATAGCACTCATCGGCGCCCGGGCCGGCGACGAGCTGCTTGACGACGGCCGTGCGCCCGTCGAGCGTGACGCGCCACACCGCGGACCGCGGGCTGCTCTCCAGCAGCCGGGCGCTCCGCGGCACGCCCAGTTCGTCACGAAGCCTGGCGCCGAAAGGCACTCTCACGTCTGCTCCCCCGTTGCGGCTTCCTTCTCCGCGCCCGTCCCGTCGTAGATTTTCCTGGCTTTCCCCACGGCCCCTGGACTGTTCGCGAACCGCGGCTTCCGAGTCATCGCCGCCGCAACGGATCATTCACCACGGCTGCTTCCTCCGAGGGACACTTCCACGGTCTCGATGCCCGCCTCTTCGCCCGCGTACAGCTCCCGCCAGCGCTGCTCGTCGGCCACATTGCCAATCCTGATGCCGAACGTCCAGGTCGGGTCCAGGAAAAGCGTGTGACGTCCCTCGAAGTCGAGGGCGAGACATTTCAGGTTCTCCGCGGCCTGATACGCCCGCAGCTCCACGCAGCGCAGAGTGTCTCTGCCGTCGCCGAAGAGCTGTTCGCCGTACGAGGCCACGACGATCTCGTCCTCGGCCACCGCCAGCAACTCGACATCGTCCCAACCGACCTGAGGCACGCGCGCGACGGCCAGCCGGTCGTACTGCCCAGCCGACCGGAACCTCAGCAGTCCGCTGTCGAGCCTCAGCCAGACGACCAGGGGCTGCGGCCGGAACTCGGGGACGTCACCGTCCCGGTCGATCCAGCCCGGGACGAGGACGTCATACACCTGGCGGTCCCTGAGCGCTTCCTCGACCGTGCCCCAGCCGCCCATTGCCCACACGCCTTTCGCTCCGGTGAAGCCCGCTCGCCCCAGTTCGCACAGGTCGCCCACGTCCCGACCGCCCAGGACCGCCCTAACCTGCCTTCGGCGGCACCTTCTTGGTGATCTGGATCGCCGTGTCGAGCCCGGTTCCGCTCTCGAGCGCCGTCCAGAAGTCGCCGTTCTCCCTGAGGATGATGGTCACACCCTTGCCACGGTAGATCATTCCCTCGGGCTCGCCCTTCTTCAACGTGCCCTTTCCGACCAGTTCGAAGGTGCCGTCCTTGATGGCGTTCTGGATGTCCTGGCGGAACCGCGGACCGTCCTCCTTCAGCTTCTTGTACGTGGTGCCCAGGGCGTCCTCGATGAGCTTCTTGTGGCGCTGGAAGTGGCTCCTGAACTTGCTCGGATCGCCTTCGCCCACCGTGGGATTGCGGGCGGCGGTGATCTCGTCCGCCGACAGGCAGTCGCCGTCGTTGTTGTGCACGAGGGCACTCTCGGCGCCGACGCCGACGTAGTAGGTGTGGATGCCCTCGATCGTCAGGTCGTGCGTGGTCTGACGCTGGGTGTAGCGGGAGACCGCGGCCACCTTCAGAGTCCGGCCGGACGGCATTCTCAGCCCGTCGCCCGGAACGATCTCTCCGGCGTCCGCCCAGCGGCCATGGCCGGTCAGCCAGAAGGGATGGGTGTCCGTCGCCGTCAGCACGGCGGGACCGCCGCTCGTCCGCACCTTGAGGCGGGTGAAGTCCTTGTCGTCGTACGTCGTGATGGTGCCCGTCACCCGGCGTACCGTGGTCAGCCCGCTGACGGGGTCGGTGACGGTGACCTTCGTGCCGACGGACACGGTCTCGATCGGAATCCGCCGCCCGTCGGCCAACAGGACGGGAGTGCCGGGCGGGAAACTGTGGACGGGACACGAGGGCGGCTTGTCCTTGTCCTTCGGTTTGCCCTTCTTCTCCGCGTCGAGCTTCTTCCTGGCGTCGGCGAGCTCCTTCTCCGCCTCCTTCACCCGCTTGCGGTTCTTGATGAGCCCCTTGAGCGCGTCGTACAGATCCCCGCCGTGCTTCTTGAGCCTTCTGACGAGCTCGACGGCCTTCTTCCACTTCCAGGGCGCGCCGTACTTCGCGGCAAGCTTCCCGACCGCCCCGCCGATCAGGCTGAGCAGCACATTGACCAGGGTCTCGGTGCAGGCGCCCATGTCGCCCTCGGTGATGCAGTCGAGCGCATCGGTGATACCGAGTTCGTCGGCGAGGATCTTCGCGAGCTCCTTGGCGGCCTCGATGGCCTTGTCCTGATCGGAATTCTCGGCGGTCTGGGCGTCCTGGAGCTCTTTGAGGGCCTTCTCGTAGTCGATCTGGGTCTGGGTCTTCTGGCCGGTGCCGGGGGTGTCGGGGTCGCCGGTTCCGTCGTCGGGGTCGCCGGTTCCGTCGTCGGCGGCCTGCGGGTCTCCCCCGCCATCAACGCCACAACTGCCGCCGACCGCCTGGCAGATCCTGTTCCCGATGGCCTTGCCCACCTCGGGCACACCACCCGTAGCCACCAGCGCGCCGATGATGGCGATCACCACCACGACCAGACCGATGTACTCCACCGCGGTCTGCCCCGACTGCGACTTCCTCAGCCCGAGCGCCCTGGCATCGGTGCGCGGCAACAGCGCACGCATCCGCCGGCGAAGCTGACGCACTACCCCCATACGCGACATGCACACGACGCTAATGCGCCATGCCCGCGCAGTCGTGGGCCCCGGGACCCAATGTCGGGCTCAGCTCGGCCCGGGGCGCGAAGTGGGCCCTGCTGCACGGTGATTGCGGCAGAGCCCACTGGGCTTGATACGGGGGATCGCCCCCGGACTTAAGGTTTTTCCTGGCCGGCCTAGGACGCAGTGCCCCGCGGGAAGGAGACCTCCACACGCCGGTTCTTCCGTCGGTTCTCCTCGGAGTTGTTCTCGGCGATCGGGAACTGTTCGCCGTATCCCCGGATCTCGTAGCTGATGCCCAGGGCGGCGAGTTCCTGAGAGAGCACGCCGTGCACCGCGGCGGCGCGCTGCTTGGACAGCACATCACCGTGCTCGGCCGAACCCAGGTCGTCCGTGAAGCCGAACACCCGCACTTTCTTGGCGCTCTGCTTCTTGATCTCCTCGGCAATCGCCTTGATACGGGAATTGGCTTCGCTGCTCAGCGTTGCGCTGTCCTTGCCGAACAGGACCTCGGCCTGCAGGCTGAACCTGACCTCGGAATTCGAGTCCTCGCGCTGCTCACTGCCCGCCTCGTCGCCGACGACCTGCTTGATTTCCAGAACCTTCGCAGCGGCGAGCGTCGCACCGTCGACCATCTTGAGGTCGGGGTCGCTGACGTCGATCTTCCCCTCGTACACGGACTTCGCTTTGGGACGCGGTCCGTCGTCAGCTCCTGCCGACGGAACGGCAACAACGGTGAGAGCGAGGGCAATGGAGCCGATGAACACGGCCCGGCCGCGCACGAATCCTGTACTGACTCGCATGCGTCACTCGCTTCCGAGCCGAAGCGTCACGGACTGGAAGGTCGGCAGCGAGAACGTCATCTGGTTCACGGTCTCAGGGGGCGCCGGGAACTGCATGAAGATCGGAGTCGACGACTTTGCCTTGACGCTGCTGACTGTGGTGACCAGCGGCCGGTTCTCGGTGTCACGCAGGACGTAGTAGCGCTTCTTCTCCTTGGCATCCACCAGGGTAGCTCCGGCCAATGAGCCACCGCCGACCGCCGAATTGACCTCAAGCTCGGAACCGGACCAGTCGGATGTGTGGTTGAAGTCGTTGTCCGTGGTGTTCCGCATGTTCCCCTGGACCGTCACAAACCCGCCGGAGTCCCGGACGGCAGCGGTGATGTCCAGCTCCATCCCGTCTTCCCCCTTGAGCGTCGTCAGGACCTTGCCCGGTCCTGGATTCGCGCTTCCGGGATTCCCCTTGTTCCCCTGATCGACAGCGCCCCCGTTGTCAGGAGCGGACGACTGATCGGCGTTGGAAGGCTTGTCGGGTTTATCGCCGTCGCTGCCGCACGCGGTGAGCGTGAAGGTCAGCGCAACCGCCGCGCTGACGGCCGCCGCCGCCCTGCGCGCCCCTGAGATCTGCCGCATGCTCATCACTGCGATTCCTCTGCTAGTTGTCACTCGGTCAGTTCGCGTCGATCAGACGGACGGTGAAGAGATCAGCCAGGTCGGGCACGCTACCGAGGTCGTCCGGGTCGATCAACGAGCCCAGGCCGTCGCAATCCAGCTTCGCTCCGATGAGCGAACATTTCGGCACGACGACACCCCTGGCCTCTGCCTCGCCCTTCTTGTCCGCAGTACCCGGGATCACCGAATCACCGATAGTTTTCTTGGTTTCGACTCTGACCGTGAAACCCCAGTACTCCCCGTAGTAGGTACGGCAACTGGACCTGTCCGAGTCATTCTTCTGCGCGTATTCACCAGCGGCCTGGCATGCCGTGACGGAATCGAACCCTCTTCCGAGAATGAGGTCCGCCCAGTTGTCCGGCAGCTTCGGTCCGAGCAGTTCGTCGACGATCTGATTCCGCGCATCCCGGGCTGCGGCCAGCGCGGCGGCGTCGGCAGCACCCTGGGCGCCATTTCGCTGGTCGTCGTACTCGCCGACCACGAAATACGCGAATGCGAGGAAGAGCAGGCCCGCCACCACCGTGATGTAGATGGGGAAAGCCTGCCCTGCCTCGCGTTGCCCGCTGTGCGATCGGACGATCAGCCCGCCTTGCCGGAGGTGCCGATCACGTCCTTGATCTTGTTGCCGATCTCCTTGCCGATGTCCCCCTTCATGGTCACCACGATCGCGATGATCGCGATGACCGCCACCAGCATGCCGATGTACTCGACCGAGGTCTGACCCCTGTCGGCCCTGCGGCTCATCCGCTCGATCGCGGTGTTCCTCCAGCCGCTCACACGAAGCTGCGTCGCAACCGCCGCCTTGAGCGCGATGTCCTTCGACATGGTGTTCCCCTCCCGGTCCGGCCGGCCGCACACCGGCCGGTTCGCAAGTCGCCTGTGTGCCTTCCGCGCAACCGGCTTCCTCCTGGCCGGTGCCGCTTTCGACACGAAGAACGTACGACGTTCCGGTGGTCTCCGCAGAGGGTCCCAGGGCCCAATCCGAGGCCCAAAGGGAGTGATGGGCCTGCCCGTTCGGAAGATGGGCCGAGCAGTCCGCAGCGCGCATCGCCGTACCGTCAGCCATGACCCGCCGCCCCCCTCGGCGTACGGCCCCCGGCGTGGCCATGCGCGGTGCCGAGCCATATCGCGATGGCCTCACTGCGGCTGGTGCTGTGCAGTTTGGCGAAGATGCGGTTGATGTGGTTCTTGACCGTCTTCTCACTGATGAAGCAGGTGGCGGCGATCTGCTGATTGGTCATGCCGGACGCGATCAGATCCATCACCTCCACCTCCCTCGAACTCAGCCCGAACTCCGTCTTGGACGACTGTCCCACATTCGGTTGCATACGCGAAGTGTCGTGCTGCGGCTGCAACGAGTTCGATACATAAGAGTCGTCCTGATGCCCGAAGTTGGACGTCTGGCGTGGATCGGTTTGCGGCACGGGACCATGTGCAGTCGCACCTTGAGGGGCCGCGCCGTTGGTGAACACCTGTCCCAGCCCGTCCGGAAGCGGTCGGTGCCCGGCCGGCGCGGGCCCGCCCCGCACATGGGCGAGCAGTGCGTTGGCCGCGGTGGCCGTGAAGGGGGCCCTGCCCTGCCTGATGCCCCGTACCGCGTCGACGAGTTGCTCCGCGGTGAACTCTCCGTGGACCAGGTAGCCGCCCGCCCCCAGGCGCAGCGCCTCCCGCACGATCTCACTCTCGCGGCTGTACGTGAGCATCATCACCGGGGCGATCCGCACCAGATGCGGCAACGCCGAGATGCCGTCGACGCCCGGCATCCTCACGTCCAGCAGAACGACGTCGGGACGGTGTCGCTGCGCGGCCTCACAGGCCTCGCGCCCGTCGGCTGCCTCGGCGACCACCGCGATGTCCTCGCGGCCGGAGAGCAGCACGTGGAGCCCGGCCCGTACGACGGGGTTGTCATCGGCGACCACGACCCTCAGCGGTGTCGGGGTCACCGGTGGGGGGAGGGCGGGGAGCCCTCCGGATGCCGCGGCCGGCGGGGGAAGTGGTACC
Source organism: Streptomyces sp. SLBN-118 (assembly GCF_006715635.1). Lineage (NCBI taxonomy): Bacteria > Bacillati > Actinomycetota > Actinomycetes > Kitasatosporales > Streptomycetaceae > Streptomyces > Streptomyces sp. SLBN-118. The sequence continues at coordinate 2,886,349 of NZ_VFNP01000001.1, forward strand.
TGTGCGGGTGTGTGCTCGGAGCGGATGGGTGTGCTGTGCGAGGACGTGTGCTGGGACACGTGCGACGACGGCAGTTGCTGTCCTGATGTGTACGCCGAGTCGTCCGGCATGGTGCGGCCTCCTTTCAGTGCGTGGAGGGACTGAGGTCGGTGGGGACTGGCTGGTGCGTGAGCGGCGGGTGTACGGCCGCGGGTAGGCCACTGGGCGACAGTGCGTTGACCGGGATTTCGAGGCGGACTTCGGTTCCCTTCGTCGCCCGCCCGCGTCCGATGCGGATACGGGCGCCGATTCCGGCTGCGCGCTCGACCATGCCGACGAGTCCGAAGTGGCTCGCCTTTCTGAGGTCGTCGAGCGATGTGCCCGGCGGCAGGCCGCACCCGTCGTCGTAGATGCTGATGCGCAGCGCTCTGTCGACGACACCCACGGACACATCGATGCAGGTGGGGCGGGCATGACGGTGGGCGTTCTCCATCGCCTCGGAGGCGATGGTCAATAAGTGCCGCGCGACGGCGTGCGGGACTTCGGGTACGGGCAGGTCGCCCAGCGTGCGCCAGGTGGTGCGCATCCCGGTCCGCCGGGCGAAGTCGTCGGTACGGGCGGAGAGTTCGGCGGCCACGTCGACGCCTGCCGCTTCGATGTCGCTCTGGCGGCGCAGGTCGGAGAGCAGTTCACGGGATTCGGCGGCTGCACGGCGGGCGGATCTGGCGACCACTTCCGACTGGTGTTTGACGGTGAGTGGGTCCATGCGGTCGGCCGAGGATGCCAGACCGTCTGCGGCCATCGCCACACCGTGCAGGGTCTTGGCGACGGAGTCGTGCATCTCGCGTGCCAGACGGGCACGTTCGCCTTGGACGGCTTCGGTCACCGCGAGCCGCGAGCGTACGTCGCTGAGGGCCTGCGTCGCTGTGCCGAAGCCGAGCATCAACTGGCGCAGGCTGACTCCGACGGCACCCAGTACGGCGCACAGGCCGGGCAGAAGCGTGGAGCCGGCGATCGAGACGTGGAGTTCGCTGTTGGCGGCGTATGCGGCGAAGATGATCAGGATGGTCAGTGCGGCGAAGACGCCGGCGCCTCGCCATCCGTAGACCAGGCCGGCCAGCAGTGGCGTACAGATGGTGACATAGCTCAGGGGGCTGGCCGGGGTGGCGGTGATCAGCAGCAGCGCGCCGAAGAAGGCGTCGATGCCGAGCAGCCAGGGATGCCGCAGCAGCAGCGGGCCGAAGCGCTCCCAGTCGCGGAAGAGTACGTACGAGCCCATGAAGGTGGCCAGGATCGCGATGCCGACGAGGAGGGTGGGCCAGCCGGATGCCGCGCCCACGACGGCGAAGGGGGTGGCCAGTGCGATCATCGCCAGCCGGAATCCGAAGACCTGGCGGCACATGGCCTGGAGCGCGCTCAGTTGAATCTTGAGCGCGGGCTCGGCGGGAACGGCAACCTCGGAGGCGACGCCGAGCAGGCCGTCCGCCCTCAGAGTGCCGGCCGGTCCGGTCGGCACGTGGTGCAGTGCCATGGAGCTTTCCCCCTTCCTCGGGATCCCCCGCTCATCCGCCGATGCTCATGCCCGAGCCGAGGAACATGCCTGCCCCGATGAGCAGGATGGTGGCCGGGACCATGAGCATGGTGACGATGCCCGTCGCCTGTGGCACCGCTTTGGACGCCCGGCGACGGGCGTTCTGGGCGTCCGTACGACGCATGTCGTTGGCGATGGCGATCAGGGTGTCGACGATGGGCGCACCGAGTTCCTCACCCTGCTGGAGCGCGGTGACGAACTGGGCCACCTGCTCGGACGCGTTGCGCTTGCGGAGCTGCTCGAAGGCGTCGCGGCGGCTCATCCCCATGTCCATCTGACGGAGCGTGATCTTAAGCTCGTCGGCCCAGGGGCCCCGGTAGCGCTCCGCGACCCGGTCGAGGGCCTGGCGGAATCCGAGGCCCGCGGAGACGACGACCGCGAGTACGTCGAGGAAGTCCGGCAGCGTTCGTTCGATGGCGGCCTTGCGTGCGCGGGTGGCCGCCCAGATCCCCACCTCGGCCCACCAGACGCCGAACGCCACGAACAGCAGGGCGAGGAAGGGGTGCGCGTTGATGAGCAGGGCGAACGCTCCGAGCGCGCCGATGAATCCATAGACGGCGCGGCGGGCGGCGTAACGGTCCACGGTCAGGCCGCCGGGGTTGCCCGCCATGTCGAGCCGTATGCGCAGCTTGTTGACTCGTTTGGGGCCCATCATGCGCAGCACCGCGGGCGCGTAGCGCATGCCGAGGCGGTCGATTCCGCTGCCCACGGCGCTGGTGCGGGTGGAGCCCACTTCGAGGGCGAGTGCCAGATCCGAGGGCAGTCTGGCCTCGGCGCGGTAGAGCCTGATCCCGTAGAGCATGCCGGTGACGGACAGTCCGGCGGCGAGTGCGAGCAGCAGTTCCATGACGCCCCCTCAGACTTCGATCTTGGCAAGTCGGCGGACGAGGAAGAAGCCGACGAGGTAGAGCCCGAGGGCGATCAGGACAACCGCCTGCCCCAGGGTGTTTCCGGTGATCTTGTCCAGTGCGCCGTCCCACACGCTGTCCATGAGCATCAGCATCGCGAGGCCCATCCCGGGGACGATGTACGCGGTCAGCGTCACCTGCGACAGCTGGGTTCGGACCTCGCGGCGGGTCTCCTTGCGCTCTTCCAGCGTCTCCGTGAGGTTGCGCAGGGAGCTGACGATGGCGCCGCCCGAGCGGTTCGACAGGACGAGAGTGGTGACCAGGACGACCAGTTCGCGGGAGGGCAGCCGGTCCGCCAGCTCACCGAGAGCGTCGTCGATGGAATGCCCGAGGGCCAGGGCGCTCGCGACCTTGGCCAGTTCGTCTCCCGCCGGCTCGTCCAGTTCCTCGGCGGCCAGGCTGATCGCCATCCGCAGGGCGAGTCCGGCCTGGGTGGCATTGGCGATGATGCGGGAGAGTTCGGGCAGCTGGTTGATGAACTTCTCGATGCGCTTCTGACGCTGCCAGTTGAGGAAGGCGAAGGCGGACCAGAGCGCGATCAGTCCCGCGATCGGGCCGAAGAAGGAGGCGAGTAACGAGCTGGCGAGGAGCCAGAAGCCGGCCACGGCGGCGACCATGTAGACGAAGAACTCACCGGGGGTGAGATCGAGACCGGTGGCAGCGAGACGACGCTCGATCTTCTTGCCGAAGGAGGTCTGTTTGAGTCTTCGGTCGATGCCCCTGAAGCGCCGTCGCCGCCCGGGAGTGGTGATCTGCTGCGTCGATGACAGGCGATGTTCGAGCGCCGCGCGCTGGGCCCTGCCGGAGGCGTACGTATGGGCGCCCGCGATCAGGAGCGCGCTGAAGAGCAGGGTGGCGCCGATCGTCAGCTGATCCAGTCGATTCATTTCCTGGCACCTGCTCGCTACTTGGCTTCTCTGGAGGCGAGTTGTTCGTCGGACTGTGCGATACCGAAGGCTTGTGGGAGGGGCTGGCCGGTCATGTGGAAGCGGTCGGCCACGCGGCGGGGCAGCGGGTAGTACTCGAAGTGCCCGTAGATCTTGCCGTCGGCTCCCATCGGGCGTGACAGGAAGCGGCAGACAGAGACGATCTTGAATGGCTCGCGCCCGTGCGAGTCGAGGACGGCGATCTCGGTGATCTTCCGGGAGCCGTCGGCATGGCGGGTCAGCTGGACGATGACATCGACGGCGGAGTTGATCTGGTCCTGCAGGGCCGCGAAGGGGACCTCCACCTCGGACATCGAGGCCAGGGTCTGCAGGCGCATCAGCGCGTCCTCGGCGCTGTTGGCGTGGACGGTGGCGAGTGACCCGTCGTGACCGGTTGACATTGCCTGGAGCATGTCAAGCGTTTCGCCACCACGGACCTCACCGACGATGATGCGGTCCGGGCGCATGCGCAGGGAGTTGCGTACCAGGTCGCGAATGGTGATACGTCCCTTGCCCTCGACGTTCGGAGGGCGGGACTCCAGCCGGATCACGTGCGACTGCTGGAGCTGCAGCTCGGCAGAGTCCTCGATGGTGATCACGCGCTCGCCTTCCGGGATCAGTCCGGACAGGGCGTTGAGCAGGGTGGTCTTCCCCGTGCCGGTGGCGCCGGACACGATGATGTTCGTCTTGGACCGCACCAGCGCCGAGAGCAGGTAGAGCATGGGCTCGTCGAGCGATTCCAGGCCGATCAGCTCGTGCAGCGTGAAGGCCCTGGGGAAGCGGCGGATGGTGAGGATGGCGCCGGTCAGCGACAGCGGAGGAATGATCACGTTGACGCGCTCGCCGCTGGGGAGCCGCGCGTCGACCATCGGATTCGACTCGTCCACCCGGCGGTTGACCGTGGAGACGATGCGCTCGATCGTCTGCATCAGCTGGTCGTTGGAGGCAAAGCGCATCGACAGTTGCTCGACCCGGCCACCGCGCTCCACGAAGATCTGGTCCGGGCCGTTGACCATGATCTCGGAGACGGAAGCGTCCTCGAGCAGAGGTTCGAGGATGCCGAGCCCCAGGGCTTCGTCGACCACGCGCCGGATCAGCTGGGCACGCTCCACAGTGGAGAGGACCGGACCTTCCCGGCTGATGATGTGGCCCAGTACCCGCTCCAGGCGGACGCGGCGCTCCACCGCGGCCAGCGCCGACATCTCCGCGAGGTCGATCTCCTGAAGCAGCTTCGCCCGGTAGACCGCGACGAGACGACCGTCTTCACGGTTCCCGCCGTTCTCCTCGGGGGCGCCTCGGCGCTCCAGAAGGCTCATCGGTTTCTCCACCTCTCCTCTCCGGCCGGTCTATTCGTCGGTACGCGGCATGGTGGACGTACGCCGCACCGGGTCGAAGCTGAACCCGGGGATGACCGAGGGGATGTCGACGGTGGCCGTCGCCCTGGCGTCATCGGCCGAACCACTCATGTCAATCCGGGTGCCGGGCTTGATGAGTTCACTGACGGCCGCCTCACCCGCCGCCTTGGCAGCGGCATCGTCGTTGCTCTGCGAACCGATGCGTGCCGCGGTACGGGCGGCCGTCCCCGCCTGCTGCATGGCGTACGCGGCCAGGCCGAACTGGACCAGGCAGATCCCGATGAGAATCAGGATCGGCAGGAATCCGATGTACTCGACCGCGGTCGCGCCCCTGTCGTCTCTGCGCCTGGTCATCGGTTCAGTCCTCCTCCAGAGGCGAACTGGCTTTGCCGGTCACCGTGCCGAACGAGTAGTCGGTCAGGCCGGGTATGAGGACGGGCACCTTCACTCCGACGCTCGCCCGCATCGAGTTGTGCCCGAGGTCGGGAATGCAGTCCGCGCCGAAGTCGAAGTCCGGATCGGCCACTCCCAGGCGGGCGCCCTCCTGGCAGCGCGCGTCCTGCTCCGGCCGCAGATAGCTCACGGCCGCGTCGTGCGCGGCCCGGTCGGCGCCATTGCCCGCCAGGGTGTAGGCGTAACCGAACAGCACGGCCTGCCAGAGCAGCACACACGTGAGGAGAATGACCGGCAGCATGCCGACGAACTCGACCGCTATCTGGCCCCTGTCGCGTTGCCCGTCCGGACGGCACCGGACGGTCCACCTGTGTCTCATCCCCCTGCCCCCCGGTTCCCGTCCCTCGATGCTTCGCCACGTGCGCGGCGTCCGAAGGCGAACGACCCCCGGTCGTTGGCGGCGCGTCCGCCCTTGGTCCTTGTCCTGCCCTCGTTCTGCGCCGTTGTCACCAGGCCGAGCTCTCCGGCCAGGCCCCACAGCGCCTGCTTGACGGTGCTCCTGGCGTCCAGGTCCTGCATCCGCCCGGCGTCGACAGCGCCTTGGAGCTCCTTGAAGTTCGACGGGACGGCGATCCTCGCCACCCGGGTGCCGGTGATCCGCTCGATCAGCGGCGGCTGGATTTCCGTATTGCGCATATGGCGGTTGACCACCATGACCGTCTCTTCCGCCTTGCGGATCTGCAGCCGGTCCCAGAGCCGGACCATGCGTTTGGCCCCGCGCACCGCGACCACGTCCGGGGTGGTCACCAGGACCGCCTTCTCCGCCATTTCGACGGCGGTGGCGTTGGCGCTGCTCATCTGCGAACCGCAGTCGACGACCACGACCTGGTAGCGCTGGCGCAGTGCGCTGACGACCTGCCGCGCCACCCGGTCGGTGACCTCCTCGCCGCGCTCTCCCTCGCCCGGGGCGAGCAGCAGGCCGAGGCCGCTCTCGTGGTGGAAGACCACGTCCTGGAGCACCCGGGGCGAGATGTCCTGGATACCCGCGAGATCGACGATCGAGCGTCGGAACTGCACATCCAGGTACGAGGCGATGTCGCCGGCCTGCAGATCCATGTCCACCAGCGCCGTGGTCCGGCCGGAGGCCTGTGCGGCGAGGGCCAGTTGGACCGCGGTCAGCGTGGTGCCCACGCCACCCTTGCCGCCCGCGACGGCCACGACCGTGCCGCCGGGACCGGAGAAGACCTCGGTGCCCTGGCCGAGGTGACGGCGCACTCCCACGGACCAGCCGGCCGCCGCCTGGACCCGGGTGACCAGCTCCTCGTAACTCAGCGGCAACCCGATCAGACCCCGCGCACCCGAGTCCATGGCGGCCGAGAAGAGCCCGGGGCTGGCGTCGGACGTAATGAGCACGACCCCGACCGCCGGGAAACGCAGGGCCACTTCCCGGATCAGCTCCAGCGCCGGAACCGGCCCGATCCGCTCGTGCACCAGGACGACTTCGGGCAGCTCGTCGATCGACTCTCCGGCCAGCCGGGCCAGGGTGTCCAGGAGCGTGGTCGAGTCGCCCACCGGACCGGCCGGCTCCGCGTCGGGGAGCTGGCTGAGCAGGGTGGTGATGGACCGGGCGGCGTCGGCGTCGCCGACTGCCGGGATGATTCGCGTGGTCATACAGCCCTCACTTGTTCTTGTCTTCGTCGAGGGTGTAGGTGCTGTCCCCCGGGCGCAGCGTGGCCGGGCTGGAGTTACCGAGGAGGGCCAGCCGGACGTGCTCGGCGAAGGACTCCGCGTAGGCAAGCCGCTGTGCGTCCGTGGTGTTGAGGGCGAAGGTGATGGGCACGGCCTGGGTGAGTCCGCTGCCCCGGTCGTTCTTGTCCGGCTGGAGTGCGGTGATACGGCCGACGTCGATGACCTTGGCGTTGGGCACGATGATGCGCGACTGGTCCGCCTCGCCTTCCTTCTTGCCGGCGAACGTGGCGAAGATATTGACCAGAGAACCCGGCGTGATCTTTCCTGCCACACCGGTGGCCGCGTCGATCATGATGGCGATCTCCTGCTCGCCATTGCCGACCGCGGGCTTCCTCACCATCATGTCGTCCTGGAGCAGCGAGCCTTTCTTGAGCTGCGTGACGGCGATCTTTCCCTTGACCACGGACAGATCAGTAACAGCATTCTGCGACAGCCAGCGCTTGGGCATCGAGATCTTCTCGAACTGCCCCGGTTCCAAAGACGTGTAGGGCGCCACATCGGTCTTGATCCGGTATGCCGCGACCTCGGGCCCCACCTTGGAATTCACGTCACTGATGACGGACAGGACACCGGCGAACACACCGAAGGCGCAGAGAACCGACAGGAGCAGAAGTATGACGCCACGGCGCTGACGTGAATTCATGGGCGGGAGAACCTCGTTCAGGAGCGTTGAGGAGCGGACAGAGTCGGAACTGTGCACGTGCCTGAGCTGCTGCGGCCGAGCCGGCGAGGTGGAACCTCCGGGGAGCGGCCGAACCGGTTACGAACCCTGAGGCATCGGAGCCCCTTGGTTCAGGACACCCGTTGTGGGCGTTCGGTTCTCGGCCGGGGCGATCGGTGCGGAGCAGAAACCGCAGCGATCACCGATGAGTTCTCTTCCGCACCAGGTGCACACCTCTCGCCGTACGGACGAAACCAGTTGGTAGAGCACGGAGATATCAGGCAGACAGGCAGCGAATTCGATCAGTCTGGACGTCCCCCACCAGCGGGGGGAATCAGCGGGAAGCGCCGTTTCCGTCATGCCCTGCACCTGCCAGGCGGGAGCGAGAGTCGAGTTCACCCACTCGCTTTGCAACTGTCCCCTTGCAACCAGCAGTTGCGTGCCGAAATCGGGGCCGGAGATCTCTCCGGAGCCAATCTTGACCAGTTGGGGATTCGGGTTCGCCAGCACACCGAACTGGGAGCCGGGGACCCAGGACTTTGCGTGGGACTTCAGGCTCACCGGTACGCGGTCCAGCCTGGTCACGGAGTTGAGCAGAGCCCCCGCATAGATGTAGTGGGACAGCAGCCGGGCGGCGGAGGCCACCACGCCGGCACTGAAGTCGCAGATCGACAACTGCCGTAACTGGCGCACGAGCACAGCCACGCCCAGGGGTGGCAGGTCCAGCTTCAGAAAGGCGATCCGGTCGCTCTCCAGGACCGACCGGACCGTGTGCAGCCGGCGCTCGTGGGCCCTCGCGATGGTCGCGGGATACATCGCGATCACATAGCCGTGCTGCTCCAGAAGGACGCTCATGTCGGCGAGCGCGGCGTCCAGGGGCTGGGCGTCGGGCGAGTGGAGCAGTGCCGCGGTGGGCGTCTGGTGGTCGGTGGGCGGCAGCACCAGATCGGCGCTGGTGACAGCTATCGCGGTGGGCACGCTGTTTCCCCGTTCAGCCCCGGACGCCGGGGGCCCGGCGACCGCAGATACCTACTGCTCCGTGCTTCTGCCCCGCACTTTATCGGCGCCGTACGAGGCAGAGAACACTTTCGGATCTCTGGGCCACAACTCGCACACGCTCCGCACATGCGAAAACGGGCGAAGGGGTCACAAGTCAACTCCCATTTCAGGGGAGTGAGTTCACCTGGGCCCGCGTCCGCCTTTGGGGCCCGCGTTGGGCCTCCGGACCCACGCCAGTCCGGTGCCCCCCTTTGTACGCTCCACTTCCGGTTCCTTGTACGAGAGGCACGTCGACCGAGGGGAGGGCGGAGCGATGACGCGGTACGGCCACCAGGGGGCGCACGAGGAGCGGCGGGGTGCGGCGCTGCTCGCGCTCGTACGGGCCTGGGCGGCCGGTGTCGTCGTCCTCGTCTTCAGCGAGTATCTGTGGGCCACGCTCGTCCGTGACGTTCCGGCGACGGGGCCGCGCATGGAGACCTTCGGCGGCCGGCTGCTGCTGGCCCATGTACCGAACGCGGTGTGCATCGCGACGGCCGTCTGGGCGGCGGCGCGGATTCACCGGGAGCCGTTCCGGGATTCGGTGCCGGGGCATCTGACGGCGGCGTTCGCCGTGCCGGTCGTGGCACTGGCGCTCAACATGGCTGTTCGCCGACAGGAGTTGGCGGCGGAGGGAGTACTGCTGTCCAACGCGGTGCTGGTGGTGGGGTGTGTTGCGGGGTACGCCGCGGACCGGCTGCAGGACGAGGCCTGAGCGCACGGCCGTCCGGCGTCCGGCGTGTGTATACGAATCGGTGCCAGAGGTCTTGACAACCCGATTGGTCTGGACCAGCTTGTACGCCCAGCGGTGGCCACCGTTCCGTAACCCCTCCACACCCCCCAACTCCCCCACCGGAGGCAGCAAGTGGACCGCACCTCACCCTCACGGAGACGCCCCTCCCGAACATGGCTCGGCGGCGTGCTCGCACTCGCTGTCGGGACCGGTCTCACCCTCATGGGCATCACGGGGACCGCGCAGGCCGCCGACGTCAATGTCACCAAGAACGCCGGCTTCGAGTCCGGGCTCGCCAACTGGACCTGCTCCGCGGGCAGCGGGAGCAATGTCTCCTCGCCCGTCCACGGCGGCGCCTCCGCGCTCAAGGGAACTCCAGCCGGGCAGGACAACGCCAAGTGCACCCAGACCGTGGCGGTGAAGCCCAACTCGACGTACACCCTCAGCGCGTGGGTGCAGGGCGGCTACACCTATCTCGGTGCGAGCGGGACCGGGACCACGGACGTGTCCACCTGGACGCCGGACTCGGCCGGCTGGAAACAGCTGTCCACCACCTTCACGACCGGCGCGAGCACGACCTCGGTGACGGTCTACACCCACGGCTGGTACGGGCAGGCCCCCTACTACGCCGACGATGTCAACGTCTTCGGCCCGGACGGCGGAGGTGGCGGCGACCCCTCGCCGACCGTGCCGGCCACCCCGGCCGGGCTCGCGGCGGGCTCGGTGACCTCGTCCTCCGTGGCGCTTTCCTGGAACGCGGTGAGCGGCGCCACGGGTTACAACCTCTACCAGAACGGGACCAAGGTGCAGTCGGTCAGCGGCGCCTCGGCGACCGCGACGGGGCTTGCCGCCTCCACTGCGTACCAGTTCCAGGTGACCGCGACCAACGCGGCCGGTGAGTCTGCGAAGTCCGCCGCGGTGACCGGCACCACCTCCGCATCGGGCGGCAGCGGGGGCGGGGGCACCGTGCCCAAGCACGCGGTGACCGGCTACTGGCAGAACTTCAACAACGGCGCCACCGTCCAGAAGATCAGCGACGTGCCCAGCGCCTACGACATCATCGCCGTCTCCTTCGCCGACGCGACCGGCACACCCGGCGGCGTCACCTTCAACCTCGACTCGGCAGGGCTCGGCGGCTACACCGTCGACCAGTTCAAGGCGGACATCAAGGCCAAGCAGGCGGCGGGCAAGTCCGTGATCATCTCGATCGGCGGCCAGAACGGTACCGTCGGCATCAATGACTCGGCCTCGGCGACGAACTTCGCCAACTCCGTCTACTCGATGATGCAGACGTACGGCTTCGACGGCGTCGACATCGACCTGGAGAACGGCCTCAACTCCACGTACATGACCCAGGCCCTCAGGTCGCTCTCGTCGAAGGCGGGGGCGGGGCTCGTCATCACGATGGCGCCGCAGACCATCGACATGCAGTCGACGTCGAACGAGTACTTCAGGACGGCGCTCAACATCAAGGACATCCTGACCGTCGTCAACATGCAGTACTACAACAGCGGTTCGATGCTCGGCTGCGACGGCAAGGTCTACTCACAGGGCTCGGTCGACTTCCTCACCGCGCTCGCCTGCATCCAGTTGGAGGGCGGCCTCTCCCCGGCCCAGGTCGGGCTCGGTCTGCCCGCATCGACCAGCGGCGCGGGCAGCGGCTATGTGTCGCCGACGATCGTGAACAACGCGCTGGACTGCCTCGCCCGGGGCACGAACTGCGGATCGTTCAAGCCGTCGAAGACCTACCCGTCGCTGCGCGGTGCGATGACCTGGTCCACCAACTGGGACGCCAAGTCCGGCAACGCCTGGTCGAACGCGGTCGGCCCGCACGTGCACGGCCTCCCGTAGCCCTGCCCCACCCGCTGAGACAGCAGCGCCGCCTCTTCCCCGGTGGCGCTGCTGTACGGCCTTGGTCCTGCCGCGCGTACAACCGACGTCCCTCTGGTGCCCCGTGCCGCTACCGCGAACCAGCGGCGGCGGCGTGCAAGATGAACGGTGCCCACGCTGCCCCGGCCGGCCCGCCACCCCACTCGTATGGCCGAAGTTGACCTCTTGACCGGGTCATGCCAGGGACTCACCATGTGCGCACACACCCGCACGACATGCGCCGCAACTGATCAACCCCCCACACTCCACACCCAGGAGACAGCATGCGACTTCGCATCCGCGGCAGAAGGGCCGCTGCCCTCGCGGCACTGCTGGCCATGGCACTGGCCGCGCCAATCACCGCGAACGGCACCGCCACCGCATCGGCGCCGCCCCCCGTCTCGACGGACGAAGACATCCGCCAGTACGAAATCGACATCCACGCCGACAAGGTCACCCGCACGGCGCTCGCCAGGACGGGCGTGACCATCGACGACTCCGACGGCCATGTGGTCATCGTCTCCGCCGACCCGACGGAGGCCGCCAGGCTCAGGTCACTCGGCTACAAGCTGCGGGCGGTGGGCAAGGTCCCCGACCGCCGTGACGGGACGGCCGTGCGGCCGATGGACTTCCCCTCGGCCGACTCCAAGTACCACAACTACGCCGAGATGACCGCCGAACTCAACCATCGCGTCGCGCAGTATCCGTCGATCATGAGCAAGCGCGTCATCGGCAAGTCGTACCAGGGCAGGGACATCGTCGCCATCAAGGTCAGCGACCATGTGGGCACCGACGAGGCCGAGCCCGAAGTGCTCTTCACGCACCATCAGCACGCCCGCGAGCACCTCACCGTCGAGATGGCGCTCTATCTGGTGCGCGAGCTCGGCGCGGGCTACGGCAGCGACTCGCGGATCACCAACGCCGTCAACGGCCGCGAGATCTGGATCGTGCCCGACCTCAACCCCGACGGCGGCGAGTACGACATCGCCACCGGCTCGTACCGCAGCTGGCGCAAGAACCGCCAGCCCAACTCCGGTTCCTCGTACGTCGGTACCGACCTCAACCGCAACTGGGCCTACAAGTGGGGATGCTGCGGCGGCTCCTCAGGCAGCAAGTCGTCCGACATCTACCGAGGTTCGGCCGGCGAGTCGGCGCCCGAGGTGAAGGTCGTCGCCGACTTCGTACGCAGCCGCGTCGTCGGCGGCAAGCAGCAGATCAAGACCGGCATCGACTTCCACACGTACAGCGAGCTGGTGCTCTGGCCGTACGGCTACACCTACAGCGACACCGGGCCCGGGCTCACCAAGGACGACCGGGACGCGTACGCCGCCGTCGGCAAGAAGATGGCCGCTAGCAACGGCTACACGCCCGAGCAGTCCAGCGATCTGTACATCACGGACGGCACGATCGACGACTGGCTGTGGGGCAACCAGAAGATCTTCAGCTACACGTTCGAGATGTACCCGTCCTCGGGCGGCGGCGGCTTCTACCCGCCCGACGAGGTAATCGAACGCGAGACGAGCCGCAACCGGGACGCTGTGCTCCAGCTTCTGGAGAACTCCGACTGCATGTACCGCTCGATCGGCAAGGAGCAGCAGTACTGCACGAGTTGATACGGAAGGGGGCGCCCCGGGGAGCCCGGGGCGCCTTTTCGTGTCCGTGCCCACTGGAGCGCCAGACTGAGCGCCGCCGCCACCGCGAAGCCCGAGACCGACAGGACCGGCTCCACGACCGTCCAGGACTTCAGCGTGTCCCGCTCCGAGATCCCGAAGTACTTCGCCACGATCCAGAAGCCCCCGTCGTTGACGTGCGAGGCGAAGATCGAGCCGGCCGAGATCGCCATGATGACCAGTGCAAGGAAGGCCTGGGAGTGGTCGCCGTTCTCGACAAGCGGCAGCACGATGCCTGCCGTGGTGACGATCGCGACCGTCGCCGACCCCAGCGCGACACGCAGCACCAGCGCGATGAGAGAGGCGAGCACGATGACGGGCAGGCCGATGCCGTTGAAGGCGTCGGACAGCGCCTGGGCGACGCCACTTGCCTTCAGCACGGCACCGAAGATGCCGCCCGCGCCGACCACGAGCAGGATGTTGCCGACCGGCTTCAGCGAGGATGTCGACACGGTGTCCAGGGACTTGCGGGACCAGCCGCGGCGCGCAGGCCCAGCAGGTAGTACGCCATCAGGAGTGCGATCGTCAGGGCGACGAAGGGGCTGCCGAAGAACTCGATGACCGAGCGCGGGGTCGAGGGGTCCAGTGCGATGGACGAGAACGTGGCGGCGAGGATCAGGACCAGCGGCGTACCGATGATGGTGAGGACGGTGCCGAGGGAGACCGGGCGCTCCTGCGCAGTTCGGCCCGCGGCGCTCCGCTCGGCAAGGACGGCGGCCTTCGCGTCCGCCGCGGCCTCCACCATGTCCTGCGGGACCGCGACGAAGAGGCGGTTGCCGATCCAGGCGGCGTACCCCCAGGCGGCGAGGACCGCCGGGAGGCCGACGAGGACACCCATGAGGACGACCCAGCCGAGCGAGACATGGAGCAGACCGGCGGCGGCGACCGGGCCGGGGTGCGGCGGCAGGAAGGCGTGGGTCATCGACAGGCCCGCCAGCAGGGGCATCGCGTACAGCAGGACGGACCGGCCGGAGCGCTTGGCGGCCGCCCGGGAAAGCCGGACGACCACGTGAAGCCGCGATGCGACATTGCGGGGAACGTAAGTCGCAGGGCGAGCCCGGGAAAGCCGGACGACCACGTGAAGCCGCGATGCGACATTGCGGGGAACGTAAGTCGCAGGGCGAGCCCGGGAAAGCCGGACGACCACGTGAAGCCGCGATGCGACAAGGGGGGCACGGGGGACCGCGGGACGGCGCTTCGTGAAAGAGCGCCGCCCCGTGCGACGGGGGACCGAACAAGGTCAGACGAAGGTCAGCCGAGGACTGCCAGAGCGTCGATCTCGATGAGGAGGCCCGCGGGGAGGCCGACGTACACGGTCGTACGGGCGGAGGCGGGGGCCCCCAGGCCCTGCTCGTCGAAGTAGGAGTTGTAGATCGCGTTCATCTCGGCGAAGTGGGCCGTGTCCGTGAGGTAGACGCGCATCATCATCACGTCGTCCCAGCTCGCGCCGCCCTCTTCGAGGACCGCCTTGACGTTGGCCAGGGTCTGGAGAGTCTGCTCACGCAGGGTGGGACCCGCGGGGGTGGGGGCCTGCCCCTCGACGGCCGGCAGGAAGCCGACCTGGCCGGCGACCTGGAGGATGTTGCCCTTCTTGACGCCGTGGGAGAACTTCGCGGGCGGTGCGGTGTGGGTGGCGGGGGTGATCGCGATCTTCTCGCTCATGGAGCTTCCTTCGCAGGGAGGTTGCCGTTGCTTCCTGAGTACTCGCGGCTGATGGCGTCGGCGGTGCGGCGCACCAGCGGAAGGAGGGTGAGGAGTTCCTCGGCGGTGACGACGACATTCGGCGCCGAGACCGACATGGCGGCGACGACGCGGCCGTCGGCGCCGCGGACGGCGGCCGCGATGCAGTTGATGGACTCCTCGTGGCCGCCGAGGTCGGTGGCCCAACCCTGGTCGCGTACGCCGGCGAGTTCCTTGAGGAACGCGGCGGAGTCCGGGATCGAACGGGATGTGTACATGGGGTAGTCGAGCTTCTCCGCGAGGGCGCGGCGCTCGGGCTCGGGCAGGTCGGCGAGGAGCAGTTTCGCCACCGCGGCGACGGTGATCGCGACGGGCTTGCCGATCCGCGAGTACATCCGGACGGGATAGCGGCTCTCGACCTTGTCGATGTAGAGAACCTCGCTCTCCTCGTACACGGCGAGGTGGACGGTGTGACCGATCTGCTCGTTGAGGGCGACGAGATGGGGGTGGGCGATCTCGCGTACGTCGAGGTTCTCGACGGCTTCCTGGGCGAGGGCGAAGAGGCGGGCGCCGAGGCGGTAGCGCTGGTCCTGCTGGCGGTAGACGAGTCCGTGCTCGTGGAGCGTACGCAGCAGCCGCAGCGCGGTGGACTTGTGCACGCCGAGGCGTTCGGCGACCTGCCCGAGGTCGGCGGGTCCCTGGGCGAGCAGGGGAAGGATGCTCAGCGCACGGTCGACGGTCTGGCTCATGGGATACGTACCTCCTGCGGGTCCTGCGAGCCGTGCTCCGGGGCCGCGGTCCAGCCGGGGCCGAGTCGCAGTCTCCCCCAGTCACGGTTGTCGAGTGCGACAAGCCGGTCGGCACACGCCCGCGGAGGCGGAGTGGCCAGGTCGCCGGCGACGGTGAGGGTGGCGGCGGCCATGAGATGCCCGTGCCGCAGCCGGTGGTGAACGGGGAGCCCCCGGAGGGTGGCGGAGAGGAAACCGGCGGCGAAGGCGTCCCCGGCGCCGACGTGCGCGACCACGTCGACGCGGGGCGCGGGCGCGTGGGTGACGGTGTCGGGGCCGCCGCCGTTACTGGCGTACGCCACCGCCCCCTCTGCTCCCCGCTTCACCACAACCACCTCCGGCTCCGCCAGCGCCTCGCGGATCGCCGCAGCGCCCCGCAGCCCCCACGCCTCCCCCGCCTCGTCCTCCCCGACGAAGACGATGTCCGCGCCGCGGGCCAGGTCGAGCAGTACGTGCGCGCCGGCGTCGGTGTCCCACAGGCCAGGACGGTGGTTGACGTCGAAGGAGACCGGCGGACGCCCCGGACGCCGCGCCGTGAGTTCGCGCATCAGGGCCAGGCAGTCCGCCGACAGCGCCGCCGTGATCCCCGACAGATGCAGAATTCGCCCCGCCCACACATCCTCGTACCGCACCGTCGACGGCGACATCGCGGATGCCGCGGACCCCGCCCGGTAGTAGCGGACCTCGTGCGCGTCCGACGCGCGGTCGCCCGCCGTACGGAAGTAGATCCCCGTCGGCCGCAGCGGATCGCGCTGCACCGCCGACGTGTCGACGCCGAACGACGCCATCGCCGCGACCAGGTGCTCGCCGAAGCCGTCCGCGCCCACCCGGCCGATCCACCTCGCGCTGTGGCCGGAAGCCGCGAGAGAGCAGGCCACGTTGGACTCGGCTCCGCCGATACCGCGTACGAAGGACGGCACATCGGCGAGGCGGCCCGGCGCCGTGGGCACAAACGTGACCATGGACTCGCCGAGGCAGACGATGTCCACGGGGCCGGGGTCGGGTCCGGGCACGTCGGGGGTCACGATCCCTCAGGCCTCCTCATGCGTCGGACGCCGGGCACATCATTGACCGGGCGTTGGCTCGGATGTTAGACAGCCGTCAGCGAGATGCGCAATGGTCGTTGCATATAATGCAACGCCCTGACCGAGGAGGACCCATGGCAGGCGACACCACCGTCGGACAACTCGCCGACGAACCCGTCGACCACCGTTTCAAGGCACTCCCCCCGGACGCCGAGACCGCCCGTCTCACCGTCGGCGCTCTCGCCGCCCAGCGCCGCAACCTCTTCACCGGCGGCTTCACCACCCCCGTCCTCGCACTCTCCGCCGAGTCCGTCGAGCACAACCTCGCCCTCCTGGAGACCTACTCCAAGCGCCACGGCCTCGCCTTCGCCCCGCACGGCAAGACGTCCATGTCCCCCCAGATCTTCGACCGCCAGCTCGCGCACGGCGCCTGGGGCATCACCGCCGCCGTCCCCCACCAGGCCCGCGTCTACCGCGCCTACGGCATCCAGCGGATCTTCCTGGCCAACGAGATCGTCGACCCGGCCGCCCTGCGCTGGCTCGCGCAAGAGCTGGACGCCGACTCCGGCTTCCGCTGCATTTGTTACGTGGACTCCGTACGCGGCGTGGAGCTGATGGACGAAGCGCTCAAGGGAGCCTCCCGCCCCCTTGACGTCGTCGTCGAACTCGGCGCCGGCGAGGGCGCCCGCACCGGAGCGCGTACGGAGGCCGACTGCGCCGCCGTCGCCGATGCCGTCGCCGCCGCGCCCACCCTGCGTCTCGTCGGGGTCGCGGGCTACGAGGCCGAGGTCCCCCAGGCCGATGACGACCGCGTCCACGCCTGGCTGCGCCGCCTCACCGCGCTCGCCGCCGACTTCGACAAGGACGGCCGCTACGAGGGAGCCGACGAGATCGTCGTCAGCGCGGGCGGCAGCGCCTGGTTCGACGCGGTCGCCGACGTCTTCGGCCAGATCCCCGAACTCTCGCGTCCCGTACTGAAGTTGCTCCGCTCGGGCGCGTACGTCTCGCACGACGACGGCCACTACCGCCACCTCACCCCCTTCAACCGGGTCCCCGAGGAGGGCGCCCTCCAGCCCGCCTTCCGTCTCTGGGCCCAGGTCGTCTCCCGCCCGTCGCCCGAGCAGGCCTTCGTCAACGGGGGCAAGCGGGACGCCGCGCACGACCTCGACCTGCCCGAGGCCCAGGTCGTCCGCGACGCCCGCACCGGCGAGATCCGCCCGGCCGCCGGTATCAGCGTCAGCGGCCTGTCCGACCAGCACGGCTGGCTGCGCACCACCCCGGAGGCAGACCTGGAGGTCGGCGACTGGGTCGGCATGGGCCTGTCCCACCCGTGCACGAGCTTCGACAAGTGGCAGCTGATCCCGCTGGTCGAGGCGGACGGCACGGTCACCGACTTCATCCGCACCTTCTTCTGAGAGGCCGGGCCATGGACCTCGCCATCCGCGGCGTGCGCGTCATCGACGGCTCCGGCGGCCCCTCGTACCGCGCCGACGTCGGCCTGGACGGCGGCCGTATCAGTGCCATCCGCCGCGAGGGCGAACCCGCCCTGTCCGCCGCGCGCACCGTCGACGCGCAGGGACTGGCCCTGTCCCCCGGCTTCATCGACATGCACGCGCACAGCGACCTCGCCCTGCTGCGCGACCCGGCGCACGAGGCGAAGGCCGCTCAGGGCGTCACGCTCGAAGTCCTCGGCCAGGACGGACTGTCGTACGCCCCCGTCGACGATGCGACGCTCACCGAGGTCCGCCAGGCCATCACCGGCTGGAACGGCGGTGAGCCCGGGGACACCTCCGTCGACTTCGACTGGCGTACGGTCGGCGAGTATCTCGACCGCCTGGACCGGGGCATCGCGGTCAACGCCGCGTATCTCGTCCCGCAGGGCACCGTCCGCATGTACGCGGTGGGCTGGGACGACCGCCCGGCGACCCCCGCCGAGCTGGCCCGTATGCGGCAGCTCGTCGCCGAGGGCCTCGAACAGGGCGCGGTCGGCATGTCCTCCGGCCTGACCTACACGCCCGGCATGTACGCGGGCGACGCCGAACTGACCGAGCTGTGCCGGGTGGTGGCGCGCTACGGCGGCTACTACTGCCCCCATCACCGCTCGTACGGCGCCGGGGCGCTGAAGGCCTACGAGGAGATGGTCGGCCTCGCGCGCGAGGCCGGCTGCGCCCTCCATCTCGCGCACGCCACCATGAACTTCGGCGTGAACAAGGGCAAGGCCCCCGATCTGCTTGCCCTGCTCGACACGGCTCTGGACGCCGGAGCCGACATCAGCCTCGACACCTACCCCTACACCCCCGGCTGCACCACGCTCGTGGCGATGCTGCCGAGCTGGGCGAGCGAGGGCGGACCCGAGGCGGTCCTGGCCCGCCTCCAGGACGAGGAGTGCGCCGAAAAGATCCGCCACCACCTGGAGGAGATCGGCTCGGACGGCTGCCACGGTGTTCCCATCGAGTGGGACACCGTCGAGGTCTCCGGTGTGAGCGACCGCGGGCTCGGGAGCTGTGTCGGCACGACGGTCCAGGAGTTGGCCGAGGCCCGCGGCGAGGCCCCCTGGGCGACCGCCCGCCGCCTCCTGATCGACGACCGGCTCGGATCGATGATCCTCCAGCACGTCGGCCACGAGGAGAACGTCCGGCAGATCATGCGCCACCGCGTCCACACCGGCGGCAGCGACGGCATCCTGCAGGGCCACAAGCCGCACCCGCGGGCGTACGGAACCTTCCCGCAGTATCTCGGCCGGTACGCACGGGAGTTGGGCATCCTCTCCCTGGAGGAGGCCGTCGCCCACCTCACTTCCCGTCCGGCCGCCCGGCTGCGCCTGCCGGACCGTGGCCTTGTCCGCGAGGGCTACCGGGCCGACCTGGTGCTGTTCGACCCGGAGACGGTCGCCGCGGGCTCGACCTTCGAAGCACCTCGTACGCTGCCGGCCGGCATCCCCTATGTGCTGATCGACGGCCGGTTCGTGATCGAGGACGGTTCGCGTACGGACGTACTGGCGGGCCGGTCGGTGCGCAGGACGCCCGCCTGAGCGTCAGCTCACCCCGTGCGGGCGGAACTGGATGCTGATGCGCGGCCCCACCGAGCGCGCCGTCTTCGGCACGGCATGCTCCCAGGTCCGCTGGCAGGACCCGCCCATCACGATCAGGTCGCCGTGCCCGAGCGGCCTGCGCAGGGGGAGCCGGTCACCGCTGCGCGGTCGCAGCACCAGATCACGCGGGGCGCCGACGGACAGGATGGCGACCATGGTGTCCTCGCGGGAGCCGCGCCCGTGGGTGTCACCGTGCCAGGCGACGCTGTCGCGGCCGTCGCGGTAGTAGCAGAGCCCGGCGGTGGTGAACGGTTCGCCGAGCTCCGGTCCGTAGTACGCGGAGAGCGCGGCGCGGGCCTCGTCCAGCACGGGGTGCGGGAGCCGGTCGCCGTAGTGGGCGAGCAGCCGCGGCACGGCCACCACGTGCTCGTACATCTGCCGCCGCTCGGCCCGCCACGGCACCGAGGAGACCAGCTCCTCGAAGAGTGCGTCCGCCCCGCCGAGCCAGCCGGGCAGCAGATCGATCCATGCCCCGTCACCGAGCACGGTCCGCCGGACGTCTTTCAGTGGACCGAGACGTATCTCGTCGGTCTGGTCGAAGAGCGAACCCTGGAGATGCGCTGCCATGCCTCCAGAGTACCTCCTCATTCGAACACACGAACGAGCCTATGAGGTTCGTGCCGATCTCGCCGGACCGTCCGCGGCCGCCGTCGGCCACCGCGAAGTGCACTGCCCACGGCAGGCACCACCACGACGGCACGGACGACGGCCGCGGACGGCGTCCCGCGGCCTACGGCTTGGGCAG
Source organism: Streptomyces sp. SLBN-118 (assembly GCF_006715635.1). Classification (NCBI taxonomy): domain Bacteria; kingdom Bacillati; phylum Actinomycetota; class Actinomycetes; order Kitasatosporales; family Streptomycetaceae; genus Streptomyces; species Streptomyces sp. SLBN-118. The sequence goes on from NZ_VFNP01000001.1 coordinate 2,906,547, forward strand.
CACGCAGCCCGCCCGGCCGAGGTCGATCTTGCTGTCGAGCCCGACGCAGGGGACTATCCCGTACGTCTCCTGGGCGTAGTTGATCCCCTTGCGCACCGTGACCTGGCCGTTCTCGTCGACCTCGCAGGGGTTGTTGTCGGTGCAGCGCCGGCCGTCCTCGTTGCCGGTGTTGTTGACGGCGACGACCTTGCCGGTGGCGTTGTCGACGACCGGCGAGCCCGAGGTACCGCCGATCGTATTGCAGCTGGAGGTGTAGCGGACCGAGTCCTTCCAGGTCCACTCACCCTCTTTCAGGCGGTAGGCGAAGCCGTCGACCGCGCAGCTGTAGATCCGCTTCCAGTACCCGGAGACGACCTTGATGGCCGTGCCCTGCACCGGGTGCGCGGCGTTCAGTTCGAGCGCCCTGATGCCGTAGCGGCTCTGTATCTGCTGGTAGGTGCTGGTGAGTTGGTACAGCGAGATGTCGGTGTCCGTCATCGTCGCGTACGCGATCTTGCTCGCCCGCAGCGTGGCGACTCTGCTGCCCGCGGAGTTGAGCAGTGAGAAGCTGCGGCTGGAGGGCTGGTCGACGATGACCTCACCCGCGGCCGGGAAGCCGCTCTCTATGCAGTGCCCGTTGGAGAGCACGAGGGCGGGGTCGTCGGGCTCCGATCCCGGCATCCGCACCACCGATCCGGAGCAGTTGCTGAGCGCCACCGTCCCGGCGAAGTCGACTGCCTTGGCGGTGACTTGGGCCGTAGGCCGGGCTGCCGCGGTGGTCGTGCCGGCAGGCGCCGCGTCCGCGGCGGTGACCGCGATCGCGGGCGCCGCGCCCGCCCCGAGAAGCGCCAGGGCGAGGAACGTGCCGGCGAGAGGCTTGTTCATGTGGGGGTCCCCTCTTGCGACTGATGTGACCGAAGGGGTCTTCGGTTTGTCATGCGCATTGTTAGGGGATCCGGGTCGGCCGACAAGGGATGGATTCCAGTCAGGTGCCGTCCATAGCGACGACTTTGGATATTCATCCGTTACCGGGCATGCGTTGCGGCGTTGAAAACGTGACGGCCGCAGGTCTTGCGGCCGAGCTCTTGATCTTGCAAGGAGAACTGATGTCGCGTATCACGAAGGCAGCCGCTGTTGTCGTCGGCACGGGTGCGATCCTGGCCGGCGGTGCCGGTATGGCCGCCGCCGACGCCGGCGCGCTCGGCGCCGCCACCGACTCCCCCGGTGTCCTCTCGGGCAACGCCGTCCAGGCGCCCGTCCACGTCCCGCTCGCCGTCTGCGGCAACACCGCGGACGTCGTCGGGCTGCTCAACCCGGCCTTCGGCGGCCAGTGCGTGCTCGGCGGCTGACTCCTTCCCCGAGCACTGCGGCCTCCCCCTTGTCGAAAGGGGGAGGCCGCAGTCGTGTCAGGCCGCAGTCGTATGTCGCCGCCGGACGGTCCGGTCAGCGGCGCAGCCGGCTCACCGGCAGCAGGATGTGCGCCGCGCTGGTGAGGGTGTCCTGGTCGCCGAGGAAGGCCTGGAGCATCTCCTCGGTGACGGGCCGGCCCGGGACCGCCTCCGGCCACGGGCGGCTGGCCACCATGAAGTGCGCGTGGCCGCGCTGTTCGGCGGCAGTGAGCCACTCCTGCGGGGCACGGCACTGCACGCTCAGGTACGGCATGTTGAGGACGGCGTGCCCGCCCTCGACGAGCAGCCGGATCGGGGAGTTGTTTGCGACGGTGGCGTCGTACAGGCCACCGCCCGGCGTGAGCCCCAGCTCGTCGATCACAGCGAGGAGTGCCGCCTCGCCCGCCTCGGCGCCTGCTGCGCCGTCGCCGAGGGAGTAGGCGATCAGATAGGGCATGTCATGGCCCTCTTCGGGGTCCCCGGTCCACGCGAGCACCGAAAGGGTGCCCAAATGGCTGCGCTGGACGGTGTTCTGGGAAGGGGAAGCAGTGGTCATGGCTCGGCACCCTAATGCCCTGCTGACCAGGTGAAGTCAACCGTTCACCTGGATGGCGGAGTCAGAAATGGCAGGTGCTGCATCGAGTGGCGGAAGGGGATGTCACCGATACGTGCGACGGGGTCGAAAAGCCGTTCCTCCCGTCCCCCGATGCCCTGCCCCGGCAGTGACTTCGCCCGCGGGCGCGCGTTGGCGATCTTATGGGAAGGACCAACGCCACTGCCCGATGGCAGCGCGTCCAGACGCTCTCAGCCCCGAACCCGGCGAGTCCGCCCGCCGGGTCCAGTCCCCTCTACGAACAGCTCGCCCGGGAGTGGGCAGCGGCCGGCCGCACGGTGCCGGGCAGGCCCGACGCGGAGTGGACCCGCCTTACCCGTTACCCGCCGCAACCGACGGGAGAAGCCGACATTCTCCCTGGCCCCCCGCCGCCGCGCAGGGGCTGGCTCCACGACCTGCCCCCGGTTTCCAACAGCTTTTCGGCAAAAGGCGGTTCGGCCCAATAGCAGCTGATACGAGAATCGCTGCCCGCGTCGCGTGGGTACGGCATCGAGCCAGGCGCCGGAGCCAGGGTTTCTCGCCCGGCCGGGTCTCGTTACCCATGTCGACGACGGCGAGAATCGCCGCCGGAGAAAGGGATTCGAAGAGATGAAGTACTCGAGGGTTGCTGCGATTATTGCGGGCTCCGTAGCGGCGATGGGGGCTGCGTCTCCCGCAATGGCCGCCACCACGACGTCCATGCCGCCCATGAGCCTCAATGGCGGTCTCGCCCAGGCCATCAGCCAGGCACCGCTCCTGGACGGCCAGGGGTCCGTGGTGAGCGATGTCGCCGACACCGCGAGCGGGGTGAACACCTTCGAGGGCGACGCCCCGCAGCAGGTCCAGAAGTCGGCCGGCGCACTCACTCCGATGCTGGGCGGCGTCGAACTCGGCGGCTGAACCGCCCGTCTGCGGCTATGTGTTCAGGAGAGGGTGCGACCTCCGTGGCCGCACCCCCTTCCTCCGTACTCGCCGTTCCGCCGGCTCGGAACCGCACAAGGGTGGCGCAACCGGTCCGTACCGGTGGCGCCACCCTTGCGTGGAACGAGATCAGTCGGCCGCGCAGATGTTGCCGAAGGTCGGGTTCAGCAGGGCGATCGCGTCGACCGTGTTCCCGCAGAGGGCGACCGGCACGTGCACCGGGACCTGGGCGGCATTGCCCGACAGCACGCCCGGCGAGCCCGTGGCTGCACCCTGCGCACCGGAGTCGGCGAACGCGGCGCCCGCCGCGGAACCAGCGGCGAGACCTGCGGTGGCCAGGACCAGGGCGGCCTTCTTGGCAGTCTTCATGGGAAATAGCACCTTCTGTTCGATGTTCTGCCCAACATTAGGGCTCACACAGATCGAAACGGATTACCCATAGAGATGACACGGCCGACACCACCGATGCCCCCTGTTCGGCCCAATATCCCTACGAGCACGGCAATTTGGGGCCGATTGAGTGAACCGGGAGAACCAATGCTCAGGGGTTCCAGTTGTCCAGGGAGCTCCATCGGCGGGCATCCACGAAACCTAAGGACGGAACATGCTCAAGAAGGTTATGGCGACTGCGGCGGTCACCCTCTCCGTGGCGGCCGCGGGCGCGGCGATGGCTCCGCAGGCTATGGCCATCGGGAACGACACCGGCACGACCTCGGAAAGCGGCACCAACTCCTCGCAGGTTTACGGCAACGCCGAGACCTGGGGCGACATGAGCCCGCAGATGGGCCTCGTCCAGGGCTCGCTCAACAAGCCCTGCGTCGGCCTGCCGGCCAAGGCCGATGTCGGCTCGCTCCTCGGCGTCGTCCCCGTCTCCGTGCAGGACATCCCGGTCCTGTCGAGCCCGCAGACCCAGCAGTGCACCGAGAACTCGACCCAGGCCAAGGGCGACGAGGCGCTGTCCCACATCCTCGACGACATCTCGGCCCTGTCCGGCAACGGCTCGTCCGGCATCTGAACCCCGCCCCTCGGGGCGTGAGCCAGCAAGACCCCGGCGCCTCTCGCAGGCCGCCGGGGTCTTCGCTGTCCGTGCTTCGCTGGTCCGTGCTTCGCTGTCAGTACGGGTACCGCTCAGCCGGTCCAGAAGTCCCACCAGCGGGTGAGGACGAGCATCCCGATGATGCCGATCCACAGCACCGGCGGCATCCAGTGGAACTCCAGCAGCCCCTTGCGCAGCCCCTGGGGCACCTTGATGATCCGGTACTCGATGTTGTGCAGCGTGACGTAGCAGAACATCACGATGGTGGCGATCCAGGCCAGCGAGCACCACAGGCACAGCGCGTTGATCTCGTACAGCGACTGGTACTGCAGCCAGCTGCAGAAGCCCACCCCGAACAGGCACCCGGCATTGAGCCCCAGCCAGTACCAGCGCCTGAACCGCGCCCCCGCCAGCAGCGCCGCACCGATCGCGATCACCACCGAGTAGGCCACCAGCCCCAGCATCGGATTCGGGAACCCGAACGCCGACGCCTGCCCGCTCTTCATGATGTTCCCGCACGACACCACCGGATTCAGACTGCACCCCGGCGTGAACCCCGGGTCCTCCAGCAGTTTGAACTTGTCGATCGTGATCACCCACGACGCCAGCAGACCCGCCGCACCCGTGATCACCAGAAGCCACGAGAAAGCACGACTGCCGCCGATGCCTTCCCCCCGAGCCCTTCGGCTTCTCCGCTGCCCGACGGACACCGGTCCCTCTGCTGTCATTGTCATGTAGTTTTCACCGCTTCGATTGCGTGCTGGACACCCTCATTGTGCCCCAATTCAGGATTGCTCCGATCGCCGCGAATTCATTCGGCAAACGGGTGAATACGGAGCCGGACGGCCCTGCGGAGGTGATGGAATGGCCATGCAGACCGTGCATGGGATCTGCTCCGGTTGCAGGCCTCCAGCCGGCGGCGCATTGCGTCGTGGGGCAGTCGTGCTTCCTGTTGGCATGGCGCATCCGGGTACCCGCGACGATCTGCTCCCGTCGGCGGAGGGCCTTCTGACAGCCCTCCGCCGATATTTCATTCCGGGCCTTATATCAAATCGTTGCGGCATTCGGGTGAATACGCGGAACCAAACCCGCGGGATCCAGTTGATCAGTCTGCTCCACGATCGATCGATCAAAGCGAAAAGGGACACAAAGTGATCAAGAAGATTCTGGCGACTGCGGCCGTCACTGCTTCGATGGTGGGCGTCGGTGCTTCGATGGCCCCTCAGGCCCTGGCTATCGGCAACGACGGGGGCACCATGTCGACCAGCGGCGAGGGCGCCTCGCAGGAGTACGGCACCTCCGCCACCCACGGCGACATGAGCCCGCAGATGGGCATCGCCCAGGGCTCGCTCAACAAGCCCTGCGTCGGCCTGCCGGCCAAGGCCGATGTCGGCTCGCTCCTCGGCGTCGTCCCCGTCTCCGCTCAGGACATCCCGGTCCTGTCGAGCCCGCAGACCCAGCAGTGCACCGAGAACTCGACCCAGGCCAAGGGCGACGAGGCGCTGTCCCACATCCTCGACTACATCTCGGCCCTGTCCGGCAACGGCTCCGCCGACAGCTGACACATACAGCGGCAGCGTGCACCCCCGAGCGCCGAGCGTTCGGGGGTGCACTCTTTTCAGGGCGCCAACTGTTCCGGCGAATGAGAAAATGACGCCCCGCGAAGCAAGAAGGGCGTTATCGCCAAGAAACTACTCGGCAGTTAAATAAAAATGCTCGCGGGGCATCCGAGTGACTTCTCGAACGGGCGGCCATATTGAGGTTTCTTTGCGGGAATCCAGTCGTTACTAGTCCATACAGCGGTGTCCATGAACAGGAAACTGGCAGCGCAGCCCGCGACGGTCGCGCCTGCGTACGGGCACCACTGCTGAAAGGATCACAAAGATGAAGTACAAGAAGGCTGCTGCCGTCGTAGCGGGCGTCATCATGGCCGTGGGCGGCGCCGCCCCCGCCATGGCGGACGCGGGCGCCGAGGGCGCCGCCGTCGGTTCTCCCGGCGTCCTGTCCGGCAACGTCATTCAGGTTCCGCTCGACCTTCCGCTGATCGCCTGCGGCAACTCGCTCAACCTGATCGCCATGCTGAACCCGACCTTCGGCAACGCCTGCGCCACCGACTGACTTTCAGCACCGAGCGGCCCCGAGGAGCGCGAGAGCTCGCCTCGGGGCCGCCTTTGCGTGCATCCGGCCATGGAGGGCGGCTGGCCAATAACGACCCTAGTCAGCCGTTCTGTTGGTACCTACCATTCAGGTCGATCCGGCTCTTCGAGAAGTGCCAGGAAGTGTTTGAAGAGTTGACATGTCCATGGCCACATGGCTTGTTCCGGATGAACCCCTCACATTCCCCCGATGGGAGAATCATGTCCCGTGCACTTTTCGCAGGCGGCGCGACAGCGGCAATTCTCGCTTCGCTGCTGGCCGCTCAGGACGCATCCGCGGTCAGCGCCACACCCCCTGACAAAATCACGATCGACATCGCAACGGTCAATGGATCGGGCTGTCGCCCGGGAACCGCCGCGGTGGCCGTGTCCGAGGACAACACAGCCTTCACCGTGACGTACAGCGAGTACCTCGCCAAAGTGGGCGTGGGCGCGGGCCCGACCGACTTCCGCAAGAACTGCCAGCTCAACCTGATCGTCCATGTTCCGCAGGGCTTCACGTACGCGATAGCCCGGGCCGACTACCGCGGCTTCGCGAGCCTCCAGTCCGGCGCCACGGCGATACAGAAAGCCTCGTACTACTTCCAGGGATCGCCGGATACGGCGGCCAGAAATCACCCCTTCAAGGGCCCACTCGACGACAACTGGCAGGCGTCGGACTCCACGGAATGGGGCCAGTTGGTATGGGCACCGTGCGGAGTGAAGCGTAACTTCAACATCAACACCGAAGTGCGTGTGAACGCAGGGACATCGGACCCCAAGAAAACGACGAGTTTCATGACGATGGACTCGACGGACGGCTCCATCAACACCATCTACCGGCTCGCATGGAAGGAATGCGAGGAGTCCTGAGACGTCCCACTGCCCCGGCCGCCCCTTTGCGGTGGCCGGGGCGCTGTCGACCGTCCCGTTGCTGCGGACCCGGACTCTTCCGTTCAGTCGAGGACCGCGACGGCATCGATCTCAATCAGGTGCTCCGGTACGTCCAGTGCCGCGACGCCCAGCAGCGAGGCCGACGGTACCGGGGTGACCCCCAGTTTCCCGGTCGCCCGGGTGATCCCCTCGAAGAGCAGGGGCATCTTGTCGGTGGTCCGGTCGACGACGCAGACGGTCAGCTTCGCCACGCGTCGAAGGAGCCGCCGGCCTCGGCCAGGGCGGTGGCGATGTTGAGGCAGGCATTGAGGACTCTCCACGGGCAAGGTGACGAGGACAACATCGGCCCGTCCGCTTTCGGCTCTCGTAGCGCAAACCGCAGGCGCAGGGACCGTACCGGTGGCCGTTTCGAAGGGAAGCGGGCACGCTCACCGGCCCGATGCAACAAACCGGACATTCGCGCCACGTCCCGGTGGCCGAAAACAGCAAGCGATCAGCTTTACGCGCCCGTAAGCTCACGGGCATGCAGGTGATCCAGTCGACGAAGCTCGCCAACGTCTGTTACGAAATCCGGGGTCCGGTCCTCGAGGAGGCAATGCGGCTTGAGGCAGCAGGTCATCGCATCCTCAAGCTCAACACCGGCAACCCCGCCGCCTTCGGCTTCGAGTGCCCGCCCGAGATCCTGGAGGACATGCTCCGCAACCTCGGCGACGCGCACGGCTACGGCGACGCGAAGGGCCTGCTGTCCGCGCGCCGCGCGGTGATGCAGCACTACCAGACCAAGGGCATCGACCTGGACGTCGAGGACATCTACCTCGGCAACGGCGCCTCCGAACTGATCCAGATGTCGATGCAGGCGCTGCTCGACGACGGCGACGAGGTGCTCGTACCGGCCCCGGACTATCCGCTGTGGACCGCGTGTGTGTCGCTCGCGGGCGGCACCGCCGTGCACTACCGCTGCGACGAGCAGGCCGACTGGATGCCCGACCTCGCGGACATTGAGCGGAAGATCACCGACCGCACCAAGGCGATCGTGATCATCAACCCGAACAACCCCACGGGTGCGGTGTACAGCGAGGAGATGCTGCGCGGCCTCACCGAGATCGCCCGCCGGCACAATCTGATCGTCTGCTCCGACGAGATCTACGACAAGATCCTCTACGACGGCGCCACGCACACGCCGACCGCCGCGGTCGCGCCGGACCTGATGGTCCTGACCTTCAACGGGCTGTCGAAGAACTACCGGGTGGCCGGGTACCGCTCCGGCTGGATGGCCGTCTGCGGCCCGAAGGCGCATGCGGCCTCGTACATCGAGGGCCTGACCATCCTCGCCAATATGCGCCTGTGCGCGAACATGCCCTCGCAGCACGCGGTCGCCACCGCGCTCGGCGGCCGGCAGTCGATCGAGGACCTCGTCCTGCCGGGCGGCCGGATCCTGGAGCAGCGGGACGTCGCGTACGACCTGCTCACCCAGATCCCGGGCGTGACCTGCGTCAAGCCGAAGGGCGCGCTGTATCTGTTCCCCCGGCTCGACCCCAAGGTCTACAAGGTCAAGGACGACCGGCAGATGGTGCTCGACCTGCTGCGCGCCGAGAAGATCATGGTCGTGCACGGTACGGGCTTCAACTGGCCGGAGCCCGATCACTTCCGGATCGTGACGCTGCCCGCGGCGAAGGAGCTGGCGGACGCGGTGACGCGGATCGGGACGTTCCTCGACGGCTACAGCCAGCCGTGACTCATCTCGCCGGATTACCGGATTCAGCTCAACTTTAGACGGAATCCAAGCTAGGATGGTCTCCTGACGACCCACGCAGGAGGCCATCTCATGTACGAGCCGATCCGCACCAAGTCGGCCCGACGCATGCCGGCCGACGCGCAGGCCGACTACCCGCACCGCAGCCGCGAGGAAGAGCTGGACATCCAGCTCGCCGGCCACCTGTCCGCGCTTCTCGCCGTCACCGACGAACTGGGCCTCGACGAGGCCGCCGAGCGCATCGCCGGGGAGGTCGCCCGGCTGCGCGGCGCGCCGCCCGCCCGGCACGCCGGCCTCAGCGCGGCCGACAGCGGAGTCCTGCACCGCCGCGCCCACGACATCGCGGGCCGCGCCCTCGTCGTCGCGGCATCCCGCGCCGACACCGCCGCCGCGATTCTCGCGGCCGAGCGGATGGACGTGCACTCCGCCGCCCTCGCACCGGCCGGCGCCCACTGACGGCCCCGGTCCGCGTGCCGAGGAGGCGCGCGGACCGGGTGCCACCTGATCGGCGGACCGGGCAGCCCGACGCGTACGAGAACCAGACACGCACGAGAACCAGTTGCGCCACCCCTCCCGCACGGGGTCTGTGTCCTCGGCACACAACGGTCCGGCCCCCGGAGCCGTGAGGGGGCTCCGGGGGCCGGGGGCGCGGCGGACCTGGGTTGACCCCCAGGTCAGGGCGGAAGTCGGGAGGCCCGCCGCGACGTTTCTTCAATTCGGTGCGAAGGCGAGCGTTCAGCCGAGACGCGCGACCAGTGCGCGGTACTCGTCCCACAGCTCCTTCGGCGCGTGGTCACCGAAGGTGTTGAGGTGGTCGGGGATCAGCGCCGCCTCCTCGCGCCAGACGTCCTTGTCGACCTTGAGCAGGAAGTCCAGGTCCGCCTCGGGCAGTTCGAGGCCGTCCGTGTCGAGCGCCTCACGCGTCGGCAGGATGCCGATCGGCGTCTCGACGCCCTCGGCCTTGCCCTCGAGGCGCTCCACGATCCACTTCAGGACACGGCCGTTCTCGCCGAAGCCGGGCCAGACGAACTTGCCCGCGTCGTTCTTGCGGAACCAGTTCACGTAGTAGATCTTCGGCAGCTTGGACGCGTCGGCGTTCTTGCCGACCTTGAGCCAGTGGCCCATGTAGTCGCCCATGTTGTAGCCGCAGAACGGCAGCATCGCGAACGGGTCGCGGCGCAGCTCGCCGACCTTGCCCTCGGCGGCGGCGGTCTTCTCGGAGGCGACGTTCGCACCGAGGAAGACACCGTGCTGCCAGTCGAAGGACTCGGTCACCAGCGGGACGGCGCTGGCGCGACGACCGCCGAAGAGGATCGCCGAGATCGGCACACCCTTCGGGTCCTCCCACTCGGGCGCGATGATCGGGCACTGCCCGGCCGGGACGGTGAAGCGGGCGTTGGGGTGGGCGGCCGGAGTCCCGGACTCGGGCGTCCAGTCGTTGCCCTTCCAGTCGGTGAGGTGCGCGGGCAGCTCTTCGGTCATGCCCTCCCACCACACGTCGCCGTCGTCGGTCAGGGCGACGTTGGTGAAGACGGAGTTGCCCCACATGGTCTTCATGGCGTTGGCGTTGGTGTGCTCACCGGTGCCGGGCGCGACACCGAAGAAGCCCGCCTCGGGGTTGATCGCGTACAGCCGGCCGTCCTCGCCGAAGCGCATCCAGGCGATGTCGTCGCCTATGGTCTCCACGGTCCAGCCGGAGATCGTCGGCTCCAGCATGGCGAGGTTGGTCTTGCCGCAGGCGCTCGGGAAGGCCGCGGTGACGTACTTGGGCTCGCCGTGCGGCGGGGTGAGCTTGAGGACCAGCATGTGCTCGGCGAGCCAGCCCTCGTCGCGCGCCATGACGGAGGCGATGCGCAGCGCGTAGCACTTCTTGCCGAGCAGGGCGTTGCCGCCGTAGCCCGAGCCGTACGACCAGATCTCGCGGGTCTCGGGGAAGTGCGAGATGTACTTGGTGGAGTTGCAGGGCCACGGGACGTCCTGCTCGCCCTCGGCGAGGGGCGCGCCCAGCGTGTGCACGGCCTTGACGAAGAAGCCGTCGGAGCCGAGCTCGTCGAGGACGGGCTGTCCCATACGGGTCATCGTGCGCATGGAGACGGCGACATACGCGGAGTCGGTGATCTCGACGCCGATCGCGGAGAGCTCGGAGCCGAGCGGGCCCATGCAGAACGGCACGACGTACATCGTCCGGCCACGCATCGAGCCGCGGAAGATGCCCTTTTCACCGGCGAAGATCTCCTTCATCTCCGCGGGAGCCTTCCAGTGGTTCGTCGGGCCCGCGTCCTCCTCCTTCTCGGAGCATATGAAGGTGCGGTCCTCGACCCGCGCGACATCGGTCGGGTCGGACGCGGCGTAGTAGGAGTTCGGGCGCTTGATCGGGTCCAGCTTCTTGAAGGTGCCCTTGGCAACGAGCTCCTCGCACAGGCGCTCGTACTCGGCCTCGGATCCGTCACACCAGACGACGCTGTCCGGCTGCGTGATTGCTGCGATCTCGTCGACCCAGGAGACGAGCTCCTGGTGGTTGCTGGGGACGGTGCTGGGAGCCGCGATGTCGCGCGCCACGATTCGCTCCTAAGTGAGGGTATGAAGGTTGGTGCCCCGTGGGGGCTGCGACCCGGATGCTTCGGTCCCTTGCTCATCTGGCGCTCATCCGGTGCCGACCGCACTCATCTGATCATCGGTGCCCTATGCGCATATGTCCAGAGGACCTCTCACGTGAGCATTACCACTCGGAAACGCGCCAACCCTGCGAGGCGGTTACGCCGAGGCAGTGTGAGGCTTGCAACGAGGCCCACAGACAGGGTCGTTACCTACGGTTGCGTAGGTACCATGCCGTGTCATGACCTCTGCCGCGTCCGAAGTGATCGACATAGAGCCCACACGCCTCAAACCGCGGCTCCGTGGCTGGCTGCACGCCGGGATGTTTCCGGCCGTCCTGGTCGCCGGGCTCGTCCTCACAGCGCTGGCCGACACCACCAAGGCCCGGATCGCCTGCGCGATCTACGTCTTCACCGCCTGCCTGCTCTTCGGGGTGAGCGCGCTCTACCACCGCGGAAACTGGGGCCCGCGCAGCGAGGCCGTACTGCGCCGCCTCGACCACGCCAATATCTTCCTGATCATCGCGGGCACGTACACGCCGCTGACCACGCTTCTCCTTCCCGCTTCCACCGGCCGGACGCTGCTGTGGGCGGTCTGGGCGGCGGCCGTGGCGGGCATCGCCTTCCGGGTCTTCTGGGTCGGCGCCCCGCGCTGGCTCTACACCCCCTGCTACATCGCGATGGGCTGGGCGGCGATCTTCTTCCTGCCCGACTTCATGCGCGCCGGCGGGATCGCCGTGCTCGTCCTGGTGATCGTCGGCGGAGTGCTCTACAGCGCCGGCGGCGTGATCTACGGAATGAAGCGGCCCAACCCCTCCCCCCGCTGGTTCGGCTTCCACGAGGTCTTCCACGCCTTCACGCTGGCGGCGTTCGTCGTGCACTACGTGGGCATCTCACTGGTGGCCTACCAGCATTCCTGAGGCACCCGGGGGGCTCGGCCCCCTCCCCGACCGAACGGCCCGTGGCACCCGCCACGGGCCGTTCGGCGTTCTCGCACCCGCCGTCTTCACACCCACCGCCTGCGCACTCGCCCGACCCATTGACACCCCCTCTCTTTTGAGAGTTACTGTCACTTGACATCAACTCTTGAAAGAGGTGTCCATGTCCCGCCGCTGGTGGGCGCTCGGCGCCCTGGTCGCGAGCATGCTCGTGCTCGGTTTCGACCTCACGATCCTCAATGTCGCCCTGCCGACCATGGCCGCCCGGCTCGGTGCCACCACCGGCGAACAGCAGTGGATGGCCGACGCCTACGTCGTCGTCTTCGCCGCACTGATGCTCCCCGCGGGCCTCCTCGGCGACCGCTTCGGCCGCCGACGGATGCTCGTCACCGGCCTCGGTGTCTTCCTCGCGGGCTCGCTCGTCGGCGCGCTGGCCGGTGACGTCACCACCGTCATCGCCGCCCGCGCCGTGATGGGCATCGGCGGCGCGCTGATCATGCCGCTCGCCCTCGCCGTACTGCCCTCGCTCTTCGGCGCGCCCCAGGACCGCACCAAGGCCGTCGGCATCGTCTCCGCCGCGTCCGCGCTCGGCCTGCCGCTCGGCCCGATCCTCGGCGGCTGGCTCCTCGAACACTTCTGGTGGGGCTCGATCTTCGTGATCAACATCCCGATGGTCGCCATCGGAATCACGGCCTGCCTCCTGCTCCTGCCCGAGACAAGCGACCCTGCCTCCCCCAAGGTCGACGCCGTCTCCACCGCCCTCACCGCGACCGGACTCGGCGCCCTGATCTACGCGATCATCGAGGCCCCGGACCGCGACGGGGGACCCTTCCCCTACCTTCGGTGGGGAGACCCCAACGTCCTCGGTACGCTCGCCGCCGGCGTCGTACTCATCGGCGCGCTCGTCCTGCGCGAACGCCGGGCAACCAGGCCCATGCTCGACATGTCACTGCTGCGCGACCGCGGCTTCCTGCTCAACACCCTCACGGCGACCCTGGTGATGTTCGTGATGGCGGGTCTGCTGTTCACCCTGCCCGTCCATCTCCAGGCCGTCCTCGGCTACAACGCGCTGGAGACCGGTGTACGGATGCTGCCGATGATGGGCGGCCTGATGATCGCCGCCAAATCCAGCGCCGGCCTCGTCCAGCGCTTCGGCCCGCGCGGGGTCATCACCGCGGGACTGGTCGTCCTCTCCTTCTCCGCGCTCCTGGGCAGCCGCACCACCGTCGGCAACGGCTACGGCTTCACAGCGCTCTGGTTGTCCGTCATGGGCCTCGGCTTCGGCATCGCGATGGTGCCCGCCATGGACGCGGCACTCGGCGCCCTGCCCACAGACCGCGCGGGCAGCGGGTCGGGGCTGCTGATGACCGTCCGCCAGGTCGGCAGCGCGATCGGGATCGCACTCCTCGGCTCGCTGCTCGCCTCTTCGTACGTCGACGACCTCGACGTCACCGGACTGCCTGCCGCGGCCGCCGAACGGACCCAGGACTCCGTCGTCGCCGCGCACCTGGTCGCCCAGCAGCTCGGCGGCGTCCCGGGCGGACGCCTCGCCCGGTCCGCCGACGCCGCGTATGTGCACGGCATGACCACCGTCCTGCTCGTCTGCGCGGTGGCGGCGCTGGTGTCCGCGCTGTTCGTCGCCGCCCTCCTGCCGAACGCGCGGCCGGTCATGAAGGATGAGGCGGACGTGGCTCCCGCCCCGGTCGATGCAGGACAATGACGTACATGGCCGCCACCACACGTACGCCCTCCGGTGCATCCCTCGCCGAAGCGCAGCCGCAGCTCGGCCTGCGCGAGCGCAAGAAGCTCAGGACACGGATCGCGATCCGCCGGGCGACGTACCGGCTCATCGCCGAGCAGGGGTACGAGGCGACCACGATCGAGCAGATCGCCGAGGCGGCGGAGGTGTCGCCGTCGACGGTGTTCCGTTACTTCCCGACCAAGGAAGACATCGTCCTCACCGACGAGTACGACCCGATCATGGTGGCGGAGCTGCGGGCCAGGCCGGCGGACGAGGATCCGCTGGACTCCATCCGAGCGGTGATCACGCAGGGCCTGGGGACGTTCGTCGAGGAGGAGCGGGCCGAAGTCATCCAGCGGACCCGGCTGATGGTGGAGGTCCCGGCGATCCGAGCGCGGATGACGGAGACGATGGCGGCGACGTCGGAACTCCTGGTCCACGCAGTGGCGGACCGCACGGGCCGGTCCCGAGACGACCTGGAGGTACGGGTCTTCACGGCGGCGGTGCTGGGGGCGGTGCGCGAGGTGATGCTGTACTGGGCGGCACGGGACCACAAGGACGACTTGATCGCGCTGCTGGACCGGGCGCTGACGACGATCCAGGGCGGGCTGAGACTCTGACCGGGGGCTCCGCCCCCAGGGAGTGTCGTCAAAGTGGCGTCGTCCGCCCGAAGGTCGGGGCAAACGGGGCTCTGACGACACGACCTAGCTGCCGCCCAGCTGCCCGGCGAGCTCGGCCGGGTCCGTCGTGGGCACCCGGCAGACGAAATTCCGGCAGACGTACGCCGCCGGGCTGCCCTCCACCAGATGGCGGTCCCGCAGCAACGGGAACTCCTCGCTGTCCGGTTCGCCCACCGCGACCACCGCGCCGGGAGCCTGCGCCAGGAGCGCCCCACGGTGCAACTCCCGCGTCGCCGCCTCGCCTTGGGGCCCGACCACGGCCACCTCGCGCGGCCCGTCGAGCAGCGCCTCCGCGACCGCCAGCCCCCAGCCGGTGAAGCGTGGCGCCCGCGGGCCGAGCGCCCTCACCACACCCAACGCGCCTTCCGCGGCGGTGCGATGGGCCTCAGAACCGGTGTGCGCCGCATACGAGAGCAAGGCACCGGCCGCGGCCGTCCAGCCCGACGGGGTCGCGCTGTCCGTCGGGTCCTGCGGACGGCGGATCAACGGCTCGGCGTCATGCGCCGTGTCGTACAGCGCACCGCCCTCGGCCACGAACTGGTCGATGACGATGTCCAGCAGAAAACCCGCGAACTCCAGCCACACTCCCTCGCCTGTCACACCCGCCAGCGCCAGGAAGCCCTCCGCGACATCCGCGTAGTCCTCAAGAACCCCGGCATGCGCTCCGGGCCTGCCGTCCTTGGACGTACGGGCCAGCCGCGCGCCCTCGTCCATGTGCAGCCGCACCAGCAGATCGGCGGCCTCGGTGGCCCGCTCGACGAGATCCGGACGCTCGAAATAGGCGCCCACCTCGGCGAGGGCCGCGATCGCCAGACCGTTCCACGCGGCGACCACCTTGTCGTCCCGCCCGGGACGCGCCCGCAGCGCCCGCGCGGCAAGGAGCCGCTCCTTGACCGACGGTTCAACCTCGCCGTCCGGGAGCTGCAGCACGGAGGCACCCTCCTCGAAGGTCCCCTCCTCGGTCACCCCGAACAGTTCGACGGCCCGCTGCCCGTCCTCCTCGCCCAGCACCTCACGCAGTTGCCGGGGCGTCCACACGTAGAACGCGCCCTCGACATGCCTCCCCTTTCCTCCCCCAGAGCCTTCGGCCCGGGGGTGCCCCCATCCGTCTTCGACGGCACTGTCCGCGTCGAGCGCCGAGGCGAACCCGCCTTCGGCCGTACGCAGCTCCCGCACCATGAAGTCCGCGGTCTCCAGCGCCACCCGCCGGGCCAGGTCCGAACCGGTCGCCCGCCACAGATGCGCGTACACCCGGCACAGCAGGGCGTTGTCGTAGAGCATCTTCTCGAAGTGCGGCACCACCCACTCACGGTCCACCGAATACCGCGCGAAACCGCCGCCGAGCTGGTCGTAGATCCCCCCACGGGCCATCGACGCGCAGGTCTCCGCGGCCATCTGCAGGGCCCCGTCGGACCCCGTCCGGGCGTAGTGCCGCAGCAGGAACTCGAGGGCCATCGACGGCGGAAACTTGGGCGCGCCACCGAAGCCGCCGTTGCGCTCGTCGTACTCGCGGGTCAGCCCGAGCAGCGCCTGCGCCAGCTCCTCCTCACCGGGCACACCCTCCCCGCCGTACGCGAGCGAACGCCCCGCCAGATCCCGGACAATCTTCCCCGCGACCTCACCGACCTCCTCGCGCCGCTCGGCCCAGGCACCGGCCACCCCTTCGAGGATCTGCAGGAAGGAGGCCATGCCGTGCCGGGGCTCGGGCGGGAAGTACGTACCGAAGTAGAAGGGCTCGCCGTCCGCGGTGAGGAAGACGGTCATGGGCCAGCCGCCCTGCCCGGTGGCGGCCTGCACGGCCTCCATGTAGACGGCGTCCACGTCGGGACGCTCCTCGCGGTCGACCTTGACGTTGACGAAATGCTCGTTCATGTACGCCGCGGTCGCGTCGTCCTCGAAGGACTCGTGA
Source organism: Streptomyces sp. SLBN-118 (assembly GCF_006715635.1). NCBI lineage: Bacteria > Bacillati > Actinomycetota > Actinomycetes > Kitasatosporales > Streptomycetaceae > Streptomyces > Streptomyces sp. SLBN-118. The sequence goes on from NZ_VFNP01000001.1 coordinate 2,923,107, forward strand.
GCCATGACATGACACCAGTGGCAGCTCGAGTAGCCGACGCTCAGCAGCACCGGCACCCCGCGCTTGCGCGCCTCCTCGAAGGCTTCGCCCGACCACGGCCACCAGTCGACCGGGTTGTCGGCGTGCTGCAGGAGGTAGGGGGAAGTCTCATGGGCAAGGCGGTTCGGCATGTACTCATCCTCTCTCAGGTGAGGATGATCGTCAGAGTCTCTCGCGCTGACGCGCCGCACGCAGGACACTTGTCGCCGGAACGGAACCGGAACCCGAGAGGGGGCCGGAACCGGAACGGAACCGGAGCTCTCGGAGGGGGACGCACATGCGGGACAGCCATCGGGCGGAAGCCGAGCGGCTGTTGGTACGCGCCGTCGAGGAAGAGGTACGGCGTTCGGGAGGGCGGGCGGACTCCGCCGTCCTGCTGGCACGCGCGCGGTCCGCCCTGGACAGCATGGCGGCGAACGCCGGCGAGGAGTATGCCGCGTACGAGCAGGCAATCGCTGCGGCGGAGGCCGGGCAGCAGCCGCTGGCCGAGCAGTTCAGCCGGCGTAATGTGTCGACTCCCTTGCTGGTGACGGCCGTTGCCGCGATCGCGGCGATCGGCGCGGATGTCGCGCTGGGTACGGCCACGGGTACCGCGCTCGGGGCCGGCGCCGCCGTCGCCGTCGCGGGGGCCGCGACGACCGTCGCCAAGGTGACCGCGTCGCACTGGCCGGCCGCGCACCGCAGGGCCGGGGCGCTCGGGCAGCCGGGCGGGGCCGAGCAAATGCGGCTGCAGTGGCTGACGGCGCTGGAGGTACGCGGCATCCGCCCGTTCCTGGACCAGCAGCGGATGCTGGCCTCCTCCACCCGTACGGCGACGAAGAAAACCGCTGTGGCGCCCCAGCTGCGGGGCGCGGACCGCAGCGCGGCGGCGCGCACGCGGTCCGTACTGGAGCAGTCCTTCGGGCACCTCCCGGAGTTCGGTGGGGGTACCTCCCGGGCCGGAGGCTCTGGGGCAGGGCTGCCGTTCGCGGGCCGCCGGGAGGAGATGACACAGATCGCGCAGTGGGTGCACGCGGCCCGCGCGTCGACGGAGACGAAGCCGACCGTCGTGGTGCTCCACGGCGATGCCGGTTCGGGGCGTACGACACTGGCGGTGCGGGCCTCGCACCATCTCAAGGACCAGTTCCGGGGCGCCTGTGTCGTCGATCTGCGGGGCGACAGCGCCGATCCGCTGTCCACGCGGGATGCGCTGCTGCATCTGCTGAACCGTCTTGGCGCGCCGCGCGAGCAGCTGCTGTTCCGTGAGCGGTCCTCGCCCGAGCAGCAGGTGCGGCGGCTGAGCGAGCTGTATCACCAGCATCTGACGGGCCTGCCGGTGACGGTGGTGCTGGACGACGCGAGCGATCCGGCGCAGGTGTGCACGCTGGTGCCGGAGCGTTCGGACAGCCTGGTGCTGGTGACCGCGCGCAGGCCGCTCGAGCTGCCGGACGGCATTCCGGCGTGGGTGCACCAGCTGCCGGTCGAGGCGCTGGATCCGGCGGGCGCGGAGGAGCTGCTGCGGGCATCGGCCGAGGAGCCCTCGTCGGGTCCGTACGACGCTCAATCGGCTGACGCGGTCCGGGAGTTGTGCGGCGGGCTGCCGCTGGCGCTGCGTATCGCGGGTTCCTCGCTCGGGCAGCGGACCGCGCAACAGCTCGCGGCCGACCTCGGCGCGTACGGTCCCGTGGACCCGGTGGAGCGGGCGCTGCGGCTGCGCTACACCGACCAGTCCGAGCAGGCACGGCGGCTGCTGCGCCGGCTCGCGCTGGCGGGACGGGCCTCGCTCGGCGCGGCAGCGGCGGCAGCGCTGCTGGCCACGGACGAGCAGGAGGCGCAGCGGCTGCTGTCGGGCCTGGCGGCCGCGGGCCTGATCGACCATGTGCGGGCCAGCCGCTACCGGCTGCACGATGCCGTACGGTCCTTCGCCGAGGCCAGGCTCGTCGACGAGGAGGAGCCCAAGGAGCGCGCGGCCGCGCAGGAGCGGCTGATCCAGAACTACGCGGACCTGGCCGGAGCCGTGATCCGCATGGTCGACGGCAAGATGTCCACGCGGGCGGGCCAGTTCGGGGCGCACGGCTTCTCCTCTCTTGATGCGGCGCTGCGCTGGCTGGACGACGAGTCGAGCTTCATCACCTCGGCGCTGCGGCACGCGGAGGGCGTGAACCAGCAGGCGGTGCTCAATCTGCTGGGCGCGCTGTGCGACTACTGCCTGCTGCGCGGCGACCTGTACCGCCTCGGCGAGATCAGTGAGCTGTCGCAGGCGGTGGACCAGGGGCTGCTGGAGCGCTCCGTACGCTGGCGCACCGGCATCGCGGCCCGCCAGCTCGGTGAGCTCGACAAGGCCCGCACGACCCTCTCGTCCGTCGTCGGCCTCTACCGCGAGGCCCAGAACGACTCGGGCACTGCCCTCGCGCTCTGCTCACTGGGCATCACCCTGCATCACCAGGGCAATCTCACCGAGGCCGCGGCGAAGCTGCACGAGGCGATCGAGCTGCAGTCCTCCGACGAGCAGGCCGAGGACCGGGCGTGGTCGCTGCACGCGCTGGCCGCGGTCGAACGCGACCGGGCCAATCTCGCGGAGGCGCTGACCCTGCTGGCGACGGCGCTGACCCTGCACCGGGAGGGCGAGTCACTCCACGGCGAGGCCTGGACGCATTTCCAGCTGGGGCAGGTGTGCCTGCGCATCGGCGACGTCCCGCGCGCCGAGTCGGAGCTGCGTACGGCGCTGGATCTGTACGGCCGCACCCGTGACGGCCGCGGTGAGGCGTGGGCGCTGACCCAGCTGGCCAGGGCGCGTCTGGTGGACGGCGACCCGGCCCCCGCGGTGGACCAGCTGCGCCAGGCGCTGTCCCGGCACCGGGACAACGAGGACGCGCGCGGCGAGGCGTGGACGCTGTACTACCTCGGCCAGGCGCTGGAGGAGAGCGGCGACCGCGACCAGGCGGTACGGGAGCTGGAGCGGGCCCGGACGATGTTCTCGCGGATGCGCGACGTCTACGGTCTGGCCTGCGCCCGCCACCACTCGGGCCGCGTCACCCGCGACCAGCGCGCCGCCCAGACCGGCAACCTCCGCAACTCCGGCTTCGCCCGCCAGCTCCTGGTGGACGCCCGCGCCGACTTCCACCGCATCGGCGTGGCTCACGGCGAGGCCTGGACCTGCCTGGAGCTGGCCCTGATCGACGGGGGCAACAACCGCGCGGCGCAGGCGCTGGCGCTGTGCGACGAGGCGACGGACCTGTTCGCTTCGTACCAGGACGACCGCGGCGCGGACTGGGCACGCTTCCTGCGCTGCACGCTGCTGCCGTTCGCGTCGCCCGGCGGCATAGAGGTCGGCACGGTGGTGGCCCAGGAGGAGCTGGCACAGCTGATCGGTACGTCGCACTCCGCGCGCGACGGCAAGCTGGAGGACTGCGCGGAGGCTCTGGCGGTGATGCTGGAGCGCGGCGTCCACCTGGAGGACGGCTGGCAGGCCTGGCACCTGGGGATGGTCCCGAACCGCCACGCACGCGAGGTGATGGGCGTCCCTGTCACGGCGCCGACGTAGTCCTGAGGCGCCGGGCGGGCCGAGTTCGGCCCGCCCGGCGTCCGAGGACACGGCCGAAGGCAGTACGGCCTTCCCGGCGTCCGAGGACACGGCCGAAGGCCCTGTGGCCCGCCCGTAACGGCCTATGCCGCGGCGTGCCCCGACGTGCCCCGGGACTCCTTGGACGCCCCGTCCGCCTTGGGATCCGGGGCCTCCTCGAAGTTCACCCTCCCCATGTGCCGGTTCATCGACTTCATCAGCAGCCACACCCCCACGGCCAGCGCCGCGAAGACAAGAAAGCCCAGGACACCGGGCGTGACCTTGTTGTCGTCGACCCCTTTGGCGAGAGGGACGAGGTGTGTCAGTGCGACGTTTGCGCTTGCGCTCATGTCAGGCATTCTCGCCGATGCCCGCGAAGAGGTCGTCCTCGGGGAGGGAGGTATCGACCAGAGACTTCGCCAGCTCGTACTCCTCGGTCGGCCAGACCTTCCTCTGGATGTCCATCGGAACGCGGAACCAGCCGCCGTCGGGGTCGATCTGCGTCGCGTGCGCGATGAGCGCCTTGTCGCGGATCTCGAAGAAGTCCGCGCACGGTACGTACGTGGTCAGCGTGCGTTCGGCGCGCTGGAACTCCTTCCAGCGCTCGAGCCACTCCCCGTACGGGGACTCCATGCCGCGCTCCAGCAGCGCCTCGTGCAGCGCGACCGTACGCGGCCGGTTGAAGCCCTGGTTGTAGTAGAGCTTCTGCGGCTGCCAGACGGGCCCGAACTCGGACTCGGGGAACTTCTCCGCGTCCCCCGCGCCGTCGAAGGCGACCATCGAGATCTTGTGGGTCATGATGTGGTCGGGGTGCGGGTACCCGCCGTTCTCGTCGTAGGTCGTGACGACCTGCGGACGGAAGGAGCGGATGGACTTCACCAGTCGCCCGGCGGCCACCTCGACGTCCTCGAGGGCGAAGCAGCCCTCGGGAAGGGGCGGCAGCGGGTCACCCTCGGGCAGGCCGGAGTCGACGAAGCCGAGCCACTCCTGGCTCACCCCGAGGATCTCGCGCGCCTCGTCCATCTCCTTCTTGCGCACTTCGTGGATGTGCTCCTCGATGTACGGGTCCCCCTGGAGCTTGGGATTGAGGATGGAGCCGCGCTCGCCTCCCGTGCAGGTCACGACCAGCACGTCCACCCCCTCGGACACATACTTGGCCATCGTGGCCGCGCCCTTGCTCGACTCGTCGTCGGGGTGGGCGTGAACGGCCATCAGTCGCAGCTGCTCAGTCAAGACTCGATCCTCAATGATTCGTCACGTCGGCCAGCTTCTATAGTGACCGAATCGGGGGACGGAAAATTCCGGCAGCCCCATCCCGAGAGGAATTGTCATGGCCGCGGTGCGCGATCAGCTCCCGGAAGGCCGTTACGGCCGCTCTGCGGACGAACGCGCCGACCGCCGGCTCAAGATCGTGGGCGCGGGCCTCGGCGTCGCACTCCTCGGCGTGGTCGGCTGGTTCGGCTACGACTACATCGCAGGGCAGCAGATCAGCGCCGAAGTGATCAAGTTCAGTGTCACTTCCGACACCGAGGTGCAGGTACACCTGGAAGTACGCAAGGACGCCGACGCCACCGGCACCTGCACGCTGCGCTCCCGCTCCGCGGACGGCGCCGAAGTGGGACGGCTCGACGTCGCCGTCGGCCGCCGGGGCACCTCGCGCATCGACGAGGTCGTCACGGTGCGCACGACGGCGCGCGGGACCAGCGCCGAGCTGGTGCAGTGCACCGCCCGCTGACAGCGGATCTCATCGAGGATCACACGGCGGGTCTGGGCGCTGACCTGCGTTGATGTAATTCTGATGGCTTTCGTCCTCCCCCTTCCGCCTCGGAATTGTTAGGCTCGTGGTTTCGCCCATCCATGGAGGCACATCCTTCTGGGTAGGGCGATGCTTTGTATTCCCAGTACCTACGAGGAGCACCTGTGACCCAGACCAGCGAGAACGTCACCTGGCTCACCCAGGAGGCGTACAACCAGCTCAGGGCCGAGCTGGAGTACCTGTCTGGTCCCGCGCGCACGGAGATCGCCGCCAAGATCGCGGCTGCGCGTGAGGAGGGCGACCTGCGGGAGAACGGCGGGTACCACGCGGCCAAGGAGGAGCAGGGCAAGCAGGAACTCCGTGTGCGCCAGCTGACCCAGCTCCTGGAGAACGCGAAGGTCGGCGAGGCTCCGACCGCCGAGGGCGTCGTCGCGCCCGGCATGGTCGTGACGATCGCCTTCGACGGCGACGAGGATGACACCGAGACCTTCCTGCTGGCTTCGCGCGAGTACGCCTCCGATGCCATCGCGACGTACTCCCCGCAGTCGCCGCTGGGCAGCGGCGTGAACGGCAAGAAGGTCGGCGAGTTCGCCGAGTACGAGCTGCCGAACGGCAAGACCGCCTCGGTCAAGGTCCTGGCAGCCAGGCCGTACAGCGCCTGACCGGACACAACACGCCGGAGGGGCCGGATCGCGCATGACGCATGACGCGGTCCGGCCCCTCTGTCGTACGCGGTCGTTGTGCCGTTCAGGCGGTCGCCGAGCGGTACTTGCGAACCGCCAGCGTCCGGAAGACCACGATGATCAGAACCGACCAGATCAGCGAGGCCCACACCGGGTGCGCCATCGGCCAGGCGTCCGACGGCGATGCTCCGGGGTTGCCGAAGAGCTCCCGGCAGGCCTGGACCGTGGCGCTGAAGGGGTTCCACTCGGCGATCGGCTGCAGCCAGCCCGGCAGATTGCTGGACTGCACGAAGGCGTTCGAGATGAACGTGACCGGGAAGAGCCAGATCAGTCCCCCGGACGTGGCCGCCTCGGGCGTGCTGACCGAGAGGCCGATGAGCGCGCCGATCCAGGAGAAGGCGTACCCCAGCAGGAGCAGCAGCGCGAACGCGCCGAGCGCCTTGGGGATGCCCTCGTGGATACGCCAGCCGACCAGCAGCGCGACGATCGTCAGGACGACGACGGTCAGCGTGGTCTGGACGAGGTCCGCCAGCGTACGCCCGGTGAGGACCGCGCCCCGGGCCATGGGCAGGGAGCGGAAGCGGTCGATCAGTCCCTTGTGCATGTCGTCGGCGATGCCCGCGCCTGCGCCCGCGGTGGCGAAGGTGACGGTCTGGGCGAAGATGCCCGCCATCAGGAACTCGCGGTAGACGACGGGGTCCGTGGTGCCGCCGATGTCCATGGAGCCGCCGAAGACATAGCTGAACAGCACCACGAACATGACGGGCTGGATCATCCCGAAGATGATCATCTCCGGGATCCGAGTCATCCGGATCAGATTGCGCTTGGCGACGACGAGCGAGTCGTTGATCGACTGGACGACGCCGCCGCGCGGCTTGGGTGCCGCGAGCTTCACGGCATCCGTTGCGGTGGTCACTTCACGGACTCCTTCCGGGACTTGCCGGCCTTCGCGTCCTTGGCGGCACTGACGTCCTGCGGCTTCCCGCTCTCCTCGTCCTGGAGCTCGGCGGCATGGCCGGTCAGGGATATGAAGACATCGTCGAGGGTCGGGCGGCGCAGACCGATGTCGTCGATCTCGACGCCCCGGGTGTCCAGTTCGCGGATGACCTCGGCGAGCAGCTTGGCGCCGCCGGTGACCGGGACGGTGAGCTTGCGGGTGTGTTCGGCGATGGCGACCTCGCCCCTGCCGAGGCCCAGCAGCACCTCGCGGGCCGGGGTGATCTGGTCCGGGTGCTGCACGACGACCTCGACGCGTTCGCCGCCCGTCTGGGCCTTGAGCTGGTCGGCGGTGCCGCGGGCGATGACCTTGCCGTGGTCGATGACGCAGATGTCGTGGGCGAGGTGGTCGGCCTCTTCGAGGTACTGGGTGGTGAGCAGCAGGGTCGTACCGCCGCTGACCAGCTCCTCGATGACCTCCCACAGCTGCATCCGGTTGCGCGGGTCGAGTCCGGTGGTGGGCTCGTCCATGAACATCACGGGCGGGGAGACGACCAGCGCGGCGGCGAGGTCGAGGCGTCGGCGCATACCGCCGGAGTAGGTCTTGGCGGGACGGTCGGCGGCGTCCGCGAGGTTGAAGCGGTCGAGCAGTTCGCCCGCCCGGACCTTCGCGTCGCGCGAACTCATCTGGTAGAGCTGGCCCACCATCTGCAGGTTCTCGCGGCCGGTCAAGTACTCGTCGACCGCGGCGAACTGGCCGGAGAGGCCTATGCAGCGGCGGACTTCGTTCGGATGTTTCAGGACGTCTGTACCGGCGACGACCGCCGTGCCGCTGTCGGGCTGCAGCAAGGTGGTCAGTACGCGCACGGCGGTGGTCTTCCCGGCTCCGTTGGGGCCGAGAAGACCCAGAACCGTGCCCTCCGGGACGTCGAGGTCGACGCCGTCCAGAGCCCTTACATCGCCGAAGGTCTTGACCAGACCTTCGGCGTAGATGGCGCCTGGCATATGGGTTCTCCAAGGTGGCAGGTGGGTGGGTCACTTCGTGAAGAAGAAATGCGAAGAGAGGGGCGTGTGTGGGACGTCCCGCGGCCGGCGGGAGCATGGCAGGCCCTCACCGTAACGCGATACATCGCGACACTCAAGACTGTCGCGAGTGGACCTATCGAGAAAGTGCACAGGGCCTGTCAGCGCCGCGTCAGGCTGTGTCAGCTTGCACCGGCCACCGACGCCGATGGCCACGAGAGCGCGCTCACGGACTCAGCTCATGACCGTGTAACCCGCGTCGCGCAGCGTCGCCGCCACCAGTTCGCAGTGCTCAGGGCCCTTCGTCTCCAGCTGCAACTCCACCTCCGCCTCCGTGAGCCCGAGCCGCGGATCGGTCCTTACGTGACTCACATCAAGGACGTTAGCGTCCACCACTGACAATGAGCCCAGCAGCGCGGCGAGCGCACCGGGCCGGTCCGTCAGCCGCAGCCTCAGCGACAGGTAGCGGCCCGCTGCCGCCATGCCGTGCCGCAGGATGCGCTGCAGCAGCAACGGGTCCACATTGCCGCCCGACAGCAGGGCGACGACCGGACCCTTGAACGACCGCGGATCGCTCAGCAGCGCCGCCACCGGACTCGCCCCGGCGGGCTCGACCACCAGCTTCGCCCGCTCCAGGCAGAGCAGCACGGCGCTGGAGAGCTCGTCCTCGGAGACCGTACGGACCTCGTCCACGAGATCGCCAATGATTTTGAACGGAACGTCGCCGGGGCAGCCCACCTTGATCCCGTCGGCCATGGTCGTCGGCTCGTCGATCGAGACCGGGTGCCCGGCGCTGAGCGAGGGCGGATAGGCCGCCGCGCCCTCCGCCTGCACGCCGATCAGCCTCACATCGGGCCGCACCGCCTTCACCGCGACCGCGATACCGGCCGCGAGCCCGCCGCCGCCGACAGCGACGACGATCGTCCGCACCTCGGGGCACTGCTCCAGGATTTCGAGGCCGACCGTGCCCTGCCCGGCGATGATGTCGGGGTGGTCGAAGGGATGGATGAAGACCGCACCCGTCTGGTGCGCGTACTCCTGCGCGGCGGCCAGGGTCTCGTCGATCACCTGGCCGTGCAGCCGCACGTCGGCGCCGTACTCCGTGGTCGCCGCGACCTTCGGTAGCGGCGCTCCCATCGGCATGAACACGGTGGAGCGCACTCCGAGCAGCGAGGATGCCAGGGCCACGCCCTGAGCGTGGTTGCCGGCGGACGCCGCGACGACGCCCGCGGCCCGCTCCACCGGCGAAAGCCCGGAGATCCGTACATAGGCGCCGCGCAGCTTGAACGACCCGGTCCGCTGGAGGTTCTCGCACTTGAGGTGAACGGGCGCGCCCACCAGCTGCGACAGATGCCTGCTGCCCTCCATCGCGGTCATCCGGGCGACCCCCGAGAGCATCTTCTGCGCCCCCCGGATGTCGTCGAGAATGACGGGGCGAAAGGTGCCAGGCGTACTGAAGCTCATGACGTCAAGTCTCGCAGCTCACCGACGCGACGGCTGCCCGGATTCCCGCTTCCCCACTGGTTTGCGCAGCCCTGGTACACACCGGGTTTTTGCCGCGTACTCTGTCCCCCACCAACCGACCACCGCACAAGAGAGCCCCTCGAGCCATGCCCACTTCTCAGGACATGACGACCCATCTCGACCCCGGCCTCCTCGATGCCCTCCAGCACCAGGTCGCCGTCTTCGCACGCCGCGCGGAACAGACCCGGCTCGGCGGAGTCGGCCAGGTCCGCAACTCCATGGACCGTGCCGCGTATCTGCTGCTCAACCGGCTCGACAAGGAAGGCCCGATGGGCGTCAAGGCGCTTGCGGCGGGCATGGGCATCGACTCCTCGACCGTCACGCGCCAGGTCGCGCCGCTCGTCGACACCGGGCTGGTCAAGCGCACCTCGCACCCCGAGGACGGCCGCGCCGTCGTACTCCAGCTGTCCCCGCGGGGCCAGGCCAGGCTCGAAGAGGTCCGCTCCTCGCGGCGCGAGCTGATGGCACAGGTGACGGACGGCTGGACGGAGACGGAGCGCGAGTCATTCTGCACTCTGCTCAGCCGTTTCAACACCGCCCTCTCCGCCCGTCAGGCCGGTCTGCCGCCCGTGGAGACGGAGTCGTCGCAGACCTCTTGACCCCAGCACTGATCTGCTCCTATATGAGGACGTGAGCGAGCGGCAGACGACACAAAGGCGTCGCCGCGCCCGGGAGTTCGAGGCGTTCGTCGCGGGCGCGGCTCCACGGCTGCTGCATGCCGCGACCCTGCTCACCGCCGAGCCCCCGGACGCCAATCCGCACGCGGAGCAGCTGCTGACCGCAGCGCTCGCCCATACGTACGCGGAATGGGACCGGCTGCGCGGCGAGGATCCGTACGACCGCACCCGCCAGGAACTCGCCGCCCGCTTCGCCCGCAACGCCTGGCGCCACCACCGGGTGCGCGGCGGCGTGCTGGAACGTCTCACCCCGCAGGAGCGCCTGATTCTGGTGCTGCGCCTGTACGAGGGTGTCGCGGAGGAACAGACGGCCGCGCTGATCGGGCTCCCCGTGGAACGCGTCCGCGCGATCTGCACGCGCGCGGTGAGGACGATGCGTACGCCTCCACCCGCACCGCCGCCCCGCACCCAGGTCCAGGCGGCGTCATGAGCAGCCGGGAGCGCAAGGAGGCCGAGGTCCGCAGGATGCTGGAGACCCCCCATCCGCCGGTCCCGACCGATCTCGCCGCTCGTGCCGCGGAGCACGGCGCCCGGCTGCTGCGCCGCCATCAGGCGCTGCGCCGCGCGGTGTGGCTGATGCTGGTGGCCGCGGTGATCGCGTTCGCGGTCTGGGCAATGGTGGCGCAGCCGTGGGTGGTGGCGCCTTCGGACACGACGCCCCCGCTGGAGGGCTGGTAGGCCGCCCTCTTTGCCTGCTTCTTTGCCGGCCTTGAATGCTGGCCTCTTTACCGGCCCGACCGACCAGAGCAGCCGGACTTATCCTGGGAAAAGCGGCGTACAGACCGATCCCAGGAGGTCGCCATGACCAGGAAAGTCGCCGATTGCCGCAAGTTCCCGAGCGTCATGGACTGCTCGCTCACCATCTCGGGTGAGGAAGAAGAAGTCGTACGGACCACCGCCGAGCACGCCGTCTCCGTCCACGGGCACGTGGACAGCCTGGAGCTGCGCGCGGAGATCCGTGAAGCGCTCGAGGACGAGAAGGTCACCGCGTGACGCCTGCCGCCTGACGCATGATGTCCTGGCCGGACGGGCTGATACGAAGCCCGTCCGGCGATTGCGGCCGTCGGTCCGGCCGGTTACCGTCGGTCCGGCCGGTTACCGTCGGTCCGGCCGGCGACCGCTCGATTCAGCCCAGCGCCTGCTGAAGATCCGCCAGCAGATCGTCGGCCGACTCGATTCCCACCGAAACGCGCACCAGGTCCGCCGGCACCTCCAGCGCGGAACCCGCCACCGAGGCGTGCGTCATCCGCCCCGGGTGCTCGATCAGCGACTCGACACCGCCCAGCGACTCGCCCAGCGTGAACAGCTTCGCCCGGTTGCAGACCTCCACCGCCGCCTCCTCGCCGCCCTGGACGCGGAAGGAGACCATGCCGCCGAAGTGCTTCATCTGCTTGGCTGCGATCTCGTGCCCCGGGTGGTCCACCAGGCCCGGGTAGAGGACCTGGGTGACCTTGGGGTGGCGGGTGAGCATCTCGGCGACCTGGGCGGCGTTCTCGCTGTGCCGGTCCATCCGGACGGGCAGCGTCTTGATGCCGCGCAGCACCAGCCACGCGTCGAACGGGCCCGCCACGGCGCCCATCGCGTTCTGGTGGTACGCCAGTTCCTCGCCGACGGCCGCGTCCGCCGCGATCAGCGCACCGCCGACGACGTCCGAGTGCCCACCCATGTACTTGGTCAGCGAGTGCACGACGATGTCCGCGCCGAGCGCGATCGGCTGCTGGAGATAGGGGCTCGCGAATGTGTTGTCCACGACGAGCCGAGCGCCCGCGCCCCGCGCGATCTCGGCGACCGCAGCGATGTCGGTGATGCCGAGGAGCGGGTTGGACGGGGTCTCGACCCAGATCACCTTGGTCTTGGGGGTGAGTGCCGCCCGTACCGACGCCGGGTCGGAGGTGTTGGCCACCGACCACTCGACGCCCCACCGGGAGACGACCTTGGCGAAGAGCCGGAAGGTGCCGCCGTAGGCGTCGTTCGGGATCACCACATGGTCTCCCGGCTCCAGCAGCGTACGCAGCAGGCAGTCCTCCGCCGCGAGTCCTGAGGCGAAGGCGAGCCCGCGCCGGCCTCCCTCCAGCGCCGCGAGGTTCTCCTCCAGCGCCGTACGCGTCGGGTTGGCGCTGCGGCTGTACTCGTAGCCGCCGCGCAGTCCGCCCACACCGTCCTGCTTGTAGGTGGACACCTGGTAGATGGGCGGGACGACCGCGCCCGTCAGCGGGTCTGCCGTGTTGCCCGCATGGATGGCGCGGGTCTCGAAGCTGTGCAAGCTGTGCTGGTCGCTCATGAGGCCCGAGCGTAGTCGCGCCGGAGCGCCGGAGCGACGGCGCGGCCCGGCTCCGAACGCTGTCCGGTACGGACCCGTCAGCGGGGCCCGGACCAGCCCGACCGGCCCGACGGCGCCGAGGTGCCGTCCGGGACAATGGGCCCATGGAGATTCTCTGGTTCCTGATCGCGCTGTGCATGCTGACCGCGGTCATCGGCCCCTTCGTGCTGCGCCGGCGCTCCGGCATCCGGCAGGTCGCGCCCGGCTCGCCCGACGCCGCCGACCCCGACACGTACGGATTCGTACGCCAGGAGGAGCTGGACATCCGCCTGCCGGGACCGGACCAGGACCTCCTGGACGTACTCGACGTCGTCCAGCGCACCCAGGACTGGCGGGCCGCCTCCCAGCTGCTCGCCGGCACCCCGAAGGAGGGCGAGGTGCGCTGGCAGCGCGTGCAGGCCTTCGCCGGAGCCGCGTCGGTGGAGCTTCAGCAGCAGCCGGGCGTGGGTGGCGCGTGGCTGCGCGCCTGGCGGCTGGACTCCCCCAAGGACGCGGGCGGCGCACAGGTGCACGCGGAGTTCCTGGTGCAGCAGGCGTGGCGGACGTCGACCGCGGGGACCGACGAGTTCCGGATCATCCTGGAGGAGGCCCGCACGGTCTGCGGCGAGGCGGCCCTGCTCTCGCCCGGCGACCCCATTCCCTGCATCGTCGAACTCGCCGTAGGCCGTGGACTGGGCTACTCCCACGAGCAGTTCGACCAGGTGTGGGCGAAGGTCATCGACCGCGCGCCCGAGCACATGGGAGCGCATCTGGCCGCGCTGCACTACTGGTGCGAGAAGTGGCACGGCTCCCGCGAAGAGGCGGACCACTTCGCGACGACGGCAGCGGCCCGCGCCCCGCAGGGCTCGCTGCTGGCAGCACTGCCGCTGTTCGCGGTGTACGAGCACCTGCCCGAGGTCAATCTCGTGCAGAGCTTCTACCGGAGCGAGGTTGTCACCAAGGCGATCGAGGGCGCGCTGTTCGCGGTGCACGCGGCCCGTCCCGACGACCCGATGCTCGCGCACGTACGGCATCTGCTGGTCCTCTTCCTCGTACGGTCGGAGAGGTGGGCGGAGGCGATGAACCAGCTGGTGCACGTCGACGGCCACGTCGGCGCGCTGCCGTGGACGCTCGGCGGGGACCCGGCGGCGGACTACACGGTGTACCGGAACCTGGCGGTGGCGGGTTACGAGGCGAACGGCGGGAGTCCGGCGACGCTGCCGCACTGATCGGGTGGGTGTGCGCGTGCCCGTTGGGCGCGCGGCGCTGGGAATTCCGGCGCCCCGCCGGTCGTTCTCACTGGTGTCGCCGCCTCAAGGAGAGCCCGCATGTTCCTGTCCCGCCGCACCCCCGAGCTCCCCACCCCCGACCAGGCCCTCCGCGGCCGCCCCGAGCCCGAATTCACCGTCCCCGCCCGCCACACGGTCCTGGGCAACCCGCTCCTGGGCCCGTACCCCGAGGGCCTTGAGGTCGCGGACTTCGGCATGGGCTGTTTCTGGGGCGCGGAGCGCAAGTTCTGGCAGACGGAGGGCGTCTGGACGACGCTGGTCGGCTACCAGGGCGGCCACACCCCGAACCCCACCTACGACGAGACCTGCACGGGCCTGACGGGCCACACCGAAGCGGTGCGGGTCGTCTTCGACCCGAAGGTCGTCTCGTACGAGTCGCTGCTGAAACTGTTCTGGGAGTCCCACGACCCGACGCAGGGCTTCCGCCAGGGCAATGACCGGGGCACGCAGTACCGCTCGGCGATCTACACCCACTCGGCCGCCCAGGCAGAGGCTGCGGCGTCGTCGCGCGAGGCGTACCAGCGAGTCCTGACGGGCTCGGGATACGGCACGATCACGACGGAACTGCTGCCGGCGGAGGGACGCCCGTTCTACCCGGCTGAGGCATATCACCAGCAGTACTTGGACAAGAACCCGGCGGGGTACTGCGGGATCGGCGGGACGGGGGTTTCGTGTCCGATCGGTGTCGCGAAGGCCTAAGGCTGACGTTACCGGGGGGTGGCCGCGCCCAGCGTCTCCGATCTCCGCCGCGCCTGATAGGCGTAGAAGTTGAAGCCCTTTTAGTTGGCATCGCAGCCAATGCCATCACCGTCGCGATCGAGGTCGTGGGGGTCGTCGGGGCCGACCCAAACGGGTCCGGGAAGGTCAGAGCAGTCGACGTCCGGAATGCCTGCGGGAGGTCCGGGGGGATAAGACTCTGACGTCGGGCCGGCCACCGGACTTATGTCTGCGTCGACAATGACCCCGTCTCTGACCGTATAAGTGCCTGCGAAGGACCTTACGGTCCCGTCCGTCTGCAGGGCATCGAGCGTGACCGTCACGGTGCCGCCGCGGACACCGACGATGTGAACGGTGTCCCAGCTGGTCTCGGCAAACCCTGACCGAAAGGCCGAGTAGGAGCCGCCGAGACTCCTTCCCCCGAGGTCCCACGCACGTCGGTAGTCGCGCGCGTTGATGGCCGCGAAGTAGTCCTCGACGGTGGAAGCGGCGTCACGAGTGGGACTTACGGTCCGCTTCCGCGACGTGGGCGAGAGAGTTACGGTCGGCTTCGGCGACGCGGGAGAGGGCGGCTGCACAGTGACGGTCCGGGTGCTGGTGACCGTCGGACCCGGTTTATCCGGACCCTCCCCACCCGAGGAACCACAGCCACTGACCCCTCCCACCGCCACTGTCCCTGCCAGGAGAAAGGCGAATCCCGCGGAGAGAGTACGGCTCATGGCATCACCTCGGGGAGGCGGATTACGCGCTGCCTCAAGTGTGCGTCGCCCGACTCGGCGACGCCTTCTGGACCGCCCATAGCCCGCGCCGCCCACTCACTGACATGGTGGCCGCGATCCGACTCCACTGTCGAAACGAGTCAAGTTTCCCCTCGCGGACTTTCAACCGGAAGGCTTCGCCGCAGCGGTATTTGAATGGACCGAGAAGGAGTTCGGCCTGACTTCCTACCCGGTGGAAGCAGCGTTCGATCACCGCGCCAATCGATAGGTCTACACCTGGTGGTCGAGGCACCAGCAGTTCATCCACCACCCGTATGACGGCGGCGCAGACGTCGTCCTCACGACAACCGCAGAGCGAGACCGGTGCGCGGCCGACACACCGACTGGCTCCCCGGCAACACAGCGGGGCTGTGACACCAGCAGTACCTTTCGGACACCCAGAACCCGAACGGGCACTGCGGGATCGCCAGGACGGGAGTCGAGCTCAGTACCCGTTCGAGACGAACTGGGGGCCACCACGGAATCCGTGGCGGTGAAGCCCTCGCAATCTCAAGGACCGTCCTCTCCCGGGATGGCGCGATCCCGGGCAGTCTCGGTACGAGTGCGTTCGTATTCCGCCGGGTCGAGAATCTCCCATGCGGCCTGGCCGATGGCCAGAACCCCGCGGGCCGGCAGGGGCACGTCACCGATGCGCGGGTTCTCCCTCAGCTGGACCGGGCGCCCGAGGTCGACGCCGTCGAATGTGGCCTGCGAGTCGTCGACGAAGTACATCCGCTGTGGCATGAGCGTTCCGGTGTGACCGCTTGGCATCGTGCCGGACAGCTGGAGATCCCCCATTCCCAGCGCACGGGCCAGGCGCTCGCGAGCCCGCACAAGGAGTTGCGGGCGCCAGGTGGCGAGCGGCAGCGCCCCACTGATGCTATTGAGGAGATCGATGAGACGTGTCGCGGAGGCGGTGAGGGTCCAGTCCAGGGACGGGGAATCCATCGTCACCCGCAAGGTGGCAGGGCCCGTCCACGTGAGCTCGATCCGGGCATAACCGGTGTGGTCGCAGGCAGCGCCGTAGTACCTGGGGCATGCGGTGTCCAATCGGGACCCGTCGACATGAATCGACCAGCTGCCGTTCGGGTCGCGATGCCACAACGTGCGGTAGGGACTGAAGCAGTTCTCCGGAAAGACGCGCAGAGCGAGGACGTGACCGGAATCGAAGGGCAGTCCGAAGACACCCCAGCCCTTGACGTATTCGTGATCGGGCCATGGCGCCCGGCCCCGCAGGGGCGGGTTGTCGGACAGTGCGGAGGAAAGGTCGAGCATCTCCATCACCCCGGCGAGGTTGGCCTGTGCCCCAGGTCAAGGGTAAGGGTCCACGACCGGATCCGCTCGGGTTGCCACCGGCGCGGCAACGTCAGAGCAGCCGTGTTTCTGCTCGGACTGCACGGGCCCGATACACGCGCCTGTGGGTGGCCGGCGGCCGCGGGACCCGCATGTGGCGCCGCCCGGCGGACAGACAACGGTCGGCCGGGCGGCGCTGTCGAGAGCACCGCCATCGGTCACGTCGGCTCTCGACGGCATGCCGATTGATCACGTCACGGCGCACCGCGTCGGGCGACGACCGGCTCTGCGGCGCATCGCGCTTCCAACAGTCACTGTGGCCGCCGGTATCGACGTCCACGCGGCGCCCACCCCTTCAGCCGTGGACCGTCACCGGAAGGTCCGCGCGCAGTTCGGCGAAGAGCCGGGCCGACTTCTCCTTGTCCCAGACGATGGCGCTGCCCTTGGATGTTGCCAGGCCGGTGGTTGCGACGGGGACGTTGAGCTGTTTCCCATTGCCCGCGGACACCGTGCGCATCGCCTTGAACAGATGGGTCAGCTGGGGCAGTCCGGTGGACTTGTCCACGATGAGGGTGCCCAGGCCCGCGTCGGCCGTGCCGAACACGGCGGACGGGCTGAACAGGACGTCCCGGGACGCGGCCTTCGTGGCCAGGGCGGCCAGGAACTTCCGCTGGTTCCGGGAGCGGCCGAGGTCGCCCTCCTTCTCCTGGTGGCGCTGGCGTACGAAGGCCAGCGCATCGCGGCCCTCCAGGGTGTGACAGCCCTTGGTGAGGTCGAGCCCGGACTTCTCGTCGACGATGCGCCGGTCCACGCACATGCGCACGCCGCCGACCGCGTCCACGATGCCGACGAAGCCGGCGAAACCGATCTCCGTGTAGTGGTCTATGCGCAGGCCGGTGTTCGACTCGACGGTGCGGACGAGGAGTTCGGAGCCGCCGAGGGAGAACGCCGCGTTGAGTTTGTTCTTCTCCCGTTTGTGGTGAATGCCGGTATTCGGGTCGACGTAGGCGGGGAGGGTGACCCAGGAGTCGCGCGGCAGGCTGGTCAGGGTAGCGCCGTGGGCGCCGGTGTGCAGCACCATCATCGAGTCGGTGCGACGGCCCTCGGAGCCGATCGACGAGCCGGTGTGCAGGTCCTTGGATTGCTGCTCGCTCAGACCGTCGCGGCTGTCGGAGCCCACGATCAGGTAGTTGGTGCCCTTGCCGGGGGCGGGCCGGTCCGGCAGCGCGGACAGGTCGACATCGCTGTCGAGGCGGGAGTCCGCCCACACGTAGGTGCTCGCGCCGCCGAGCACGCCCAGCAGGACCAGCAGGACCAGCACGCGCAGAACGCGACGGAAGCGCGAGCGCAGCCTCGGCCGGCGATCGCTGCGCTTGTATCCGCCGCCGGCCGGCGGCCCGTCCGGTGTCGGCTCGTACGGGTCGTACGACGTCGGCTCGTACCGCTTGTAGGGCGTCGGCGCGTACGCGTCGTACGGGTCCTCGCGACCGAGGGGCATCGGGGTAAGCGGGCTGGAATTCAGGGTCGTCACCTCGTAACCGGCAGGCCGCGGCCGTCGGCCGCCTTGCCGATGTGCTGGGCCGCCGCGGCGGCGGTACCGGAACGGTGCATGCGCTGCCACTTCAACCGGCTGCCGCCCACGAAGGCGACCACCGACTGGATGACCACGAGATACATCAACTGCCGGTAGACCAGCAGTTGGAAGGGCAGTGCCCACAGAGTGCGCCGACGCTCTCTGTCAAGTCGCAGAGCATACGCCGCCACGGCCATCTGCACGGCCAGATAACCGATCCACGTCGCCATCGACTTCACCGGCGAGCTGGTGAACAGGGCGCTGTAGAGCATGAAGACGTCGATGACCGGCGCGAGCAGCGGCAGCACCACCTGGAAGAGGAAGAGGTACGCCAGGCCGCGCCGCCCGAACCGTCCGGCGGGCCCGACCTCCAGGACGGCCCTGCGGTGCTTCCACATCGCCTGCAGGGTGCCGTAGCACCAGCGGTAGCGCTGGCGCCACAACTGCCGCAGGGAAGTGGGGACTTCGGTCCAGGCGATGGCGGTCTCCTCGTACACGACCCGCCAGCCGGCCCGCCACAGCGCCATCGTGAGGTCTGTGTCCTCGGCGAGGGTGTCCTCGCTGAGGCCACCCACGCCCATGAGCGCGTCGAGCCGGAAGGCGCCGATGGCACCCGGCACGGTCGTCATGCACTCCAGGACCTCGAACATCCGGCGGTCCAGGTTGAACCCGAAGACGTACTCCAGGTGCTGCCAACGCCCCAGGAGGCGCTTGCGGTTGCCCACCTTGGTGTTGCCGCTGACCGCGCCGACTGCCGGATGGGCGAGCGGCTGGATGAGGCGCTGAATGGCGTCTGCCTCGAAGACGGTGTCCGAGTCGACCATCACGACGTACGGGCAACGGGTGCACTTCAGGCCGTGGTTGAGGGCTGCGGCCTTGCCCGCGTTGGACTGGCACACCACCTGCACGCGCGGGTCGCGCTGGGCGTACTCGTTCGCGATCTCCACGGTGCGGTCCGACGATCCGTCGTCGATCACGATGATCTGCAGCCGCTGGTGGGTAGAGGCGAGCAGCGAGCGCAGGGTGCCTCCGATCCCGGCCTCCTCGTTGTACGCGGGGACGAGCACGGTCACCGGGTCGCGGATCTCGCGCAGCCAGGGCGCGCCAGGACGGAACCGCTCCAGGCGTTTGACGTGCGCGCGGGCGAACAGGACCAGAAAGAACAGGCGCAGAAGGCCGAGCCCGGCGGCGACGGTCAGTACCCAGGTGAGGGCGGCGACGAAGCTGCGGCCCAGCTTATGGAACCAGATGAGCCCGACGCCCAACCAGCGTTCGGGCGCGGCCACTTCGGTCATGGCGGACGCCTCGGTGTGGACACCCTCAGAGATCGTGGCGAACCGCCGCGCGTTCGGGTCCGTGAGCAGATTCCCGGTCTCGCGGTACGCGAGGGAGGTCTGGCTGAACTGGCCCCTGACGTGCTGATGCGCGCTAATACGGCGCATGGCCGATCTTCAGGGCTCATACGATGACCTGTTCGCCGCAGTGCCGAATGCGCTGGCCGGATTGCTGGACGAGGGAGACGCCGGTGGCTCGGTGGCCGTCTTCGTGGACGGCTGGCCGGTGGTGGACGTCTGGGGTGGGTTCGCCGACGCGGACCGCACGATCCCGTGGCAGCGGGACACGATCATCAATGTCTGGTCCGTCACCAAGACGATGACGGCACTGTGCGCGCTGGTCCTGGCCGACCGTGGCGAACTCGACCTGGCAGCGCCGGTCGCCCAGTACTGGCCGGAGTTCGCCGCGGCGGGCAAAGAGAACGTGCTGGTACGCCATCTGTCCCACCGTCGTCCCAGGACGAGGACTATGCCGCGAGCGCGCCCGGCAGCAGCGCGCTCCCCGCCCCCGGCACCGCCGTACGGGTCCGTGACGGGAACAGCGTGGCCTGGCGTCGCGCGCAGATCCCCGCGGCGAGCGGCTTCGGCAACGCCCGCTCGGTCGCCCTCGTACAGTCGGTGTTGGCCTGCGGAGGAGCAGTGCGTGGGGTGACTGCTGTCGCAGGCGGGCTGCGACCGTGCGAGGCAGGAGCAGTTCAGCGGCGAGGACCGCAGACTGGGCATGCCGGTCCGCTGGGGGCTGGGCTACGGGCTGTTCGGCAACACCTTCGGGTGGGGCGGTTGGGGCGGCTCACTCGTCATGATCGATCCCGAGAACCGTATGACGGTGGCATACGTGACCAATCAGATGCGCGAACCCGCGGACGACAACCGGGGACTGGAGCTTGTGATGGCCGCCTACGACGGGCTCACGGGGCTGCGGGCCTGATCCAACGGGTCACGCGGCAGTACGGGCTCGCCGGGACAGGCGTTTCGTGCCGATCGGCGTCGCGAACACAGCGGGGGACTGATGCGACAGAGGAGGACGACGTCATATCGGTTGCGGCGAGCCCCATGGGGTATCGCCATCGACCTGACCGCCGAAGCGTGCCGCGTCCGTCATGTCCGACGGATACCGGCGCACCCGATCGGGATGATCGGCCGCGTTGCCGTACACGTGCGCGAGGCAATCGCACGACACGGCGGGCGAGTTGAAGTGAACGGGCTCGGGCGCGTACCACTGCGACAACAGAGCCTCCTGGTACTGCTCGGTTCGGTTCGCACCTCCGAGCTACCAAGGGGCCCTGCCTTCATGCGCGTACGGGCGGAAGATCACCCAACCAGGAACTCCGTTCGACTTGCAGGTTCCAAGATCGGTAGAGATACGGCTTCTTACTCAAGGCTCCTCGCTCCGCTCGTCGCGCGCTCCCCGGCTCACCGCCGGGGCCCGACGCTCCTGCCTCCGCCCCGCTCCGGGCCCCGGCTACGCCGGTCGCGCAACTAGAGCTAGAGATCCTGACCGAGGGGATACGGCAGGGCCAAGACATGCCTCCGGCGGGGGCGCTCAGACTCCGGGATGGTCGGGGCGTCGTTCGCGAGTGCCGGCGGATTCGTGGTGAGCGTCGTGGAGCTCCCATCCCGTCCGCCTTCGCCCCAGGCAGAGCCGAGCAGTCGCGGCCCAGGGCGTCAAGGTGGTTCGTACAGTGGCGCGCTCCACCTTGACGCCCTGAACCACGCCCGCTCCACAGTGTGTGGGCCGAAGGCGGACGGGATGGCAGCTGGAGTGAGTGGTGGGCTGAGGAGCGTCAGCAGTAGCGTCGGGCCCCTCCCCGCTCTGAAGATCGCCAAGCCCTTGACCCGACCATGAAGACTCCACCGACCGCGTGGGCGTCAGCCGCCGGCTACGCGGGAGGCGCGAAAGGGTTCCCGTTGGACGTTGATTGACCGTCTCCCCACGTCCGCGGTGGCGGGACGGGAGTCCAATCCGGTCCGCGGTGGGCCAGCCACCATCGTCCGATGGCGTGGAATTTCTCCTCGAACCTGCGATCCCAGCTGAGGACCCCGGTAATGGGCGCCCGCAGGCGGGTGCGGCGACCGGTGGCCTCATAGATCACGACGGTCCGCTGCCCCAGGGAAGACTCGGTGTGGATGCCTTGCACGTCGGACCACGGGATGATCCGGCGGCGCAGATTGTGCACGACGGCCGCCGACGGCGTGAGGGTGATCCCGTGGCCCGGGAAAACGATCACTCCCAACAACGGCATGGCGATCCACAGCCAAAACGGGTTGGCAGCCCCAAGGCTCAACGGATCCCCTCTCATCCAGTCCAAGATCTCGGTGATCTCGATGACAACACCGAGGACAGCAACGGGCAGAAAGGGCAGCGCGCGCTGGAAAGGGGTCAACCGGTAGCGGATGCGCTCCGGCGGCGAAGCCTCTGCCTGTGCTCGCTTCACCAAACCCCACCCCACTGCACCGTGCAGCCGCCGCTGCGCATGATCGCCGACGCAGCATGTCGGAGCAGAGCCGCTCTGTCTAGATCCCCCGCGCAGTGTGCCCCCTGCGTGCCCGTTCAGTCGGAGACGAGCGGGGACCCACGGGGAATGGGGCGGTTCCGCCGCTCCCCCCGCAGGTCAGCGCCGCCGCAGTTCGGTAGGCATCCGGATACGGGACCTTCCAAACTGGTTCTCTCGCCGTGCGGTGGGACCGTCGCCTGTACGCTCGCCAACAGGCACCGGTTCAGACGAGGAGCGTCATGGAGCTAACGCCATCGGCCTCGAACCGACTTGCTAACAGCAGCCTCGGAGTCGTCCCGGCGATCGTTGGCGTTGCTTATGCGGCGCAAGCAGCTACCAGCGCGGCACGACTCACGGCTTGCTTCGCCGTGATCGGGTTCGCCGTCCTTGCCCTGCGTGGATATCGACTCGGCGTGACGTGTGAGCACTCGAGGATGGTTATCCGCGGCTACCTGCGCACGCGCGTGATCAGCCGAGAGCGCATCACGGAGATCACGGACTTCCCGGCGGTCAGATGGACGGCTCACACCGGGGGTAAGCGGTGGACCCCCATCACGGCGTTCATGACGAGTTCGGGCGAGATCTCGGCAGCCCGACTCCACAAGGACCGCGCCACCACGCAGCTGAGGCGCTGGGCAGGGCGCTAGCTATGGGTCAGCTGGTACAGCAGCTCCGTACCGCAACCTCAGCAGCCACCCTCGTCTGGTAGGGCTCATCCGGAGTCGTAAAGCGACCGGTACGACCGTTGTTGACCGATCCGGCTAGAGCTACGGATCAGATGGCAGTCCGTGGACTATCCGTGGACAAGTGATCGCTAGCCGACCGGCCAGAAGCCCGTGACCTGCGCATACGCCTGGGACCGAAAGGCCCTCCGGAGCCGTTGCGCCACAGCAGCGAAGTACGGCAACCACCGCAACGGCACGCGAGCTTCAGTTGCTTGGCGTCAGCCCGCGAGCGGCCGATATGACGGACTGCTGAGCGTGCCAGGGGCGGAGCGGAGGTGGCTCATGTGCATCTGGCGTCGTTTTTCGGCCGCAGACCCGGCTCGCGGACCATCGCGGTGGTCTCGGCGGCGGCACGCTCAGCACGGCCTGGGCGGCGCAGCCGTCGTTCCAGCGGCGGGAAGCCGACACTGCCGACGGGGGCGTCGTCGACATCGGTGCGGCAACGGACGATCAGCTCACCTTCGGGGGTGTAGACAGCGCGGATGACATCCGCCCACGGGAGGTGGGCAGTACGCCACAGGCCGCGAACGTGCAGTCCATTGGAGTCGGCGGTGATCCGCCAGATCATCATCCGGAGGCAGACGCTCACCCAGTACAAACCACCTAGCGACCAGATGGGCAGCTGCCACCACGTAGGGGAATCCGTGAAGGACGTCCACAGCAGCATGATGGCCACGACGAGGAGCGCCGCTCCGACGGAGCGCGCCACCGGACCTGCCTGCCACCGAACCGGTCCGGTGGCCGGGGTCATCGCGGCGAGGGCGTCTTGGACGCGGGCCTCAGCGGCCCGGCGGTGTGCGGCCGTGCGTGCTGTGCCGGGACGGTGTACCCCGGGCTTGCCCGTGCCGTCGGGAGAACCGTGCCGTATCGGGGACGCGGTCCCCTCGACGAGCCACTGCCCGGACTCCGTTGCACTCGCCAGAATCAACTCACCGCCCTCGTGAGGTGCACCGTAGAGCAGGGCTTGGCGCAGTGCCGTGCGGGTGCGGGTGTGGGGCTCGTAGCTCAGCACCGGGCGCAGGGTGGCGGTGTCGTCGGCGGCGAATATCTCCGTACGCTTCTGATGGTGACGGGTCAGGACGCGCAGCACCGGGACCGGGGCGCGGTGCAGCGCCACCGCCCGGCGGCGGGAGAGCAGGCCCGAGCCGAGCACGGTGACGCCGAGCCCGGCGAGGACGAGTGCCAGCGCCTGGCGGCCGGTGCGGTCGCCGTAGGGCTCAGTGGCGAGCCGCGTCCAATCGCCGTGCATCAGCACCGGCACGCTACTGCCGACCCGATAGCTGCCCTGCGCGTCGAACTTGTGTCGTGTGTTATCGGAGAGGCGGACGGTGACGGTGTAGTCGTAAGTGTTGTAGGCCACGACTCGGGCTTTCTCCGACGTGGCCGTACGGGCCAGGCGGTCGTCTGTCCGGTCGTCCACGACGATGGTCGCGATCAGGGCACCGGCCACCGCGCACAGGATCGCCCCCGCAATGCCGCGGACCAGGCCCCGGCGCCAAGGGCGGACGTCGTCCGTCGCAGGGGAAGGCGCCGTGATGCCGCCGGCCGCGTCGAGCACGAGCAAGCGTTGGCGGCCGCGCGCCCGCAGCCGCGCCACGACGGCCGCCCAGCCCCAGCACAGCGCCGCCACAACGACGGCATCCGCGATCTTCTCGGCCGGCCCACCCAGCCAAGTATCGGGATTGCTCATCCAGATCAGCAGCAACGGAGCGGACACGAGCGCGAGTTCCGGTAGCACAAACAGCCACACCAGGTGCGGCAGGAAGAGCATCGATCCGGCCGCATCGAGCCAGTCCGCCCCACAGGGCGCTGCCACCGTGCACATCGGGTCGGGCGAGAACATCACCGCCATGACCACGGCCACCAGCAGTACCACAGCCGGCCCCACCGGCCGCGCCCACAAGGGCACCCGGGCGTCCGCCCACCGCCTGGCATCGGCGGACACCCAGGGGCAAGCGGGGACCTCCGCGTACGGCACTGAACTCATCGTCACCCGCGCATTATGCGGTCACGGCTGTGTGCTCCCTGCGCCTGGGGTCACCCCGAGTAGTACGCCCGGTGGCGAGCGCCGATCGTTGCTGCCGTTGGTCCCAGTTCTGGTCTCATCCACTCTCGGTCGCGAGCGCTCGCGACCGCCGCTCCCCTCCCAGCCCAGGTCGGAACGGCTCCCGACCTGGGGCGAACAGACGATCACACCGGCCCTGGGCACTTTGGCCCGGGGCAGACGTGGGGCAGCGATCGCTGTTGCTGACCGAACCGCAGGTCCGAGGCGGCTCCTGCGCGGTCTGTAAATCTGTCGGCTCAGGCATCGCAGAAGACTGGTCGTCTGTGCAGAACCGCATGCCTGTCGAATCCGTGTCGACGACCGCTTACCTGAGCACCCAGTTGAGGAATAGACGCAGGTCAAGGGGATTATGGGGTTCAACCCGCAAAGCGTCTTCTAAGCCACCAGTCGCTTGCTGCGTCATGATCTATCGGTGGATGAGTACACGTGGCCGACGCGCCCCAAGGTGCCGGCGGAGTCGTATCAGGAAGTCTGGGCGGCGACCGTCGCGGCTCTGCCGCTGGGGGCCTCCATGGCCGGAAGAGATGATCGGACGCCAGCGCTTCGGGGTCTTCATTCGTGTCGACGGCGTTCCGGACGCCGTGGCGCTGGCCGAGATCACGGCTATGCCACAGGGGATGGACCTGCCCGTGCTCAGGGATCGCGTTGTCGGTGATGTCATCGGGCACGCCGAGCACAACCACCAGGTGAGGGTCCGGCTGCAGGCGTGGCGGACGTCTGCCGAGTGATCGTTCCCTGGGCCGTCCCTGGGCCGTACGAGGGCGCCCGAGGTCACCCAACGACGACCGGCAGTGACAGTCGAGCCACCGCCGCCAGCCACGAACCCCCAGCTCACAGCCCCCGACCATATGGGTTACCACCCGAGGGTGGACGTCGGGCAAGATGGGGTGTTTCTTTCCGGCGCCACTGAGGACGAGGATGCCAACCGAACCTGCGCCCACCTGTCCTCACTTGAGGGCCGGCGGGTTTGACGATCGGCCCACTTCCACCAGATGTGCTGATTGGAACAGCCCCAGACAGAACGGCAGGTGCGCTTGTCGTCGTCCTCACGCCTGCACAGGACTGGAGCCCTGCCCGCACCCCGACCTGTTCGGCGGCTGACATCCACGTCTGACATCAACGGCGGCGGACTTCGGCAGCCTTCAGCTCCCTCGCACGACCGACACCGCTGCGAGCCTCCTCGGCTGAGACTGAAACCGATCGAACTCCTAAAGCGGTGGTCACCTGGTGCATTGCCTTCAGTCCTCGCCCACCTGCAGCAGCGTGACGACAAGCCCATTCCCAGCACCCGCAACGACACCGTCGAAGGTCTGTCGGGTCACGGGGGTCCATGCTCGGACGCCGGTGGAGAGGTCGTCGATGTTCGTCCACCACCGCGACTCATAGCCCAGGAGCTTCACCAAGCGCTCAGTGGCTCGAAGCGCATGGGCACGGTCGCGCCGAAGCTGCCCAGGGAACACCAGGTCGTCGACCGACAGGTAGGTCATGAGCTCCACTGCGCGCTGTCCGGTCGTCTCAGTGAGTGCGTCAGCGATCTCCGCCGGTGAGTCCGGTCCCTGGGCACCGTGCACGGCATAGCGCGCCCATGCCTGCTGCGCCTCCACGGCAAGGCTGTGGACCTCCTCAGCAACGGCGCCGACCCCTGCGGGGGTAACTCGCCCGTAGACGCTCTCGCCATCGGCCAGCGATCCCACCAGTCTCTGCAGCTCCGTCTCGATATCCACGAAGCCCATGGTTCCAGAGCACATCGCTACCGGTGCCCGTGCCAGAACAGTGAGAGAACTGCGGTCAAATGGCGGTCGCTTCCCACCGCCCACGACCGCCGTTCATGTGGTCATTCAGGCAGGTCAGCTCCCCTAGCCGACCCGGCAGCTTCGGTGATTCCCTAGCTCAGGTCATGGATCGACGAAGGCATGCGCCGGTCCGCCACGCTCGGAGCGGGACCTGGTCCGCGACTACGCCATGGAACGCTTCGCGGATCCCCGGGGCGTGCTGATCGCCGACCCCACCGGGTTCGAGAAGAAGGGCATCAAATCCGCCGGAGTCCAGCGGCAGTATTCCGGCACCCTCGGGCGTGTCGATAATTGTCAGATCGGGACGTTCCTGGCCTACGCCAACCGCCGTGGCGACCGTGTACTGATCGATCGGGAGCTCTACCTGCCCAAGGATTCCTGGGCTGTCGACTTCGAACGCCGTCGGGAGGCCGGGATCCCGGACGAGGTGGCCTTCCGCACCCGTCCGCAGCAGGTCCAGGCCATGATCGACCGTGCGGTGGCGGCCGGGGTGCCGTTTTCGTGGTTCGTCGCGGACGAGGAGTTCGGCCAGAACAGGATCCTGCGCAGGTACCTGGAAGCAGAGGGCATTGCCTACTGCATGGCTGTCCCGAAATCCACCGACGTGAACACCGCGGGCATCACCACCAACCCCGACACCCCGACCCGGTTGGACAACCTGGCATCACACCTGCGACCGGGGGACTTCTCGCGGCGCGCCTGCGGGATCGGAGCGAAAGGATTCCGCACCTACGACTTTCTGCCAGTCACGGCCAGTGCTCGCCAGGCTCTCGTTGGCTGAGAACGCGCCGTACGCCGTCACGGATGGCACTGGCTACGCTTGCTCGGATCGAGATCCCATCGTCCTCGTGGCCGAATGGCCGATTGCCCCCTCCGGCTACACGTTCAGCTTCAGCGGCCTGTCGGCGTTGCCGCTAACGCCGCACGCGCGGCACCACACGGCGGCTCCACGGACGCATCGGCGCGCTGAAGTTCAGCGATTGACTCAGTAGACCCCGTTGAGATCCGTTCCCTCGGGTGCCTTGTAGCAGCCGGAGACCACGTTCACCAGGATCAGGGGCTGCTTCTTGCCCGACTCTCCGGTGACATGCAGTTCTGCATTGATGGAGAAGTGCTCCTCCTCGGCGTCTGCGGTGAGTTCCAGGTTCTTGTTGGCACTCTTGTTAGGCCCGTACTCGACGATCTTCCAGCCATTCTTCGGCAGGCTCTCCTTGAGGCGCGCGAAGCCTTGCTTCAGCTCGTCGGGCGAGACTCCGTAGAGTGACCAGGGGTGGCGGGAGAGGAAGAGGTGTTTTGGGTCCTCCTCGCAGGTGGAGATGCCGGGACCGGGTTCGGTCGTCTTGCCTGCCTTGATGCCGATCATGTCGAAGACCTGGCTGGAGACATCCTTGGTCCTCGCCCGGGCCTCCTCGACACCGAGCGTGGTGGGGGTGTAGCCGAGATCGTCCATGTCCTTCGAGCATCCCATCGTGATGGAAGTCAGAGCCAGGGCGGAGACAAAGAGCCTGGCAGCGGTGCGGGTCATCAGTCCTCTTCCACGTCGCCGTAGTTGCCGACGACAACGAAAGCTTGGTTCTTCAGGCTTATTGAATCGCGCTTCCAATAGTCGCTGTGCCCGCTGGTATCGACGTCCATGCGGTGTGCGCCGAACGCCTCGTCGGAGGGCACCGTCTGGACGTACCCCGCGTTGAAAGGTATGCCGTTCCAGGTCTCAACGCCCCACTTGTAGCCGCCGAGCCCGGCAAGCTTGCCTCCTGCCGGTACCGGGTCGTTCCAGGCGGCCTCGGACCATACGTGACCCTTGGGCGCGTCGAGGTCGTCCGCGTCGCCGACCATCATGCCGGGGCTGCCCGCTACCACGATGTCGTCGGCGGAGAGGTCGCCACTGTTGGAGGCGTCGCCGACAACGGTGGAGCCGTAGCTGTGGCCGATGACGGTGGTGTGGCTCTTGTCGGCGCCGCCCTGGGCTGTCTCCAGGCCGTCCATGAAGTTGTTGAGCTTCGGTGAGCCGTTGTACGCCCAGTCCTTCTCCATGGCCTCGGGGACGATGCTCTGCGGGGGGTCGTACCCGAGCCAGGTGATGGTCGACGTGGTCTCGCCGGGGGCCTGGGAGTTTGCCTCCCTCCACATTTCGGTCATGCGGTTGATGTCCCCGCCGATGCCTTCCAGCCTGGAGGTCGTGCCCGGTACGTACACGGCGGTGTTGGTGGCCGTGTCCGGGTTACCGTTGGCGATGATCGCACGGCCAGTTCCCTTGTCGTCGAAGCCGAGAAGGAACGCCTGGGGGAGCCCCTCGGAGGGCGGCGCGTCGAATCGCTTCTGGATCGCGTCCATGCCCGCCAATTTTGCGACGTACGGGGCGCGCTTTTCGGACCATTCGGTCCAGGCCGGGTTTCTGTAGGTGCGACCGTGGCCGGGGTGCTTGATGTACTTTTCCGGTTCCGGGCCAATCGCATTGAGGTCCAGTTGGGTCTGCGCGCGGGTCTCGGCCAGGACCATGCGGTTGGCGTCATCCCGGACGGCGGAGGGAATGCCGTCAAGGGCGCCTATGGAGGCCGGGTACATAGTGGCGTACTCGTCTCGCTTCTCCTGTGGCAGGTCGTTCCACCACTTGGCGTTGTCGGCAGGGGACTTGCCCTTCGGGATCTCCGATTCCTCGCGGTACTTGGACGCCTTCTGCAGGTCCCTGGTGTCGCTGGCGGCGTCGGCGAACATCTCGTCGGTGATGTCGAGGCCCTTGACCCCGTCCGGGATCTTGAGTTTGCGCAGGACGCCCGCGTACCGGCCGTCGATCTCGTTGGCTTCCCGCACCGCGGCAGCGATGTCCTCGGCAATCTGCTCGGCCAGGGCCTTGTTGGCGTCACCGCCGCCCTCGGCCTTGCCGGGGAGGAGGGGGACGGGGGCTCCAGGGGCGGCGGTTCCGCTGCCGGAGTCGGGCGTTTTGATCAGCGCCGGGGCAACCGGGTACTCGACGGAGCCGTCCGGCTTCACTGTGAAGGTCTTGGGCGCATCTGCCAGCGCGTTCTTGAGCTTCCGCTGTGGGGCGGCGAGTTCGGAGGCGAGCCCGTTGAGGGCGGTGCGGATGAGTCCGCACTCGGTGTGGATGTACTGGTAGTTGCGGCTGAGCCGGGTCAGATCGCCGATGGCGGCGTCAGCGGTCTTTCCTTTCTGGGTCTCGCGGAGCTTGCCGAGCATCTCGTTGTCGACACGGTCCTTGGCGGAATTGGCGCGGCTGGAGACCTTGCCCCAGCCGTCCGCCGCGTCCTGATATTCCTTGAGATCGAGCTTCTCCAGCTGCTGCCAGGTGATCACTTCGGCCCCCCGGCCCTGCCCTCGAACTTCTTCCGGGTCACGACCTCGCGTTCGCCGAACTCCTTGCCCGCGCTCTTGAGGGAGCCCTCGAGGCGCTGGCACTCGTCGCGTACGGCGGTGAGGCGCACCTTCCAGGAACCGAGGACCTCGCCCATCGCCGTTGTGCAGTCCAGGCCCGCGGTGCTCTTCGCCTCCACCTTGGCGGCGGTCTCCAGCTCGGTCAGCGCCGAGGCGGAGGACGTGTGCAGGGCGTTTGCGACCCCGGACGCGGTGGTCCACGGGCCACCACTCGCCTTGAGATCGGGAGCGCCGCTGTCGCCCCCACCGCCGTGCGCGTCCGCCGAGGCCAGTCTCATTGCAGCGCCGGAGCCGGAGCTGTCGTCGCCGAACAGCGCTCCCCATTTCTCGTTGAGCGCCATGCGCCCTCCCCCGTGACAAGCAGACGATTTACTTTCGAGAACCTAACGAACGGAGCGGTGTTCGTCGAACCCGGCTGGACGGGCGGCTGCTTGTGTGGGGGTGAGAACGATGCGACGCGCCGGCCTGAGCGCCGCAGATAACGAAGAGGCCGCCTGACGTTCGCACGGACTCGAGATGTGTGTCTGCCCATACCCGAGGAGGCTCCGCCCGGCCGGTCTCCGCGCTCGCCTACGAAGATCCGCAATGACCCCATTACATCTGTGTCGTCCTGGTAGTTCGAACGAGCCGTGATCTTGCACCACGGTGAACGCCCGGGTCTCCCAAGGCACCGTTTCGTCGGCCCGAGCAGCGATCCTTCGGTTGTCCAGATCGAAGATCTGTCGAGTTCCGGCGAACGGTCGGAAGCCCCAACGGCCGTGGCGAAACCCACTGGTTGACCGCGCCGACGGCGCTAGGCGCCCTTGGTCCGGCGATGAGAAACCTGTCCCCGTGCCGTGCGCCAACGTGACCGTGTCTGCTCGACCACCCTGTCCCACTGCTGGCGGACCTCACGGTCCGAAGGGCGCCGGCCGTGTCGGATCCGACTGAGCTCGTCTCGCACTTCTCGTCCCAGTGCAGCCGATGCGACGAGGACGAGCATGGCTGCGAAGAGGGCCGAGATCATCGCGAACACGGCGCCGACCACCCCGTAGCGTGAGACGGAGGAGTTGAAGAGGCGCGGCAGGTAGAGCGTTGCGCCCACGGAATAGACCGCTGTCAGAGTGCCTGCGGTGACTCCGAAAGGGATCAGGTCGGCCCAGGTGATCCGCTTCGCCGACAGGATCCAGCCGCTCCAGACAAGGAACACGGCGGTTACCGATGCCTCGCCGGCAGCGGCTCTTCGAACAGACATGGGAACTCAAGCCCCTCAGCGTGCGCAATACACGAAACGCCTGTGGTGGATCCTCACGCTTGGTGGCTCGGCAGGAGAGAAGAGGGAGTTGACTGCCTCGGCGCCCGCTCCGGTGAGGCTGTAGCGCTTGATGATCCACTCCGCGGCGTCGTAGTGGACGAGGTCGCTGAGAACGGCGCTGCCGAGGATCGCGAGCGGAACCAGTGCGGTGAGGGCACTGGACGCCAGGGCCATCGAGCGGTCGAAACCAATAATCTTCTGGAACCGGTTGACGACTCGTAACGCGAACGCAGGACGCAGCCAGAATGTCAGCGTTCTGTGCGTGCGCTGGGCCGGTGTCACGCCTGAGCAGTACAACACGGTTCGGGACGAGGTTCGCTGGGAGGAGGAGGCGCCGGACGGGGCCGTGCTGCATGTGGCCTGGTTCGAGAGGGACGGGCTGCACGTGACCGACATCTGGAACAGCCAAGAGGCCTTCGAGCGCTTCTACGCCGAGCGGCTCGCGCCAGGTGTCCAGAAGGCCGGCATCGCCGGGCAGCCCGAGACCGGGTTCACGCCGCTCCACCGGCGCTTCGTGGCGCCCGGCGTCAGCGGTTCGGCCTGAGCACCGGCTCGCTGCGCCGCGCGTCGCGGCCCCGAGATCCCCGCGTTCAAGCTGCCACTCCCAGCGGCATCCTCCGGGTCGGTTTGCGGTCGGCGGGCCGGACACACGTCCTCAGACGGCGATACCGGCCCGTGCCGAGGTACGGCTCGGCGGGGTGATCGGTGCAGGGGGCGACGGCGCCATTAGGGTTTGCGCCGTGGGGATCAGCGAACAGGCAGAGAGCGTCCTGAGTGACGCAGGCGAGCGGGACGTACGACTCCTGCGGCACGTCCCGCTCGTTGTGCGCGTCCCGGTCGTCGCGGTCGCCGTCGTCGTTCCGCTCTACGCCCTGTGGGCCTTCTGGCTGGCCACCGGCGGTGGCGATCTGGCCGCACAGTTCGCTTGGGCCGGCTTCATGGAGCGCCATCCGGCCTCCGCGTACAACCTCTCCTGGTACGGCGGCACCCACACGGCCAACTACAGCCTCCTCGCTCCCCCGTTGATGGCCGTCTTCGGCGTACGCGCCGTGTCCGTGGCCGCCGGGCTCGCCGGGACCTGGGTGCTGGCCCGGCTGTTCGAACGCAGCGGGGTGCCGCGGTCCGTCTGGCCCGCCGTTCTCGGGGCGGTGGCGCTCTGGTGCAACGTCGCCTCCGGTCGTACGACCTTCGCGCTGGGCGTCGCGATCGGGATGCTCGCCCTGCTGTACGTACGCGGGACCGTCGTCGCCACGCTGTGCACGGCGCTGGCGGCGATGGCCAGTCCGGTCGCGGGGCTGTTCCTGGTGGTGGCCGGGGCGGCGTACTTCCTGGATCGGCAGTGGCGCCCGGCCGCCGCGCTCGTGCTGCCGCCGTTCGTCGTGGTGGGGGTGGTGACGCTGCTCTTCCCCTTCCACGGCGAACAGCCCATGGCGACCGGCAAGCTGTGGATGCCGCTGGCCGCGTCGGCCGCGGTCGCCGTTGCCGCGCCGCGCGGGCGTGAATGGCGGGTGGTGCGGTACGGAGCCGCCGTGTACGGCCTCGGCGTCGTCCTGACGTATCTCATCGCCTCGCCGATCGGCACCAACGTCGAGCGGCTCGTCGGTCTCGTCGGCCCGCCGGTGCTGCTGGCGGCCGTGCTCACCGCGGGGCTCGGCAGTTTCCTGCGCGCCGTCCTCGCGGCAGCCCTCGCCGTCAACACGTACTGGCTGATCGACAAGACCAACGACGACCTGGTGGTCTCCAACGACGTGCCCACGTGGGCCTCGCACACCGATGGTGTCGTACGTGAACTTCACAGACTGGGCGCCGACCGGACCCGGGTCGAGGTCGTCCCCGCCCGCAATCACCGCGAGGCGTCCCTCCTCGCCCCGCACATCAATATGGCGCGCGGCTGGAACCGCCAGCTCGACGTGGAGCGCGGGCGGCTGTTCTACGACGGGTCGCTGACCCCGGTGACGTACCGTCAGTGGCTCGACCGGTGGGCGGTCGGCCTGGTGGTGCTGCACCACGGGCGTCCCGACGGTCCCGCGGAGGCCGAGGCGGCGATCGTCAGGAGCGGGCCCAACTGGCTGGAGCGGGTGTGGCAGGACGAGGGCTGGACGGTCTACCGGGTGCGGGACGCGGTTCCGCTCGTGTCCTCGCCTGCGACGGTGGTGCGCGGCGACGACGCGGAGCTGGTGGTACGGATGCCTGCGGCCGGGTCGGCGACGGTGCGGGTGGCGTACTCGCCCTGGCTGCGGGCGCGGGGAGCGTGTCTGCAGCAGGAGGGCGAGTGGACGCGGCTGACGGTGCCAAGGGCCGGCGAGTACCGGCTGGACTCGCCCTACCGCCTGTCGCGCTCGCCCGGATCGGGCAACTCGGGCTGCTGAGCGCGGTGGTCAGGACACCGGGGCCTGCTCCTGCTCCTGCTCCTGGTCCTGCTCCTGCTCCTGCCGCAGCCGGTCCGCGGTGAGCGACGCGTCGTACCCCGGAGCCACCCCCTCGACCAGGACCACATCGCCGGCCATGTGCCGGGTGCGCAGCGGCACAAGCTCCTGATACGCCTCGGATTCGTACCAGTCGCGCGCCTCCTCCAACCCCGGGAAGCCGATGATGACGAGCGCGCCCGGCCACTCCCCCTCACGGACTTCGACGGTTGCGCCGTGGACCAGGAAGCGGCCGCCGAAGGGGTCGAGCGTGGACTGGATCCGCTCCATGTAGAGGAAGATCTCGTCGTCGAGGCGGGCGGGGGGAAGCAGATGACCGATGGCGTAGGCGCTCATGACGTCCTCCGGGTGGGTGCTGATGTCGGATGTCCCCGATCCTGCCGGGGGAGAGGAACAGCGTCGATGACGCCTGAGGTAATGCCCGCTCCGGCCGCACCGCATCCGGTGCGGCCGGAGCGGGCATGGTTCAGATGGTCGCGGTGTCGATCACGAAGCGGTAGCGGACATCGCTCGTCAGCACCCGCTCGTACGCGTCGTTGATCTGATCCGCGCCGATCAGCTCGATCTCGGCGCCCAGCCCGTGCTCGGCGCAGAAGTCGAGCATCTCCTGGGTCTCGCGGATGCCGCCGATCCCCGAGCCCGCGAGGGTCTTGCGCCCGCCCAGCAGGGAGAAGACGTTGAGCGAGACCGATTCCTCGGGGGCGCCGACGTTCACCATGACGCCGTCGGTCCTCAGCAGCCGCAGATACGCGTCGAGCGGCAACGGCGCCGACACCGTGGAGACGATCAGGTCGAAGGTGCCCGCGAGCTGCTCGAAGGTCGCCTCGTCACTGGTCGCGTAGTAGTGGTCGGCGCCCAGCTTCAGTCCGTCGTCCTTCTTTCGGAGCGACTGGCTCAGCACGGTCACCTCGGCACCCAGCGCGTGGGCGATCTTGACGCCCATGTGGCCGAGGCCGCCCAGGCCGACGATGGCGACCTTCTTGCCGGGGCCCGCCTGCCAGTGGGCGAGCGGCGAGTACAGGGTGATCCCGGCGCACAGCAGCGGGGCTGCGACGTCGAGCGGGAGGGAGTCGGGGATGCGGACCGTGAAGGCCTCGTCCACGACGATATGGGTGGAGTAGCCGCCGTAGGTCGGCTCGCCGTTCTTGTCCAGGGCGTTGTACGTGCCGACGTTGCCGCCCGTGCAGTACTGCTCCAGGCCGGCCTTGCAGTTGTCGCACACACGGCAGGAGTCGACCATGCAGCCGACGCCCACCCGGTCGCCCACGGCGAACTTCGTCACGCCCGGACCGGCCTCGGTGACGATGCCCGCGATCTCGTGGCCGGGCACCATCGGGAAGATGCCCTCGCCCCATCCGTTCCGGGCCTGGTGGATGTCGGAGTGGCAGATACCCGAGTACTTGATCTCGATGAGGACGTCGTGCTCGCCCACCGGACGGCGCGGAACGATGGTCCGCTCCAGCGGCGCGTTGGCGGCGGGAGCGGCGTATGCGGCGTATGCGGAAACGGAGGTGGTCATGACTCCGAGCCTGGGACAGCGCACGGCACCTACCCAGTCCTCTGTTGTGTGTACGTCCGGCGTGCGTACTACTGGCAGGGACAGGCTGGGCAGCCTCGACCGGCGGAATACTGGCTGCATGGACCAGCGCGCCGAACTCAGCGAATTCCTCCGCTCACGCCGTGCGCGGCTCCAGCCGGAGGACGTGGGCCTGCCGCTCCTGGGCCGACACCGCCGTGTGCCGGGGCTGCGCCGTGAGGAGCTGGCCCAGCTCGCCGGGGTCTCCGTCGCGTACTACACGCGTCTCGAGCAGGGCAACGGCCGCAATGTGTCCACCGAGGTTCTGGACGCGATCGCGCGGGCGCTGCGGCTTTCGGACGTCGAGCGCGACCATCTCACCCATCTCGCCAAGCCGAAGCAGAAGAAGCACCGGCGGATGGGGCGGCCGCAGCAGGTGCGGCCTTCGGTCCAGCAGCTGATCGACGCGATGGACACGGTGCCCGCCCTGATCTTCGGGCGGCGTCTGGACATCCTGGGCTGGAACCGCATGGCCCGCGCGCTGCTCGGCGACTTCGCCGCGCTCAAGGCGCCGGAGCGGAACATGGCGAAGCTCGTCTTCCTCGACCCCAACGCCCGTGATCTGTACATCGACTGGGAGTGCAAGGCGGTGGAGATGGTCAGCGTGCTGCGCATGTACGCGGGCTGCTCGGCCGACGACCCGCAGCTGCCCGGGCTGATCGGCGAACTGTCGGTCAAGAGCGAGGAGTTCCGCAGGCTGTGGGCTGCCCACACCGTGCAGGAGAAGGGGCACGGCGCAAAGCGGCTGCACCATCCGCTGGTGGGCGAGATGACCCTGTCGTACGAGACGCTGAGCCTGCCGGACGACCACGACCTCTCGGTGGTGACCTACCACGCCGAGCCGGGCAGCCGGTCGGCTGATTCCCTGCGGCTGCTGGCGGGCTGGGGGGTCGACGAGCTGACGGACGTCGACCAGGCAGGCTGACGGGCCGGCTTGACGCGCTGCCCGGGCTGACGGGCTTACGGTCAGAGCCTGAGCTGGAAGACAGCGGCGGTCCGCTCGCGCCGGTAGCCGAGCCGCTCGTTGACCGCCAGCATCGGACCGTTGTCGTCGGCGACCGAGGTCGCGATCTCGCGTATGCCGGGCTGCGCGAGCCTCACCGCCCCCAGCATGTGCCGCTTGACCGCCCGGCCGAGCCCGCGACCGCGGTGGTCCGGGGTGACGACCGTGTCGTACTGGAGGGCCCGCGCGTCCGAGGGGTCGCGCAGCACCAGTTCGGTGTAGGCGGCGACGCGGTCACCGCTCGCCGCGTGGAGCACCGCCGAGGACAGGATCACCCCGCCCCGGTCCAGGATCACCTGAGCGGCGGCCCGTACCCTGTCGGCGTCCCAGGGGGTCACCTGTTCGTCCATGTCGCCGCTCGGGGCGTCCTCCATGGCGTTGTGCGCCTCGGCGAACGCGTCCGCGTGGGCGTCGGGCACGACGCCCGCCCACTGGGCGTACGCATACCCCTCGGGGAGCTCCGGCGGCTGCGGGTGCGCTGCGAGAGCTTCGCGCACATTCTGTACGTACCACCCGAGGTCCAGCACCTTCTCGAAGCCGAGCCCGGTCGCGAACTCCTGGCCCGTGCCCCCGAGTTCGAGCATCGTGGAGAGAGAGGTCCGCCCGTTTGCCGTGAGTTCGGCGTGCACGGCCCGCCAGAGCGCGGCGCCGGTGCCGCGGCGCCTGGCCCGCGGGTGGACGGCGAGCACGTCGAGGAAGGCCGTGTGCCGGTTGCCCTCGTCGGTGAACAGCAGCAGCGAGGCCACACCGTCGTACGAGCCGTCCGGCGCGGTCGCCGCGAGACGGACGGTACGCCCGCTGACCGAGGACCGGTTCAGCTTCCCCTCGGTCTCGACCCGCCCGGGCGCGGGCACCGCGGCCGGAAGATCGTGGGCGTGGGCCGCCGTGACCACGCCGTGCCAGGCGTCGACGGCGGTCACGGGCGGCGGGACCGCGAGAGAGGTGATCGTCATGGCCGGGACGCTACGGGCAGATTCGAGCGCGCGCAGGCCAATTTCGAGGGCCTGCGCGGCATACGAAGGCGGCGGCACCCTTTGGGGTACCGCCGCCTTCGTATGCGTAAAGGGTCAGACGGCGGAGCCGGCCTTCCACGCGCTCCAGCTCATGTTCCAGCCGTTGAGGCCGTTGTCGGGCGCGATGGTCTTGTCCTTGGAGTTCTTCACGATGACGACGTCGCCGACGATCGAGTTGTTGAACAGCCAGGCGGCGGGCTGGTTCGGGTCACCGGCGCCCTTGACGTCGTTCAGGCCGACACAGCCGTGGCTGGTGTTGGCGCTGCCGAAGATCGAGTCGGCGCCCCAGTAGTTGCCGTGGATGAACGTGCCCGACGTGGACAGCCGCATCGCGTGCGGGACGTCCTTGATGTCGTACTCGCCCTTGCCGTCCTTCTTCTTGAAGCCGACCGTCGAGCCGTCCATCCGGGTCTCCTTGAACTTCTCGGAGATCACCATCTGACCGTTGTAGGTCGGGTTGTCGGGGGCACCGGCAGAGATCGGGATCGTCTTGATCGTCTTGCCGTCCTGGGTGACCGTCATCGTCTTGGACGAGGCGTCGACGGTGGAGACCTGGTTGCGGCCGATCTTGAAGGTGACGGTCTTCTGCTGAACACCGAAGACGCCGTCCGCGCCCTCGACGCCGTCCAGGTTCAGCTTGAGGGTGACGGTCGAGCCCTCCTGCCAGTACTGGTCGGGGCGGAAGTCGAGACGCTGCCCGTTGAACCAGTGGCCGACGACCTCCTGGCCGCTGCTCGACGTCACGCTGATCCCGGACTGGACGGCCTTGCGGTCGGTGATCGCCTTGTTGAAGGTGATGGACACCGGCATACCGACGCCGACGGTGGAACCGCCCTCGGGCGTGAAGTTGCCGATGAAGCTGTTGGCGGGCGAGACCGTGGTGAAGGAGGAGTTCTCGTGGGCCTCAAGCCCCGCTGCGTCCTTGGCCGAGGCGGAGATCTTGTACGTGGTGGAGCGGTCGAGCTGCTCGTCCGGCTTCCAGCTCTTGCTGTCGGGAGCCATCGTGCCCTTGACGCTCTTGCCGTCGGCGGTGGTCATCGTGACCTGGGTGAGGGTGCCCTCGCTGACGGTGACCTTGGCGGCGTTGTTGATGCTCGCGTTGGTCGCGCCGTTCTTGGGCGAGATGGCTATTCGGGCCTTCGAAGCGTCCTTCGCGGCGGCCTCGTCGACCTGAGCCTGCGATTTCTTCGAGCCGTCGGCGCTGCCGTCCTTGTCCCCGTCGCCGCTGCAGGCGGATATCAACAGCACGCCGCCGAGCACCGCGGACGCGGCCATGAGGGCCCTGCGCCGCTTGCTGTCCGTCATCACACGCTTCTCCATCGTCGCCGGTTCCCTGACCAACTGCTGAAACACTCATTCCGGGCCGCCCGGTTCCACAACCCGCGGGGATGTGGGATACACCACTCACCGACACTCACCGACGCAGCGGTGACCCCCACCGGTTGCAGTACGGCACGAGAGCGCCCGGGCTCCGGTTCACCTACCCGGCGATCCGGGCCGTGATCCGTCGGCAGCGGGGATTATGGCCGCGCGCCGTCAGGATGCTCGTCGCTCTCGTCCTCGTCGTAGTCCCCATCTTCCTCGTCGAGGTCCCACTCCCGTGCATCGGGGTCGTACTCGATCTGCTCACTGCTCCAGGAGGCCTGTGCGAGGTCCACGCCCGGAACCTCACTGACCAGGTCGAAGGGATCCACGAGATACGCGATGGCCTCGGCCTCGTCCTCGCGCACCGCCGAGGCCGCGTGCGCACGCTCCTCGTCAGGCATGAACTCGTCGGCCGCGATGCGCTCGAGGGCCGCGCCGGTCAGCGCATCGGGCTCGGCGATCTCCACCACCAATTCCACCCGCAGCCGCACATAACGTGATGTCTCAGAAGAGGTCATACGACGGAGGGTAGAGCGCCCGGTCACCCGGCTTTCCCGCGACCCGCTGCTTTCATTTAGCATCAGCGCACCCGGCCAATTCTTGGATGCCTCAAGGGGGGATCGAGTCCGTGTCCGTCGCACGTCGACCGCTTCTTACCGCCACTGCCGCAGGGACTCTGCTGTGCGCGCTGTGGTTCGTTCCCTCGGCGAATGCCACGGCCGAGACGGAAGCGGTGCCCAAGGCGCGGACCGGCGCGGAGGCGTCGGCGCAGGGGCTGGCTCTCGCCGACACCGGCACGGTGGACACCACGCCGTATCTGATCGGCGGCACGGCGTTCCTGGGCATCGGCGCGGGCTTCGTGACGTACTCGGTGCGCCGCGGCGGGACGGTACTTCCCTGACCGGACTCCGCCGCCCGGCCCGGCATGCGGGCGGGCCGGCGGAGTCCCTGCGGGTCAGGCGAGCGGACCGGTCACGGGCTCAACGGCCGCGATGAGCTTTCCGTCCCGTACGAACGCGTCCGCCGCATCCAGGTCGGGCGCGAGGAAACGGTCCGGGCCCGGGCCCTCGACGCCCGCGGCACGCAGCGCCCCGATAGCGGCCTGCGAGGCGGGCGCGGGGGTCAGATGGCGGCGCAGCTCGATGGCGCGGGTCGCGGCGTAGAGCTCCACCGCGAGGATCCGGTTCAGATTGCCAACTGCCGTACGGAGCTTGCGCGCGGCGGACCAGCCCATCGAGACATGGTCCTCCTGCATCGCCGACGACGGGATCGAGTCGGCGGAGGCCGGTACGGCGAGCCGCTTCATCTCGCTGACCAGGGCGGCCTGGGTGTACTGGGCGATCATCAGGCCCGAGTCGACACCCGCGTCGTCGGCGAGGAACGGCGGCAGGCCGTGCGAACGGTTCTTGTCGAGCAGCCGGTCCGTACGCCGCTCCGCGATCGATCCGAGATCCGCGGCGGCGATGGCCAGGAAGTCCAGGACGTACGCCACGGGAGCGCCGTGGAAGTTGCCGTTGGACTCCACACGGCCGTCGGGCAGGACGACCGGGTTGTCGACGGCGGATGCGAGCTCGCGGTCGGCGACCAGCCGGGCGTGGGCGAGCGTGTCGCGTCCGGCGCCCGCGACCTGCGGGGCGCAGCGCACCGAGTACGCGTCCTGGACACGGGGGGCCTCTTCCTCCTGGAAGTGGCCGACGAGCCCGGAGCCCTTGAGTACGGCGCTCATGTTGGCCGCGGCGACGCCCTGGCCCGGGTGCGGGCGGATGGCGTGCAGCTCGGGGGCGAGGACCTTGTCGGTGCCGAGAAGCGCCTCCAGCGACAGCGCGGCGGTGATGTCGGCCGTGGTGTAGAGGCGCTGGAGGTCGGCGAGGGCCATGACCAGCATGCCGAGCATGCCGTCGGTGCCGTTGAGGAGGGCGAGACCCTCCTTCTCGCGAAGTACGACGGGCGCGATGCCGTGCTCGGCGAGCAGCTCGCCGGCGGGCCGGACGGTGCCGTCGGGGCCCTCGGCGTCGCCCTCGCCCATGAGGGTCAGCGCGCAGTGGGACAGCGGCGCGAGGTCGCCGGAGCATCCGAGGGAGCCGTACTCGTGCACGACGGGCGTGATCCCGGCGTTCAGTACGTCGGCCATGGTCTGGGCGACCTCGGGGCGTACACCGGTGTGGCCGGAGGCCACGGTCTTCAGGCGCAGGAACATCAGCGCGCGGACGACCTCGCGCTCGACGCGCGGGCCCATGCCCGCGGCGTGCGAGCGGACGATGTTGCGCTGGAGCTGGGCGCGGAGCTCGGGGCTGATGTGCCGGCTGGCGAGCGCGCCGAAACCGGTGGAGACCCCGTAGACGGGCTCGGGCTTGGCGGCGAGGGCGTCCACGATTCCGCGGGCGGCGGCGAGGGCGGCAACGGCCTCCTCGGAGAGTTCGATACGGGCGCCCTCGCGGGCCACGGCGATGACGTCTGCGGCGGTGGTACCGGACGTCCCCACCACGACTGTGTGCATATCCATATTCAGGAGCGTACGGACTGAATCCCAACCTGTCACTAGTGGTGGCCCGGTCGGCCCTTAGGGTCTGTCGTTTGGATCAGGCCGGATCAGTGAGCGGGGTCTGGTGCGTGCGATCGCAAGGCGGAGGAAAGAGCCGACGCGGAGCGTCGGCGACTGACGACAACGCGGCGAGCGTGCGTGCCAGGGCACGCGAACCCGGCAAGATCCGAACGACAGGCCCTAACGCACCGGTGGGCAGCCGCGGCACGGCGCAGCGGGCTCAGGGCTCGCTCCAGGGCTCCTGCGCCTCCTCCGGCCGGGCCGCCCGGAACGTCCGGCGCTCGTGCGCGGAGCGGGGCGGGGAGTCCGCGAGCCGCAGCACCGTGCCGTCGCGCCCCGCGACCACGGGCTTCAGGGAGCGGGCCGCCTTCGCCCGGTACTGGGCCGCGTCCGCGAGCCGGAACAGCCGACGGGCCGAACGGACCTGCCCGATCGGGTCACCGGTGGACGCGACCCCGCAGGCCACCCCCTCCCCCATCTCCAACTCGCCCGCGCGTACGCAGAGTTCGTCGGCGACGCGGACCACCTCGTCCGCGGGCGGGCCGACCGAGAGCAGACAGAACTCGTCGCCGCCGAGACGGGCCGACAGGGCACCCGGGAGCATGGCCCCGCACAGGGAGAGAACGGAGCCGAAACGTTCG
Source organism: Streptomyces sp. SLBN-118 (assembly GCF_006715635.1). Classification (NCBI taxonomy): domain Bacteria; kingdom Bacillati; phylum Actinomycetota; class Actinomycetes; order Kitasatosporales; family Streptomycetaceae; genus Streptomyces; species Streptomyces sp. SLBN-118. Next base: position 2,964,877 of record NZ_VFNP01000001.1, read on the forward strand.
AGCAGCCGGTCGCCCACGGCGTGGCCGTGGGTGTCGTTCACCTGCTTGAGGCCGTTGAGGTCGCAGACCACCAGGCTCACGACCGAACCGTCCACCCGGTGGCGCTCCAGCGCCTCGTCGAGCCTTATGTCGACGGCCCGGCGGTTGGCGAGGCCGGTCAGGGGGTCCGTGAACGCCAGCTTTCGGACCTCTTCCAGCCGCTCGGACTGGGCGATCCCCGAAGCGACGACCGAGGCGAGCACGGCCGCGAAGTCCGCGTCGTCCCGGTCGAAGACGGGCCGGCCGGCCGCGCGTGCCACATACAGCTCCCCCCATGCCCGCCCGTGCAGCACGATGGGCGCGACCACGCAGCAGCCGCGCCCGCGCCGCCGCAGTGCGTCCACGCGCTGATGGGAGTAGCCCGCATTGCCGGAGGCCGGACCGTCGACGGTCTCCACCCAGGCGTCCGGCTCACCGCCGCCGGCCCACTGCTCGTGCAGAAACTCCGTGATCTCCGGGAAGCGGTTGACCGGATACGTCTCGGACTCGGGGAACTCCTCCTCCCCGGCGGCACGTTCGCCGGCGTTCACGAGCACCTTGAGCTGCCCGAGCTCCCGCTCCCACATCGACAGGGCCGCGAACGAGCCGGAGAGCGCGTCGCACGCACCGAGCGCGCCGGCCCGCCAGAACTCACGCGGGGTGCGCGCGGCAGCCATTGCCTGCGCCAGCTCCACTACGGCTCGCAGCCGCCGATCCTCTGCCATCATCCCAGCTTAGGGAGGTTTGGCCCATTTGATCAGTTGACGTAACCCGGGGCCTTCAGAGCCGTGCCGCGGTTCACTCGCCGGGCCACTGCGGCTTCCGCTTCTCGTTGAAGGCGGCAACCCCCTCGGCCCGGTCCCCGGAGAAGGCCACCGAGCGCCAGGCCGCGTCCTCGACCTCGAGACCGGCCCGCAGATCGAGACCCTGCCCGAGCCGCATCGCGCGCTTCGCCGCGCGCAGCCCGACCGGGGAGTTCGCGGCGATCCGCGCGGCGAGCTCCAGCGCGCCGGCCCTGGCCTCGTCCACGAGCTGGTCGACGAGTCCCAACGCCCGGGCCTCCGCGGCCTCCACGCGGCGGGCCGTGTAGACCAGCTCGGCGGCCCGCGCCGCCCCCACACGGCGCGGCAGCAGCTGCGTCCCGCCGCCGCCGGGAATGACACCGACGGACACCTCGGGCAGCCCCACGACGGCGGTCTCGTCGGCGACGATCAGATCGCAGGCAAGCGCGAGCTCGAACCCGCCTCCGAGCGCGAACCCGTGCACGGCGGCGACGGTGGGCATGGGCAGCTCCAGCACCCCGGTGTAGGCGGCCCGCGCGGTCGGCCGCTGCCTGACCAACTCGGCGTCGGAGAAGGAGTTCCGCTCCTTCAGATCGGCTCCGACGCAGAAGGCCCGCTCGTGGGTGGAGCTGAGCACGGTGACCCGTACGTCGCGGTCGGCTCCGAGGGCGTCGCACGCGGCGGCAATGGAACGGGCCATCTCGGTGGAGACGGCGTTCATGGCCCCCGGCCGGTCGAGTACGAGCTCGGCGACGTGCTCGTGCCTGCGGACGACGACGAATTCCCCGAAGCGCTGCTCGGCGGACTCGGACATGAGGGCACCCTCCCGGTGAACGATGGTTAACCGGATCATAGGGCGGGGCGGGCTCCTGCGGCCCGCCCCGGGCGCTTCAGCCGCTGCGACGCGACATCAGCCAGGGCTCCACCACGCCAAGACCACGCACCGGCCGCTGCCACATCGGCTGCAGCGCGAAGCGGTACGAGGGGGGCTCCTCGCCCTCCTTCTCCGCCGCGGCAGCTTCCTCCGCCGCCTCCGCCTCGGACGCCGGCGCGTCCCCCGTGCGGCAGAGTTCTTCCGCGAACGCACCGTCCACCAGCACCGCGTTCCTCGGCGCTATCGATGTCAGCCGGCTCGCCAGGTTCACCGTCGTGCCGAAGACGTCGCCCATCCGCGTCGTCACCGTCCCGAAGGCGATGCCGACCCGCAGCGCGGGCATCGACTCGTCGTTCGTCATCGTCTCTATCAACCGCAGCGCGATCTCCGCCGCCGTGCCCGCGTCGTCCGCCGCGTACAGGACTTCGTCGCCGAGCGTCTTGATCAGCCGGCCGCCGTGCGCGGCGACCAGGTCCGCGGAGGTGGTCTCGAACGCCTCGACGAGTTCCCCGAGTTCCTCCTCTTCGAGGCGCCGGGTCAGGCGGGTGAAGCCCACCAGGTCCGCGAAGCCGACCGCCAGACGGCGGTCCACCATCTCCTCGTCGTCCGCCGCCTGGACCACGCGCCCGGTCGCCGCCGCGAGCTGGCGGCGCCAGACGTAGACCAGGAACTCCTCCAGCTCGGGCAGGAGCAGCTCGACCAGGGGGTAGGTGACTTCCGTACGCGTCATTCCGGGCTCGGGCGGCTCGGTCAGGCCCTCCAGGAAGGAGTCGATCTGCCATTCCGCCAGCCGGGCGGTGGTCTGGCCGGTCGAGCGCGCCACCTGCACCGCCATCGGCTCGCTGAGCAGGCCCGCCTCGACCAGACCGGCGAGCCGTCGCAGGGCCAGTACGTCCGCCTCGGTCAGGGCCTTGGCCTGGCCGATGTCGGCGAAGCCCATGGCCCGCCAGAAGCGGGAGGCGAGCTCCATGGAGACTCCCGCCGTGCGGGCGGCCTGAAACGGTGTGTAGCGCCGGTCCGCGCCAAGGATCAGCTGCTCCAGCCGGATCGCAAGGGGGTCGTCGGTCGGCTCCACGGTGTGATCGACCTCGTGGTGCGGCGGATGCACCGCGGCCGCCCCGGCCGGCGGGCCCGCCACCGACCCGGAAGCCGTGCCCGCGGCCGACCCGGCGGACGAACCCGGGGGCGAGGAGGCGCCGGACGGCGACGATGACGAATTCGACGGGGAGGACGCGCCGGAGGAGGAGCCCTCCGGCGGCAACGCGCCCGCGCCGGAAGTGGTGTCGTCGACGGTCACCAGCCGCCTCCTGCCCGTTCCCTGCGCACTGCCCTGCCGATCTGTCGCTCGATCGCCTCAACGATACGGCAGGTGTGCCCTAGCTCACGTCCCGGCCGCACAGTTCATCCGGCCGGCCGCAGGTGCACGATGTCGCCCGCGCTGACCGCCTGCCGGCCCCCGCCCTCCGTGGACAGCACCAGCCGCCCGTCGCCGTCGATCGCCACCGCCTCGCCGATCACCGAGCGTTCGCCGGGCAGCTCGGCCCGTACGCTCCGTCCCAGCGTCGCGCAGCCCGCCGCGTACGCCTCCTGGAGCCCCGAGAGTCCCGGGTCCCCGCCCGCCGCGCGCCAGTCGCCGTACCACTGCTCCAGCGAGCGCAGCACGGCCCGCAGCAGCGGGTCACGGTCGGTGGAGATCGCGTCGGCGAGCGCGAGGGAGCCCGCCTCCGGCACCGGCAGTTCCTCGGTACGCAGCGTGACATTGAGGCCGATACCGACGACCACGGCGTCGTCGCCCGCCCGCTCGGCGAGGATTCCGCCGGTCTTGCGCTCCTCGCCGTCGATCTTTACCAGCAGGTCATTGGGCCATTTGAGGTACATGTCCACTCCGGCGGCACGGGCGAGACCCGTCGCGGAGGCCACACCGGCGAGCAGCGGCAGCCAGCCCCAGCGCTCGACCGGGATGTCCGCTCCGGGCTTCAGCAGTACGGAGAAGAACAGCCCGGAGCGCGGTGGCGCCGTCCAGGTGCGGTCCAGGCGTCCGCGCCCGGCCGTCTGCACCTCGGCGACGAGCACCGCCCCCTCCTCGAGGGACCCGGCCCGGGCCGCCAGATCGGAATTGGTGGACCCGGTCTCGGGCACGATGTCGAGAGAGGTCCACAGCCCGCCCGGCTGCAGCAGCGAGTGGCGCAGCGAGGCTTCGTTCAGCGGCGGCCGGTCGAGGTCGGACCAGCGGCTCCGGGGCGCATTCTCAGGCGTCATGCAAGCCAGGTTAGGTGTGGCAAACGACGCACTGCCGAACCGTAGGCGCGCCGATACGCTACGAGTCAGTAGCCACCGACCCCGTGACCAGCCAGGGAGCCGCATCCCGATGTCCGAGCCGGAACAGATCGACATTCACACCACCGCAGGAAAGCTGGCGGATCTGCAGCGCCGTGTTGACCAGGCGACGCATGCCGGTTCCGCGCGCGCGGTGGAGAAGCAGCACGCCAAGGGCAAGTTGACCGCCCGTGAGCGCGTCGATCTGCTGTTGGACGAGGGCTCGTTCGTAGAGCTGGACGAGTTCGCCCGGCACCGCTCCACGGACTTCGGCATGGAGCAGAACCGCCCCTACGGCGACGGTGTGGTCACCGGCTACGGCACGGTCGACGGCCGCCCGGTGGCGGTGTTCTCCCAGGACTTCACGGTCCTCGGCGGGTCCCTGGGCGAGGTCTTCGGCCAGAAGATCATGAAGGTGATGGACTTCGCGCTGAAGACGGGCTGCCCCGTCGTCGGCATCAACGACTCCGGCGGCGCCCGTATCCAGGAGGGCGTCATGGCCCTCGGCATGTACGGCGAGATCTTCCGCCGCAACACCCATGCCTCCGGCGTGATCCCGCAGATCTCACTGATCGTCGGACCGTGCGCGGGCGGCGCCGTCTACTCGCCCGCGATCACCGACTTCACGGTGATGGTCGACCAGACCTCGCACATGTTCATCACCGGACCCGATGTCATCAAGACGGTCACCGGCGAGGACGTCGGCTTCGAGGAGCTGGGCGGAGCCCGTACGCACAACTCCACCTCCGGTGTCGCGCACCACATGGCGGGCGACGAGAAGGACGCCGTCGACTACGTCAAGTCGCTGCTGTCGTACCTGCCGTCCAACAACCTGTCCGAGGCACCGGCCTTCCCCGAGGAGGCCGACCTGGAGACCACGGACGAGGACCGCGAGCTCGACACCCTCATCCCCGACTCCGCGAACCAGCCCTACGACATGCACACGGCCATCGAGCATGTGCTGGACGACGGCGAATTCCTGGAGACGCAGTCGCTGTTCGCGCCGAACATCATCACGGGCTTCGGCCGGGTCGAGGGTTACCCGGTCGGCATCGTCGCCAACCAGCCGATGCAGTACGCGGGCTGTCTCGACATCAACGCCTCCGAGAAGGCCGCGCGCTTCGTGCGCACCTGCGACGCCTTCAACGTCCCCGTTCTCACCTTCGTCGACGTGCCCGGCTTCCTGCCGGGCGTCGACCAGGAGTACGGCGGCATCATCCGCCGCGGCGCGAAGCTGATCTACGCCTACGCGGAGGCGACGGTCCCGCTGATCACGGTGATCACGCGCAAGGCCTTCGGCGGCGCGTACGACGTCATGGGCTCCAAGCACCTGGGCGCCGACCTCAACCTGGCCTGGCCGACCGCGCAGATCGCGGTCATGGGCGCACAGGGCGCGGTGAACATCCTGCACCGCCGCACCATCGCGGCCGCGGAGGACGTCGAGGCGACCCGCGCGGAGCTGATCCAGGACTACGAGGACACGCTCCTCAACCCGTACATCGCGGCGGAGCGCGGCTACGTGGACGCGGTGATCATGCCGTCGGACACCCGGGCACAGGTCGTCAAGGGCCTGCGTCAGCTGCGTACGAAGCGGGAAAGCCTGCCGCCCAAGAAGCACGGCAACATCCCCCTCTAGGAAGGGACCTGACGATGATCAAGGTCGTACGGGGAAATCCCACCCCGGAGGAGCTGGCCGCCGCACTCGCGGTGGTCCAGGCACGCGCCGCGGCGACGGCCGCGGCGGCGGAGGGCGGCGCGCCGCTCCCGCCGCAGCAGTGGTCGGACCCGGCGCGGATCGCCCGCACGCGAAGGCCGGTGCCCGGCCCGCGGGCGTGGGCCCGCAGCTGCTGGCCCGTGTGAGCAACCGGGGCCAAACCCCCGTCGGTGGGGCTGGCATGTCAGCCCCACCGACGACTGAGGACCCGGACTCCTCGAGGAACAGCAGACCCCTGTGATCCTCGTAGCCCTCGACACACCGAGAATGTGGCCCGTTGTCACCCCGCCGGTTGAGTACCCGTACTCAGGCGCGGCCCGGCTCCCCGCAGCAGGATCGACGGCATGCTGTGGTCCGACCCGGAGAACGAGCCTCCGAAAGAGCTGCGCGAGACGCAGGCGATGATGCGCCGCGCGGGCCTCCTGCTGGCCTTCGCCATGGTGGTGCTGATGTTCGTGGTCGGGCTGCGCTGACCATCGATGTCGGGCTGCGAACCGCCGCCTACGATGACCCCATGACCGCTCACCGCCCCCGCCTCGTCCTCGGCTCCGCCTCCCCCGCGCGCCTCAATCTGCTGCGCCAGGCCGGACTCGCCCCCGAAGTGATCGTCAGCGGCGTCGACGAGGACGGGCTGAGCGCACCGACCGCGGCCGAGCTGGCCCTGGTGCTCGCCGAGGCCAAGGCCGCCGTCGTGGCCGCGCGTCCCGAGGCCTCCGGCGCGCTGGTCGTCGGCTGCGACTCGGTCCTCGAACTCGACGGCGAGGCCCTCGGCAAGCCGGCCGACGAGGAGGAGGCCATCGCCCGCTGGAAGAGCATGCGGGGCCGCTCCGGCATCCTGCAGACCGGCCACTGCGTGACGGACACGGCGACCGGCCGCAGCGTGTCGGCGACCGCGTCGACGACCGTGCGCTTCGGCGAGCCGACGGACGCCGAGATCGCCGCGTACGTCGCGAGCGGTGAACCGCTGCACGTGGCGGGCGCGTTCACGCTGGACGGCCGCTCGGCGGCGTTCATCGACTCCATCGACGGCGACTACGGCAACGTCATCGGGCTCTCGTTGCCGCTGCTGCGCACGCTGCTGGCGGAACTCGGCTTCTCGATCACGGATCTGTGGACGGACTGAAGCACCCCCGCCCCACGCCCTGGACGTCAGTCGACCGTCAGAATCACGTCAGACTCGACACCGGCTCGGGGCCAGGCGAGGGCGGACTCGTGCCCGCCTCACGACCGGCTCGGATGCCACTAGGCGGGTGCGGTGCCGTGCGTCGGAGCGGGCTCCTTGTGGGCTTCTTCCTTCTGTGGCTTCCCGCCATTTCCATACGCGACCAGCACCAGGACGATCAGTCCGAGCACCACCATCATGAACGCGAACGCCTCCCAGCCGACGAGACCCACCGTGAGAGCGCCGAGCACCCCGTGCGTGATCGCGCACGAGATCAGCAGGATCCGGGCGACCCGCCCCGGGGCCCGGTCGCGCAGGCCGGTCAGCAGCATGGTCACACCGCATGCGGCGAGGTAGAGGCCGAAGACGCCGCCCATCACCCATGTGCCCGTGACCATCGCGTCCGGGTCCATGTCGGCGAGCGACATGCTCTGCTTCTCGACGAACGTGGCGAGGATCCCGTTGATCACCACGATGCCGATGGCCTCCACCAGCAGAACAAGCGCGGCCACCACGGCCACCGGTCTGCGCGCCACGGCGCCCCCAACCCTCTGTTACCGGAAGTACGTACGACATCGCGAACGCTACTAACGGGTAAAGGGCGGGACAAGAGGCGCGGCACGCTCGGTCTTACAGCAAAGGACCGTTGGGCCATTCGTAGGGACTCCACAAAGAAACGCGCCCGGCCGCTGGCGCCCAGAACAGAGACCTGTGCCACACCACAGGGTTACTGTGCGAGGAAGGAACCCGTCGTACCTTGGTGCGACAAGGGATTTCGCGACTTGCGCGAGCCTCGAATCACGCTCCGTGTGGGAAAGCTCACCATTGGGGACGGGTCGAAGGACGGTGTGCGGCTTCCCTAAACTCAGCTTGTTTCAAGGAGGGAGCCATCGTGCGCAAGGTGCTCATCGCCAACCGTGGCGAAATCGCTGTCCGCGTTGCCCGTGCCTGCCGGGACGCCGGGATCGCGAGCGTAGCCGTCTACGCCGATCCGGACCGGGACGCTCTGCATGTCCGCGCGGCCGACGAGGCGTTCGCTCTGGGCGGTGACACCCCGGCCGCCAGCTATCTGGACATGGCCAAGGTGCTCCAGGCCGCGAAGGACTCGGGAGCGGACGCCATCCACCCCGGATACGGCTTCCTCTCGGAGAACGCGGACTTCGCGCAGGCCGTGCTGGACGCCGGTCTGACGTGGATCGGCCCGCCGCCGCAGGCGATCCGTGATCTCGGTGACAAGGTCGCCGCCCGTCATATCGCCCAGCGCGCCGGAGCGCCGCTGGTCGCCGGTACGCCCGACCCGGTCTCCGGCGCCGACGAGGTCGTCGCCTTCGCGCGGGAGCACGGGCTGCCGATCGCGATCAAGGCGGCGTTCGGCGGTGGCGGCCGCGGTCTGAAGGTCGCCCGCACCCTCGAAGAGGTGCCGGAGCTGTACGACTCCGCGGTGCGCGAGGCCGTCGCCGCCTTCGGGCGCGGCGAGTGCTTCGTCGAGCGCTACCTGGACAAGCCGCGGCACGTCGAGACCCAGTGCCTGGCCGACACCCACGGCAATGTCGTCGTCGTCTCCACGCGTGACTGCTCGCTGCAGCGCCGCCACCAGAAGCTGGTCGAGGAGGCGCCCGCCCCCTTCCTGTCCGAGGCGCAGAACGCCGAGCTGTACGCCGCGTCCAAGGCCATCCTCAAGGAGGCCGGTTACGTCGGCGCGGGCACCGTCGAGTTCCTCGTCGGTGTCGACGGCACGATCTCCTTCCTGGAGGTCAACACCCGTCTCCAGGTGGAGCACCCGGTCACCGAAGAGGTCACCGGCATCGACCTGGTCCGCGAGATGTTCCGTATCGCCGACGGCGAGGAGCTCGGCTACGGCGACCCGGCGGTGCGCGGTCATTCCTTCGAGTTCCGCATCAACGGCGAGGACCCGGGCCGAGGCTTCCTCCCGGCCCCCGGCACGGTGACCGCCTTCGCGCCGCCGTCCGGCCCGGGTGTGCGCCTCGACGCGGGCGTCGAGACCGGTTCGGTGATCGGCCCGGCCTGGGACTCCCTGCTGGCCAAGCTGATCGTCACCGGCGCGACCCGTCAGCAAGCGCTGCAACGTGCCGCGCGTGCGCTGGCGGAGTTCAACGTCGAAGGCATGGCCACCGCCATCCCCTTCCACCGCGCGGTCGTCGCTGACCCGGCGTTCACCGCGGACCCCTTCCGGGTCCACACCCGGTGGATCGAGACGGAGTTCGTCAACGAGATCAAGCCCTTCGCGGCGCCCGCCGACTCGGAGACCGAGGACGAGCCGGGCCGTGAGACGGTCATCGTCGAGGTCGGCGGCAAGCGCCTGGAGGTCTCGCTGCCCTCCTCGCTGGGCATGACGCTGGCCCGCACCGGCCTGGCCGCGGGCGCCAAGCCCAAGCGCCGCGCCGCGAAGAAGTCCGCGTCGGCGGCGTCCGGTGACACCCTCGCCTCCCCGATGCAGGGCACGATCGTCAAGATCGCGGTCGAGGAGGGCCAGGAGGTCCAGGAGGGCGACCTCGTCGTCGTCCTGGAGGCGATGAAGATGGAGCAGCCGCTGAACGCGCACCGCTCCGGCACGATCAAGGGCCTGTCGGCCGAGGTCGGCGCGTCGGTCTCGTCCGGTGCGACGATCTGCGAGATCAAGGACTGACGTCCGGCTGAGTGTGTACGAGCGTGGGGCCTGCCCGGTACGACGAGGGGCAGGCCCCACGCCTGCATCCTGGACACTGAACGCCGGGGGCGCAGGGAGGAGAGCGATGGCAACCGGTACATCAGTGGGCTCGGCGCGGCCGATGCGGGCCGACGCGCGCCGCAACTACGAACGGCTGCTGACCGAAGCGCGCGCCGTGTTCGCCGAGTACGGCACCGACGCCTCGCTCGAAGAGATCGCCCGGCGGTCGGGCGTGGGCATCGGCACGCTGTACCGGCACTTCCCCAACCGCCACGCGATGATGAGCGCGGTCTTCCAGGAGGCGCTGGCCTCACTGGTGCAGCGCTCGGGCGAACTGGCCTCGGCGGAGCGGCCGTGCGGGGCGCTGGTGGACTGGCTGCGCGCGCTCATCACTCATGCGGGTGAGTACCGCGGGCTGGCCCGAGCCCTCATGTCGGCCTCGCACGACGAGACTTCGGCACTGTCGGCCTGCAGCGTGCCGCTCCGCGAGGCGGGCGAACGGCTGCTGCTCCGGGCGCAGGAGAGCGGTGCGGTGCGGCCGGATGTCTCGATCGGCGACCTGATGCAACTGACGAACGCGATCGCGCTGGCGGCGGAAGAGGAGCCGGGGGACACGGAGTTGGCGGACAGACTACTGACGCTGACACTGCGGGGCCTGAAGGCGGAGGGCGGGGCGTAGCCGGTTCGGGCTGCCGGGCCGCCGCAGGGTGCGGGTCTGGGCGGTTCGGGGCGCCCGGTGCCGTGTTGTTCGGGTTCCGGGTCCCCTCCGGGCTCGACTCCTCGGCGTCGGCGGCAATGAGGGGTTCGCAAGGGCACCCGGTGTTGGCCGCCAATCGCCTGCGGGGACGACCCTGCACGGCCCCTCCCCACCGGAACGGCAAGGCAGCGGGACGCCCGGGTTCGCCCCCGCCTGCGGGGACGACCCTGCACGGCCCCTCCCCACCGGAACGGCAAGGCAGCGGGACGCCCGGGTTCGCCCCGGGAACCACCCACCGGGCATCAAGCACCAACGCCCCCCGGCCCACGGCACCCACGAACCCGGTGCCCAACAGCGGCTCGCCCGCGAAAACAACCACCGGACAGCAACCACCAACGCCCCCCGGCCCACGGCACCCACGAACCCGGTGCCTACAGCTATCGGCGGCGGAGGTCCGCCACCCTCGCCGCTCTCTCCCCCGGCGGCTCCGACGTCAGGGCGCTGCGCAGCTGAGGGCCCGGCCCGGCGCCGCCGCGGGTGCGGCGTTGGGTTGGGAGGGGGACGTCTCGGCGGGACTGGCGGCCGCCCGGGGCGGCCGTGTCCGGCGGGGCGCCCGCGCCCGCCACGGTGATCTGGACGCCCTGGTCCGCCAGCGCCTGGAGTTCCGTCGCCGCCCGGTCGTCGTGCGTCGTCGGCTCGTCCGTGACCAGCCGCGTGATCACATCCGTCGGCACCGTCTGGAACATCGTGTCGGTGCCGAGCTTGGTGTGGTCCGCGAGGACCACGACCTCCGCCGCGGCCTGGACCAGGGCCCGGTCGACGCTCGCCGAGAGCATGTTGGACGTGGACAGGCCCCGCTCGGCCGTCAGCCCGCTCCCCGAGAGGAACGCACGGGACACCCTCAGGCCCTGCAGGGACTGCTCCGCCCCGCTGCCCACCAGCGCATAGTTGGAGCCACGCAGCGTCCCGCCGGTCATGACGACCTCGACCCGGTTGGCGTGGGCCAGTGCCTGGGCAACAAGCAGGGAGTTGGTGACGACGGTCAGTCCGGGGACGCGCGCGAGCCGGCGGGCCAGCTCCTGCGTCGTCGTCCCGGCTCCGACCACGATCGCCTCGCCTTCTTCGACGAGGCCCGCGGCGAGATCGGCGATGGCCGTCTTCTCCGCGGTCGCGGACAGGGATTTCTGCGGAAAGCCGGACTCCCGCGTAAAGCCGCCCGGCAGTACCGCACCGCCGTGACGGCGGTCGAGGAGTCCTTCTGCCTCCAGCGCACGCACGTCGCGTCGTACGGTCACTTCGGAGGTCTGGACGACGCGGGCGAGCTCACGGAGCGACACGGCCCCGTTGGCGCGCACCATTTCAAGGATCAATTGGCGACGTTCTGCAGCGAACACGGAACTGACAGTAACCTGACCGACCGATACTTTTCAGCACTATGCGCCGAATAACAGAAGTTGCACACAGACAGGGTCGCCAAGTGGTATGGGCGGCCCGGAAGTTGATCGTTCGCCGCGTGGAGTGCCCGGGGTTCTTCGGGTTTACTCCCGCATCACGCTTCGCCGGCCGCCTTGCGAGTGTGCAACTGCCGTGCCACCTCGGCGATCGACCCCGACAGAGACGGGTACACGGTGAAGGCGTTTGCGATCTGTTCCACCGTCAGATTGTTGTCGACCGCGATCGAGATGGGATGGATCAGTTCGCTGGCGCGCGGCGAGACGACCACGCCGCCGACCACGATGCCCGTGCCCGGACGGCAGAAGATCTTGACGAAGCCGTCCCGGATGCCCTGCATCTTCGCGCGCGGGTTGCGCAGCAGCGGCAGCTTCACGACACGGGCGTCGATGATGCCGCCGTCGACGTCCGCCTGGCTGTATCCGACGGTGGCGATCTCCGGGTCGGTGAAGACATTGGACGAGACGGTCTTGAGGTTCAGCGGCTGCACCGCGTCGCCCAGGAAGTGGTACATCGCGATACGGCCCTGCATGGCCGCGACGGAGGCGAGCGCGAAGACCCCGGTGACGTCGCCGGCCGCGTACACGCCGGGAGCGCTCGTACGCGAGACCTTGTCGGTCCAGATGTGGCCCGAGTCCCTGAGGCGGACGCCGGCCTCCTCCAGGCCCATGCCCGCGGAGTTCGGGATCGCGCCGACCGCCATCAGACAGTGCGAGCCGGAGATGACGCGGCCGTCGGAGAGCGTGACCTCGACCCGGTCGCCGACGCGCTTGGCGGACTCGGCGCGGGAGCGGGCCATGACGTTCATGCCGCGGCGGCGGAAGACGTCCTCCAGGACCGCGGCGGCGTCCGGGTCCTCGCCCGGCAGCACGCGGTCGCGGGAGGAGACGAGGGTGACCCGGGAGCCGAGAGCCTGGTAAGCGCCGGCGAACTCGGCGCCGGTGACGCCGGAGCCGACCACGATGAGCTCCTCGGGGAGCTCGTTCAGGTCGTACACCTGGGTCCAGTTCAGGATCCGCTCTCCGTCGGGGAGGGCGTCCGGGATCTCGCGCGGGTGGCCGCCGGTCGCGATCAGCACGGCGTCCGCGGTCAGCGTCTCCTCGGTGCCGTCCGCGGCGGTCACGACCACCGTGCGTGAGCCGTCCATCGCCTGCCGGCCCATTAGCCGGCCGCGGCCGCGCATCACCCGGGCGCCGGCCCGGGTGACGGAGGCGGTGATGTCGTGGGACTGGGCGAGCGCGAGCCGCTTCACCCGTCGGTTGACCTTGCCGAGGTCGACGCCGACGATCCGGGCGGCCTGCTCCATCGGCGGGGTGTCGTCGGCCACGATGATGCCCAGCTCCTCGTGCGAGGAGTCGAAGGTGGTCATCACCTCGGCCGTGGCGATCAGGGTCTTGGAAGGTACGCAGTCGGTCAGCACGGACGCCCCGCCGAGGCCGTCGCAGTCGACGACGGTCACCTCCGCGCCGAGCTGGGCGCCCACCAGGGCCGCCTCGTATCCGCCGGGTCCGCCGCCGATGATCACGATCCGGGTCACTGGGGTTACGCCTCGCGCTCTCGTTCGTTCTGCCGGGGTTCGGGGGTCGGCCCCTTTGGACTGCAGTACGTCCTCCATTGTCCCGCACGGTTCACGTGCCTTCGCCCCGGGTCCCTCCAGCGGTGCACCGCAACCACGGGTGCCCCTCCCGTACCCTCGATCCCATGTCGCTCTACGCCGCGTACGCCGGCAACCTCGACGCGCGGCTGATGTCCCGCCGCGCCCCGCACTCACCGCTGCGCGGCACCGGCTGGCTCAACGGCTGGCGGCTGACCTTCGGCGGCGAGCAGATGGGCTGGGAAGGGGCACTGGCCACGATCGTGGAGGCGCCGCGCTCCCAGGTCTTCGTCGCGCTGTACGACATCGCCCCGATGGACGAGGACTCGATGGACCGCTGGGAGGGCGTCGGCCTGGACATCTACCGGCGCATGCGGGTCCGGGTGGACACCCTGGACGGCGAGGAGCCGGCCTGGGTGTATGTGCTGAACGGGTACGAGGGCGGGCTGCCCTCCGCGCGGTATCTGGGCGAGCTGGCCGACGCGGCGGACTCGGCGGGCGCTCCCCACGACTATGTGATGGAGCTGCGGAAGCGGCCTTGCTGATGCGTTTACCGTCGCGTTCGTGGGAAACGACAAGGCAACGATCCGAAGACCGTGTGCTGCGTCATCTACGCGCGTAGGAAATGACCGGCTACCCTCGTCGGCGTGAACGCATCTGTGAATCCGGACCTCAACGGCGTTAGCGCCGACCCCCACGCCGCAGCCGACGCCGCCGCCGCGCGCCTGCGCGAGCTGACCGGCTCCGAGACGCATGACGTAGCCCTGGTCATGGGCTCCGGCTGGGCGCCGGCCGCCGACGCGCTCGGTATGCCAGAGGCCGAGTTCCCGGTCACCGAGCTGCCCGGCTTCCCGCCGCCCGCGGTCGAGGGCCACGGCGGCAGGGTCCGCTCCTACCGCATCGGCGCGAAGCGGGCGCTGGTCTTCCTGGGCCGTACGCACTTCTACGAGGGCCTCGGCGTGGCCGCGGTCTCTCACGGGGTGCGCACGGCGGTGGCCGCGGGCTGCAAGACGGTGGTCCTGACGAACGGCTGCGGCGGTCTGCGCGAGGGCATGCGCCCCGGACAGCCGGTGCTGATCAGCGACCACATCAACCTGACGGCGGCGTCGCCGATCATCGGCGCGAACTTCGTGGACCTGACGGACCTGTACTCGCCGCGGCTGCGGGCGCTGTGCAAGGAGATCGACGCGTCGCTGGAGGAGGGCGTGTACGTCCAGTTCCCCGGCCCGCACTACGAGACGCCCGCGGAGATCGGCATGGTCCGCGTGATGGGCGGCGACCTGGTCGGCATGTCCACGGTCCTCGAGGCGATCGCGGCGCGGGAGGCGGGCGCGGAGGTCCTGGGCATCTCCCTGGTCACGAACCTGGCGGCGGGGCTTTCGGGCGAGCCGCTGAACCACGAGGAAGTGCTCCAGGCGGGGCGGGATTCGGCGGCGCGGATGGGTGAGCTGCTGACGCGGGTGCTGGACCGGATCTGACGTTCCCGCGGTGCGGGCGGCGGTAGCTGGCGCGTGGGGCCGGTGCGCGGCGACCGTACGCGCGTGCGGGCGGGGCGTAGCCGGTTCGGGCTGCCGGGCCGCCGCAGGGTGCGGGTCTGGGCGGTTCGGGGCGCCCGGTGCCGTGTCGTTCGGGTTCCGGGTCCCCTCCGGGCTCGACTCCTCGGCGTCGGCGGCAATGAGGGGTTCGCAAGGGCACCCGGTGTTGGCCGCCGATCGCCTGCGGGGACGACCCTGCACGGCCCCTCCCCACCGGAACGGCAAGGCAGCGGGACGCCCGGGTTCGCCCCCGAAACCACCCACCGGACAGCAACCCCCAACGCCCCCCGGCCCACGGCACCCACGAACCCTGGAAACGCGAAACCACCCACCGGGCATCAACCACCAACGCCCCCTGGCCTACGCTCACCACGGACGCTGGAAACGTGGGGACGACCCTGCACGGCCCCTCCCCACCCGCGGGGGGACGCGCGGCCCGAGGCCGCAGGAGGTACCCCCTGTCCGTACCGCCTCAGCACCCGGCCGGCGGCAGCCTCGCGCCGCTCACGGGCACCCCGGCGCACGTCGAGGGCCGGATGCGGGGCGGTTCGCCCCCCACGCACAGGAACGCGAACGCTCCGCGGTGTCAGGGGGATGCGGGGCCCACATCTCCCCGGTGTACGCCGGATGTTCTGCGGCGAAGCCGCTGACGCACCGGGCTGCGGCGCGCAGCCGCCGCACAGCCGGGGAAGGGGCGGGGTGGGGGAACAAGCCATGCGCCCCCGCCACCTCACCCCGCTCACGCGTACGCCCGTCCAGAATGGTCGGGCGACCAAACCACACGAGAGGCGGACCAACCGTGCAGCAGGACCTCATCGCGCGGGCCAGCGCGTGGCTGGCGGAGGACCCGGACAGTGAGACCCGGGACGAGCTCGGCAAGCTCATCGAGACGAACGATCTCGACGAGCTCGCCGCCCGCTTCAGCGGCACGCTGGAGTTCGGGACGGCCGGGCTGCGCGGCGAGCTCGGGGCCGGGCCCATGCGGATGAACCGCGCCGTCGTGATCCGCGCGGCCGCCGGGCTGGCCGCCTATCTCAGGGCGAGGGGCCAGGGCGACGGCCTCGTCGTCATCGGGTACGACGCCCGTTACAAGTCCGCCGACTTCGCGCGCGACACCGCCGCTGTGATGGTCGGCGCCGGGCTCCGCGCCGCCGTCCTGCCGCGCCCGCTGCCGACCCCCGTCCTCGCGTTCGCCATAAGGAAGCTCGGCGCGGTGGCCGGGGTCGAGGTCACCGCCAGCCACAATCCGCCGCGCGACAACGGCTACAAGGTCTACCTCGGCGACGGATCGCAGATCGTGCCGCCCGCCGACGCCGAGATCGCCGCGGAGATCGCCGCCGTGGCGAGCCTCGACGACGTGCTGCGGGCCAAGAGCGGCTGGGACACGCTCGGTGACGAGGTCCTGGAGGCCTATCTGGCGCGTACGGACGCGGTCCTGACCTCTGGCTCGCCCCGCACCGCCCGCGTCGTCTACACGGCCATGCACGGCGTCGGCAAGGACGTACTGACCGCCGCTTTCGCCCGTGCCGGATTCCCCGCGCCCGTCCTCGTACAGGAGCAGGCCGAGCCCGACCCGGCGTTCCCGACGGTCTCGTTCCCCAACCCGGAGGAGCCGGGGGCGATGGATCTCGCATTCGAGACCGCCCGCCGGGTCCAGCCGGACATCGTCATCGCCAACGACCCCGACGCGGACCGGTGCGCGGTCGCCGTCGCCGACGGCGAGGACTGGAAGATGCTCCGCGGCGACGAGGTCGGCGCGCTGCTGGCCGAGCACCTCGTCCACAAGGGCGCGCGCGGCACCTTCGCCGAGTCGATCGTGTCCTCGTCGCTGCTCGGGCGGATCGCCGACGCCGCGGGGCTGCCGTACGAGGAGACACTGACCGGCTTCAAGTGGATCGCCCGCGTCGAGGGCCTGCGGTACGGCTACGAGGAGGCGCTCGGCTACTGCGTCGACCCCGAGGGCGTGCGCGACAAGGACGGCATCACGGCCGCCCTGCTCGTCGCCGAGCTGGCCTCCGAACTGAAGGAGCAGGGCCGCACCCTGACCGATCTGCTCGACGACCTCGCCGTCGCGCACGGGCTGCACGGCACCGACCAGCTGTCCGTGCGGGTCGAGGACCTGAGCATCATCGCGAACGCCATGCGCAGGCTGCGCGAGCAGCCGCCGACCGTGCTCGCCGGGCTGCGGATCGTCTCGGCCGAGGACTTGAACCGGGGCACCGAGAAGCTCCCGCCGACGGACGGCCTGCGGTACTACCTCGACGGCGAGTTCACGGCGCGTGTCATCGTGCGCCCGAGCGGCACCGAGCCCAAGCTCAAGTGCTACCTGGAGGTCGTGGTCCCGGTCGCGGACGCGAGCGAACTCTTGAGCGCGCGCCGGCGGGCCGCCGAGATCCTGGACGGGATCAAGCGGGATCTGGCAGAGGCCGCGGGGATCTGACGCGGCATCCGACCGACGTCGGCGTGGCTGGGGGCGTACATGCTGCTGGTGTGGAAGCGCCCGCCGCAGGGGGCTCCGGCAGGCGCCTTGTGTGGCGGGCCCGGGTGGACGGACCCGCGCCCCGCACCCCGCACGGCCGGACGCTCAGCCGGTCGCCAGCAGGATGACCAGCAGCACCGCACCCGCTGCCGCCGGCGCCGCGATCTCGTACGCCCAGCGAACCAGCGGCTCCCCCTTCGCGCCGGGCCGATCCGCATTGCGCTCCGCCAGCTCCCGCAGTTGCTCGATCGCCTGGTCCGCGGTGGGTTTCCGCGGCTCGTGGCCCTGGACCTCCGGGCCGGCCGGCGTGGCCGCGTGGCCGCCGCGCGCGAACGGGCCGTTCGCGGTCCGCAGCGGACGCCGCACCGCCTTCTTGCGCGCCCGCAGCGAAACCGGGATCGCCCACAGCTGATACTTCGCGTCCTCCGTGAGGACCTCGCTGGAGTACCCGGCCCGTATGTCCGTGACCGCCGACCACGGAAGGGCGATCGTCCGGAAGGGGTTCCTGACCCGCATCCGTTCGTCGTTGGCGAACACCGCGGGCCGCAGGGTGAAGGCGATGATCAGCGGGACGGCGAGCAGCGCCACGGCCAGGGCCACCCACGGCGTACGCCCCTCGCCGCGGACGACCGCGTCCCCCGCGAGCCAGGCGATGAGCGCGAGCAGCACCACTCCCCCGGCCATCCCGGCGGGCGACCGGAAGACCCGGTCGGCGTAGGTGGGCTCGGTGGGCTGCTGGGGACTCGTCATGACTCCGATTCTGCCGTACGTCTCCGGACCGGCCGTTCCGGTCCGTCCCACGCCGGTGTGCACGCCGGTAGGCACGCCGGTGAGCCCACCCGCGGGACAAGCCCTCGCCCCCGCCCCCTGTACAGGCCGCTACGCGCGTAGATATGCTCATCTGGTGACCATGCCCACCATCCCCACCGCATTCGCTGACGTGACCGCGTCCGACAGCACACTGCGGCGCTTCCTCCACGGCCTGCCCGGCGTCGACGCCGTCGGCCTGGAGGCCCGCGCCGCAGGGCTCGGTACGCGTTCGATCAAGACAACGGCCAAGGCGTACGCCATCGATCTGGCCATCTCGATGATCGACCTGACGACGCTCGAAGGCGCGGACACCCCGGGCAAGGTCCGGGCGCTCGCCGCCAAGGCCGTCCGTCCCGATCCGACCGACCGCACCACCCCCTCGACCGCGGCGGTCTGTGTCTATCCCGACATGGCCGCGATCGCCGCCGAGGCCCTCAAGGGCTCCGGCGTCAAGGTCGCCTCCGTCGCCACCGCCTTCCCGGCCGGCCGCGCCGCGCTCGACGTGAAGCTCGCGGACACCCGCGACGCCGTCGCCGCCGGGGCCGACGAGGTCGACATGGTGATCGACCGCGGCGCCTTCCTCTCGGGCCGCTACCTCAAGGTCTTCGAGGAGATCCGCGCCGTGAAGGAGGCCGTGGGCCCGGCCCGGCTCAAGGTCATCTTCGAGACCGGCGAGCTCTCCACGTACGACAACATCCGCCGCGCCTCCTGGCTCGGCATGATCGCCGGCGCGGACTTCATCAAGACCTCGACCGGCAAGGTCGCGGTCAACGCCACCCCCGCCAACACGCTGCTCATGCTGGAGGCGGTGCGCGACTACCGCGCGCAGACCGGCATCCAGGTCGGCGTGAAGCCCGCGGGCGGCATCCGCACCAGCAAGGATGCGATCAAGTTCCTGGTCCTGGTCAACGAGACCGTGGGTGCAGACTGGCTGGATAACCACTGGTTCCGCTTCGGCGCGTCGAGCCTGCTCAACGACCTGCTCATGCAGCGTCAGAAGCTCGCCACCGGCCGTTACTCCGGACCCGACTACGTGACGGTGGACTGATCACCATGGCCTCTGCATCTGCATTCGAATACGCACCCGCACCCGAATCGCGGTCGATCGTCGACATCGCACCGTCGTACGGCCTCTTCATCGACGGCGAATTCACCGACGCCGCCGACGGCAAGGTCTTCAAGACCGTCTCCCCCGCCAGCGAGGAGGTCCTCGCCGAGGTCGCCCAGGCCGGCGCCGAGGACGTGGACCGCGCCGTGAAGGCGGCCCGCAAGGCGTTCGAGAAGTGGTCGGCGCTGCCGGGCCAGGAGCGTGCCAAGTACCTCTTCCGTATCGCCCGGATCATCCAGGAGCGCTCGCGCGAACTCGCCGTCCTGGAGACCCTCGACAACGGCAAGCCGATCAAGGAGACCCGCGACGCGGACCTCCCGCTGGTCGCGGCGCACTTCTTCTACTACGCGGGCTGGGCCGACAAGCTCGACCACGCCGGCTACGGCGCCCAGCCGAGGCCGCTCGGCGTCGCGGGCCAGGTCATCCCCTGGAACTTCCCGCTGCTGATGCTCGCCTGGAAGATCGCCCCGGCGCTCGCCACGGGCAACACCGTGGTGCTGAAGCCCGCCGAGACGACTCCCCTGTCCGCCCTCTTCTTCGCGGACATCTGCCGCCAGGCGGGCCTGCCCAAGGGCGTTGTCAACATCCTGCCGGGATACGGCGAGACGGGCGCCGCGCTCGTCGAGCACCCCGACGTGAACAAGGTCGCCTTCACCGGCTCGACCGCCGTGGGCAAGGCGATCGCCCGTTCCATCGCCGGTACGGACAAGAAGGTCACGCTGGAGCTGGGCGGCAAGGGCGCGAACATCGTCTTCGACGACGCCCCCATCGACCAGGCCGTCGAGGGCATCGTCTCCGGCATCTTCTTCAACCAGGGCCAGGTCTGCTGCGCGGGCTCCCGCCTGCTGGTCCAGGAATCGATCGAGGAGGAGCTGCTCGACTCCCTCAAGCGCCGGCTCTCCACGCTGCGCCTGGGCGACCCGCTGGACAAGAACACCGACATCGGTGCGATCAACTCCGCGGAGCAGCTGGCCCGTATCAAGGCCCTGACCGAGACGGGCGAGTCGGAGGGCGCCGAGCGCTGGTCCGCCCCGTGCGAGCTGCCGGGCTCCGGCTACTGGTTCGCGCCGACCCTCTTCACGAAGGTCACCCAGTCGCACACGATCGCGCGGGACGAGATCTTCGGCCCGGTCCTGTCCGTGCTGACCTTCCGTACGCCCGACGAGGCGGTCGCCAAGGCCAACAACAGCCAGTACGGCCTGTCGGCGGGCATCTGGACGGAGAAGGGCTCGCGGATCCTCGCGGTCGCGAACAAGCTGCGCGCGGGTGTGGTGTGGGCCAACACGTTCAACAAGTTCGACCCGACCTCGCCCTTCGGCGGCTACAAGGAGTCGGGCTTCGGCCGCGAGGGCGGCCGTCACGGTCTGGAGGCCTACCTCGATGTCTGAAGCGACACGTCTTGGCGTCTTCAAGACCTACAAGCTGTACGTCGGGGGCAAGTTCCCCCGCTCCGAGAGCGGCCGGGTGTACGAGGTGACGGCGAAAACATCAGCCGCTGGCGCGGCGGGCAAAGGCAAGTGGCTGGCCAACGCCCCTCTCTCCTCCCGCAAGGACGCGCGTGACGCGGTCGTGGCGGCCCGCAAGGCCTTCGGCGGCTGGTCCGGCGCGACCGCGTACAACCGCGGCCAGATCCTCTACCGCATCGCCGAGATGCTGGAGGGCCGCCGGGACCAGTTCGTACGCGAAGTGGCGGACGCGGAGGGCCTGTCCAAGTCGAAGGCCGCGGCCGTCGTGGACGCGGCGGTCGACCGGTGGGTCTGGTACGCGGGCTGGACCGACAAGATCGGCCAGATCGTGGGCGGGGCGAACCCGGTCGCGGGCCCGTTCTTCAACCTCTCCACCCCCGAGCCGACCGGCGTCGTGACGATCCTCGCGCCGCAGGAGTCGTCATTCCTGGGGCTGGTCTCGGTGCTCGCCCCGGTGATCGCGACGGGCAACACCGCGATCGTGATCGCTTCGGAGAAGTCCCCGCTCCCGGCGCTCTCGCTCGGCGAGGTGCTGGCCACGTCCGACCTCCCAGGAGGCGTGGTCAACATCCTCTCGGGCCGGACCGCGGAGATCGCCACGCCGCTGGCCTCGCACCAGGACGTCAACGCCATCGACCTCACCGGTGCCGATGACGTACTGGCGAAGGAGCTCGAAGTCGCGGCTGCGGACAACCTCAAGCGCGTCCTTCGTCCACAGCCTGTGGATTTCTCGGCCGATCCCGGCACGCACCGCCTGACCGCCTTCCTGGAGACGAAGACGGTCTGGCACCCGACGGGTTCCCTCGGCGCGTCCGGCTCGGCGTACTGAGCGGTCGCGGCCCCAGGACCGAGCCCCCTGCCGTCCCGTCCGGCGGCAGGGGGCTCTTTCATGCCGGGGCTCACGCACAGGCTCATGCCCGGACTCCCGGCCCGGGCTCAGAACGGCAGCAGACCCGACGCACCGCCCACCACCGGCAGGTCCTCGATGGCCTGGCCCCGAGTCACGTGGCCCGTCGCCGTCGTCGTGCCGACCGGCTTGAAGTCGGCGACCTGGGTGGCGACACCGTTGTCCAGCGGGTCGACGCCGGTCTTGGCCAGCGGGTCGAGCGGGAGTCGCTTGAGCTGCCCGGCACCGGCCACCGAGTTGGTGACCGCGCCCGTCAGGCCCTGGGTCTGGCCGGCGTCGAGCACGTCGAGGCCCGCGGGTGCCGTGGGTGCGGCATGGGCGGCGGCCTCGCCCGCGCCGAGTGCCGCGGCCACCGCCGCTACGGTCAGACCCGCACGCAGCAGTGTGAGCCGCCGGGACTGGGGAGCTGTGTGACGTGCCATGGGATTCCTGACTGCGGAGGTAATCGGACGAGCACGCAGCGTAGTTGAGGTGTGACGCTCAATACCAACCTCCGCCCCGAGGGGTCCCCTTCACGGGGCAATGCCTCACACTGGTGTCCCGTGACCTCTTCCGCCATCCCCACTCGCGTCGTGCTGCTCTCGGGTCCCTCCGGGTCAGGAAAGTCCTCCCTCGCCGCCCGTACCGGCCTCCCGGTGCTGCGCCTGGACGACTTCTACAAGGAGGGCGACGACCCGACGCTCCCGCTGGTCGCGGGCAGTTCGGACATCGACTGGGACTCCCCGGAGTCGTGGGACGCGGACGCGGCGGTGGCGGCGGTCGCCGAGCTGTGCCGCACGGGACGTACGACCGTGCCCGTGTACGACATCGCCACGAGTTCGCGCGTCGGTGTGGAGGCGTTCGCCACAGGCCGGACGCCACTGTTCGTGGCAGAGGGGATCTTCGCGGCGGACATCGTCGGGCGCTGCCGGGAACTGGGCGTACTGGCGGACGCGCTGTGCCTGCGTGGCCGCCCGTCGACGACGTTCCGCCGGCGGCTGGCACGAGATCTGCGCGAGGGCCGCAAGTCGGCGGGGTTCCTGCTGCGGCGGGGCTGGCGCCTGATGCGCGCGGAACGGGGCATCGTGGCCCGCCAGACGGGCCTGGGCGCGTACCCCTGTGACAAGGCCGAGGCCCTCGGCCGCCTCGCGGCCGCGGCGGCGGGCCGCCGGACGCCCGCGGCGCGCACGATGGCCTGACGGGTTTACCCCGCGCTGCCCATACGGGACCGGTACGGCAGGCGTCCCCATGCCTGCATGTACCGCAAGCGGCCATTGAGCAGCCCCCACCGCGAGCGACAACCTCCGCGAAAGCGGCGCCGGTTCAGGCGCAAAGCACAGAGCGGGGCCGGACAAGACCCCCCGGCCTGTCCGGTCCCGCTGTGTATCCCCCGTGACCCCCGTGGTCCCCCGATCCCGCCGTCTCCCCCGAAACGACGGCCCCGTTTCCCCCGTTCCCCCCGTTGCCCTCAAGCCACCAGCTCGCCGAAGGACTCTTCCTCGTCACGGCCGAAGCTGAGGACCTCGTCCTCACGCAGCCGGCGGAGCGACCGCCAGATGCTCGACTTCACCGTGCCGACACTGATGTCCAGGATTTCCGCGATCTCCGGGTCGGTGCGGCCCTCGTAGTAGCGAAGGACCAGCATCGTCCGCTGGAGCTCGGGCAGCCTGGCCAGCGCCTGCCAGAGCACCGCGCGCAGTTCCGTACCCCGCATCGCGTCGGTGTCGCCCGCCGTCTCCGGCAGCTCCTCCGTCGGGTACTCGTTGAGCTTGCGCCGGCGCCACGCGCTGATGTGCAGGTTGGTCATCGTGCGGCGCAGATATCCCCCGACCGCCGCCTTGTCGGTGATCCTTTCCCAGGCCCGGTACGTCGAGAAGAGGGCGCTCTGCAGCAGATCCTCCGCCTCGTACCGGTCCCCGGTCAGGTGGTACGCGGTCGCGTACAGAGAGGCGCGGCGTTCTTGCACGTAGGCGGTGAACTCCGCCTCCGACAGGCTCGGCCGCTCCCCCGCGGCCTTACCGTACGCCGCGCTCGCCCCCGCGTTCGCGTCAACGACCGTCATGTACGACGGCTTGTGCTGACGCCCGGCGCCGCGAACGCACCCCCGCCCGTTCACCGCGCCGGACTTCTCCGTGCTCCTCACGACGTCGTGGAGACGCGTGACAACTGCGCTTGAGTTGGTGCTGTGCAGTGCGTTCATCTCGCGCCCCCCGTCGAGTGGCTGTTTCCGTCCGTGTGCCAAAAAGCTTGCCCCGGCAGTTTCATGGCGTTGTCCGTCGACTGTCACAGGCCTGTCACAGGGCCCACCGGGGGCCGCGTGCTCAGCGATCCGGACCGGGTCGGGACTCCCTCGCGAACCCCGGAACAAAGTGCTCGAAACGCCTCTCACAAGGGGAGGAGTCGTAGTGAGACCGTCCAGCAGTCGAACTACGGCTCCCCCATGGGACAGAATGACCTCCGTGCCTTTCCTGTTGCTGATCGAGGACGACGACGCCATCCGCACGGCCCTCGAGCTCTCCCTGTCACGCCAGGGCCACCGAGTGGCCACCGCGGCGACGGGCGAGGACGGCCTGAAACTGCTGCGCGAGCAGCGGCCGGACCTGATCGTGCTCGACGTGATGCTGCCCGGGATCGACGGTTTCGAGGTGTGCCGGCGCATCAGGCGCACCGACCAGCTGCCGATCATTCTGCTGACCGCACGCAGTGACGACATCGATGTGGTCGTGGGTCTCGAGTCCGGCGCGGACGACTATGTCGTCAAGCCCGTGCAGGGCCGTGTGCTGGACGCCCGGATCCGTGCCGTACTGCGGCGCGGTGAGCGGGAGTCCACCGATTCGGCGACCTTCGGTTCGCTGGTGATCGACCGCTCCGCGATGACGGTCACCAAGAACGGCGAGGACCTGCAGCTCACCCCGACCGAGCTGCGGCTTCTCCTTGAGCTGAGCCGCAGGCCCGGGCAGGCTCTGTCGCGGCAGCAGCTACTGCGGCTGGTGTGGGAGCACGACTACCTCGGCGACTCACGACTTGTGGACGCGTGTGTGCAGCGGCTGCGGGCGAAGGTGGAGGACGTACCGTCCTCGCCGACCCTGATCCGTACCGTGCGCGGCGTGGGTTACCGGCTGGACGTCCCCCAGTGAGAGATGCGCACGCCATGACCCCCGTGAACGGAACCACTCGGTGAGCGGTGCCGCAAAGCGCGCGATACTCGCCGGGCTCCGCTGGACGAGTCTTCGGCTCCGTCTTGTCGTCGTCTTCGCCCTGGTCGCGCTGACCGCTGCCGTGTCCGCCTCGGGCATCGCCTACTGGCTCAACCGGGAAGCCGTGCTGACCCGTACGCAGGACTCGGCGCTCGGCGACTTCCGCCAGGGGATGCAGAACCGTGCCGCCGCGCTGCCGCTGCGGCCCACCCAGAGCGAACTGCAGAAAACCGCCGAGCAGATGGCCGGAGGCAGCGCCGGTTTCAGCGTGCTGCTCATCGGCGAGCGCGACAAGGGCAAGCCGATCGTCGGCGTTTCCGATCCGGACACCTTCACGCTCGACGACGTCCCGGCCAAGCTGCAGGAGGCGGTGAACGAGCGGCAGGGCGTCGGCGCCGGCAACTCCGTCCCGTACCACCTCTACTGGCAGCGCACCCAGCGCCGCGGCAAGCCCTACCTGGTCGGCGGTACGCGGATCATCGGCGGCGGCCCGACCGGCTATGTGTTCAAGTCGCTGGACCAGGAGCGCCAGGACCTCAACTCCCTCGCCTGGTCGCTGGGGATCGCCACCGCGCTGGCCCTGGTCGGCTCGGCACTGCTCGCGCAGGCCGCCGCCACCACCGTCCTCAAGCCCGTGCACCGGCTGGGCGAGGCGGCCCGGCGGCTCGGCGAGGGCAAGCTCGACACCCGGCTGCGGGTCTCGGGCACGGACGAACTCGCCGAGCTGGCGAGGACGTTCAACAAGACGGCCGAGTCGCTGGAGAAGAAGGTCGCGGACATGAGCGCGCGGGAGGAGTCCAGCCGCCGCTTCGTCGCCGACATGTCGCACGAGCTGCGCACCCCGCTGACCGCGCTGACCGCCGTCACCGAAGTTCTCGAGGACGAGGCCGACAGCCTCGACCCGATGATCGCGCCCGCCGTGAACCTGGTGGTGAGCGAGACCCGCCGGCTCGGCGACCTCGTCGAGAACCTGATGGAGGTCACCCGCTTCGACGCGGGAACGGCCAGGCTCGTCCTCGACACGGTCGACGTCGCCGACCAGGTGACCGCCTGCATCGACGCGCGCGCCTGGCTGGACGCGGTGGACCTGGACGCGGAGCGCGGGATCATGGCGGGGCTCGATCCGCGCCGGCTCGATGTGATCCTGGCGAATCTGATCGGCAACGCCCTCAAGCACGGCGGCTCGCCGGTGCGGGTGTCGGTGCGGCCGGTCGACGACGAGCTGCTGATCGAGGTACGGGACCACGGGCCGGGGATTCCCCCGGACGTACTGCCGCATGTCTTCGACCGTTTCTACAAGGCGAGCGCCTCGCGGCCGCGCTCCGAGGGCAGTGGGCTCGGGCTGTCGATCGCGATGGAGAACGCCCACATCCACGGAGGCGACATCACCGCGGCCAACTCGGCGGACGGCGACGGCGCGGTGTTCGTGCTGCGGCTGCCGCGGGACGCCTCGTCGCTGAAGGACGGCGACGGGCACGGCGACAGGGACGCAGACCAGGACCCCGCGGACGACCGGGGAGAGGAAGGCGCGCAGTGACACCCGCGAAGGGCCGTACCCGGCGTACGGCAGCGGCACTCGCCGTGCTCATGGGCGTGGCCGTCCTCGGCGGCTGCGGGATCCGGCCCACTCAGGTTCCGGTCGACGCCGGTCCCGCGCCTTCGCGGGTGCCCTGCGAGGTGACCGGACAGGACTTCACGCCCCAGGCGCAGCCGCAGGGCGTCCCGGTCCGCGTCTACCTGGTCTGCGCCTCCCAACTGGAGTCCGTGGACCGTACCGCTGCGGTGTCAGGCGGGACGGCCCCCGACAGCCGTCTCCGGCTCGCCCAGGCACTCCTCGACGAGCTCGAGAGGGAGCCCACGGCGCCGGAGCACGAAGCGGGCTTCGCCACGTACGTACGAGGGCCCCTTGTGCTGCGAGGCGCGCGCAAGGGAGATCCGGCGGGGACGCTTCGGCTGAGCCGCCAGCCGGAGGATCTGCCGACGGCAGCGCTCGCCCAGATCGTGTGCACCTTCGCCGAGGGCCGGGCGGCAGCGACGGACGGCTCCGTGCTGCTGGGCGGCCCCGGGGACTACGCACCCCGTGGGTACGAGTGCTCGGCGGCGACGAAGGAGCGGCCCGAGGAGGCCGTGCCGACGCTCGGCGCGCTGCCCTCGGCGTCGTAGCGCGTCCGACGGAGCACCCCGCGGAGCTTCCTCTTCGAGGCGGGCGGAACCGATTCGAGCGAAGCGTGCGTCTTGGGGGGCGTGCAGCGTCAAGGTCCGGCAGGCAGTGCCGCCATCCGCTTCCGCGCGGCGGGGGTCATCCTCCTCCTCGCGCATCTGCTGCTCGTTTCCTGGCTGACGCTGCGCCCACTCGATGTGGTGTGGGTGACGCCCGCGAATCTCGAGCCGCTCGCCGGTATCAAGGCGGATCTCGCGCTGGGGCCGGTGGAAGCCGCGCGCCGGATCGGCGAAGGCCTGGTACTGCTCGCCCCCCTCGGCATACTGCTGCCCATGGCGGGCGGCAAGCTCACCGTCTCTCCGCTGGTCTCGCTGACCCGTACGGTCGCGGCGGGGGCCCTGCTGTCGCTCGGCATAGAGCTGCTGCAGACCGCGGTCCCCGGGCGGGTTCTCGACGTGGACTCGCTGCTGCTGAACACGGCCGGGGTGGCCCTGGCCCATCTGGCCGTCGTGCCCGCGGGCCGGGCGCGGCTCCGCCGCAAGCAGGCGCGGACGTCCCCGGCGGGCTCTTCCCGGCGGCGGCGCGGGGCCATGCTCCGGGAGGACGCTTCTCAGGGGCCGACCCCGACGATTCCCAGGGTCGGGATCGCCCCGTAGAGCGACGCTTTGCCCCCCTCGCGAAGCGATTATGGATGCATCGGGAGCACGACAGAGAGGCTCCCCCGCAAGGTTCTCGCGAAGGAGCCCACCATGTCCGCACTTGTCCGCCCCCGCGACGGACGCATGATCGGCGGAGTGTGCGCAGCGCTGGCACGGCGCTTCGGCACCTCGGCGACGACGATGCGTGTGATCTTTGTTCTCTCGTGTCTGCTGCCCGGACCGCAGTTCCTGGTCTACCTGGCGCTCTGGGTGTTCCTGCCCTCGGAGAAGAACGCCAGTACGGCCTGGTAGCAGTCCTGTCGGTCTTCACCCGCACGGCGGGGATCCCGGCGCACGGAAGTGGGGCGCACACCTGGTTCGGGTGTGCGCCCCGCTTTCATGTACGGGTGTACGGAACCTGCGGGGGTTCGTCAGCCGCCGAGACCGGGCAGACCGACGCCGGGCAGAGGAACGCCGGGCAGGCCGCCGCCGGGCACACCGCTGGTGGGCAGGCCGCCGGTGGCCTTGCCGACCGGCAGGCCGCCGAGCAGGCCGCCGACGGGGTCGGCCGCGTCGGAGGTGGGCAGCACCTTGGCCGCCGTCCCCTGGAGGGTGCCGGGCAGCGCCTGGGGAGCACCGGCCGGAAGCGTCGTCAGAGCCTCCTGGACGGGCGCGACGCTGGTGACGGTGTCCAGCGAGGGGGCGGATCCGGGGAGAGCGACGGGCGCGGCGGTCGCGGTGCCCGCGGCGGCAGCGGCGAAGGCGGCGCCGAGGGCGGCGACACCGAGAGTCTTGGCAGCAGACTGCTTCATCAGAGACGAGTCCTTGGGACGGGGATATCGAGCGGCTCTGCAAGCTAGCCAGCCGTACTCTGCGGCTGCAAACACCTCGAAGCGGCCGGGCGTTGACGGTCCCGGCCGCTTCGGTGTCCTCGCGCTCAGCCCTCGGCGGGAGAAGAGTCGCTGGTCGTGGCCGTTTGCCGGAACAGCCATTCGGATTTCAACTCGGCGTAACCGGGCTTGATGACGTCGTTGATCATCGCCAAGCGTTCATCGAAAGGAATGAACGCCGACTTCATCGCATTGACGGTGAACCACTGCATGTCGTCGAGCGAGTATCCGAAAGTGTCGGTCAGCAGCTCGAATTCCCGGCTCATGCTGGTGCCGCTCATCAGCCGGTTGTCGGTGTTGACCGTGGCCCTGAAGTGCAGTCTGCGCAACAGTCCGATGGGGTGCTCGGCATAGGAAGCGGCCGCGCCGGTCTGCAGATTGGAGGTCGGGCAGAGCTCCAGCGGGATGCGCTTGTCCCGTACGTACGCCGCGAGCCGTCCCAGCTTCACGGCGCCGTCGTCGGACACCTCGATGTCGTCGATGATCCGCACACCGTGCCCGAGCCGGTCCGCGCCGCACCACTGGAGCGCCTGCCAGATGGACGGCAGTCCGAAGGCCTCGCCGGCGTGGATCGTGAAGTGGTTGTTCTCCCGCTTCAGATACTCGAATGCGTCGAGGTGACGGGTGGGCGGGAAGCCCGCCTCGGCGCCCGCGATGTCGAAGCCGACGACGCCCGTGTCGCGGTATCTGTTCGCGAGTTCGGCGATCTCCAGAGCGCGGGCCGCGTGCCGCATCGCGGTGAGCAGAGCGCCGACGCGGATACGGTGACCGCTCTCGCGGGCACGCCGCTCACCCTCGCGGAAGCCCTCGTTGACGGCCTCGACGACCTCTTCGAGGGACAGCCCGCCTTCCAGGTGCTGCTCGGGGGCATAGCGGACCTCGGCATAGACGACCCCGTCCTCGGCGAGATCCTCCGCGCATTCGGCCGCCACACGGAACAGGGCGTCGCGGGTCTGCATGACGGCGCAGGTGTGTGCGAACGTCTCCAGATAGCGCTCCAGGGAGCCGGAGTCGGCCGCCTCGCGGAACCAGATGCCGAGTTTGTCGGGCTCGGCCTCGGGAAGCGCTTCATAGCCCGTCTCGCGGGCGAGTTCGATGATCGTGCCCGGACGCAGCCCGCCATCGAGGTGATCGTGGAGGAGCACCTTCGGAGCGCGGCGGATCTGGTCCGCGGTGGGCGTATTGAGGGACTGGCTCGTCATCTGCGCACTGTAGCCCCTACGCGCGTAGAGGGAGCCCTGTCGATACGTAACAGTGACCGTGCGTACGGGTGGAGTACACCTGTCCTTCTGAGACTGTTCTGTCATGGCAGACCACGCACTGCCCCTGTGGTGGGGGCGTCCGGAAGGCGCGGCGGCAGCGACGGTGGCAAGGGGAGCGCGGGGGAGCCGGACACCGCCGAGTGCGCGGCTGGGCAGGGCGGCGGGCGGACGCGGCGTCGGCACGGACTCGGCGGTGGGCGGGGTGGTGGTGCTCCTGCCGGACGGCCAGGCGGAGTCGGTACGCAGGCCCTCACCGCTGTCGTACGCGGCGGCGCTGCCACTGGGCCGCACGCTGGCTCGCGCGGGCCGCACGGACGGCCTGGCGGTGCACGCGGTCCGCTACCGCTGCCGCGGCTGGAACGGCCCGGACGCGCCACTGGCGGCGGACGCGACATGGGCGGTGGACGAGGTGGTACGGCGCTACGGCGACGTCCCGGTCTGCCTCACGGGCCACGGAATGGGCGGCCGGGCTGCCCTGCGGGCGGCAGGCCACCCGGCGGTCAACTCGGTGCTGGCGATGGCACCCTGGCTGCCGGAGGACGACATGGCGGCCACGCCGGAGCCGGTGAAACAGCTGGTGGGGCGCCAGGTGCTGATAGTGCACGGCACGAACGACGCGCGCACGGACCCCGAACTCTCCTACCGCCTGGCGGAACGCGCGAAGAAGACGAACCGCGACACATGCCGCTTCGAGGTCCACTCGGACGGCCATGCGCTGCGCCAGCACCATGAGGAAGTCCTGGCGCTGGCGTCGGACTTCGTCCTGGGCGCCCTGTTCACGCGCACGTACGCCCGCCCGGTGGCCGATGCCCTCGCCGCCCCGCCGCCCCTGGGCTTGAGGATGCCGCTTGCGGCCGGCTTCGGCCGCTCCCTCCGCCACTGAGCCCGGCCCTGCGCGGCTGCGGCGGCCGCGGGTGTCAGTCAGGCAGCAGATGGCCCCGGCGCGACAGCAGGAACCTCTTGAACGCCGCCACCGGCGCCGTGTCCGCGTGGCCGTCCAGCCAGGCGACGCCGATTTCGCGGGCCGCGCGCGGGGACGTCACCGTCAGTTCGACCACTCCCGGGCGGGCCACCGCCGGGGGCGGGAGCAGCGCCACGCCCAGGCCCGCCGCGACCAGGCCGCGCAGGGTTTCCGCCTCTTCGCCCTCGAAGGCGACACGCGGCGTGAAGCCCGCCTCCGCGCAGAGGTCGTCGGTGATGCGCCGCAGGCCGTACCCGGGTTCGAGGGTGACGAACGTTTCGTCGGCCGCTTCGGCCAGGCGGATCCGCTTGCGGGAGGCCAGGCGGTGGTCGTCCGGGACCACCAGACGCAGGCGCTGCTCGTCGAGGCGGCGGGCAACCAGATCCGGTGCGTCCGGGACCGGTGAGGTCAGGCACAGGTCGAGTTCCCCGGCCCGAAGTCGCTCGATCATCGCCTCGCCGTAGTTCTGGACGAGAGTGAAGCGGATACGCGGGTGGTCGGCGCGGAAGGCCCGGATCAGGCCCGGCACGGTCTCGGAGCCCATGGTGTGCAGGAAGCCGAAGGCCACCTTGCCGGACGCCGGATCCGCGTCCGCCTGGACCGACTCCGCCGCCCGCTCCACCTCGGCGAGCGCCCGCTCGACGGATGTGAGGAAGGTCCGGCCGGCCGGCGTCAGCGAGACCGTACGGCCCTTGCGGGCGAACAGCACCACCCCCAGGTCCCGTTCGAGGCGCACGATCGCCCGCGAGAGCGTCGACTGCGGCACGCCCATCTCCTGAGCGGCACGCGTCACATGCTCGTGCCGGGCCACCCCGGCGAAGTACGCGAGCCGTGGAGCGAGCAGCAGCGCGATGTCTTCTTCGTAACTACTCAGTGACAGCCGCGCCTGTGAGCTCTGTTGATGCACCATGGGAACGATTATCGCCATTCCGTGCATTGGACGCATGACATATCGCGGCCTACGTTCGATGCATGTCTCCCGCAAGTACCAAGGCGTCCACCACCACCGTGGACGCCACCCGCACCGACGACCGCCTGACGCCCTCCTCCCCCAGCTACCGCCGCATGAGCTTCGCGCTCTTCGCCGCCGGAGTGGCCACCTTCGCCCTTCTCTACTCGACGCAGGCGCTGCTGCCCGCCGTCTCCGCCTCCTTCGGCGTGAGCGCGAGCGCCGCCAGCTGGACCGTCTCCGCCGCGACCGGCGCACTGGCCCTGTGCGTCCTGCCGATGAGCGCACTCTCCGAGCGCTTCGGACGGTGCTCCGTGATGACCGCCTCGCTCGCGGTCGCCGTCGTCGTCGGGCTGCTCGTGCCGTTCGCGCCGAACCTGGAGTGGCTGGTGGCGCTGCGCGCCGTCCAGGGTGCCGCGCTCGCCGGTCTGCCGGCATCGGCGATGGCGTATCTGGCGGAGGAGGTACGCCCCAGGGCACTGGTCGCCGCGATCGGCCTGTTCGTCGCGGGCAACAGCATCGGCGGCATGAGCGGCCGCATCGTCACCGGCTGGGTGGCCCAGCTCTGGGGCTGGCGGGCGGCGCTCGCCGCGGTCGGCCTGATGGCGCTGGTGTGCGCGCTGGTCTTCCGCGCGCTGCTCCCGAGGGCCCGTCATTTCACTCCCGGTTCACTCAGCCCGAAGGTGCTCGCGAAGACCGTCCGCGGCCATCTCGCCGACCCTCTGCTGCTGCGCCTGTACGCGATCGGCGCCCTGTTCATGACCGTCTTCGGCGCGGTCTACACGGTGATCGGCTACCGGCTGGTCGAGGCACCGTTCGGTCTCCCCCAGGGCGTGATCGGCTCGATCTTCCTGGTCTACCTCGTCGGCACGGTGTCGTCCGCCGCCGCGGGCGGGCTGGTGGGCCGTATCGGCCGCCGCGGTGCGCTGTATCTCGCCGTCACCACCACCGCCGCGGGCCTGCTGCTGTCCCTGGCGGACTCGCTGCCCGCCGTACTGCTGGGCCTGGTCCTGATCACCGCGGGCTTCTTCGCGGGCCACGCGGTCGCCTCGTCCTCGGTGAGCCGCACGGCAAAGACGGGCCGCGCCCAGGCCTCGGCGCTCTACCAGTCCGCGTACTACCTGGGCAGCAGCGCGGGCGGCACGCTCGGCGCGATCGCCTTCCACTCCGGCGGCTGGGCCGGCACGGTCCTGCTCGGTCTGCTCGCCGTGCTCGGAGTCGTATCGATCACGTTGTACGGGACCCGGGTGGCCCGTGCCGAGCACCGGCTGGTTCTCGCCGGTGCCCGCCGCTGAGCCGGCGCCCGGCGCCGACATGCGCTGAGATTCCGTAGAGAATCCGCACAACTCCAACTCCCCGACGCGTGTCAAACCGGCAGACGGCGAAGGGGAGTTGGTGGCTGTGACGAACACAATCGGCAAACGTGCGGGCGTGGCGCTCGGGCTGACCGGGCTCGTGGTTCCGCTGACCATGGCACTCGGCAGCGCGCCCGCGCAGGCTGCCTCGTGCACGACATCCACGGGCCCGTACCAGAGGCAGGTGGAGAAGTTCCTGGGCCGCCCGGTGGACGGAAAGCAGTCACCGGCCGACTGCAGGGCGATCCAGACCTTCCAGGGCTGGCACGGCATCAAACCGGCCATCGGTTACGCGGGCGTGATCACCTGGCGCACCATGAACACGATCCTCCAGCAGCGGGCGGCCGGAAAGACGCCCAACAAGGCGGGCAGGTGCCCGGTCAACAAGGGCCGTATCGCGTGCGTGGACCTCACGCGCCAGCTGACCTGGGTCCAGGACGGCGCGAAGCTGAAGTACGGTCCGGTGCCCGTGCGTACGGGCAAGGACGGAACCGAGACGCGGACCGGCGCCAAGAAGATCTACTGGCGGAGCATCGACCACTGGTCGACGCTCTACAACGTACGGATGCCGTATTCGCAGTTCTTCGACGGCGGACAGGCCTTCCACTCCACCACGAAGTCCATGTACAACCCGCCGGGCTCGGGCGGTTGTGTGAACATGCGGCCCGCGGACGCGAAGGCATACTGGAGTCTGCTGAGAAACGGCGACGACGTCTACGTATACGGGCGCAAGCCCGGAACCTGACCCCCCACACCACACATCCTCACGGCGCCAGGGGACGGCAGGAACCGTTCCCGGATTCCGCTCCTCGGGCCTGATTGTCAGTGGGCTGCTATAGGTTTCAAATCGCTGGCGCCGACGCGACGTGGGGAACTGGCGTTCTTGGGTCGAATGGGTGACCTTGTGGCGGGCGGCTCGTTGGTGGGGTGAAGGCGTCAGGGGGACCGGAAGTGGCGGGGTGATGGGCGAGTTGCGGGAGTTGGCGGCTGCGTTCGTTGTACCGGGCCCTGCGGGTGTGGCGGTCCGGGACCGCCTCCGCTTGTCGGAGTCGGATGCGACTGTGCTTTGTGAGGTGGGGATATTCCTCGGCTCGCTGGCTTCTGGTGATCTCGCGGCCCGTGTCCGTCAGGGCTTGGAGCACGACGCGGCGTCGTGGGCATCGCGGAAGCGGGAGCTGACCCGCCGTTCGTTGTCCCGCTGGGCGGGGAGCATCACCAAGGCCACCCATGACCAATGGGCGCTGGCCAGGCAGGGCCAGACGGCCCATATCGCCACTTTGCGGGCCGCCATCGCCGCGATCGACGCACGGCTGGCCCCTCTCTGAAGCCGGGCTTGGCCTGGAGCAGTGGCGGGCCCGGCGGGTGGCGGCACGCATGTTCCTGTCGGCGGACGGCGAGTCCGGAAAACGTTTCGGCAACGAGACGATCCGGATCAACGACACGGGGCAGGTCTCCATCAAACTCCCTGCCGAACTGACCCATTTGGCGAATGCGCCGCACGGCCGGTACGTGCTGGAGGCCGCGGTGTCCTTCACACACCGGGGCGCGGAATGGCTCGACCGGATCACCGCGAACCGGGCGGTCGCGTACCGCCTCCATCACGACGTCGACCGGGGACGCTGGTATGTGACCGCGTCCTGGCAGCGCACTCCCGCCCCCACTCCGCCCTTGGAAGCGGCGCTCGCGACGGGGATGGTAGGGGTGGACATGAACGACGATCACCTCGCTGCCTGGCAGCTCGACCCCAACGGCAACCCCACCGGCGACCCGCAGCGCATCTTCTATGACCTGTCGGGCAATGCCACGCACCGGGACGCCCAGATCCGGCACGCGCTGACCCGGCTGCTGCACTTCACCAAGCGGTGCGGCGCGGCAGCGATCGGCATCGAGGACCTCGACTTAGCCGACAGCAAGACCCGGGAGAAACACGGCCGGAACAAGAGGTTCCGCCGCCTGGTCTCCCGTTTCCCGACCGCGAAACTCCGTGCCCGGCTGGTGTCGATGGCCGCCGAGCAGGGTGTGGCTATCGTCGCGGTCGATCCGGCCTACACCTCCCGGTGGGGTGCCCAGCACTGGCAGAAGACGCTGGCCACACCGTGCCGCAAGCCGTCCCGGCACGATGCCGCAGGCATCGCGATCGGACGACGCGCCCTTGGATATCCGATCCGGCGACGGACGGCACCGCCCCCGCAGCACCAGAGCGATACTGCGGGGCATCGGATCGCCCAGACCGCACCGGATAGCCTAAGGCGTGAGGGAAACCGCCCACCCGCCACGGACCGCGCCCCCAGAGGGCCGTCGCCGAGCGGGACGAGAAAGCGGCGACCCAGCGCATCCAACACCGTTCGGGACGCGCGCAGTGACCCCGGACTCACTCCTGCTCACTGATAAGGAACGGTGGACCCGATGAGTGACCTGGCAGCGACGAAGGATCTCGATTCCCGGCTGGAGCAGTACCGGCGCGAGCTGACGGGTTACTGCTATCGCATGCTGGGCTCCGCGTTCGAGGCGGAGGACGCCGTCCAGGACACGATGGTCCGTGCCTGGCGCAATTTCGAGAAGTTCGAGGGGCGCTCGTCCCTGCGCTCCTGGCTCTACCGCATCGCGACGAACGTCTGCCTGGACATGCTGAACGCCGGCAATCGCCGGGCCCGCCCTATGGATCTCACGGCCCCCACACCGGTGGCCCAGGCACAGCTCACCTCCCGCCCGGAGATCACCTGGCTGGAGCCGGTGCCCGACGGGCGGGTGCTGCCGTCGGTCGCCGACCCGGCCGAGACGGCGGTGGAGCGGGAGACGATCCGGCTGGCGTTCGTCGCGGCGCTGCAGCATCTGCCGCCCAAGCAGCGGGCGGTGCTGATCCTGCGCGAGGTGCTGGCCTGGAAGGCGAGCGAGGTGGCGGAGCTGCTGTCCACCTCGGTCGCCTCCGTCAACAGCGCGCTGCAGCGGGCGCGGGCGACGCTCGCCGAGTCGGAGCCGGCCACGACGGACGCGGCCGACCCGCTCGACGAGGAGCAGCAGAAGCTTCTCGACCGCTATGTCGCAGCCTTCGAGGGGTACGACATGAAGGCGCTGACGGCGCTGCTCCACGAAGACGCGACCATGTCCATGCCGCCCTACGACCTGTGGCTGCGCGGCCACGACGACATCGTGGGCTGGATGCTCGGTGTCGGCGAGGTCTGCCGGGGCTCGAAGCTGGTCCCGACCGTGGCCAACGGCTCCCCGGCCTTCGCGCACTACCACCCGAGCCAGAACGGCGAGGGGTACGAGCCCTGGGCGCTCATCGTCCTGGAGATCAGGAACGGCATGATCGGCGGGATGGACTTCTTCCTGGACACCAAGCGCTGGTTCCCGCTGTTCGAGCTGCCGCCCCTGCTGGACAAGAAGGGCGCGCCCGCGGGTTAACCCGCGGTCAGAGGACGACCTCGCCGAAGCCCACCAGATCGAGGAGCGACCGCAACTCGGGCCGGGCATCGCGCAGCCGGATCCGGCACCCCCGTCGCCGGGCGGTGAGTTCCAGCCGGGCCAGGGCGTTCACGGCGGCCAGTCCGGGGTGGGTCAGTTCGCCGACGTCACAGATCACCTCGGCGGCATCGCTGTGGACGAGCCGCGCGGCCAACTCCTGGCACAGGCACGGCACATCGGCCGGTGACACTCTCCCGGCGATGCGCACAACGACAGGCTTCGTTGCGTCCACACCGAAGTGACTGCCCCTGCGGCCGGAACTCATCGCGATGTCCGGTCTGCGGCCCATGGCCCACCGTCCCGTCCGTTGCAGGGGCGGATATGCCTGTTCTGTGGACCGCCGGCCGGGACGAATCTCATCGGCTCGACGCCTTCGTGCCCGAAAACGGGACCGGTGGCTGCGCCTCCGGCCCCGTTCCCGTACTGACCAAGCGTCAGGCGATACGGTCCAGCACGATCGGGTTCGCGGTGAACTCCGTGCCCGCCGGGGCGATGTCGTACGCCGACTTCAGCGAGTCCAGCGCGTAGTCGAACTTCGAGGGGGTGTCCGTGTGCAGGGTCATCAGCGGCTGCCCCGCCGTCACCTGCTCGCCCGGCTTGGCATGCAGCTCGACGCCCGCGCCCGCCTGCACCGGGTCCTCCTTGCGCGCGCGGCCCGCGCCCAGGCGCCAGGCGGCGATGCCGACGTCGTACGCGTCGAGACGGGTGAGCACACCGGAGGCGGGGGCCGTCACGACATGCTGCTCACGGGCGACCGGGAGCGTGGCGTCGGGGTCACCGCCCTGGGCCGCGATCATGCGCCGCCACACGTCCATCGCCGAGCCGTCGGCCAGGGCCTTGGCGGGGTCCGCGTCCTTGATGCCGGCCGCGTCCAGCATCTCCCGGGCCAGCGCCAGGGTCAGCTCGACGACATCGGCGGGACCGCCGCCGGCCAGGACCTCCACGGACTCGCGGACCTCCAGGGCGTTGCCGGCGGTGAGGCCGAGCGGGGTGGACATGTCGGTGAGCAGCGCGACGGTCTTCACTCCGCTGTCGGTGCCCAGCGCGACCATGGTGGAGGCCAGTTCGCGGGCGTCCTCGATGGTCTTCATAAAGGCGCCGGTGCCGACCTTGACGTCCAGGACCAGGGAGCCGGTGCCCTCGGCGATCTTCTTGGACATGATCGAGGAGGCGATCAGCGGGATGGCTTCGACGGTGCCGGTGACATCGCGCAGTGCGTAGAGCTTCTTGTCCGCGGGGGCCAGGCCGTCGCCCGCCGCGCAGATCACCGCGCCGGTGGTGTCCAGGACGTGCAGCATCTCCTCGTTGGAGAGCAGTGCGCGCCAGCCGGGGATGGACTCCAGCTTGTCGAGGGTGCCGCCGGTGTGGCCGAGGCCGCGGCCGGACAGCTGCGGTACGGCGGCACCGCACGCGGCGACGAGGGGTGCGAGGGGCAGCGTGATCTTGTCGCCGACGCCGCCGGTGGAGTGCTTGTCGGCGGTGGGGCGGGAGAGCGCGTCGAAGTTCATGCGCTCGCCGGAGGCGATCATCGCGGCGGTCCAGCGGGCGATCTCCGTACGGTTCATGCCGTTCAGGAGGATCGCCATCGCCAGCGCAGACATCTGCTCGTCGGCGACCTCACCGCGGGTGTAGGCGTCGATGACCCAGTCGATCTGCTCGGGGCTCAGCTCGCCCCGGTCCCGCTTGGTGCGGATGACGGAGATGACGTCCATGGAATTCCTCCTGAGTGGCTCAGAGTCGCTCTACGCGCATAGAGAAAGCGTAGGGGTACGGCCCTTCCGCAGGAACGGAAGGGCCGTCGTGGGCTAGCCGAGATTCCCGGGGCCGAAGGCCTGCGGGAGCATCTCGGAGAGCGGGAGCACCCCCGCGGGGGTCTCCACCAGCAGCTCGGGGCCGCCGAATTCCAGCAACAGCTGACGGCACCGGCCGCACGGCACCAGGATCTCGCCCTGGCCGTCCACACAGGTGAAGTGGGTCAGCCGGCCGCCGCCGGTGGCCTGGAGCTGGGAGACCAGGCCGCACTCCGCGCACAGGCTGAGCCCGTACGACGCGTTCTCGACGTTGCAGCCGGTCACCGTGCGGCCGTCGTCGACGACCGCGGCCACGCCGACCGGGAACTTCGAGTAGGGCGCGTACGCATGCGACATCGCCTCGCGCGCCACCTCGCGCAGCGCGTCCCAGTCGAAGTCCCGGTCGGCGGCGGTCACTTGCCCTGGCCTCTCTTGTACGGCAGGCCGTCGGCCTTGGGCATCCGCAGCCGCTGCGCGGACAGCGCCAGGACCAGCAGGGTGGTGACATACGGTGCGGCGTCCACGAACTGGCTGGGCAGCGCGCTGGTCAGCGCGTACCAGGCGTACAGGCCCGCGGCGACGAAGAGGCAGATCGCGGCCTGCCAGTGCTTGCTCTTGTACAGCTGCCAGGCGAAGGCCAGCACCAGCAGGATCGCCAGCAGGAGCAGCATGGCGTGGACGTTCTCGGCGCCGCCGCGCAGCTTGAGGCTGTCGGTGAAACCGAAGAGTCCGGCGCCCAGGGCCATGCCACCGGGCATCCAGTTACCAAAGATCATCGCGGCGAGACCGATGTAACCGCGGCCGCCGGTCTGGCCCTCCTGGTAGATGCCGGTGGAGACGATGGCGAGGAAGGCACCGCCGAGTCCGGCAAGGCCGCCGGAGACGAGAACGGCGATGTACTTGTACTTGTAGACGTTGACACCGAGGGATTCGGCGGCGACGGGGTTCTCACCGCAGGACCGCAGTCGCAGCCCGAAGGCCGTACGCCACAGCACCCACCAGGTCCCCGGGACCAGCAGCACCGCAACGACGGTCAGCAGCGACAGGTTGGTCACCAGACCGCCGAGCGCACCGGCCAGGTCGGAGATGAAGAACCAGTGCCTGGCCTGCAGGTCCGCCAGCCAGTCCGACAGTCCCGGAATGGTGATGTCGTAGATCTGGTCGATGCGCGGGGACTGCTTGGAGGAGCCGCCCTCGGCCTCGGCGAAGGTGAAGTTCGAGAGATAGCGGGTGGCGCCGACGGCCAGGATGTTCACGGCCACACCGGAGACGATGTGGTTGACGTTGAACGTGACCGTCATGACCGCGTGCAGCAGACCGCCGAGCGCACCGCCGACGATGCCCAGCAGGACGCCGGTCCACGGGCCCCACTGGTAGCCCGCCCAGGCACCGAACCAGGTGCCGAGGATCATCATGCCTTCGAGACCGATGTTGACCACACCGGCCCGTTCGGCCCACAGGCCGCCGAGTCCGGCGAGTCCGATCGGCACGGCCAGCTGGAGGGCGCCGGCGAACTGGCCGACGGAGGTGAGGTCGTTGGCGCCGCTGATCTCGCGGACCAACGAGAACAGCGCGAGGCCGCCCGCGATGATCAGAAGGATCACGGGCAGGGACAGCTTGCGGCGTCCGCCGCCCTTCTTGGGCGCGGTGGACACCATCGAGACGGTGCTCGTGGACTCGCTCATGCCGCGACCTCCTCACTCTTCTTGGCCTGCGCGGCAAGCTCCTCGCCGACCTTCTGCTGCTGTCGGCGAAGTCCGTACTGGCGCACGAGCTCGTAGGACACGACGACCGCGATCACGATCAGGCCCTGCATGATCGTGGCGATCTCCTTCTCGAAACCGTGCTGGTCCAGCTCGGCCGAGGCCTTGTCCAGGAACGAGAGGAGCAGTGCGGCGAAGAAGATGCCGATCGGGTTGTTGCGCCCGAGCAGGGCGATGGTGATGCCCGTGAAGCCGACACCGACCGGGAAGCTCAGGCTGTAGGTGTGGGTGTCGCCCAGCAGCAGCGGCAGACCGGCCAGTCCGGCGACCGCGCCGGAGATCAGCATGGCGGTGAGGATCATCTTCTTGGCATCGACGCCGCTCGCCTGGGCGGCGGACTCGCTGGCACCGGTGGCGCGCAGGTCGAAGCCGAAGCGGGTGCGGTTGAGCGCGAACCAGTAGACGATGCCCAGCGCGAAGGCGACGAAGGTGAAGCCGTAGATGGTTCCACCGTCGACGTCCACACCCGGGAACCAGCCGGACTCGGGGATCTCGCCCGTGGTCAGGTCGTTGGAACCGGGCAGCTGCACACCGAGGTTGGCGGGCAGGATCATCCAGGCGATCAGGCTGGTGGCGATCGCGTTCAGCATGATCGTGGAGACGACCTCGCTGACCCCGCGGGTGGTCTTCAGGACACCCGCGATACCGGCCCAGATGGCTCCGACGCCCATGGCGACGAGCACGATCAGCAGGATGTGGATCGGGCCCGGCAGATCGACGTTGGCACCGACGACGGCGGCGAGCATCACCGCGAGGCGGTACTGGCCGTCCACACCGATGTTGAAAAGGTTCATCCGGAAGCCGATGGCGACGGCGAGTGCGGCCAGGTAGTACGTACCGGTCGTATTGACGATATTGACCTGTACGTCGGTGAACTGGGCCGTGTCGTACATGATTTGGTACGGCTCGATCGGATCACGGTCCGAGACGAGCAGCACCACCGAGGTGAGCGCGAAGGCCACGACCAGCGCGAGCGCCGGGCCGGCGATGCCCAGCAGCAGCCGGTCCTTGTCGAACTTCTTCATCGGCCCTCACCGTTCTCAGGCTGCTCGGGTACTTCGAGGTGGCCGGTGGCAGCTCCGGTCATGGCCGAGCCCAGCTCCTCCGGGGTGATCGTGGCGGGGTCGGCATCCGCGACCAGCCGGCCCCGGTACATCACCCGCAGGGTGTCGGAGAGCCCGATGAGCTCGTCCAGGTCGGCGGAGATCAGCAGCACCGCGAGGCCCTCGCGGCGCGCCTCGCGGATCTGGTCCCAGATCGCCGCCTGCGCGCCGACGTCCACGCCACGGGTGGGGTGCGCGGCGATCAGCAGCTTGGGGTTGTGGCTCATCTCGCGGCCGACGATCAGCTTCTGCTGGTTGCCGCCGGAGAGGGAGGCCGCGGTCACCTCAATGCCGGGGGTGCGCACGTCGTACTCGCGCACGATCCGCTCGGTGTCCTTGCGGGCTCCCTTGAGGTCCAGCAGGCCCCGCTTGCTGTTGGGCTCCTCGGTGACATGGCCGAGGATGCGGTTCTCCCAGAGCGAGGACTCCAGGAGCAGACCGTGCCGGTGGCGGTCCTCGGGGATGTAGCCGATGCCGCCCTCGCGGCGCTTGCGGGTCGGCGCGTGCGAGATGTCGTCGGTGTCGAGCGTGATGACACCGCCGTCGGGGATGCGCATCCCGATCAGGGCCTCGATGAGCTCGGTCTGGCCGTTACCCTCGACACCGGCGACACCCAGCACCTCGCCCTTGTGAATGGTGAAGTTGATGCCCGCGAGGACCTCGCGGACGACGCCGTCGGGGTCGGTCACGGTCAGCTTCAGGTCGGAGACCTGCAGCATCGGTACGTCCGTCACCGTCGACTCACGGGTCTCCGGCGAGGGCAGCTCGCTGCCGACCATCAGCTCGGCGAGCTGCTTCGTGGTGGTGCTGTGCGGGTCGGCGGTGCCGACCGTCGTACCGCGGCGGATGACCGTGATCTCGTCGGCGACCCTCAGGACCTCGCCCAGCTTGTGCGAGATGAAGATGACAGTGAGGCCCTCGGCCTTGAGGTCGCGCAGATTGTCGAAGAGCGCGTCGACCTCCTGCGGGACGAGCACGGCGGTCGGCTCGTCGAGGATCAGGGTGTGGACGCCGCGGTAGAGGACCTTGAGGATCTCCACCCGCTGGCGGTCGGCGACACCGAGGTTCTCGACCAGGGCGTCGGGACGCACGTTCAGGCCGTACGCGTCCGAGATCTCCTTGATCTTCTTACGCGCCCGGGCACCGATGCCGTACAGCTTCTCGCCGCCGAGAACCACGTTCTCCAGCACGGTGAGGTTGTCGGCCAGCATGAAGTGCTGGTGGACCATGCCGATGCCGCGCGCGATGGCGTCGGCCGGGCTGGAGAAGGAGACCTGGTCGCCGTCGACGGTGATGGTGCCCTCGTCCGGCTTCTGCATGCCGTAGAGGATCTTCATCAGGGTTGACTTGCCGGCACCGTTCTCACCGACGAGGGCGTGCACGGTGCCCTTGCGGACGGTGATGTCGATGTCGTGGTTGGCGACGACGCCGGGGAAGCGCTTGGTGATGCCGCGCAGTTCTACGGCGGCAGGAGGGCTGGACGCGTTGATGACGCACTCTCCTTGGCGGGAAAGGAGCCTGGAGGGCAGGCGGGACAGGCTGCGGAGATACGGGCAGGGGGCGGGGCGAAGTTATCGTGTCCCAGCATTCTCTACGCGCGTAGCACAGCCGAATGACAAAAACCCGTGGCCAAAACCCGGGCCGGGGCCCGGAGAGGCGGCAGCGTGCCGCCGTCTCCGGACCCGTGTGCCTATGGTCCTGGCGCTCCCGGTTACGGAGCGGTCTTGACCTTGATGGTGCCGGCGATGATGGCGGCCTTGGCCTTCTCCACCGCTGCGGTCACATCAGTCATCTTGGTGTAGGCCGGGTTCGAGGCGGCCAGGCCCACGCCGCCCTTGTCGAGGCCGTAGCGGACCTCACCGGACTGCGGCTTGCCGTCCTTGACCGACTTGATCACGTTGAACACGGCGTCCTCGACGTCCTTGGTCACCGAGGTGAGGATGGACGCCTTGTAGGCCGCGAGGCCCTTCTGGTTGTACTGGTCGGAGTCGACACCGATGGCCCACTTGCCGGCCTTGGACACGGCCTCGATCGAGCCCGAGCCCGCCAGACCGGCGGCGGCGTAGATCACGTCGGCGCCCGCGTCGAGCTGCCCCTGCGCGGCGGCCTTGCCCAGGTCGGGCTTGGAGAAGCCACCGAAGTCCGGCGGCTGCGTCAGGTACTGGACCTTGACGGTGACGTTCTTCTTGGTGTCCTTGACGCCCTGGACGTAGCCCGCCTCGAACTTCTTGATCAGCGGGGTCTCGACGCCACCGATGAAGCCGACGATGTTCGACTTGGTCACCTTGGCGGCGGCGACGCCGGCCAGGTAGGACCCCTGCTCCTCGTTGAAGACCAGGTTGGCGATGTTCTTGCCGGTCTTGGAGGTGTCGTCGATGAGGCCGAAGGTGGTGTCCGGGAACTTCGGCGCGACCTGGGCGATGGCGGGGGCGTAGGCGAAGCCGACACCGATCACCGGGTTGTTGCCGGCGCGGGCCAGCGAGGTCAGGCGCTGGACCTTGTCCGGGTCACCCTCACCCTCGGTGGGCTCCGCCTCGGTGCCCTTGACCTTGAGGTCCTTCTCGGCCTTCGCCAGGCCGGCGTAGGCGGCGTCGTTGAACGACTGGTCGCCACGGCCGCCGATGTCGTATGCGATGGCGACCTTGCCGCCGTTGTCCGAGCTGGAGTCGGAAGACGATTTGCCGCCACACGCGGTGGCGGACAGCGCGAGAGCCGCGGACGCGATGCCCACGGTGGCGATCCTGGTGATCCGGCGCACTGAGGGGCTCCTTAAAACCTGACCGAAAGCGCCAGTTCCGGCGCTGGTTTCGCGGCGATCGTAACGCGCGTAGATGTCAGTTAAAGCCCTGTTCATGAGTCGTTATCGGATCGTCGCGAACAGGCCACGAGCTTCGCGCGCAGTAGCGGCTCGAGAACGCAAGGTACACCCATCGGGCGGACGTCCGGCCCCCGTTGACGCGGCAAGACGGCGGATTTCTCGAAAGCCACCCGAGTGGGCGGTCTGCCCCGAAGAGTACGCACGCGAGATGCTGGGGCGACTGCTCGCGTGAACCCGGCCGGGGCCTGCGGGGAACAGAAGGGCCAAGGGCACGGTGCTCGCCACCGCCACGCGGGTCACGACGAAGGTCGTCGACAAGGCCGGGACGCGCACCTGAGAGGTTCCCGCCTGCCGGGCACGGGGGGCCGGGCCGAGCGGGCGCCGCTACTGTGACGAGACGGCCTCGCCGCGGCCTAGCCGCGTTCGGCGTCGAGCAGCGCGGCGGCCGTGAACAGCTCCA
This sequence comes from Streptomyces sp. SLBN-118, assembly GCF_006715635.1. Classification (NCBI taxonomy): domain Bacteria; kingdom Bacillati; phylum Actinomycetota; class Actinomycetes; order Kitasatosporales; family Streptomycetaceae; genus Streptomyces; species Streptomyces sp. SLBN-118. The sequence goes on from NZ_VFNP01000001.1 coordinate 3,009,250, forward strand.
CGCCGACCTGGATCGCGCGCTCGTCGGCGTCGAAGTCACCCCGGTGCAGATCACGTCGTGTCGTGTCGCCGGGCGTGCGCACCCCCAGGCGTGCCATCGCGCCCGGGACGTGCTCCAGGTACCAGGAGAAGTCCTCGCCACCGAGGCTCTGTTCGGTGTCCTCGATTGCGTACGGTCCACGCCGTGCCGTCTGCGCGTCGCGCAGCAGCTCGGTCACGACCGGGTCGTTGACCACCGGCGGGACTCCGCGGATGTAGTTGATCTGCGACTTGGCCCGGTGCAGCGTGGCGATCTCGTCGATGGCCGCGTGCACCAGGTCGGGGGCCGCGCGCCAGCCCGGGAGGTCCAGGCAGCGCACGGTTCCGGACAGTTCGGCGTGCTGCGGGATGACGTTGCAGGCGTGGCCCGAATCGATACGGCCCCAGGTGAGGGCGAGCCCGGAGCGGGCGTCGACGCGGCGGGCGAGCAGGGCCGGGACGTCGGTGACGATCCTGGCCGCGGCCGTGACCATGTCCGTGGTCAGATGCGGGCGGGCGGTGTGGCCGCCGGGGCCGTCGAGTGTGACCTCCAGACGGTCGCAGGCGGAGGTGATGGGTCCGGGCCGCAGTCCGATGACGCCCGCGTCGACCCGGGGGTCGCAGTGCACCGCGATGATCTTGCCGACGCCGTCCAGCACGCCGGACTCCATGGCGTCGGGCGCACCGCCCGGCAGGACCTCCTCGGCGGGCTGGAAGATCAGCCGCACGGGCTGGGGCAGCAGCCCCAGCCGGTCGAGCTCGGCCAGGACGAGCCCCGCCCCGAGGACCACGGTGGTGTGCACGTCGTGCCCGCAGGCGTGCGCCCGGCCGGGGACGGCGGAGCGGTAGGACACCTCGGTCTTGGTGTCGGGGATGGGAAGCGCGTCGATGTCCGCACGGAGCGCGAAGAGGGGACGGCTGCCGTCCCGGCTGCCGATGTCACACATGAGCCCGGTGCCGATGGAGAGTACGCGCGGCATCAGGCCGGCCTGCTCCAGGCGCGCCTTGAGCGCCGCGGTCGTACGGAACTCCTGGTTGCCGAGCTCCGGGTGCATGTGAAGGTCGCGGCGGAAGGCGATGAGCTCGTCACGAAGCGGCTCGGAGAGCGTGCCTGGCAGTGCGGCTTCCCCGGGCAGGTCGGCCTCGGACTCGGGGGACATCAGTTGGTTCACCTGTTGAAGAGTAGGCCCAGACAGGGGTCAACTGACCACTGATCAACAAAAGTTCAGCCCGATAGGGTAAGGAAAGATGGCCGCGAGGTGCATAGTTGCACACTCGTGTGGGTAAGCTCACTCCTCTTCTCTACCGTAACCCGAGCCGGCGAACGCGCCTCTTATGCCGGGGCCGGCAGCCGCTGGACGTCGCGTGCCGTCCCCGTCACTCCCGCCAGAAATCCCTGGGCCCGCGGGGAGGCGCTGTCTCTGAGCCACTCCGGGGCGATGTCGCAGACGGCCACCCGGACGCCCGTGCCCACCAGGGCGAGCGGCAGGGTGTGCACGACGGTGGACGGAAAGCTGAGGACCGTACGGCCGATCGGGCCACGGCGGGCGATCAGCTCCAGCGGCAGGTCGGGGCGGACGATCTCCAGGCCGGTCTCGACGGCGAGGCGGTGGAGCTTTTCCGAGCTCTCCCGGCGGTGCGCGAAATAGCGGGTGGCGCCGTGCGTACGGGCCAGGGCGGCAACCGCTTCCACGTACTGGTCCGGATCCACGACGCCGGTCTCCACCAGGGACGTGCCCACCAGGTCCGCGCCCCGGGTGATCTTGGGCGGGCCGAAGCGGGAACGGGTCCAGGCGAAGCGGTTGGGTGTGACGGTGATCCCGGGCGGCGGCTCGACCGGCATCGAGGTGAAGACCTCGACCTGCCGGCTGCGGGAGGGCGTGAGCCTGCGGCGGGCCAGAAGGGTGACGGGCGCGAGCACGAGTTCGCGCAGGCCCAGCCTGCCGCGCCGGTGCCAGCGCACCAGCTTCTCGCCGCGCGCGAGCTGGGCGACGAACTCCATCGTGGCCGTGCCGTCGTCGACGACGGTCAGATCCCTGCTGCCGGTCATGGTCAGCAGCAGCTGTACGTAGCGCGAGAACGGGTCACCTATGACGATGCGCTCGGCCCGGTGGAGCATCGGGGCCAGCTCCCGCACCGTCTTCAGCGGGGCCTTCGTCCCGCCGCGCGCCTCCTGCCAGCGCACGGTGAACCCCTCGTCGCGGGCCAGCTCCGCCATCCGGCGCAGCTGGCCGCGCGACATGGGGTCGGTGGGCGACAGGACGACCACCGTGAGCTCGGCGACCGGCAGACGTGCGGTCGCAGTCGGGCCGGTCGGCTGTGTCGGGACCCCGCTCAGCGTCGCCCCGCCCAGCGTCGCACCGGGCCTGGAGTGGGCCCACTCGAGGACGTTCAGGAGCTGGACCGGACTCTCGACGAAAGCGAGATTCACTGAAGTTCACCTCGTGATGCCGGATGAGCCGGCCCGGCCTGCCCTTGCGGCGGGGGGTCCGGGAAGGGCTTCCCGGGGTGAGACACCACGACGGCCTGCCCGTCAGACCGCGGCCGGCTCGCGGTCGCCGGCCTCGGCGACGACGCCCGCGACCCGGCGCAGCTTCTTCATCGGGGCGAGCTCGGACTCGTAGACCTTCTTGACGCCGTCGCCGAGCGCGGTCTCGATGATGCGGATGTCGCGGACCAGGCGCTGCAGGCCGCCCGGCTCGACGGAGGCCGCCTGGTCGGAGCCCCACATGGCGCGGTCGAGGGTGATGTGACGCTCGACGAACGCGGCGCCGAGTGCGACCGCGGCGAGCGTGGTCTGCAGGCCGGTTTCGTGGCCGGAGTAGCCGATCGGGACGTTCGGGTACTCGCCCTGGAGGGTGTTGATGACGCGGAGGTTGAGCTCCTCCGCCTTGGCCGGGTACGTCGAAGTGGCGTGGCAGAGCAGGATGTTGTCGCTGCCGAGCACCTCCACGGCGTGACGGATCTGCCTCGGCGTCGACATGCCGGTGGAGAGGATGACCGTCTTGCCCGTGGCACGCAGGGCGCGCAGCAGCTCGTCGTCGGTGAGCGCGGCGGAGGCCACCTTGTGGGCGGGCATGTTGAACTTCTCCAGGAAGGCGACGGCCTCGGTGTCCCACGGGGAGGCGAACCAGTCGATGCCGCGCTTCTTGCAGTGCGCGTCGATCTGGCGGTACTCGTCCTCGCCGAACTCGACGCGGTGGCGGTAGTCGATGTACGTCATCCGGCCCCAGGGGGTGTCGCGCTCGATGTCCCACTGGTCGCGCGGGGTACAGATCTCCGGGGTGCGCTTCTGGAACTTGACCGCGTCACAGCCGGCGTCGGCGGCGGCATCGATGAGCGCAAAGGCGTTGTTCAGGTCGCCGTTGTGGTTGATGCCGATCTCACCGGTGACATAGACGGGGTGGCCGGGTCCGGCGGTCTTGGTGCCGAGTGTGCGCAGGCGCGACGGGCTCATGAGGGGACGTTCCTTACTTCTCGGGGGAGTTGGGGCACGTGGCAGGGGATTCGGGGGTGCTCTCGGGGGTGTTGAGCGCCGGGCCGAGGAGCCAGGAGGCGATCTCGCGGATCGCTCCCTCGCCGCCACGCGTGGATGTGACGGCGCGCGCCGAGGCACGTACGGAGCCGTGCGCACTCGCGACGGCCACGGGCCAGCCGACGAGGTTGAAGCACGGAAGATCGTTGACGTCGTTGCCGACGTAGAGCACCCGGTCCGGGGCGATCCCCCGCTCCTCGCACCACTGCTTCAGTGCGAGGTCCTTGCGGTCGATGCCGTGCAGGACGGGGACGTCGAGCTTGCGGCCGCGTGCGGCGACGACCGGGTTCTGCTCGGTCGAAAGGATCAGCAGTTCCAGGCCCGCCCTGCGCAGATGCGCGATGCCGAGGCCGTCGCCGCGGTGCACGGCGACCGTCTCGTGGCCGTCCGCGTCGATCCAGACGCGGTCGTCGGTCTGGGTGCCGTCGAAGTCCAGGACGACGGCGTCGACGTCCTCGCGCGTGGGCTGCGCGGGAGTGTCGAGGAGCGGCGCGAGGGCGCGGGCCCGGGCCAGGTCGTGCGGGTCGTCGACTTCGAGGACGCGCGCGGGGTCGGTGCGCACGAGCGCGGTGCGGCCGAAGAATCGGTGCCCTGCCTCCCGGAAGCCGGTGGCGGACATCGCATACGCGGCCCCGGTCTCCAGGAAGTCCTGCGGCCGGTCCTGACGGCGGGGCCGGAAGGACGCGTCGTGGTTGACGCCGTATCCGCGGACCCCGGCTGCGGTGGGGCCGTCGACGCCCTGGGCCGCGGGGCCGGCGTGGCTTTCCTCCTCGCGCCAGACGAAGCCGTGGAAGGGGGCCACGGTGACCGCGCTGTCCGCGCCGCCCTCAATGACCGCGGACGCGACGCCTTCGACGTCCTCGCGGGTGAGGAAGGGGCTGGTGCACTGGACGAGCAGGACCACGTCCACGGGCTCGCCGTGCATCGCCTCGTGGGCGTCCATCGCGTGCAGCACCGCGGACTCGCTGGTAGCGGTGTCCCCGGCGATCTCGGCGGGACGCAGCACGACTTCGGCGCCCGCGCTGCGGGCCGTGGCCGCGATGTCGGCGTCGTCCGTGGAGACCACGACATCGGTGACCAGACGGGCGGCGAGGCTCTCGCGCACGGCTCGTGCGACGAGCGGCACACCGGCCACGGGGGCCAGGTTCTTGGCCGGTACGCCCTTGGAGCCGCCCCGGGCGGGAATCACGGCGAGAACGGTCATCGATGCTCCTGAGTACGGGTGTTGAGAGGCGGCGCCGGTGCGCGCGGGCGTCACAGTTCGCCCAGTCGGCGGATGACGGGGGCGACGCGCTGCACGCCGTGGCGGTACGCGCCGCGCGCCGCGTTCCGTACGGCGTCGCGCACCACGCGCCTGAGGCCGCCGACCTCCGCCTTCGGCGCCGCGCCCGGCAGCGGCGTGCCGTCGGGAGCCAGGTGGTGGCGGGCGAGGATGCCGGGCAGATAGCCGGGTGCGGTGGCGGGGGTGTAGTACGGCTCGATCGGCGGGAGTCCGGGCTGCCCGAGCAGTCCGGCCACGCGCTTGCGGGCCGCGTCGAAGGCCGTGTCGTACGCGCCGTCGGCGGCGACACCCTGCCGTGCCAGCCAGTCCTGGTCGGGAACCGGACGGTGGCCGCCGTCGAGCTGGTCCCAGGAGGCCAGCAGCCCGGAGCCGAGGAAGTGATGGTTGCCGAGTGCCTCGCGCACGCCCAGGTCGCTGAGGACCGCGGTGGGCACGCCCCGGTGCAGGGACTCCAGCGCGGCCGTCGAGGAGACCGTCACCAGGAGGTCGGTGCGGTCGAGCACCTCGCCCATGTGCCCGTACACCAGGCTGAAGTTGGGCGGCAGTCCGCCGGGCAGCCGGTCGGCGAGCTTCTGGTACGGAAGCTCTTCGAGGTGTGTGGTGTGCTCGCCCGGCTTCGAGCGCAGCTTCAGCAGCACCTCGCGGTGCGGGTGGAGCCGGGCGTGCTCGACGAGCCGGCGCAGCAGATAGGTGCGGTCGGCGCGGGACTCGGGCACGGAGGGCTGGGCGGCGAAGACGACGGTGTCACGGCCCTCCTCGCGTTCGTAGGGCGCACCGCCGAGGAAGGGCAGCGCGGCCTCCGTGACGGACGAGGCATCGGCGGCCACGCCCTCGTACACCGCCCGGAAGCGGTCCGCGTCGTGCCGGGAGTTGGCGAGGACGACATCCGCGCCGTGCCGAAGCAGCAGGCCGTCGGCGAGCTTTTCGTATACGACTCCGACGTAGCCGGTGACGACCACGGGCCGCTCGTCCATGCGCAGCGCGGCCAGTCCGTGCAGCATCGCCTGGACGGCGCCGCCGACGAGGGCGAGCACGACCACGTCGTACCGTTCGTCACGTATCGCCCGCAGAAACTCCATCCCGGTGACCTCGCGCAGCTCGTCGGCGCTCACGCCGACCTCGGCGAGCTGGCGGGCCGTGGGAGTCGCCCGGCCGCGCAGCAGAAAGCCGGTCAGCTCGACAGGATTCGCCGCGTCGTCCGGGGCGATACGGCGCGCGGTGAGCGCGCCCCATTTCCACCGGGTGTCGGAGTCGGCGAGCACGGCGACCCGTACGGCCTGGCTGGTACTTGATGGCACGTCGAGGACGTTAGAAAGCCATTCCGTTTGACGGCCCAACTCGACCGCAACAGATGGTTAACAGCGTGTCGACGGTTGGCGAAAAAGCCAGGGAATCAGGCCGGTTAACCATTCCGCCATTCTTCGTTCACCCATCATCTCTCCCAGGGACAGGGCACATGCCGGGTGGCGGCCTAACCTCACGCAGGTGGTTAAGCTCTCCGTCATCGTGCCGTTCTACAACGTGCAGACATACGCGCCCGACACACTCAGGAGTCTCCAGGCGAACGCCCGCCGGGACTTCGAATTCCTGCTGGTCGACGACTGTTCGACGGACGGGACACCGGAGATCCTCGAGCGCGCGGAGCGTGAGGTTCCGGGAGCTCGGCTCATCAGACATGAGCGGAACGGCGGGCTCGCCACCGCGCGCAACACCGGCCTCGACGCCGCGAGCGGGGAGTACATCACCTTCCTGGACGGCGACGACTGGCTGGCGCCCGGCCACTACGAGACGCTGCTCAGCGCGATGGAGGAGCTGGGCTGCGACTTCGTACGCACCGACCACGTCCAGTGCACGGCAAGAGCCCGCACGGTCCACCGTGTCCCGGTCGGCCGGCGCGGCGAGGTGCTGCGGCCCCGTGACGCCATCCTGCCCGCCGACCGCTCCACCGGTGTCGACTACCCGATGGCATGGGCGGGGATGTACCACCGGCGGCTCGCGGAGCGCGGGCTGCTGCACTTCACCGACGGACTGCGCACGGCCGAGGACCGGCCGTGGATCTGGCGGCTGCACCGCGAGGCGCAAACCTTCGCCGCGATCAGTCACTTGGGGATCTTCTACCGGCGCGGAGTTGCATCATCCCTGACACAAATCGGTGACATTCGACAGCTCGATTTCATCCGCGCATTCGACCAGGTACTCGAAGAAACGGCGAAGGATCCCGATTCCGCTCGGCTTCTTCCAAAAGCCGTGCGAACGTACTGTGCCGTCATTTCCCACCACCTGGGATCAGCAGAGAAGTTCGAACCCGCAGTGGCGCGGAAATTGCGTGCTATGAGCGCGGCGGCGCTGAAAAGGATGCCGCAGGACATTTTGAAGGAAGCGCTGGACTCGATGGACTCCGAGCGCGCGTCGAAGCTGCGCAGGCTGCGCCGCCGCCCCTCGTTCTCGGTGGAGGCCGCGGCCTGATGCCTACGACCCAGATCTTCTACGCGTCGTCCCTGTACGGGGCCGCAACGCTCGCCGCGGCGATCGACAGCGGCTGCTTCGCCACTGCCGACCGGCGCCTGCTCCTGGTCGCCAACAACGCCACCACGCCCGAGACATCACCCCCGCTCGACGCGATGCCCGGCTTCGAGCAGCTGCGCGACCGCTTCGACGGCGTGCTGTCCTGGAACGAGGCCGTCGCCCCCTTCCATCCGGGAGGCTGGTCCCCGCGCTCGGACGACATCCCGATGTGGGAGCGGTATCTGCGGATGCTGTGGGACCTCGGCGACGACAGCATCGAGCTGGCGGTCGAGTCCATCCAGGTCACCCCGGCGCTCGCCGTCGCGCAGCTGTTCCCGGAGGCCAGGCTGGACGTGTACGCGGACGGGCTCATGAGCTACGGCCCCACCCGCAACAAGATCGACCCGCTGGTCGGCGAGCGGGTGCGCACGCTCTTCCACCTGGACCTCGTACCGGGCCTGAAGCCACTGCTGCTGGCGGAGTTCGGTGCCGAGCCGAAGGTCGTGCCGACCGAGGCCTTCGTCAAGGTCGTCGCCGAACTCGCCGACACCGTGACGGACCTGGCACCTGTCGAGGGCGACGGTCCTGCACTGCTGCTCGGCCAGTACCTCGCCGCGCTCGGCATCATCACGCACGAGGAGGAAGCGGCCCTCCATGTGCAGATGGTGCGGGGCGCGGTCGAGCTCGGCCACCGGCGGATCGTCTTCAAACCGCACCCCACCGCACCGGCGTCCTGGACGCGCACGCTGGAGCGCGAGGCGGAGGCGCTGGAGGCGGAACTGACCGTCCTGGACCGGCCGATCATCGCGGAAGCGCTCTACCGTCAGCTGCGGCCCGCCCTGGTGGCAGGCTGCTTCTCGACCGCGCTCTTCACCGCAAGCACCTTCTACGGCATCCCCGTCGCCCGGATCGGCACGGAGCCGCTGCTCGACCGGCTCACGCCGTACCAGAACAGCAACCGGATCCCGGTGACGCTCGTCGACGCGCTGGTCCCGGATCTGGCGCAGGGCGAGTCGGGCGCGGCCAAGGAGGCGGACGAGACGCTGAAGGGCCTGGTCACCTCGGTCGGCTACGCGATGCAGCCGCAGCTGCGGCCGGATCTGCGGGAGGCGGCGATGGCGCATCTGGGCCGCCACACGGACAAGCGCACGATGCGCTTCTTCAAGCGCCGGAGGCTGACGGTGCTGGGCCTGCCGGGAGGAATCCCGGTGCCGCGGCACGCGGCGGTGCGCCGGGTGGTCCGCAGGGCGCGCCGCCTGAAGCGCCTGGCGCTGGGCTGACAGGGCGGCCCTCCCTGGGGCTCCGCCCCCAGGCCAACTCCCCGTCCGGGGGTCCAAGGGGCTGAATGTACGGCTCGGCCGCATACCTGGCCCGTCCGGCGCTGGAGGACATGCGCCGCAGGCCGCGCACGGGTTCCGGGGCGAAGCCCCGGCTCACGCCGCTAACCCGGCCCAGAGATCCGGGGCGAAGCCCCGCTCCGCGCCGCCAAGCCGGCGCAAGGACCCGGGGCCGAGCCCCAGCTCCCGCCGCGAACGAGGCGCAAGGATCCGAGGGCAAAGCCCCGGTTCGTGCCCCGAACCGGGCGCAGGATCCAGGGGCAAAGCCCCAGTCCGCGCCACGGGCCCGGCACAAGGATCCGGGGCGAAGCCCCAGTCGGGCTGGAGGTACCTCCCACGGCCGCCAGGCCGGTTAGGGGAGGCCGGGGCGGGGAAAAGCCCGCCGCAGGCGCTACGCGCCGCCCCGCAGCACCGCCCCCACCCCCGCCACCACCACCGCGAGCCCCGCCTCGAACCCCTCCTCGTGGCCGCGGAAGATCTCCTCCCCCGCCGCCGCCGCGAGCGGATACTCCGCCAGCCGCTCGGCGCGAGCCGCCAGGTCGTACCCCTCCGCGCCGGTCGCCGGGTCCGGCCCCATCGACTGTTCCTCGATCACGTACCCGATCGTGTAGCTGTACACGGTGAGCCAGGCCCGCGCCGCCGCGCCCCGCGTGAAGCCCGCCTCCGTGAGCAGGCGCAGGTGCGCCTCCATCGGCGCGGCGTAGCTCGTGTCGGTGAAGTGCGTACCGCTGTAGACCTTCGCGCCGTCCCGGTAGCGCAGCAGATGCTCCCGCAGAGCCCGCATCGCCGCGGCGAGGACCTGGGGCCAGTCGCCGTGCGGTTCCGACGGCGCCACGTCGGCCGCCATCCGCCGCACCATCTCCGTGGCCATCTCGTCGAGCAGCGCCTGTTTGTCCTTGAAGTGCCAGTACAGCGCGGGCGCCTTGACGTCGAGTTCCTTGGCGATCGCGCGCAGCGTCAGCCCTTCGAGGCCCACGTCGTTGAGCAGGCGCAGGGCGGCTCGCGCCACCCGGGTCCGGTCGAGTCGTTCAGCAGCCACCTTGACAACTTAACAGTGTTAAGCACATCCTCCAACCATGGAACTTAACAGCGTTAAGGAAACTGACGTACTGATCGTCGGAGCCGGGCCCACCGGACTCGCCCTCGCGTGCGACCTGGCCCGCCGCGGTGTGCGTGCCCTCGTCGTGGAGCAGTCGGACACCCTCTTCCCCGGCTCCCGCGGCAAGGGCATCCAGCCCCGCACCATGGAGGTCCTCGACGATCTCGGCGTGGTGGACGCGGTGCTCGCCTCGGGCGGGAGCGCCCCAGTAGGGATGGTCTGGCAGGACGGCGTCCGGCAGGGCGAGCACGACATGTTCGAGCGCCCCGGGCCCACGGACTCCGCGCCGTACGGCGAGCCGTGGCTGCTCCCGCAGTGGCGCACCCAGCAGATCCTGCATGCCCGCCTGACGGAGTTCGGCGGCAGCGTCGCCTTCGGCACCACTCTGACGGGGATCACCCAGGACGAGCACGGCGTGAGCGCCGAGCTGTCGACCGGGACGGTACGCGCCGCCTACGCGGTCGCGGCCGACGGCGGCCGCAGCACGGTGCGCCGGGCGCTGGGCATCGCGATGACCGGCGAAGACGTCGACCCGGCGCCGATACTGGTCGCCGATGTCCGCATCCCCTCACTGGACCGGCTCAACTGGCACGTCTTCCCGGGCGACAGCGCGGGCTATCTCGCGCTCTGCCCGCTGCCCGGTACGGACGACTTCCAGCTCGTCGGCCAGTTCACCGACCGGGAGCCGGACCTCTCGCTCGCGGGCGTACGGGCCCTGGTCGCCGCCCGCACCCATCTGGCCGCCGACGAGGTCACCGAGGTCCTGTGGGCGTCGGACTTCCGGCCGCGGGCGGCGATGGCCGAGCGCTTTCGCGAAGGGCGGGTGTTCCTGGCGGGCGACGCGGCCCATGTCCACTCCCCCGCCGGCGGACAGGGCCTCAACACCAGCGTCCAGGACGCGTACAACCTCGGCTGGAAGCTCGGCCAGGTCCTGCGCCACGGCGCGCCCGCGTCGCTGCTCGACACCTACGAGCAGGAACGGCTGCCCGTCGCCGCGCAGATGCTCGGCCTGTCGACGCGTATTCACCGGGGCGAGGAGCAGCGCGGCGCGGCCACCATGCAGCTGGGCCTCGGCTACCGCGGCGGCCCGCTCGCCTCCGGATCGGCCGGGGCGCTCAAGGCGGGGGACCGCGCCCCCGACGGCCCGCTGCCCGGCGGACGGCGGCTCTTCGATCTCTTCCGCGGCCCGCACTTCACCCTGATCGCGGTCGGCACGGATGCCGAACTGCCGCCGCTGGAGGGTGAGTTGGTGCACGTACATCGCATCGAGGCGTATGAGCCGTACGGCAAGGGCCTCTTCCTCGTACGCCCGGACGGCCATGTCGGCTGGGCGGGCGAGGACACCACCGGCCTGAGCGACTACCTCGCGAAGGTCACGCGCTGCTGAGCGAGAGCTTCACCGCGAAGCCGAGGAAGAGCGCACCGGCGGCGGACGTCGCCCCTGCGGCCAGACGCCTGCGGCGGCGGAACGCGGCCGCCAGGTGGGTGCCGGTGAAGATCAGCAGGGTCAGATAGAGGAAGCTGGCCAGCTGCGCGAACGCGCCGAGCACGACGAAGGACAGCGCCGGGTAGGCGTAGCCGGGATCGACGAACTGCACGAAGAAGGCGATGAAGAAGAGAATCGCCTTGGGGTTGAACAGGCTGATCACCAGCGCCTTGCGGAACGGCTTCTCGGCGGCGGGCGCGTCGCCCGGTGCCGACTGCTCGGCCGTCAGCTCCCGACGGGAGCGCCACATGGACCACGCCGCGCGCAGCATCCCGATCGCCAGCCAGGTCAGATAACCGGCGCCCGCGAACTTCACGATCCCGAAGAGCAGGGCATTGCCCTGAAGCAGGGAGGCGACGCCCGCCGCCGACAGCACCATCAGCACGGTGTCGCCGCACCACACGCCGGCGGCGGCCTTGTAGCCCGTACGCACACCACGGCGCGCGGCGACCGAGAGCACGTACAGCGAGTTCGGCCCCGGCAGCAGAACGATCAGGACAAGGCCCGCGAGATAGGTCGGCAGATCGGTAACACCCAGCATGAGGCGGAGTGTCGCACATGGGTACGACACTCCGCCTTTGTGTTTCGTATCGCGGAAGGGGTCAGAAGGCGTCGGTCGGGACGTACGTCCCCCACACCGCGCGCAGCGCGTCGCAGACCTCGCCGACCGTCGCCCGTGCCTTCAGGGCGTCCTTCATCGGATACAGCACGTTGTCCGTGCCTTCGGCGGCCCTGCTCAGCTCCGCGAGCGCCGCGTCGACGGCCGCCTGGTCACGCTGGGCCCGCAGCTTCGCCAGCCGCTCCGCCTGCTGTGCCTCGATCGCCGGGTCGACCCGCAGCGGCTCGTAGGGCTCCTCCGCGTCCAGCGTGTAGCGGTTGACACCGACCACGACCCGCTCGCCGCTGTCGGTCTGCTGCGCGATGCGGTACGCGCTGCGCTCGATCTCGTTCTTCTGGAAGCCGTGCTCGATGGCACTGACCGCGCCGCCCAGGTCCTCGACCCGCCGCATCAGCGCCAGCGCCGCCTCCTCGACATCGTCCGTCATTTGCTCGACGACGTACGAACCCGCGAAGGGGTCCACGGTCGTGGTCACATCGGTCTCGTACGCGAGGACCTGCTGCGTCCGCAGGGCGAGCCTGGCCGACTTGTCCGTCGGCAGGGCGATCGCCTCGTCGAAGGAGTTGGTGTGCAGCGACTGGGTGCCGCCGAGAACCGCCGCGAGGCCCTGGACGGCGACCCGTACCAGGTTCACCTCGGGCTGCTGCGCGGTCAGCTGCACCCCGGCCGTCTGGGTGTGGAAGCGCAGCATCAGCGACTTGGGGTTCTTCGCGCCGAACTCCTCCCGCATCACCCGCGCCCAAATGCGGCGCGCGGCACGGAACTTGGCGACCTCCTCCAGGATCGTCGTACGGGCGACGAAGAAGAAGGACAGCCGTGGCGCGAAGTCGTCGACGTCCATGCCTGCGGCGACCGCCGTACGCACGTACTCGATACCGTCCGCGAGCGTGAAGGCGATCTCCTGCGCGGGCGAGGCCCCGGCCTCCGCCATGTGGTAGCCGGAGATCGAGATGGTGTTCCACTTCGGGATCTCGGCCTTGCAGTACTTGAAGATGTCCGCGATCAGCCGCAGCGAGGGCTTGGGCGGGAAAATGTAGGTGCCGCGGGCGATGTACTCCTTGAGCACATCGTTCTGGATCGTCCCGGTGAGCTTGTCCGCGGGCACGCCCTGCTCCTCGCCGACGAGCTGGTAGAGCAGCAGGAGCAGCGCGGCGGGTGCGTTGATCGTCATCGACGTCGAGACCTTGTCGAGGGGGATCCCGCCGAACAGGACGCGCATGTCGTCGATCGAGTCGATGGCGACGCCGACCTTGCCGACCTCGCCGTGGGCCAGCGGCGCGTCGCTGTCGTGTCCCATCTGGGTCGGCAGGTCGAAGGCGACCGAGAGGCCCATGGTGCCGTGGGCGATGAGCTCCTTGTAGCGGGCGTTGGACTCGACGGCGGTGCCGAAGCCCGCGTACTGGCGCATGGTCCAGGGACGGCCGGTGTACATCGACGGATACACACCGCGGGTGAAGGGATACGAGCCGGGCTCGCCCAGCTTCTCGGCCGGGTCCCACCCCTGAAGAGCCTGCGGTCCGTAGACCGGTTCGATGGGCAGTCCCGACTCGGACTCGCGCGTCATGTCTGTCCTCCACTGAAGCTACTCACTGGTAACCGACCCTCGCGACGGACTGTAGCGGCGGCCCCGGGACGGGTGGAGTGCCCCGCGCTGGGACCTTGCTCACAAATCTCCGCACAGCTTCCTCCCCATAATGCGCGGGAAAGCGCAACCGAGCAGGGCGGGAATCTGTCTCATGAGGCACATGAGATACAGGGGGGCGACATGCTTCGGAACATCGTCATTCGCAGATCACTCGCCGCGGCCGCGGTGCTCGCCGTGACCGCGGGCTGCACCGCACAGGCCGCGACCGGCCGCCCGGCCGACTCGAAGGCGGGGAGCACGGCGACCGCGCCGGGCACCGGCACACCGTCCGCGCCGGACCAGGCCACGCCGTCGGCGAAGCCCAGTGGCACGCCGAGTGAGTCCGCGACCTCGAAGCCCGAGGTACTGATGGCGAGCGGGACCAAGAGTGAGCAGGTGCGTGAACTGCAGGCCAGGCTGGCCCAGATCGGCTGGTTCGACGACACCCCGACCGGCACCTACGGTCCGGTGACGGTCGCCTCGGTCAAGGGTTTCCAGGGCAAGCGGGGGCTGCCGACGACCGGCGACACGGACACCGTGACCTGGCAGCGGCTGCTCGGTATGACGAAGAAGCCGACGCGCGACGAACTGGCGGGCAAGACGGTCAACAAGCCGGCGGCGAAGCTGGATCCGCGCTGTATGACGGGCCGGGTGATGTGCGTCAGCAAGACCACCCGCACTCTCTCCTGGGTGATCGACGGCAAGGTGCGGTCGACGATGGACGTGCGCTTCGGCTCGCAGTACACGCCGACCCGCGAGGGCTCGTTCAGTGTGTTCCAGAAGTCCCGGGACCACGTCTCGACGCTCTACCACACGTCCATGCCGTACGCGATGTTCTTCAGTGGCGGTCAAGCGGTGCACTACTCCGCGGACTTCGCTGCGCGTGGCTACAACGGCGCGTCGCACGGCTGCGTCAATGTCCGGGACAAGGGAGCGATCTCCGCGCTGTTCGCGCAGGTCCACAACGGCGACAAGGTCGTCATCTACTGGTGAGAAGTTCAGTGATCAAGGGGCGCGGGCGGGACCGGGGGAACGTGTCCCGCCCGCGCCATGTGCGCCGAGTCGTAGGTACGGGGGGAACCCCGACTCTGGCGCAGCCGATGACCAGTCGGCTCACTTTCTACTGCGTCACAGGCCCAAAAAACGTCACACCTGGCGAGTCCGAAACTCGACCCGGGCGATGAAGCGCAGGTCAGATGGCACTCAAGCTCGCGGCGCCCGAGAGCGAGGGAACACTTTCGGACGGCTGGGGCGTCCAGGTGACGGGTGGCAGGGATCCGCTGCCGGACTGGCTGCCGCCGGAAGGCTTCCCGTCGCCACCGCCGCTGTCGTCGCTGCCGCTGTCACTGCCGCTTGCGCCGCTGCCGTCCCCGCTCCCCTGGACGTCTCCGCCCAGCAGGCGGTCGCAGAAGCGGTCCACACGGGCCACGCCCTTGGCCGCGGCCTCAAGCCGCCGCTTGCGCTCCGGGTCGATGTGGCCGCTGCGGTAGTCACGGCAGGCTTCCACCGTCTTGCGGTACCACTCTTCGTGTTGCTGACGGGACTTGTCCCCGTCGCCCTGGAGGCCCGAGTCGCCGTCAGCGCCTCCGGCAGTGGGGTCCGGCGCCCCGGCCCCGTCGCTCGGCGAGGGCGAGTCCTGCGGGCTGCTCGGTGATCCCGGGGTGTACGGAGGAGCCACCGCTCCCCCGCCGGCGGGCGAGTCGGACTCCAGCGGCTCGGGGGTCGCGGCCGCCGTGACGGAGGACGCGGGCAGCGGATCGCCGCTGAAGGGACTGGGCAGCAAGCCGGCCGTCGCGGCGACGGCGGCGCCGCCGAGCGCGCAACCGGCCACCGCGGCGACCAGTCCGAAGCGCACAGGACGGCTCCACCGCTTGGCGCGCGAGGGGCGCCGGTGCGAAGGAGCAAGCTGTACCGTCCCGAACCCGTCCGCGGCGGGCTTCGCGGCGTCTGCCCTGGCCTTGCGGAACGCGGCCAGGGCGGCTGCCTCACCGGGCATTTCGCCGTCGGCGGCAGAGTGGGGAGACTCGGTCCGGCCCGCCTCGTACAGCGCGCGGGCGAGTCGTGCGGCCTGAATCCGGGCGTGCTCGTCCGAGGCCTCGACCGGTTCGCCGCGCAGAATCCGCTCCGCCGCTTCCCTGTCAAGCCACTCGTACTGCTCGTCGGCCATCACATGTCCTTCTGCGTCCGCAGACGTGATTGCGTCACACCGGCGGGCGCCGACGCGCCCGGCCGACGGCCGCGCTGCGGCGGTACACCGTTCAGATCCGGGCCACGCTCATCGGGGGCCGAACCGTTCGAACCGTTCGAGCCGTTCGAATCATTCGGAGAGTCCCGACTGTCTGCATCGTCCTGACTGTCCATGAAGTCCGCATAGTCCTCGCCGTCCGCGCCCAGCAGTTCAGCGAGACGCTTCAGCCCGCGGTGCGCTGCCGTCCGTACGGCTCCGGGCCGCTTGCCCAGCGTCCTGGCCGCGCTCTTCGCGTCGAGACCGACGACGACGCGCAGGACGACGGCCTCGGCCTGGTCCTGCGGCAGCTGGGCGATCAGCGCCATGGTGCTGCCGGTGGCGAGCGCCTCCATGGCCTCGTCCGCGGTGTCCGACTCGGCGGGCTTGCCCGTCAGTTCGGTCTCGTCGCCGCCCACGGCGGGGCGGCGGCCGCGCATGCGGATGTGGTCGAGGGCGCGGTTACGGGCGATCCGTGCGGCCCAGCCTCGAAAACGGTCGGCGTCGCCGCTGAACCGATCGAGGTCCCGGGCTATCTGGAGCCAGGCCTCGGAGGCGACGTCCTCGGCATCCGGGTCGCCGACCAAGGTGCGTACATATCCGAGCAGCCGCGGGTGCACAGCGCGGTACACAGTCCGGAAGGCGTTTTCGTCCCCGTCCTGAGCCGCGAGCACCGCGGTGGTCAACTCCGCGTCGTCCCCCAGCACTACCCCATACCCTGTCCCGAATCGCAGCTGGTCACCACTGCCGCGCCACCCTGCGCGAATCAGCACGCTACGTGCTTGCACCCGGCCGCGTCCACATTTTGTCCAACCCGCAACAGCATGCTGCCACAGCGGGGTGTGACAGAAAACGCACGCACGGCGCTGAGAGAAGTACGGGGCCGCTCTGCGGCCCCGGCCAGCGACGACCGGGGCCTCTCCTGTGGGGGGTGGCGGCCCCGGTCGTCCTTTCACATCCAGGACCAGCCGGTCAGCGGCGGCGGGCCTCCGGGTATGTCGCGGCCGTCCGCACCGGCCGCTCACCCGGTGCCCGGCTTCCCCTGCTTCTGCGAGGGCTGCCCCTTCGCGGGCTCGATGTCCGGACTCACGTCCGGCTTCCCGTCCGGCTTCCCGTCCCGCTTCCCGTCCGCAGGGTTCGGCCGGGTGTCGGACATCTCACCCTCCAACAGCCGCTCGCAGTAGGCCCGAACGAACTCCGGGCCGCCCGCGACTTCTTCCAGTCGGGCCAGGGCCGCACCCCGGGGCGGTGTACCCCGTCGCGCATCGGCCGCCAGATGGACGCGGCAGTGCGCGACCGTGTCCTTCGCGGTGGCGGGACGTCCATGGGGAGCCGCGTCCGCGGACGGCGTCGTCGGACGCACCGGGCTCTCGGGGGTTCCTGCCTCGCGCCGTTCGCGGGACCGTTCCTCGTCGGAACCCGGTTCCGAGGGCGCGCTTCGTACCGGCTCCGGCCCCGCGCCGCCCCCGAACGGCGAAGTGATCGCACCCTTCCCGGCCGCGACCGCAACCCCGCCGAAAGCAACGGCCGCGGCAACACCCGCCACCAGCGCCCTGAACGCCCGTGCCCGGTGCCGCACACCGGCCGGCCGCCAGTCGTCCCGGCTCCGCCGCCACCGCACCCGTCTCGTCAACAGGCCCTCGTCGCGCGCCTCCCGGAACGCCTGGAGCGCCCTCTCCTCGGCTCCGGCATCGGGCGTACCGGGCCGGCGCGCCGACCCGAGCAACCCTTCGAGCTCGGGTGTGCGCGGGTCCTGTCGTTCGGGTTTCATCCCTCATCCTTCGGCGTATGCCCTGGCCAGTAGCTCCGCCAGTCCTTTCAGTCCGCGGTGCGCCGCGGTGCGTACGGCGCCGGGGCGCTTGCCCAGGACCCGTGCCGACGCCGGCCCGTCGAGCCCGACGACCACACGCAGCAGTACGGCCTCCGCCTGCTCGCGGGGCAGTCGGCCGATCAACGCGAGAGCCCGCTCGGTGGAGAGCGTTTCGAGCGCCGCGGCGGCCGTGTCCTGCCCGCCCGGAAGGTCCAGCACGTCCTGCTCCAGCAAGGAGGTACGCGGACGACGCTTCTGCCTGCGCAGATGATCCAGGGCGCGGTGCCGGGCAATCGTCGCGGTCCAGCCCCGGAACCCCGCACCGTCCCCCCGGAAACGGCCGAGGTCACGGGCGATCTCCAGCCACGCATCGGCGGCCACGTCCTCGGCTTCGTCACCGACGAGCCCTCGGACGTACCCGATCAGTCCGGGCTGCACCAGCCGGTACGCGACGGCGAAGGCATCCTCGTCACCCTGCTGCGCCCGCTCGACGGCAGCCCCGAGTTCCGTGTCGTGCGCCCCCACATTTCCCTCTCCGTACCTGCGCCCCTCTGGCACGTGTTCCAACAACTCTGCGTACGGAGACCGAAAAACGTCACCTTCCGCAGGCGGCCCCCGAGTTGGCGGCCCTGCGGGCCCGCCCGTGCAACAGCAGATAGAGGCGCTGCACCGACTCCTCGGGACCGCCCAGCTCGAAACGGTTGACGACCTTGCCGAGCGGATTCCACACGCGCCCGTCGGGCATCCGGACGCCCAGCGGCTGCCCGAACAACTCCCGCTGCTCCGCTCCGAAGTCCACCCAGTGCGCGCCGGCCCGCCGGACGATCACCTCTCCCGTGTACGCCCCGAGTCCCTGGAGCAGCCCAGCGACGTGCCCGATGTCCGGACGGCCGCGCCGTACCCCGTCCACCATGAAGTCGACGAGCCGCAGGCTGGTGACGGAGTAGTCGAGCGGCAGCCTGCCGCGCTGCGTGAGGCGGTCGACGACCCCGGCGACGTACGCGCGCATGTCGGCAGCGCTGGGCAGCACTCCAAAGTCCGTATCCATGTATGACCAAGCGACATGCGGACGCAGAACATCACGGTGCCCGGAAGTGACGCTTCTCACATAGGAGTTCGGGCAGTGCAGCGCTGACCGGTGCGTCAGCCGATGGCGATGCGCGGGTGGGCGCCGGGCTGGATCCAGGCCATGATCCGGTCCATGGTCGAGCGCGGCACCGACACGCAACCCGCGGTCGCGCCCTTGCCGTTGACATGCAGGAAGATCCCGGCGCCGCGGCCGGGCGTGGCGGGCCAGCGGTTGAAGTTGATGACCAGGGCCTTGGCGTACTGGGTCGGGTAGTTGATGAGGTGCTCACTGCCGCGGTCACCGGTCTCGGTGAGCGGGAAGTCGGCCCCCGCCGCGGTGTGCATCTGGTTGTAGAACTTCGACTGCGGGTCCTCCACCCACCAGTGGCTGCTGTTGACCCGCGTGTACGGCATGCTCGTGCCGCCGGACTCGACTCCGAAGCCCTCGGTGATGGTGTACGTGCCCGCCGGCGTGGTGTAGGTGCCCTGCCGGCGGGTGGACCCGTCGACAATGCCGTTCGATCCGACCCGGCCGCTGGCGGAGATGACGGACTTCCACCCGGACGAACCCTTGGCCCAAGCCGTGACCGTCGCGTACGAGCCGCTGGCCTTCACGGTGATGACCTGCGTGGCATTGGCCACGTCGACGCGCACGGGGAAGTTGGGGGCGTGTGCCGTCGGGGCGGCCTGAGCCGTCCCCGTACCGCTGCCCGCCGCGCTGCGGGAGCCACTGGGGGCAGGCTTGGCACTGCCGGACGGCTTCGCGGAAGCGGAGGCCGAGGCGGAGGTGGACGGGGAAGCGGACACCGAGGCGGCCGCGGAGGCGGAAGCGCCCGGAGAGTCGGAGGAGGCGGACGCGTCCGACGTCACGCTGGAAGCGGAGGCCGCGGCAGCGTCGGCGGCCGGGGCGTCCTTGCCCTGGTGCCCGCAGGCCGTGGCCAGGAATATCGCGCCGGTGGCAGCCAGTGCGGCGGAGAAGGTACGGGACGAGGGCAGCACGAAGTAACCCTTCAGGGTGATGGGCAAGACGCGACGGCCGGGATCGGCACGGCGAAGTATGGCCGGTTTATATCAGGTCGACGCCTGAATACGAACCCGACGGATGTTTCGGGCAAATACATTTTCATAGCCAAGTAGCCGAATTCTTCCGGCACTCGACATGCGCCGTCGCCCACCTCAGGCCGACTCGACTCGACGGTCGGCGGCCCCGCGTCGGCGCGCGGCGTACGCGGCACGGGCCGCAGCGATCTCCGCCTCGATGCGCAACATATCCTCCGTCTCGACGTCGCCGTCGGGCGGCCAGGGAAGCGTGTCCGCCTCCGCCTCCACCTCGGCGATCGCGGCATCGATGTCGGCGAAGGACTCCGCTATCCGCGCCCGCCGGGCAGCCTCCTTGCGTCCCGCCATGACCAGAAACGCGGAGATGCCGAGGCCATTCTCGGCGGCGACCGCCCTGATGCGCTCGGCATCCTCGAGGTCGAGGCTGATCAAAATCCGGGTCTTCGCCATACGGCGACAGTATTGCGCCTGCACATCCGTGCGCACTGACCGTGATCAGCTTCCGATCACACCTGCGACCATTCCTCGCGAACCGTCATGCATGCCGCGCATCTCGCACCACACGGTCTTTCTGTTTGGGCCCTGCTCCACACCCCACCGCAGAGTCAGGGCGTCGAGCAGGGCGAGGCCGCGGCCCGTCTCGTCATCGTCTGCGGCCTTGCACAGGACGGGCAGGGCCCGGGGATCGGGGTCGGTGACTTCCAGTCGCGTACGACCCTGCTCACAGACCACACGGACCCTCACGGGGACGCCCTCCCCGAGATGGCGGACCACGTTCGTGATGAGCTCGCTGGCGCACAGCTGGAGGTCGTCGCAGGGCCCGCCCATGTACGCGCGCAGCGCCCGGCGGACCTCGGACACCTCCTTCGGCGTGGCGAGCAGTTCCAGGGTGAGCGGTGGACGCATCACGCAACTCCCTTGCGCAGGGCGTCGACCAAGGCGCGGGCGGTGGCCAGGTTGCAGTTGCCCAGCGCGATGAGGGGCGGGGTGCGGTAGCGGGCGGCGAAGGTCGGAAGATCGATGCCGAGGGAGGGCAGCGTGATGCCGTGGGCTGCGAGGGCCGCCCGCAGCTCCTCGGAGCAGTCCTGTACGTCGGGGTGGTCGTGCATGGGGGTCACACCTTCCAGTGCGCTCTGTGACGAACTGCTCACACCCTGACGTGGCGCCCCGTACCGTGAAAGAGGTTCGGGCTCCCGGCCCTGAACTGCACGTATGCGGCATGAAGTTGGTACGACGCGGGAATTGCGGGGACTCGGGCGGACACGCCGGGAAACGGGCGGTAACGGCACCAAGGGCGGTGAACGATGGGACAGCGCAAGGACATCGACGGGTCGGCAAGCGTCCCCACCTTCTACGGCAAGGAGTTGCGCTGGAAACGTGAGGAGGCCGGACTCACTCTCCAGGAACTGGTCGAAGGCAGCTTCTACGGCCCCAGCCACCTCAGCGAGATCGAACGCGGCGCGCGCCGCATGCCGGCGGAACTGGCCGAGCACGTGGACAAGGTGCTGGGGACGGACGGCTTCTTCAAGCGGCGCTGCGAGGACGTGCGGAAGGCGAAGAGGCGAGGTCACGCGAGCTACTTCGAGCGCGTACTGGAGGCGGAGAAGCACGCGAAGTCCATCGAGGAGTGGTGTCCGACCCTGATTCCGGGGCTGTTGCAGACGGACGCGTACGCGCGGGCACTGGTCCGGGCAGCGATGCCCCTCGCGCTGGACGAAGAGGTGGAGGAGAAGGTCAGCGCGCGGATGGCACGAGCCCACCTTTTCGAGGACAACCACAAGACGCCCGTGTACTGGGCGATCCTGCCCGAAGTGTTGCTGCGGCAGCCGATCCTGCCTCCGAAGGAGTCGGCCGAACAACTCGAGCGCATAGCGGCGTTGGCGCGGCGGCGACGGATCGTTCCACAGATTCTTCCGTGGAACTGCGGGGCACACCCGCTGATGATGGGCGCAGCCACAATTATGGCTTTCCCCGACGCCCCGCCGCTGGTCTACTTGGAGTCGCAGCACAGCGGGGACACCGTCGACGATCCGGCCCTCGTTGAGGAGTACCGCAGATCGTACGATCTGCTCAGGGCCGCCGCGCTGCCTCCGGAGGCGTCCCTCGCCCTGATCGACCAAGCGGCTGAGGATGACCGATATGGCAAGCATCGCGACTGACTTGAGCACCGCCGTCTGGCGCAAGAGCAGTTACAGCAACGGCACCGGCGGCAACTGTGTCGAGGTCGCCGAGGCGTTCCCAGGCGCGGCCAGCTGGCGCAAGAGCACCTACAGCAACGGCGACGGCGGCGACTGCGTCGAGGTCTGCGACGCCCACACGGGCATCGTCCCCGTCCGCGACTCCAAGCGCCCCCACGGCCCGATCCTCACCCTCACGGCCCCCGCCTGGACGTCCTTCGTCACGTCCCTCAAGGAGGTCCGGGCGTCGTCGACTCCATGAGCCCGGCGGCTCGTCAACCGAAGCAGCGCCTTCCCCTGCCTCAGCTCGACAGCCAGGACCGAGGCTTCGCATCCGACGAGCTCTCGCACGCCTGTGACCAGTGCAGACTGCACCTCGTCCGTCATGACATTCACCCCGGTTCAGACGAGCCCGTCGGCTCAGAAGGCCCGGTAATAGGGCGTCTCAATCGTCGCCGCGACACCGAAGGGGGAGAACTCCGATTCCGTGAGCACACGGTAGACAAATTCCGAGGCGGTCATGTCGAGACGCTGGAAAGGCTCCAGCGGGTCCACTCGCGCCACCACGGGCCACGTCGACGAATCCACCGAGGTGTCGACCAGCCAGTAGTACTCCTCCTCGATGAGTGAATACCCCCACTGGACAAGGCCCTTGCCGTCGCTCTCGTCGCTCGCCCCGAGGATCCCGAACGGTTCGAACATCCGCCGATTGTCGGGGTTTCCCCGCACGGACCTGAGCAAGGACTCGTGATTGGCGAGCACCGACTCCGTATCCCCTTGCGCCTCCAGCACCAGAACGTGGTCGCTGAAGGCGCCCCACTCCGGGAAGCGCCGACGCAGTTCCTTGAAATCAGCCGGCAGAGGGGTGCCGAGCACCCTTTCGGTGCTGGACCAGTCGAGTTTGCCGGGTTCCGTGCTCCAACACGTCGCCGCCACCAGGCGATCAACCCACTCCATGTGCACCCCTCCACGCGCTCAGGCCACTGATTCCAATGGGACGAACTCCGGCTCTATCTGTCCGCGGGACACACCCAGACAGGGCCGTTCGTTTGACAGACCCCCATGGCAGATCCCAATTCAGGGGTTCCCAGCCTTAAGACACGCCCCTTAAAACCACGATCGCCGCTGTCAGGCCCAGGAGCCCCACGCCCCATCCGGACCGGCGCTGCTCAGCGCCGAGCTGCTCTCAGGAGATCATATGGATTCCGAATGAATGAAGGTCATCCTCAAGTTCGTTCACGAATCCCCGAGTCAGAAAGGCGCTCGCCGGAGCTTTCTGCCTTGAGACTCCGCATGTCAGATCAATTCGGCCCGGAGGCCCGTCAGCTTTCGGTAAGTTGGGTTGTTCGCGAACAGCGAATACCGCTCCACGATGAATTCAAGTCCCTCATCGACGAAACGGGAAACGGCCGCCAGAAATTCGCTCACCTCGCAGTTGCCCACCTGGGAGTCCCAAGAATTGGTGACAACCAATTCGATCGAACCGGGAGCGGTCGGCGTGAATCCGAGCACTCGGTCATTTTCGGTGAAGCTGATCCTGCCGGATTCGCCCTGGCGGATTTCGCGAGCTGAGAGCAGCAGGCAGAACATGAAGTCGACCAAGGGGATCCCTCGGAACACTTCGGGATCCCTGCCCTGGACGGCGAAGTTGATGTCCGTCTCGAAATAGCCGTAACGCAGGTTCATCTCGCTGGTGGTCCCCACCTTGGCAACCTGCCCCTCGGACAGCTCCCGCATGGAACCCCGGTCGAACTCAACCAGAAACATTTCTCTCCAATTGGTCAAAGAAATCGCCGCCCACGCCGGACGGAAAATATATTCCGTCCGGCGTGGGCGGACGCTACGCTATCACGGAATCGGGTGAGCAGTCCTCAGGCTTCCATCAGGGTTAAGAATAACCCTGATTCCGTAGGCCCTGTTGGTCCCCAGACCCTGACTCTGCTTGTTGCTGAGAATTCCTACGCCGTCGACTCCGGCATTCACCCGGCCCTCATAGACGTATCCGTCCCTGCCATCCGTATTGTTCTTCGCCGGGTTATTCTTGACGACGTCCTGAATCCACTGCTTGATCTTCCTTTCCTTGCCGATGAATGCACCCTTTTCTTCTGCGTCGTATTCCTTACCGCCAATGCGGTGGCGGTCCATGGTGTGCTGCCATCCGTCGTATTCTTCGGTCTTCCAGGTGACATCGGGATTCTGCGCCCCGGGGTCCTTCGCCGAGCCGGAACTCGACCCCTCCTCGGTGCTGCGCAGGTTCCCGAGGTCCTTGCCCAAGTCACCCGCGCTGTTCGCGAAGGCCATGGCCGACTCGGCCATCAGGCCGAAGCCCGCGACCGCCGTGGCACCGCCGAGCACGCATCCGAGGCCGAGGGTCTCGATGCCCAGCGCGATGCACTCGGCACCGCCCAGGATCATCGCGGCCCCGCCACCGATCATGCCGCCGGCTCCGAGCAGCATCGACCCGAGGTCACCGCCGATGTCACCGATGGTGTCCGCGTTCTCCGACAGCCAGTCGCCCGTGGCGTCCGCCGCGTCGGAGCACCAGTCGCACCAGCCGTGCCCGTCGAGCTCAATCCGACTGATGGGGTTGCCGCCTGCGAAGGCGTACCGGTTGCCGGTGAGCGCGTCACTGCTGAGGTTCATGTCGGCGAGGGCGCCGTTGTACATGTCCCTGGTGGTGAAGCGGTTGAGTCCCGGGTCGTAGTCCCGGAAGCCCATGTCGTACGTGCCGGAGTTGGCGTCCCAGCGCTTGGCGTTGAAGCGGTAGGGGTTGTACGCCTCCTTTGTCGGGTCAGCGGGGTCGGGCTTGTCGACACCCGTGAACTCGGAGTCGTCGTCGCTGCCGTAGGCGGTGTAGCCGTATGTGGCCTTGGTGTCACCGTCCTTGGTGGTCACCGTGTCGACATCACTGTGGCTGTCGTAGCCGTAGTAGCCGTCCTCCTCCGTCCCGTCACTCTTGTGCGTGATCTGGGAGAGACGCTGACCCCACGGGCTGTACTGGTACGACTTGGTCAGCTGGCCTGCGACCTCCTCGGCCAGCACCTCATTGCCCAACCCCAGGTAGGTGTAGTCGGTGGTCTTGCCACCAACGGTCATCGACTGGGTGCGGTCCAACGGGTCGAAGGTGTACTTCGTTGTGCTGTTGAGGGCGGTGTGCTCCACGACGTGGTCGAAGCCGTCGTAGACATTGCGCTCGACCACCGAGGTCCCGGAGGTGGCCGTGTCCAGCCGCCCGAACGGGTCGTAGTTGTAACTGATGGAAGCGCCCGATATGGACGCGCTCTGCAGACGGTTGCGGTCGTAGGTGAACGCCGTCGGCGTGCCCCTGACCGTCTGGCTGATGACGTTGGCGTTGTCGTCGTGGACGTACGTTTCCGTGCCAGCGCCGTTGCCCGTCTTGACCGCCTGGGAGATCCGGTCGACCGGGTCGTAGGTGTAGTCCGTCGTGGAATCGAGGTACGCCGCGTGGTTGTCGGCGTTCATCTTCTTCGCGACGTCCTGCGCCTTGTTGCCGTTGGCGTCATAGGCGTAGGTGTGCGACGCGACGAGCGTGCCGGTTGCCTTCTTCTCGGTGGTGCTCTTCAGCGCACCGTCGAGGAAGTAGGTGTAGTCGACCGTGTTGCCGTTGCCCTTGGTCTCCTTGAGCTTCTGGCTGCGGTCGGTATAGGTGAAGCTGGTGACCTTGGGCGAGGCGTCGGTGGCCGACTTGCCGACCGAGACGGACTTTGTCAACTCCCTGATGTCGTAGGTGTACTTGGAGTACTGATCAGGGTGGGTGACGGTGTCCGGCTGGCTGTTGGCATCGTAGGTGTAGGAAGTGGTCTCCTTGTCCTGACCCGCCAGTGCCTCGGTGACCTTGGCGACCTCGTTGAGACCGGTGTAGGCGACCGTGTAGGCGTCGATCTTGGCTCCGGCCGACGTGTCGCCGATCGAGGTCAAGTTGCCGTTGGCGTCGTAGACGTAGGAGAAGTTGTGCTTCTCCGTATCGCTGTCGCCGGAGTTGTCCCGGACCAGCTTCACACCGTCGGCGACTACCGCACCCCCGCTGTTCTGGAACAGTTGGAGCTTGGCCGCATTGCCCTGCTTGAGGCTGTACGAACCGAGCGAGATCCAGTTACCCGTATTGGCGTTCTGGTCGAGCGTCTTGTCGGTCGTCGCCCCGACGGAGTCGGTGACGGTGTACTTTGCCGCCGTGGCCGCGCCCGTCACCTGCGGGAACTTCACATACGCGGTGTAGGTGCCGTCCTTGGGGATGTTCAGGGTCCATGTGAATGCATCGGTGCCGGTGCCGGCGGCGTGGACCTGGTGGTCGTAGCCCTGTTGCCCGGTGACGCTTCCCTTGGTCCAGGTGCCCGTGGCGGACGTGTTCTGGCTATCCGAGTTGTCGACCAGCGCGACCGCGCTGCCGACCGGAACCCCATCGTCCGACTTGGACTTCAGCTTTCCGTCCGGGAAGTATGTCCAGCTCATGGTGCGGCTGGACGAGCCACCCGCCGACGTGAGCGTCCGAGCGGTCTGCTTGCCCAGCGCGTCGTAATCGTATGCCGTGACAATGTCCCACGGGTCCGTCGACGACTTGGTCCAGCCGTTGTCGAAGTACGAGTACGTGGTGTCGTTGCGGACCGTCTGGCCCTCCGACGGCGGCAGCGAGGACTTGGCGACGCGGCCGACCGCGTCGTACATGGTCTCGCTGTAGACCCGCTTGTTGTAGCGGGCGTCCGCCGGGTCGTACGGCAGGTACTCCTTCGACGGACGGTTCAGCGCGTCGTACGTCGTCTCCGAGGTGAAGTCGTCGGCCGCGGCCGTGTTCACTCCTCGAGGAGTGATGACCTTGGTCGTGTTGCCGACCTGGTCGTACTCGTACTTCTTCGTCCGGTACGTGATGGTCGAGGTTCCGTCGTGCGGGACCCTGGACTCGATCTTCTTGCCACGCTCGTCATAGGTGTGGAACGTGGTGTTGTTCTCCGGGTCCGTGGTGGAGACGACCAGAGAGTCCTTGTCGTAGGACTTCTTGGTGGTCTTGCCCGCGGCGTCGGTGACGACTGTCGGCCGGTGGTTCAGGTCGTAGTCGGTTTTGGTGGTGAAGTCGTTCGGGTCGGCGCTCGCGTTCTTCTTCGGGTCGGCGACCGTCGTGACATTGCCCACGTTGTCGTAGGCGTACGAGAGCGTGTCACCGGCGGCGTCGACGACCGACGTCAGCTGGTAGATCTCGTCGTAGTAGTTGCTGGTCTTGAAGTCGTTGGCGTTCGCTGTGGTCAGTGTGCCCTTCGGCTCCGTTGTGGACTTGACGTTGCCGACCTTGTCGTACGTGTAGAGCGTCTTCCGCTCCTCGGACGACGTGGTGTCCTTCGGGTCGATCGTGGCCGTGACCCGGTCGGCCGCGTCGTACTCCGCCGTGTACACGGCGCTGTTGGTCGCACTGGACTGGGTGACATTGTCATTGGCGTCGTAGACCGGGGCCGGGGTGGTGATGAGCACGCCGGCGTTCTGGTCCTTGGGCACCGTCTTGACCAACGGACGTCCGAACGTGTCGTACGTCTGCGTGGTCTTCTTGCTCAGCGCGTCGGTGACCTGAGTGACCTGTCCGCGCTCGTCATAGACGTACGCGGTTGCCTTGTTCAGCGCATCGGTGATCGTCGAGGGGTAGCCGGTGGGACCGAAGTTGCTGTTGGTCGTCGGATTGCCGTTGGCGTCGGTCGCCTTGGTCAGCTCACCGTAAGCGTCGTACTCATAAGCGGTGGTGTAGTCCCCGGCCGTCGGGGTTGCGACACCCTTGGGGTCGGTGACCGTCTTCAGGTTGCCGAAGCTGTCATATCCGAACTGCCAGGTACGGCCCTCGGGTGACGTCTTCTTGAAGAGGTCGGCGGAGTATCCGTCCAGACGGGTCTGGTACTCGTACTTCTGCGCGTTGGCCGGGTACGTGCCCGGGGCGCAGTCCGAGGACGGCGGGACGCCGGCCTTGTTGTTCTCCGCGTCGCGCTGCCAGAGCGGGTAGCCGGTCTTCTGGTCGTAGCAGTACGCGGTCTTGGCACCGTTGGCCTCTTCGAGGTAGGTGACGTTGTTGTCCGCGTCCCACGACAGCTTGGTCTTCTGGGACCTGGCATTGGTGACCTGGACCGGGCGGGCGAAGTCGTCCGTCACGTAGGTCGACGCGTGGTTCTCGGCGTCGGTGACCGTGGTGTCGGTGAACTCAGCGTTGCCCGCGTCGGCGGCGTAGGCGAAGCCCGTGGTGCCCTGAAGGCGATCGGTGATCGTCTTCGTCCACCAGTGGTACTTCGGGTCGTCACCTGTCTGCGGAGCGTAGTACGCCATGTTGGTGGCGTTGCCGCGCGGGTCGGTGATCTTGACCAGCTTGACGTTCTTGTTCCCTTGCGTGGCGTCGTAGGTGAACTTGAACACCTTGGGCTGAGCGGAGCCGTCACCGTCGGTGAACTGCCCCAGCAGGCCCTTGTCCGTGTAGTAGAAGGAGATCTTCCGGCCCGAGATGTCCGTCATGGACTTCACGTGGTCGTAGATCTTCGAGTTGGTCAGGTTGGTGCCGGAGACTTTGGCGCCGGTGGCGTCGATGTAGTCGTAGGACGCGTCACCCTTGTTGAAGTAGGTCACGGTAAGCGACTGACGCCCGGCCGGGTCGGTGATGTACTTGAGGAACTTGGTCGGCTTGTTGTTGGACTTGCGTTCCTCATAGGTGAACGACTGGGTGTTGCCGTTCTGGTCGATGATCGACGTGAGGTAGCCGTCGCATCCGTACAGGAAGCGCGTCCCGTCCGGACGGGTCATGGTCCAGGCGTCCGGGACCGGGTCCTTCGAGGGCTTGCAGTCCAGACCCGCCTTGGCGGCCAGCTTGTAGTGCACACCGGCCGGCGCCTTCCACACCGAGTTGGCGCTGTCCCAGCGGAAGATGTGGGTGGTGCCGTCGCCGTCCGGGAGCTTGACCTCGGTCGGGTTCGGGTTCGGGTGGAAGTCCAGGGGCGCGCCCAGCCGGATCGGACCGGAGCCCTGACCGGACCAGCCCGCACCCAGCACGGTGTCGCTCGTGTCCAGCGAGTTGTACGCGAACCTCGCGAAGGTGTTCACCCCTCGACCCGGGTTGTTGAACGCGTTGTACGACCAGACGCTGTTGCCGGACGCCAGGTTGT
The DNA here is from genome assembly GCF_006715635.1 of Streptomyces sp. SLBN-118. Taxonomy (NCBI): domain Bacteria; kingdom Bacillati; phylum Actinomycetota; class Actinomycetes; order Kitasatosporales; family Streptomycetaceae; genus Streptomyces; species Streptomyces sp. SLBN-118. Next base: position 3,038,231 of record NZ_VFNP01000001.1, read on the forward strand.
TCATCATCGTCGAACCGGCGCCCGTGTTCTGGCCGGTGTACGTGTAGAACTTCTCCAGGCCGAGCGTGTTGGAGGTCGGGTCCTCCACCGCGACGTTCTGCTTCAGCGACGGAATGGCGCCCGTGCCGGCCGACAGCCAGCTGCCGTCCGAGATCTTGCGGACGTCCCAACCCAGTACGTACTCGGTGCGCTTGGAGCCGTTGTCCGAGTTGATGGGGGTCTTGACCTGCGCCTGGATGGTCGCGGACTTGCCCGGCAGCAGCGCCGGGATGGCCGTCGACAGCTGGTTGCCGCCGTTGGTCATGTCCGTGCCGTCGGGCAGCTTCCAGGTGTACGACAGCTGCCGCTCACCCGCGGCCCACGCGGTCGCGGTGGTGTTGGTGACCGTGAAGTCCACCGTGTACTGGGAGTTCGGGGTCATCCGGGCCGGCGTCTGCGGCGCGTAGTACGTGTCCTCGGTCGTCGAGTCGACGTAGATGACCTGCATGTACGGGCGCAGCTGCGGGTCGGAGGCCTCCGACGACAGGAACAGAGTGCGCTCCTGCGGACCGGTGGTCGTCTCGTCCTTCAGCTTGACGGCCACGCCCTTGTTGTTGGCGGGCGTGGTCACCCAGGACTGCATCAGGCCGGTGGCGTCCCACCAGTGGCGGCCGACCTCGTCCGTGATCTGCGGGACGGTGTCCGAGACGGTGGCGGACATGTCGCCGCCCGCCGTCGTCCACGCGGTGGTGGAAGTGGCGTTGTTCCAGGTGGCCTGGGTTTCGGTGAAGTCCCGCGTCAGCGCGTGGAGTTCGTAGATCGCACCATTGGTGGTGCTGGTCGTCTCCGCCCCCCACATGTACATCTTGTTCTCCAGCACCGTCGCAGTGGACGGAATGCCGGTAGTGGGGAACTTCAGCACCGCACGCGTCTTGCCGTACGTGGTGGAGTTGTTGCCGACGCTCAGCCACGTCTGACCCACGCCGAAGGACTGGATCGCGTCCTGGTTCGTCGTCGGCTGCTGCGAGGACAGCGTGGTGTCCGTCTGACCCGCCTGGATGATCTTCATCGTCCGGCCGGCCTTCGGGATGCCCACCACCCGGGTCGGCGACCCGAGCAGCTCACCGCCCTTGGTCTTGACCGCCAGCTGGTAGAAGTACGACTTGCCGATCTCCGAGGAGCTGGAGTCCGGGGTCGGCACCGCGGTGGTGTCCGTGTACGTGGTCGCGGTCGCGGGGATCGGCGCGATCAGCGTCGCCGCCGACGGCGTGAAGACCTGCTGCGTGGAGCGGTGCAGCTGGTACTCGACGATGTCGTCGTTCGCCGCGCCACCCGTGTTGACGTATGCCGGCCAGGACAGCTCCGGGCCCGTGCCGTGCACTACGGTCGGGGAGTCCAGCGCTGTGCCGACCTTGCCGTAGGTGACCGTCAGGCGCGGAATGGTCGAGGTCTCGCCGCCGTAGGTGTTGCCGTCGCCCGCCTCGTAGCGCGGGCCACCGGTCGGCGCAGTGCCTGACTCATCGATGGCCTTCAGCACGAACCCGTAGTTCGGGGCGGTGCCGGACACCCACTTCTGGACGGTGTCGGCGACCGGGAAGTCGTGCCACAGGTTGTACTTGCCGATGGGCTTCACGATCTGGGCCGGGTTCACCAGCCGGACCGAGTCCGCCAGGGTGCGCGTGGTCGAACTGCCGGTGTCACCCAGCACGATCTTGCCCGCGTTGCCCTTGGCGAAGCTGTACTCGGCGGCGTCCAGGGTCTTCCAGACCCCGCCGGTCCCGGTCTGGTTGACCGTGTAGTTCTTGGTGCCACCGTTGTACGTGACGGTGTACGGGGCTGCCGTGGCCGCGTCGGAGGCCGCCGGGTAGTGCACATCCACCCGGTAGGAGTCGGTCTCCGGGACCTGCGGCTGCCAGGTGTACTTCTCGCCCGTCAGCGCGTTCTTGTTGTAGGCGAAATCGTCATTGGTCGCAGCCCCACCGGTGGTGGTGCCTCCCGGCCACTCGCCGACCGCCGCCGTGCCGGTGTCCCCGTCGTCCTGCTGGACGGTGGTGCCGGACAGCTCACCCACCAGCGCACTGGTGTTGGACCAAGTCGCGCCCGACTCGGTCCACGCACCAGTCGCCCGGTGCGCCTCGATGGTCACCGCGTTGCCGTTGGTGGTGTGCGACTGGTCGTAGTACATCGACAGCCGCGCGGCATCGACCTTGACGCCCGCCGGGATCTCACTCAGCGGGAACTGGATCAGTGAGCGGGCGATGCCCGTGTCCGTCTTGCCGGCCGACAGCTTCCACGTGGTGTTGAAGTTCACCGACGGCTGGTCGGACAGGACCATCGTGTCCTGCGAGGTCGTCGGCGACGGCGCGATGGTGATGGTCGGGTCGATGACGACCGGGTACTGACGCTCCTTCGCCGCGAGCCACTTGGCGTCCGGCGTGAGCGTCAGCTTCCAGTTCTTCCCGTCCCGGGTGAGCTTCTGAGAAACCTTGGTGGAGTACGTACCACCGGTGGGTGAAAGGGGCGTCTTCTTGGCGTCCGTCATGTACGGCGCCGGGATCACCATCACCGGAGTGTTCGGGAGCTCACCGAACAGCGCGACGGAACCGTCCTTGCGAGCCTTCGGCGTCAGGCCGTCGGTGTTCAGCGTGAAGGTGTACGAAACCGGGCCGGCCGGAGCCGCCTCCAGAACGATGTTCTCCTTGACCTGTCCCCGGCCCACCACGTACTGCAGATCCGCGCCGGAAACAGCGTCCTTGTACGTGACGGTCTCGCCCTTGGCCTGCGGCTTCAGCGACTTGCCGGCACCCTTCAGACCCATCGTGACCGAGCGGCCGTTCGGCGCCCCGAAACGCAGCAGCTTCTCGGCGTCGGAGCCGAACCAGCTCTCGCCCGTGTTCGCCGTGTTGGCGAAGTCGAAACCCTTCGCCATCGTCGGCCTGAGCTCCGTGTCAATGGGCTTCCAGGACTTCCCGGACTTGTACGAGACCGGAACAGCCGACAGCTCCGCCTCCACCCGGCCGTCCGACATCTGCCAGAACCGCGCCTGCGGCGTGCGCCGTTCGGTCAGCTCCTTGACCCGCTTCGCCTTCGGAAGCTTCTTGCCCTTCGGCAGCTTCTCGCGGCTCGGTATCTCGAGCTTCCCGCCGACGGGCGGCTTGCCGGCCTCTTCGTCGTCGTCCGAGAACCAGCCCTTGACGGTATCGACGATCCCCTTGCCGTCGTCATTCGACGACGACGCCGGGGCCGCATAAGCGACCTGCGGCAGCAGCGTTCCCGCCACCGCCGAGACCACCAGACAGGAGATATATCTCCTGTACGGAACTTTCACCTCAATGCCCTTTCGCATCGGCGGGCCAATTCGCCGCATGCGAAACAGGCACGCCGAATGAGCCGACCCGGAGGTTTCCGGTCGGCGTGACTCATGGCTCCACAGCCGAGAACTGGCAGTTCACGGCTGTGGCGGCGTGTTTCTAATCGCTTGGGTGACGCCCAGTCAACCCCCGGGACATTCAGGACAGTTGACCCCTGAAAAGAGGGTCGATTCGCCCGTTTCTTCCACTCACTCGCGCCCGACGGGCCGCGTCGTGTATAAACGCCCGGTTCCGAGTCAGTCAATTCACCGAAAGCCGGTCCCTCATGCCGTCCATGGAATCACCTGAATCCGTCGAACCCGCTGAATCCGCCGTATCCACTGCGTCCGCTGAATCAACTGAACCGGCGAGCCCGGCAGACGCCGACAAGGGCGGGCGCCCCGACCGGCGCGGCCTGGCCATCGCCGCCGTGGCGCTGCTCGCCTGTGGCGGGCTCATCGGGTACGGCTTCCTCAACACCGACGAGAAGCCCAAGCCGCGCGCCGTCCCGACCGCCGAGGTGACCTACGAGGTGACCGGAAAGGGCACGGCCGAACTCTCGTACCTCGCGCGCAGCGAGTCGGGCAAGGCGACCGTGGAGAAGCGCGTTGTGCTGCCCTGGAAGAAGACGGTCCAGGTACCGCTCGGCAAGGCGCCGACCATCGGTCTTGTCCTGGACGAGAAGGGCGGCCAGGCCAGTTGCTCACTCGCCATCCGCGGCAAGCACGTACAGCTCGCCACCGCGTTCGGCAGCTACGGGCGAGCCACCTGCACCGGAGAACTGCCCGCCGGCCGGCACTGAACCCGGGGCTCGCCCTCCAACCCCCGTGCGCTCAGCGCTTGACGCGCGCCCGTCGCGAGACGACCGCGCGCAGCACGCGCTGCCCCTCGATCGACACATCCAGCGCCTGGCGCAGCCCGACGCCGCCCTGTGCGTCGGCCAGGATTTCCAGGATCTGGATCTGGCGGCGCAGCTCACCGGCGACGAGCGGGCCCGCCCCGTCCGGCTCTCCCTCACGGCAGCGCTTGAGCACGTCGACGACATCGGCCGCCGCGGGCTCGTCGGCGCCCGAGCCCACGTCGAAGCGGTTGTGGAGTTCGAGCGCGGCGACGGAGCAGTCGTCCGCCCATTCCCGCAGCGGGTCCACTTCCCACTCCGAAGGCGCGGCGCCGAGCATCTGACGTACGAGGGCCGCGGTTTCGTCCTCGACGGCGGCGTCCTCCATGGTGGCTCTGGCCTCGGCGAGCCGTTCCGACCAGTCCTCCTCGCCTTCCACCAGGCCCGCCCACAGCGGACGCAGCGCATCGGCCTCGGACGCGAGCAGGGGCAGGCAGCGGTCCAGGCAGGCGAGCCCGCTCGCGGCCAGGCCTCGCTCATCCGCCTGTGCGATCAGTTGCCTCAGGCTCTTCGACGCCACGGACGCCTCCCATCGCGGACGCAGTACTTCCTCTTACTGCGCCCCGTGGCTCGAATGCGTCACTCCGCCGGCCGGGAATCCCCATTCTTTCCAGGAATCGGAAGAAAGGTCCCCCGGTACAGCCGCGGGCCGCTTGGCGAAAAAGTACTCCTTCCGGCACCCCGGCCGCCACAGTCTTGGCGATCTGATCCGAAACACATTCGCAAGCCGATCACGCACATATGCGCCACAACTCTGTTACATTCTGGCCACCTGGAACTCGGCCTGCAGAGCGCCCTGTTGGGACCGCCGCGACCCAAGACTGGTGTGGGCCCGCGCACCCCCGGGCGGGCCCACACCGCGGCGTCCTTCAAGGCCGCCTGCTCCTCCCTGTGCACCGCCTTGACGTTCCGCATGCGCGTCAGCCTGCGGACGACGAGTATCGCCAGCAGCACGGCCACGATGTCGAGGATTCCCGCGAGGACGAAGGCGTCCGCGCCCGCTTTGCAGGCGTCCGGAGTGTCCAGCCGAGTCGTACTGGCTGCCCGCGACCGACTGCACACTCGCCATCCGTGGCAAACACGCACAAAGCGCTACAGTCTCGGGTGCGTTCGGCCGCGCCACGTGTACGGGGGAAGTGCCCGCCACGCCGCGACCCCCACCGTGACCTCGATCACAAACGCTGGCCCGTGTGACGTTTCGGCACCCGCGGGCGCTGGGTGAAGCAGGCCGCCGATGTGACAAGTGAGCCGTAAGTGAATTGAACTCTCCTGAGGGGTGGGGCATTTGAGCCCGCGCAAGTCGCATGCCTACCGACCGTTGAGCATGAAACGAAGAGCATGGCTGACGCTCGGTGCCGTCGTCCTGGGTGGTGCGGGTGTGGTCACGGTGGCCACGGCCAATCCGTCCCATACACCGGAGCCGCCGCGGCAGAATGAGCGAGCCGCCAAGCTGCGCTCGATCGCGCTCGCCAAGGGCACGGCCACCGACCGGGAGCTGCCGTCGACCACCACCGAGCCGTTCTCGCTGATCGGTATCGGCTGGGACAACGCCTCCGTCAAGCCCGAGGGCCTCGCGCAGGTGCGTACGCGCAGCGTGGAGACCGGCAAGTGGAGCGGCTGGCAGACGCTGGAGCTGAACTCGGAGGATGCCCCTGACGGTTCCGAGGCCGCTGGGGGGCGTGGCGCCTCCGAGCCACTGTGGGTGGGTCCGTCCACTGCCGTGCAGGTACGGGTGGACGGGAACAAGACCCTGCCCAAGGGTCTGAAGCTGCACATGGTCGACCCCGGAGTGAGCAAGGCCGAGGCGAAGAACCCCGCCGCGCCGGCGGCGATGCTGAGCACGCCCGCCCCCGCCATGGACAACGCGGCGTTCGCGGTGGAGGGGTCCCCCTCCGCCACCGCGTCGGACACCGGCATCCCCATGGTGTCGGCGTCCCCGACGGACACCGCCACGGCCACCGAGACCGCGACGCCGGCGGACACGGCCACGCCCACCGACACCGCGTCGCCGACCCCGACGGACAGCGTCACGCCGACGCCCACCGCCACCAAGCCGGTTCCGCTGCCGTCGACGGTCAGGCAGCCGCCCATCATCAGCCGCGCCCAGTGGGGTGCCGACGAGTCGATGGTCGACGACCCGGCCGAGTACATCGAGAAGATCCAGGCGGTCTTCATCCACCACACCGTCGGCTCGAACAACTACAGCTGCGCCGAGTCGGCCGCCCTGGTCCGCGGCATCATGACGTACCACATCCAGTCCGAGGGCTGGAACGACCTGGGCTACAACTTCCTGGTCGACAAGTGCGGCCAGATCTTCGAGGGCCGCGGCGGCGGCATCGACCTGCCCGTCAAGGGCGCCCACACCTACGGCTTCAACAGCTACTCCACCGCCATCTCCTTCCTCGGTGACTTCGAGGGCGACCCCGCGACCGGAAAGCCGGCCGGAAAGCCGACGAAGGCCGCGCTGCAGGCGGCGGCCCGGGTGGCCGCCTGGAAGCTCGGCCAGTACGGCGGCGACCCGCAGGGCACGGTCACGCTGACCGCCCAGGGCAACACCGGCAAGTACACCGAGGGCCAGCAGGCCACCATGAAGGTGATCTCCGGACACCGCGACGCCTACGCGACCGCCTGCCCCGGCAAGAACCTGTACGCCAAGCTCCCCTCCATCCGCGACTTCGCCGCCGGTCCGGGCCGCAACTCCGCGATCCCGACCGCCGACTTCAACCGCGACGGCATCACCGACCTGGTCGCGGGCCTGCCCAAGGTCGCGAGCAGCGCGGGCGGGGTCACCGTTCTGCCGGGCACCACCGACGGACCGAGCACCACCGTCCGGAAGTCCATCGACCAGAACGGCACGGGCGTGCCGGGTACGAACGAGAGCGGTGACCAGTTCGGCACCACCTCCGCCTGGGGCGACTACAACGGCGACGGTTACGCCGATCTGGTCGTGGGTACACCCGGCGAGGACGACGAGTCCGGCCACACCGACACCGGTTCGGTGACCGTCCTGAACGGCCCCGGGCTCGATTCCGGCGTCAGTTATATGACGTCCCCCGCCTACCGCGTGAGCGGTGACAAGCTCGGCACCGCCGTCGCCGTGGGCGACTTCAACGCCGACGGCACCGCCGATGTCCTCTCCGTCGCTCCCGGAGTGCCGGGCCGCTGGTGGATGTTCGAGTCCAAGAACCCCACCTATGCGACGAAGGCGGGCTGGCTGAGCGACACCGCGAACACCTCGGTGGTCTCCTTCGCCTCCGCCGGAAGCGGCGACTTCAACGGCGACGGCTACGCGGATGCGGCGATCACCTACCGCGACTCGTCGGGTGTCGGCCGGATCCTCGCGCTCAAGGGCTCGCCCAACGGTCTGGAGCGGGTCGGCCTCCTCTACCCGCGCGGCGGCCGTTCGCTCGCCGTGGGTGACATCAACGGGGACGGGTACGACGACCTCGCGATCGGCCAGCCCAACGCCACCGAGTCCGGCCATCTCGCCAAGGGCGGCGCGGTCGCCACGGTGCTCGGCTCGCCCACCGGGCTGACCAAGGACGGCCGGAAGACCTTCAGTCAGGCCACCACCGGCATCCCCGACTCCGACGAGACCGGTGACACGATGGGCGCCTCGGTCTCCGTCGGCGACGTCGACCTCGACGGCTACGCCGACATCCTCACCGGCCTGCCCGGCGAGGACCTGACCCGCGGTGGCGTCAACCAGTCCAACGCCGGCATGGTCATCCTGATCCCCGGCTCCGCCACGGGCATGACTGCCACCGGTTCGGTCGCGTACCACCAGGACACCACAGGCATGCCGGGTACCACCGAGCCCAACGACCGGCTCGGCTCGGCCGTCACGCTGGCCGACCTGTCCGGCTACAGCAGGGCCGAATTCGCCCTCGGCGCGGACGGCGAGGACGCCAACAACGGCACGATCCTCCAGGTCGACAACAGCAGCACCTCCGGCATCGTCCCCTCCTCGGGCGTCTACTACGGCACCACGACGCTCGACGCACCCAATGGCGTCGGGATCGGCCGGCTGCTCACCCCGTAGCGGCCGACCGCCTTCCCCCAGCGGCCGGGGTCCCGGGAAAATGGGACCCCGGCCGCCTTCGTGCCTACCGCCTGGTCAGCGGAAGCTCGGCTCCGCCGTCACCGGCGACTTCAACACGTTGTCGACGCCGGTCCCGCACGGGATGGGGAGATTGCCGATCGGGGTGAACCAGCCACCGATCGCCCAGCCCTTCCCACGCCTGCGGATCCGGCGCGAAGACACCGGTGTTGAACCCGCACCCGGTGGAACCTCAACAATCCACAACTCAGCCGAGCTTCCCGGCCAGCTCCACGAACGCCTGCCAGCTGCGACCCGGTGTCCGCGGGTCCCACAGTTTCTGGGAGGTCGCCCGCAGCGGCATCGCGATGCCGCGGGCCACCTGCGCCTGCGTCTGGGAGTTGGCGAGGTCGCACCAGACGGCGAAGCGGCCGCCCAGGATCTGGGACGAGTACGTGCGGGGCACCGGTTGGGTGCCGCGGATCACGAACGGGGTCCACTGCTCGTAGATCCGGCGGCCCGTCGGATAGACGAAGGTCTGCGGCTGGCCCAGCACGTAGTACAGGTACTCGTCGTTGACGTTGATCAGCCGCCGGCCCTCGCGCAGGTACTCCACCGGCGGTCGTGCCCCGATCTCCTTGCCCGTCCAGTACTCGACCTCGAGGTCCTTGTCCGCGGTGACCACACCGCCGCGGAAGAAGCCGTCGTTCCATGCCTTGGGCTTCTTGCCCAGGGGGCGCACCACCGCCGCGCGGTCGTTCACCCAGGCCGTCGCCAGGTCCTGGACCCGGCCCTGCGGGCCGTACCTCTGGCGGGCGACGGCCGCCAGCTGCGGGAAGGACGCCTCGGGGTTCCGCCGGACCAGCGCCTGGTACTCGTCGCCGCCGAGATGCCAGTACGCGCCGGGGAACAGCTCCGCGTACTCCTTGAGCAGCTCGTCCACGATCTCCCCCGACGCCGGCTGTCCGATGTCGATCGCCCCGCGCACCGGGCTGCCCCCGGCGTCCCGCAGCTGGAGCTGGGGGTGGGCGGCGAGCACCGCGCCGAGGTGTCCCGGCGAGTCGATCTCCGGGATGACAGTGATGTGCAGCCGCGCGGCCAGGGCGATGATCCGGCGGACCTCGGCCTTGGTCAGGTGCTCGCGCGAGACGATCTCGGGGTGCGAGTCCGACTGAATGCGAAAGCCCTGGTCGTCGGAGAAGTGCAGGCCGAGCTGGTTGAGCTTGATGTCGGCCATCTCGCGCAGCCGGGCCTCGATCCAGGCGGCGGAGAAGTGCTTGCGCGCGATGTCGACCATCAGGCCGCGCTGGGGCCGGTCGGGACGGTCGCGCACGATGCCCTCCGGCATCGCGCCTCCGGATTTCACCGCCTGCTTGAGGGTCCGGGTCCCGTAGAAGACTCCCGCCTGGTCGGGGCCGGTGATTCTGACCCGGCCGCCGCTGGTGAGGGCGGTGTACGACTCGCGCCCGCCCCCGGCCCCGAGCGCCAGCTGGACGTCCCCGGCGCGGGCGGCGACCGCGCCCCGGTAGCCGAGTTTCAGCTCGTCGGCGAGCAGCCGCGCCTCGTCGGCGAGCGCCTCGCTGCCCTTGGCGACGACGACCCCGCCGCCGGGCCGCGGCCGCCAGCCAGGCCCGCGCGCGGGCTCGTGCGTGCGTACGGAGGGGATGGTGGCGGGCGCCCGGGAGAGGGGGTACGTCTTGGACGGCGTCGGTTTCGGGGGCGGTTTCGGTGACGGGCTCACGGCGGCGGGGGCCTTGGTTGCGCTCCGCGCCTGGCCGCCCGCAGTGGACGGCTCGTCGCTCGAACAGGCGGTCAGCGTCATCGACAGGGCCGCTGCCGCCGCGAGGAACGCGCCGCTGACCCTGGTGCACCCAAAGTGCCGTACCACGCAGATACCTCCCATAGATGGCGCAACTACGCCGAAGCACCCCCACCATCGTCCATCACGCGAGGCGAAACTCTCCCGTCCGGGTGAAAATCGCGCATCCGTCGGACAGCTTCTGGCAGCCGCGGATAGCGTTGGAACTCATCCACCCCACTCTCCCCTGCCGTCCCGCTGTCCCTTTCGAGGAGCCCACGCTGACCAGCGAACCCCACGCCGGCCTCCCGAAGCGACCGCCGACACTCCACCACACTCAGCGCGTGTTCGCTCCTTCGGCCATACCGGCCACGCTCTCGCCCCAGCTTCCCGGCCAGCGCGGCGGCGAACCCGGTCTCCAGCGTTTCAACGCCGCGGCCGCCGACGTGGCCGAAACCACCCTTCTCGCCTGCTGCGGCAGCCGTCGCTGGGCCCAGCGACTGGTCGCCCACCGCCCCTACCCCGATCTCGACGCCCTCCTCGCCGCCGCCGACGAGGCCGGCTACGACCTCTCGCAGGCCGACCTCTACGAGGCCCTCGCCGACGAGTCCTCGGCCGCTCTCCACCCGGGCGCGCCCCAGGCGGCGCACACGGCGCTGGCCGCCGCCCACGCCGCGTACGAGAGCCGCTTCGGCCACGCCTTCGTGATCTGTCTCGACGGATACCGCCCCGAGGAGTATCTGGACCAGGTGCTCGCCGGAATCCGCGCCCGGCTCGGCCACGAACCGGACGAGGAGCGCGCCGTCTCCGCCGAGCAGCTGCGCGGCCTCGCGCGGTCCCGACTGGCGCATGTAGTGGCCAACCATCCGGAATCAGACGTAACAGGGGCTTCCCGATAGCCCGTCCGAGGCTGTTTGATTGCCTGTTTGATCACACCTATGGACCCCGGGCGAGCGAACCGACGACTCGTCGCTACGATGGCCGCGGCCGGTGGACCGTACCCGGCCGGGCCAGACCGACAGAGAAGCCGGCATGGCCCCAATCCCCGCTTTCGGAGGGTTCTTCCGTGCCGGCTGGAACGCTGTACCGCGGCCGGGAAGGAATGTGGTCCTGGGTGGCTCATCGAGTCACCGGCGTCCTCATCTTCTTCTTCCTGTTCGTACATGTGCTGGACACCGCTCTCGTCCGCGTCTCGCCCGAGGCGTATGACGATGTCGTGGCCACGTACAAGACGCCGATCGTCGCGCTGCTCGAATACGGCCTCGTGGCCGCGATTCTCTTCCACGCGCTCAACGGCCTGCGTGTCATCGCCGTGGACTTCTGGTCCAAGGGCCCGCGCTACCAGAAGCAGATGCTCTGGACCGTGATGGCCATCTGGTTCGTACTGATGGTGGGCGCCCTGTACCCGGTGCTCGGCCACGCCGCTCGTGAACTGTTCGGGAGCTGACGCCAGAAATGTCCGCTGACACCACCCCCGCTGTCGGCCCCGTCGAGGGCACGAGCCCTTACGACGTGGACCACCCGGCCCCGTACATCGAGGCCCCGCGCAAGCGCACCGGCAAGACCCCGAAGGCGACCCGCGGCAACTTCGAGATGGCCGCGTGGCTCTTCATGCGCCTGTCCGGCGTCGTCCTGGTCGTCCTGGTCATCGGCCACCTGCTGATCCAGCTGGTGCTGGACGGCGGCGTCTCCAAGATCGGCTTCGCCTTCGTGGCCGGCCGCTGGGCGTCTCCGTTCTGGCAGGTCTGGGATCTGCTGATGCTGTGGCTCGCGATGCTGCACGGCGCCAATGGCCTGCGTACTGTCATCAATGACTACGCCGAGCGCGCCAACACGCGCCTGTGGCTCAAGGGCCTGCTGTACACCGCCACGGTGTTCACCATCCTTCTGGGCACGCTGGTGATCTTCACCTTCGACCCGAACATCCGCTAAAGCCGGGGCTGACGAGACCAATGAAGATCCACAAGTACGACACCGTCATCGTCGGCGCCGGCGGCGCGGGCATGCGCGCGGCCATCGAGGCCACCAAGCGCAGCCGTACCGCCGTGCTGACGAAGCTCTACCCGACCCGCTCCCACACGGGCGCCGCGCAGGGCGGCATGGCCGCCGCGCTGGCGAACGTGGAAGAGGACAACTGGGAGTGGCACACCTTCGACACGGTCAAGGGCGGTGACTACCTGGTCGACCAGGATGCCGCCGAGATCCTGGCGAAGGAGGCCATCGACGCGGTCCTGGACCTCGAGAAGATGGGCCTGCCGTTCAACCGCACCCCGAACGGCACCATCGACCAGCGCCGCTTCGGCGGCCACTCGCGCAACCACGGCGAGGCCCCGGTCCGCCGGTCCTGCTACGCCGCGGACCGCACCGGCCACATGATCCTCCAGACGCTGTACCAGAACTGCGTCAAGGAGGGCGTGGAGTTCTTCAACGAGTTCTACGTCCTGGACCAGCTGATCACCGAGGTCGACGGCGTCAAGAAGTCGGCGGGTGTGGTCGCGTTCGAGCTGGCCACCGGCGAGATCCACATCTTCCAGGCTAAGGCCGTCATCTACGCCTCGGGCGGCACCGGCAAGTTCTTCAAGGTGACTTCCAACGCGCACACGCTGACCGGTGACGGGCAGGCCGCCTGCTACCGGCGCGGACTGCCGCTCGAGGACATGGAGTTCTTCCAGTTCCACCCGACGGGCATCTGGCGCATGGGCATCCTGCTCACCGAGGGCGCCCGCGGCGAGGGCGGCATCCTGCGCAACAAGGACGGTGAGCGCTTCATGGAGAAGTACGCGCCCGTCATGAAGGACCTCGCCTCGCGTGACGTCGTCTCGCGCTCCATCTACACGGAGATCCGCGAGGGCCGCGGCTGCGGTCCCGAGGGTGACCACGTCTACCTCGACCTCACCCACCTGCCGCCGGAGCAGCTGGACGCGAAGCTCCCGGACATCACCGAGTTCGCGCGCACGTACCTCGGTATCGAGCCGTACACGGACCCGATCCCGATCCAGCCGACCGCGCACTACGCCATGGGCGGCATCCCGACCAACGTCGAGGGTGAGGTCCTGCTCGACAACACCACCGTCGTGCCGGGTCTGTACGCCGCCGGTGAGGTCGCCTGCGTGTCGGTGCACGGCGCCAACCGCCTGGGCACCAACTCGCTGCTCGACATCAACGTGTTCGGCAAGCGGGCCGGTATCGCCGCAGCCGAGTACTCGGCGAAGGCCGACTACGTCGAGCTGCCGGAGAACCCGGCCTCCCTCGTCGAGGAGCAGGTCGAGCGGCTGCGCAACTCCACGGGCAAGGAGCGGGTCGCGGACATCCGCCGTGAGCTCCAGGAGACGATGGACGCCAACGTGATGGTGTTCCGCACCGAGCAGACGATCAAGACCGCGGTCGAGAAGATCGGCGAGCTGCGCGAGCGCTACCTGAACGTGGCCATCCAGGACAAGGGCAAGCGGTTCAACACCGACCTGCTGGAGGCCGTCGAGCTGGGCAACCTGCTCGACCTGGCCGAGGTCATGGCCGTCTCCGCGCTGGCCCGCAAGGAGTCCCGCGGCGGTCACTACCGCGAGGACTTCCCCAACCGCGACGACGTCAACTTCATGCGCCACACCATGGCGTACCGCGAGGTGGGCGACGACGGCGTCGAGTCGATCCGTCTCGACTACAAGCCGGTCGTCCAGACCCGCTACCAGCCGATGGAGCGTAAGTACTGATGGCTACCCCGACTCTGGACAAGGCGCAAGCGGGCTTCGCCGACTCCCCGTACATCACGGTCACCTTCCGGATCCGCCGCTTCAACCCCGAGGTCTCCGACGAGGCCCAGTGGCAGGACTTCCAGATCGGGATCGACCCGAAGGAGCGCGTGCTCGACGGCCTCCACAAGATCAAGTGGGATGTCGACGGCTCGCTGACCTTCCGTCGCTCCTGCGCGCACGGCATCTGCGGCTCCGACGCGATGCGGATCAACGGCAAGAACAGGCTCGCCTGCAAGACGCTGATCAAGGACATCAATCCGGAGAAGCCGATCACGGTCGAGGCCATAAAGGGCCTGACGGTCCTCAAGGACCTGGTCGTGGACATGGAGCCGTTCTTCCAGGCGTACCGCGATGTGATGCCCTTCCTGATCACGTCCGGCAACGAGCCGACGCGTGAGCGTCTGCAGTCCGCCGAGGACCGCGAGCGCTTCGACGACACCACCAAGTGCATCCTGTGCGCCGCGTGCACGTCCTCGTGCCCCGTGTTCTGGAACGACGGGCAGTACTTCGGCCCGGCGGCGATCGTGAACGCGCACCGGTTCATCTTCGACTCGCGTGACGAGGCCGGGGAGCAGCGGCTGGAGATCCTCAACGACAAGGACGGCGTGTGGCGTTGCCGCACGACGTTCAACTGCACGGACGCCTGCCCGCGCGGTATCGAGGTCACCAAGGCGATCCAGGAAGTCAAGCGCGCGCTGATCACGCGTCGCTTCTGACCGAGCGCTACCAGGACCCCGTCTCACTTTCCTGTGAGGCGGGGCCCTTTGGTGCCCGGGGTTCACCGCGCGAGGCGATACCTGGCAGGATCGGGGGCGTCTGACATGAGCAGCAGGAGAGCGGGGACGAGACCATGAGCGAGCCGAATCCGTACGCGGACGGAGAGCCCGAGTACAAGTGGGGGCCGACGCAGCCTCCGGGGACGCCGGCCTACGGCTACCCGAACCAGGCGCCGGGGTACGGCTATCCGAACCAGGCTCCCGAGTACAGCCAGACGCAGCCAGCTCTCCCTGTACCGGCCGGGGCTCCGGCCGCGATGGGCGGGGCCCCGCTGGTGTCGATCGGTGACATCAGCGTCATGGGCGAGTCGATCGTGACTCCCGCGGGCACGCTGCCGCTGCGGGGCTCGGTGTGGAACGCCACCGACATGTCGCGCACCGAGGAGAAGATGCCGACCCACGCCATCGTGCTCGCGATCGTCTTCTTCATCTTCTGTCTGCTGGGGCTGCTGTTCCTGCTGATGAAGGAGAAGAAGACCACGGGCTTCATCCAGGTCACGGTGACAAGCGGTGGCAAGCACCACTCGACGATGATCCCGGCCCGTGGCCCGGAGACGTTCCAGCAGGTCATGGGGCAGATCAACTACGCGCGCTCGCTTGCCAGCATGTAGCCGGCCGCGATGGCGAGTCCGTACTCGCCGGTGACGGCGGTGACGGAGCTCCCCGGATCCGCCGCCCTGAGCTTCGGCGCCGCCCCGCGCATCCTTGTACTCTCAGCTCCCGCCCCGCTGACCGGCCCGCCCGGGCACGGCGGCGGTGCCGGGAGTGCGGCGGTTCCGATCCGCCGTGCCGACTGTCAGTGGCGGCCCGTACCGTCAGGGGGAGTTGAGCTCGGGGGAGGGGACCGGCACGATGACGGTGACGACGGACGGCCTGGAGACCAGACTGTACGAGGCGGGGGTGCGCCAGCGCACCCAAGGGGGCACGCCGGTACGGGAGTTGCTGGAGTCCCTGACCCTCGACCAGCGGCGCCGGGCCGCGCTGTGGATACACCGCAACCTGTGCCACGGCGGTGCAGACCGCGCCGACGAGTGGGCGGTGCCCTGGCTCTCGGAGCAGGCCCTCGGCTGGACCGCCGTGGAGGCCGACACACTGCTGCGGCGGCTGGTGGGGGCGGACGCGCTGGTCGATCCGGGGCAGTTGCTGCGGCAGTTCGCAGCGCTCGCCCGACTGCCGCTGGCCGCGGCACAGGAGGCGGGCGACTACGACCGGCGGCTGCTGCGGGCCGCGCGCCAGGTGTCCCTGTCGGCCGGGGGAAGACACGACGCGGGGTCGGAGAACGTCGCGATGCGGGCGCGGCTCGACGCCCTCATAGGGCCTGAGGCCTCCGACGACACCGGGCTGCCGCTGGTCCTGCTTGACGACGAGGACGAGTTCGGGCCCCGGATGCGCACGGAACATGCGACGCTGCTCGCCGGGCCCGGGGTCGCCGCGTTCCTGGAGCACTGTGCGGCGCAGGGCCAGGTGCGCGCCACCAAGCGCTGGCGCAAGCAGGCCGCGGTCCTCCTGGCAGGCATGGAGCGGGGCGGGGAGACGGTGCGGGCCCTGCTGGAGGGGATGGGCTTCCAGGGGGAGCACCGGGTGGCGGCGCCCGCCTGGGGTGGTGGCAGCACCTGGCCGGGGATCGCCTCGGAGGGCAACACCCGGCTGGTACGCGGTCTGCTGTGGGCGGCGGCGGACATCGCGGAGGACTGGGTGGTGCCCGCGATCGCTGCGGTCGCGATCAACTCCGGTACGGGGACGGGCGGTTCCGGCGGATACTGCCGCAACGGCAAGATGGCCACGACCGCGGTCGCGGTCCTCGGCGACTTCGGCGGTACGCAGGCCGAACAGGCAGTCGACCTGCTCGGCCGCCTGCAGCGCACGATCCGCAACCGCACGGTTCTCAATGGCATCACAGCCGCGCTGCGGGCCGTGGCCGAGCGTGGCGGAGTGACCCCTTCGATGCTCAGGGAGCGGGCCGTGCCGTCCGTGGGCCTCGACGCGCGTGGTATCCGCGAGCAGGCGCTCGGCGACTACACCGCGGTCCTGTCGGTCACCGCGTCGGGGACACCCGCGCTGTCCTACCGGGGATCGCAGGGGCAGGTGCTGAAGTCCGCGCCGAAAGCGGTCCGCGAGGAGTACGGCAAGCAACTGACCGACATCCGGGCTGCGTTGAAGCAACTGCGCACGCTCATGCCGGTCGAGCGGGCGCGCCTGGAGGAGCATCTGATGGCGGGCACCCGATGGGCGGCCGCCGACTGGGAGCGCTACTACATCGACCATCCGGTGACCGGCACGCCGGCCCGCACCCTGATCTGGGAGGCGAGCGCCGACGAAGGCGAGCGGTGGGTGGCCGGACTGCCGGAGCGGACGGCCGGCGGCTGGGCACTGGCCGGGGCGGGCGGTACGGCCGTCCCCGTGACGGAGGGGATCGTGCTGCGCCTCTGGCATCCGGTGCGGGCGGACGCCGAGGAGATACGGACCTGGCGCGAGGAGCTCACCGGCCTCGAGCTGCGCCAGCCCTTCAAGCAGGGCTTCCGGGAGGTCTATTCGCTCACCCCCGCCGAGAAGGAGACCCGCACCTGCTCCAATCGCTTCGCCGGCCACATCCTGCGCTTGAACCAGGCGAAGGCGCTGCTGGTGGAACGCGGCTGGACCGGAACCCAGCCGGGGTACTTCAGCGACGGACGGGCGGCCGACATGGTGCGGGAGCTGCCGCGCGCCGGTGAACTGACCTTGGGAATGGGCGAGTTCTGGCGGACCCGGTTCTCCCTCCGCCCGGTCGAGCAGGAGCGGGACGGCGGGACGGCATCGCTGTGCTCCACGGACCAGCTGCGCTTCGAGCGGCGCCGTGGGGCGCGCGGACCGTGGGAGCCCACCGAGCTGGCCACCGTACCGCCACTGGTGCTGAGCGAGGCGATGCGGGACGCCGACCTGTTCGTGGGCGTCGCGTCGATCGCGACGGATGGGCAGCCTCGCGCCTGAGAGTGCGCGGCGGGCTGCGCAATACAAGATCCACTTAGGCTCGGGCAACGTCCTGATGGAGCCCGATTGATGCCGTCCGGGCCGGTCACCTCCGCCTTCCACCACCCCTTCGCTTGAACATGTTCAAAAGGAGGTCTACAGTCATGACCGCCAGCTTTTGAACACGTTCAAGGGAGGGTGGGGGATGGACCTCACTGTTGTTGCGTATGTCGTCTACCTGCTGATCAGCATCGCGCTCACCATCTGGGTCGCGCGCACCCTGAGCCGTAACGGACGCATCTTCATCGCCAGCGTCCTGAAGGGGGACGAGAAGCTGGCCGACGCCGTCAACCACCTCCTGGTGGTCGGCTTCTACCTCGTGAACCTCGGCTTCGTCGCCCTGTACCTCAAGGCGGCCGATGCCGTCGAGGACGCCCGCGGGCTCTTCGAGGCGCTCTCGGTCAAGCTGGGTGTCGTCCTGCTCGTCCTCGGCGTCATGCACCTCGGCAACGTCTGGGTCCTCAACAAGATCCGCCGGCGCGGAGTGATGGAGCGCGAGCAGACGCCGCCGGTCGGGCCGCAGGGCTGGACGACGCAGGCAGGTCCCGGTCCGTGGGCCGCGCCCGCCACCGGTCCCGGCGGGGCGTGAGCGCGATGGGCACCCCGGTCCGGGGACTGACCGTCCTGTACGACGCCCAGTGCTCCCTCTGCGTCCACCTGCGCAGCTGGCTGCTGCGGCAGAGGCAGCTCGTGCCGCTGGACCTGGTGCCCGCGGGGTCGGCCGAGGCGCGGCGCAGGTACCCGCGCCTCGACCACGCCGCCACCCAGCGGGAGATCACCGTCATCGGCGACCGGGGCCAGATCTACACCGGCCCCGCCGCCTGGATCGTCTGCCTCTGGGCGCTCGCCGAGTACCGGCAAAGGGCGCACTGGCTCGCCACCCCGGCCGGACTGCCGTTCGTCCGGGTGACGATGCTCGCGGCGTCCAAGTACCGCGAGGCGACCGGGGCGGGAGGGGCCGGCAGTACGCCCTGCGACGACCGGTGCTCCGTTCCCGGTTAGGCTCGGACACCGTGACAGAAGTGAAGGCCCCCAAGAGCGAGCAGACCCGCACGCTCATCCTCGAGACCGCGCTCCGTCTCTTCCAGGAGCGCGGTTACGACAAGACGACGATGCGGGCCATCGCCAAAGAGGCCGGCGTCTCGGTGGGGAACGCGTACTACTACTTCGCCTCCAAGGAGCACCTCGTCCAGGGCTTCTACGACCGGATCGGTGCCGAGCACCAGGCTGTGGTCCGGCCCGTCCTGGACCAGGAGACGGACCTGGAGACCCGGCTGGCCGGGGTGCTGATGTCCTGGCTGGAGATCGCCGAGCCGTATCACGAGTTCGCGGCCCAGTTCTTCAAGAACGCCGCCGACCCGGAGAGCCCGCTCAGCCCCTTCTCCCCCGAGTCGGAGCACGCCCGCGAGGCGGCCCTGTCCATCCACCGCGAGGTGCTGGCGGGCTCCAAGGCCAAGGTCGCCGACGAACTCGTGGACGTCCTGCCCGAGTTGATGTGGCTGTCCCAGATGGGACTCGTCCTGTACTGGGTCTTCGACCGCTCCGACGGCCGCGAGCGCAGCAGGCGGCTGGCGGAGCGCGGCGCCCGGCTGACCACCCGCGGTGTCGCGCTCTCCCGCTTCCGGGTGCTGCGGCCGCTGGTACGCGAACTGCACGAACTCTTCACGGACTTCCTGCCGGGGATGGCGGAGACCGTCGCCGCCCGCAAGAAGTAGCGGGCCGGGACAGAATTCGCGGCGCTGCCGGTGAGCTGGCGCCGGGGGCCGACGTACTCAGCAGCTTTGGGGCCGCTCAGATCCAGCCGAGTTCCCACAGCCGCCAGACGCCGGTGCCGTCCGACAGGTACTGCGCGCCGCTGATGTCCTCGCTGCTCAGCACATAGTCCTTCTTCTGCCACAGCGGCACCAGCGGCACGTCCTTGGCGATCTCCCGCTGGATCGCCTTGAAGTTGTCCGTGGCGCGAGGGCGCTCGCCGTACTGCTGGGTGGAGGTGATCAGTTTGTCGACGGTCTCGCTCTGGTAGCCGCTGTGGAGCGTGGAGTCCTTGCCGACGAGCGGCTGGGTGAAGTTGTCGGGGTCCGGGAAGTCCGGGATCCAGCCGATCGTGTACGCGTCGTACTTTCCGGCTCCGTACCCCTTCTGGAAGACCTTCCAGTCCTCGGCGACTACCTTCACCTTGAACAGCTTGGTCGACTCCAGCTGGCGGCGCAGTTCGGCCGCCTCCTGCGCCGGGCCGCTGTCGGCGCGGTGCACGAGAGTGAAGTTCACCGGTGTCTCGATCCCGGCGTCGTCGAGCAGGTCGCGGGCCTCCTTCACGCTGGGCTGCGGATACGCGTCGAAGAAGGGGTTGGTGTGTCCCAGGGTCCCCTGCGGGATCAGGGAGTACAGCGGCTGCACGGTGGAGTGGTAGACCGAAGTGACCACCTTGGGGCGGTCGATGACCCAGGCGACCGCCTGTCGCACGGCCTTTTTCGCCATGGGAGAGCCGGGCCGTACGTTGAAGACGAGATTGCGGATCTCGGCGGTGTCCGCCACGCTGACGCGCAGGCCCGAATCGCCCGGATCGAGAGCGGCGATCAGCTTCGCCGGGAGCTGACGGTGGGTCACATCGACCTGTCCCGCCTTCCATGCCTCCGCCAGCCGGTCGGATCCCTCGCAGTAGCGGATCAGCACCGGTCCCCCGGTTTTCGTCAGCGCGCCCCTGTACTTCGGGTTCGGCACGAGCCGCGCCCTGACCCCCGGCTCGTACTCCTTCAGTACGTACGGTCCCGAACCGTCCACGCTCGCGCCCTCGCGCAGGCTCCGGTCCGGGTACTGGCTGCGGTCGATGATCGAGCCCGCGCCGGTGGCCACCTTCTGGGGGAAGGTCGCGTCGCGCGTACGGAGGTGGAAGGTGACCGTCTGGCCCCTGGCCGTGACGCTCTTGAGCGTGGAGAAGAGAGGCTGCGGGCCGACGTCCGTCGTGATGCGCAGCATCCGCTCGAAGGAGTACTTGACGTCCTCGCCGGTGATCTTGCGGCCGTTGGCGAAGGTGAGGTCGTCGCGCAGCTCGCACTGGTACGTCTGGAGCGTCACGCCGACGAAGTCGCAGCCGCGGGCGGCGTCGGGGACCGGAGTGACGCCGTTCGGCTTGAAGGTCAGCAGCGACTGGTAGACGTTGCTGTACATGGCCCACGAGCCCGCGTCGTACGCACCCGCGGGGTCGAGCGATGTGACCACATCGGTGGTGCCGACCGTGATGGTTGCCCTGCTTTCCTCGTCGGACGGTAATAACTGCCAGCCTCCGACGGCCGCGGCCAGGACCACCGCACAAGTGACGAGTATCCGCGGACGGATCGACTGCATCGCCAAGCTCCCCTTCACGCCCACCCCTGTTCGTGATAAGGCGTCCAGCCAACCACAGGAGACTCCGCGGAAGAAGGGGGCGCTTTGTGGCGCACAGACAACTGTGACAACAGCTATGCCTGCGCTATGCCAAAGCCATTCCTGCGCCATGTAAAGGACATGCGGCGGGCGGACAGGACCTATGCGCGGCGTGAGGCGAGCTGTACGACGGTGATGTCCGTGGGCGCCCCGACGCGCACGGGCGGACCCCATGCGCCCGCTCCCCTCGTCACATACAGCTGGGTGTCCCCGTAGCGTTCGAGCCCGGCGACGGTCGGATTGGCAAGGGCCGCCAGGTAGTTGCCCGGCCAGAGCTGGCCGCCGTGGGTGTGGCCCGACAACTGCAGGTCGACGCCGTGCTCGACGGCGTCATGGATGACGACCGGCTGGTGCGCGAGCAGCACGGACGCGCGGGAGGGGTCCCGGTCGCCGAGCGCCTTTCCGAAGTCGGGGCCCTCGCCCTCACTCTCGCCGGCCACGTCGTTGACACCGGCGAGATCGAAGCCGCCGATCTCGACGCGCTCGTTCTGGAGCGGTCTGAGCCCCAGCTCACGGACGTGGTCGACCCACTGAGCGGCGCCGGAGAAGTACTCGTGATTTCCGGTCACGAAGAAGGATCCGTAACGCGAGGCGAGCCGCGAGAGCGGCTCGGCGGCGGGCCCGAGGTCGGCCACGCTGCCGTCGACGAGGTCCCCGACGACGGCGACGAGGTCGGGGGAGGTGGCATTGATGGTGTCGACGATCCGCTGGGTGTGGCCGCGCCCGAGGATCGGCCCGAGGTGAATATCGCTGACGACGGCGATCCGGAACCCGTGGGCGGCACGCGGAAGCCGGGCGAGCGGAACGGTGACGCGCTTCACGCGGGGCCCACGGAGGACGCCGTAGGTCCCGTACGCGACGGTCCCCAGGGCGACGGAGGCGGCGGCGCCGCCGACGACCCGCGATACGAACAGCCGCCGCGAGAGGCTGTGTCGCCCACTGGGACCGGTCCCGACGGCCCCGTCGCCCGCGTCGGTACTGTCCGCACTGGCTGCCGCATCGACGGGCGCCACGAGCGGTTCGGTACGGGCCGTTTCAGGGTGCGCCTCGGCCGCGTCCGTACGGGTCGCCCCCGCGAACTCCCCGGTGGCAGCCGTTGCGGTCGCCCCCGCACGCGCCCCGGCGGGTGCCGTCTGCGCGGACGCCTCCGCCGCGTCCGCACGGGCAGTGGCCGCGGGCGCGTCCGGAGCGGACTCGCCTACCGGCGTACCGCCGACCCCATGAGCCCTACTCGCGGCGGAGCCCGCCGGCGGCGACGGCTCGGGGGACCGGGGGCTCCGGCCCCCGGCTCCGCCCAGGCGCAGCAGCAGCGGCCGCGCAACCTCGCCCACCACCAGCCCGAGCACCAGGTACAGCAGCACCGCCAGCCACAGATACCCCGGCCACGCCACCACCCGCTGCAGCCAGAACGGCTCCCCAGCCCGCCCCGAGACCAGCGCCGCCAGCGACAGCAGTGGCAGCGCCCACATCGCAGCCGTGCCCACCCGGCGCGCCACGCCGCCGCGCGTCGTGGTGTCGCGGACCAGCCGTCGCCAGACGTACCAGTGCACGCCCGCCAGCAGGGCGACGACCGCGACCACCACAAGCAGGACGACCACCAGCACGGACCGCTCCCCTATTCGTTATGAGCGTCGCGAACTTCGCGCCGCAACGTCCGAATGCCACGCAACCCAATAAGGCCGACGACCGTCCCCAGGAGAAAGGACGTAATGGCGAGCAGCAGATGGACCCAGAAGTACCCGGTCGGGTCACCCGCGTCGTCGAAGGCGAGCCCGCTGCCGTCCTTCCACAGGTTCTTGACGAAAGTGATCCAGATGAACCAGCTCCACACCCCGAAGGCGAGCAGGAACCAGGAGGCGGGACGGCTGAGCTTCATGAACTCAGTATCGCGTCCGTCCTGCGACCGGGTCCTCCGGGGTGGGCTGTCCCGGCGGTCCTCCCGGCGGGTCACCAGGCTGATGAGCATATTTTCTTCATGGCCCTGTACGTTCTGGTCCGTGCCTGCTCTGAAGAAGACCGCGCTGACGGTCACCGCCGCCACGTTGCTGCCCGTACTCGCCGTCGCACCCGCGTCGGCCGACGGCCATGACAACAAGGCAGGCAGAAAACACCCCAACCCACCGGCCTCCATGTCCACCGTCGGCGGGTCCCAACTGGGCAAGGCGGGCGCCCAGGTCAGCCTCGGCCCCGGCGCGCCCGTGCTGCCGAAGGCACTGAGCGGCCGGTCCTGGATCGTCGCGGACGCGGAGAGCGGCGAGGTGCTGGCCTCGTACAACGCGCACTGGCGGCTGCCCCCCGCGTCCACGCTCAAGATGCTGTTCGCGGACACCGTGCTGCCCCGGCTGCCCAAGACCGAGATCCACAAGGTGAACCCGAAGGAGCTCGCGAGCGTCGGTGAGGGCAGCAGCCTGGTCGGGGTCAAGGAGAACCAGACGTACTCCGTCCACGATCTGTGGCTCGGCGTCTTCCTGCGTTCCGGCAACGACGCCGTGCATGTGCTGTCCGAGATGAACGGCGGCGTTCCCAAGACCGTCCAGGACATGCAGGCGCACGCCGACGAGCTCCAGGCGCTCGACACGCATGTCGTCTCGCCCGACGGCTACGACGCCCCCGGCCAGGTCTCGTCCGCGTACGACCTGACCCTCATCGCCCGCAGCGGCATGCAGAAGAAGGACTTCCGGGAGTACTGCTCGACGGCGACCGCCAAGTTCCCGGGCGAGCTGAAGCCGGGCAAGGCGCGCGCGACCTTCGAGATCCAGAACACCAACCGCCTGCTCACCGGCGACTACGGCATGTCCCCGTACAAGGGCATCGCGGGCGTCAAGAACGGCAACACCACCAACGCGGGCGCGACCTTCACCGGCGTCGCCGAACGCAACGGCAAGGTGCTGCTCGTCACCGTCATGAACCCGGACTCGGGCGAGAGCCATGCGGTCTACAAGGAGGCGGGACGGCTGCTCGACTGGGGCTTCGCGGCGGCCGGGAAGGTCAAGCCGGTCGGCGAGCTGGTCGCACCGAGGTCCGCGACGACCCCGGCCAACAACGGCAACGAACCGGCCAACAACGGCGCACCGGCCAAGACGGTCGCCGCGAAGGACAGTTCGGGCGGCATCGGCGTCGCGCTCGCCGTCACGGGCGGGGTGCTGGTGGTGCTCGCGGCCGGGGTCTTCCTCGTCAACCGCCGGTGGCCGCTGCGCCGTCGGTAGCGTCGCCGCCCGCTTCTTCGGTCATATCGTCGGCGGCTTCCTTGCCGGGCGTCGCCGTCCACGCGGCGCAGAACAACAGCAGCTTCGCCGAGAAGTTGATCCACAGCAGCAGGGCGACGGGGACGCCGAAGGCGCCGTACATGCTCCTGGAAGCGACGCCCCGCATATAGCCGCCGAGCAGCAGCTTGAGCAGCTCGAAGCCGACCGCGCCGAGCAGCGCCGCCACCATCAGGCGGCGGCGCGGCGGCTGCACACCCGGCAGCAGCGTCAGCAGATACAGCAGCATGAGGAAGTCGGCGACGACGGCGATCCCGATGCCGGCGACCTGGAGCAGTACGCCACCGGCTCCGCCCTTGTCGATGCCGAGCCGGTCGGCGGTCCAGCCGACGGCGGTCGAGCCGAGGCCCGACGCGGCGATCGAGGCGAGAGCGGTCGCACCGAGACCGAGCAGCACGATCCCGTCCTTGACCTTGCGCAGTACGGGATTGCCCTCCTCCTCGTCGTCCACCTCCCAGACGACCCGCAGGCACTCCCTCAGCGAGCCGACCCAGCCGATGCCCATGGCGAGCAGCACCAATCCGGCGGCCACGCCGATCGTGCCCGCGTTGTCGACCAGCGAGTTGATGTCGAGCTGGTCGGAGATGCCAGGCACCTGCTCGGTGATCCTGTTCTCGAGCTTGGTCAGCTGCTGCTCGTCGAGCAGCGCCGCACCGCCCGCCGCGGCCACGGTGATCAGCGGGAAGAGCGCGAGAAAACTGATGAAGGTGATCGCGGCGGCGAGCCGCGTCCAGTGCACCCGGTCGAGCGTCTCGTAGGAACGCCAGACATGGGTGCGCATCAGCCGGACGGCGAGCGGTCCGATGACGGGGAGCTTGGTCAGCCAGTCCATGTCGTACGCCTACCCTCCGCGCGGAACACCAGCGTCCTGGTCACGCAGAATCGCAGGCGGGTGGTGACCGGCCGGGTACTCCATCGTGGGGCGCGGTGCTGCGTTCAGTCATGCCGCCCCCGTGTCCTCACCCGCCGTACGGGCTCCGGCCCGCTCCCGGCAAGGGACCACCGCGCCCCCAGCCGCGCAGCCAGCCCCCCGAGTGCCGCGCCCGCCGCGACATCCGTCGGGTAGTGGACGCCCACGACCAGCCGCGACACGCACATCGCCGCGGCGATGGGCGGTGCGATGCGGCGTCCGGCCGGGCCCAGCGCGCCGTAGGCCACCGCTGCCGCGGCCGCCGCCGCGGCGTGCGAGCTGGGGAAGGAGTGGCCGGCCGGGGTGCGGACGAGGGGCTCGCCGCAGGGCAGTTGGGGGCGGGGACGGCGCACGGCCCGTTTGAGCCCCATGCTGGCCAGATGCGCCGCGGCGACCAGGGCCATGGCGCGCAGCCAGGCCCCGCGGCGCTGGTGGTCGGACGCCGCGCCCGCGAGCCCGGCGGCGACCCAGAACACGCCGTGCTCGCCGGCGTGGGAGAGCGCTCGGGCGGCCGCGGCGATGTGGGGTTGCCGGCCGCAGTCGCGCAACGCCGCCAGCAGCAGCCGGTCGGCGGCCGCGCAGTTGACGTATCTCATCTGCCACCCCTTCTCATGAGCCAGGGGCGACTCTGGTCGGCGGACCGGCCGACTTTCGCGACATTCTTAGATGACACTCATTCAATCACCCATTCGGCGAGTCCAGTGAGGCAGCACCAAATTGGGGCATACGCGGCGATACGGTCGGCCTCATGGCCGCCGACACCAGCCGCAGCACCGACGCCACGGCCTCTTCCGTCGCCTCTCCCTCTAGGAGCACCGGTCCATGAAAGACGCCTTCGGCTCCCCGCAGTCCCTGCTCGTCCTCGGCGGCACGTCGGAGATCGGGCTGGCGACCGCCCGGCGGCTCATCGCCCGCCGCACCCGCACGGTCTGGCTTGCGGGCCGCGACGAGCCGTCCATCGACGACGCGGCAGCCGGGCTCCGTGCGCTCGGGCCCGACGTCCGTACCGTCACCTTCGACGCCCTGGACCCCCGCTCCCACGAGGAGGTGCTGGGCAAGGTCTTCGCGGAGGGCGACATCGACATGGTGCTGCTCGCCTTCGGCGTACTCGGAGACCAGGCGAACGACGAGTCCGATCCCCCGGCAGCCGTGCGCGTCGCCCAGACCAACTACACCGGGGCCCTCTCGGCCGGTCTGGTGTGCGCGGCGGCACTGCAGCAGCAGGGGCACGGCTCGCTGGTGGTGCTCTCCTCCGTCGCGGGCGAACGCGCCCGCCGCGCGGACTTCATCTACGGATCGAGCAAGGCCGGCCTGGACGCCTTCGCGCAGGGCCTGGGCGACGCGATGCACGGGACGGGTGTGCACGTGATGGTCGTACGCCCCGGATTCGTGCGGACGAAAATGACGGCCGGGCTGCCCGCAACGCCGCTCGCCACCACCCCCGGGGCGGTCGCCGCGGCCATTGAGCTCGGTCTGCGGCGCAGGTCGGAGACGGTGTGGGTGCCGGGAGCGCTGCGCCTGGTGATGTCGGGGCTGCGACATCTGCCGCGTCCGCTGTTCCGCAGACTGCCGCTCTGAGGGGCGGCAGGGCTCAGGAGGTGGCGGCGGGTTCGTCCACCGGGGCGCCCTGGGAAGGGACAGCCGCGATGCCGCCCCCGAAGGCGTACTCGTGCAGCTTGCGCCATACGCCGTCCGCGCCCTGCTCGTAGAGCGCGAAGGAGCCGCAGGTCCACGCCGCCTCGTACTCCGACAGCTCCTCGTAGGCCCGGTCCATCGCCTCCTCGGCGATGCCGTGCGCCACGGTCACATGCGGGTGGTACGGAAAGTGCAGCTCACGCACCAGCGGCCCGGAGGCGTCCCGCACCCGCTTCTGCAGCCACGAGCAGGCGGCCGCGCCCTCGACGACCTGGACGAAGACGACCGGCGAGAGCGGACGGAATGTTCCGGTGCCGGACAGCCGCATCGGGAACGGGCGCCCGGTCGTCGCGACCGCGGCGAGATGCGCCTCGATGGCGGGCAGCGCCTCGGCGTCGACCTCGGTGGGCGGGAGGAGGGTGACGTGCGTGGGGATGCCGTGCGCGGCGGGATCCCCGAAGCCCGCGCGCTGCTCCTGGAGCAGGCTGCCATAGGGCTCCGGGACCGCGATCGAAACGCCGAGCGTTACGGTCCCCACGTCGTTCTCCTCAGTCGTCGGTTGTTGGGTGTGCAGCCGCCAGTGTGGCGGCTGCACCCTCGGTGTGGCCAGAGGCCCAGGACACAGTGCTGATTCGGTGATGAACCGGTACGCAACTGTGCGTACTCAGTGCTTCGCCGGCAGGAACCCCACCTTGTCGAATGCCGAGGCCAGGGTCTCGGCGGCCACCGCGCGGGCCTTCTCCGCGCCCTTGGCCAGGATCGAGTCCAGCGTCTCGGGGTCGTCCAGATATTCCTGCGTACGGGTACGGAACGGAGTGACGAAATCCACCATGATCTCGGCGAGGTCCGTCTTCAGCGCCCCGTACATCTTGCCCTCGTACTCCGCCTCCAGCTCGGCGATGGTCTTGCCGGTGAGGGTGGAGTGAATGGTCAGCAGGTTGGAGACGCCCGGCTTCCCGACGGGGTCGAAGCGAATGACGGTGTCGGTGTCCGTGACCGCGCTCTTGACCTTCTTGGCGGTTGCCTTCGGCTCGTCGAGCAGGTTGATCAGGCCCTTGGGCGTGGAGGCCGACTTGCTCATCTTGATCGACGGGTCCTGGAGGTCGTAGATCTTCGCGACCTCCTTGACGATGTGCGGCGCCGGGATGGTGAAGGTCTCACCGAAGCGGGCGTTGAAGCGCTCGGCGAGGTCACGGGTGAGCTCGATGTGCTGGCGCTGATCCTCACCGACCGGGACGGCGTTGGCCTGGTAGAGGAGGATGTCCGCAACCTGCAGGATCGGGTACGTGAACAGGCCGACGGTGGCGCGGTCGGTGCCCTGCTTGGCGGACTTGTCCTTGAACTGCGTCATCCGGGAGGCCTCGCCGAAGCCGGTGAGGCAGTTCATGATCCAGCCGAGCTGCGCGTGCTCGGGGACATGGCTCTGGATGAAGAGCGTGCAGCGCTCGGGGTCGAGACCGGCGGCCAGCAGCTGGGCGGCGGCGAGCCGGGTGTTGGCGCGCAGCTCGGCCGGGTCCTGCGGCACGGTGATCGCGTGCAGGTCCACGACCATGTAGAACGCGTCGTGGGTCTCTTGCAGCGCCACGTACTGGCGGATGGCACCGAGGTAGTTCCCGAGGTGGAACGAGCCTGCGGTGGGCTGGATACCGGAGAGCGCGCGGGGTCGGTCTGAGGCCATGCTCATCATTCTCTCAGGTGTGGACCCGGTCTCCGGTCGCCGGTGTATCCCTGGCTGCTGCGGATCGCGGTCGATGAGACGAGGAACACAGCGCGCCGGTGTGCGGCCGCCCGCCGTTCGGTCGGGGGCGGCCGCACACGCAAGGACCTACTGGGCGATCAGCCCCGGCGCCGGGAACGCCGCCATCAGCTCGGCCACCTCCGCGCGGATCACCGCCAGTGCGTCCTCGTCCCCCGCACCGGCCGCCGTCACACCCCGGTCGATCCACTCGGCGACGGCGGCCATGTGCTGCGTACCGAGACCGCGGGAGGTGAGCGAGGGGGTGCCGATGCGGACGCCGGAAGGGTCGAAGGGCTTCCTCGGGTCGTACGGGACGGTGTTGTAGTTGACGACGATCCCGGCCCGGTCGAGCGCCTTGGCCGCCACCTTGCCGGGGACGTCCTTGGGGGTGAGGTCCATCAGGATCAGGTGGTTGTCGGTGCCGCCGGAGACCAGGTCGAAGCCGCGGGCGAGCAGTTCGTCGGCGAGGGCCCTGGCGTTGGCGACGACCGCGCGGGCGTAGTCGCGGAAGGACGGCTGGGCCGCCTCGTGGAGGGCGACCGCGATGGCGGCGGTGGTCTGGTTGTGCGGGCCGCCCTGGAGGCCGGGGAAGACCGCCTTGTCGAGAGCCTTCGCGTGCTCCTCGCGGGACATCAGCATGGCGCCGCGGGGCCCGCGCAGGGTCTTGTGGGTGGTCGTGGAGATCACGTCCGCGTGCGGGACGGGTGAGGGGTGCGCGCCGCCCGCGATCAGTCCGGCGATATGGGCGACATCGGCGACCAGGACGGCGCCGGACTCCCGGGCGATCTCGGCGAAGGCCGGGAAGTCGATGGTGCGGGGCAGCGCGGTACCGCCACAGAAAATGATCTTCGGGCGTTCCTTGAGGGCGAGTTCGCGCACCTCGTCGAAGTCGATGAGGCCCGTGTCCTGGCGTACGCCGTACTGGACGCCCTGGAACCAGCGGCCGGTGGCAGAGACGCCCCAGCCGTGGGTGAGGTGGCCGCCCATGGGCAGGGCCATGCCCATCACGGTGTCACCGGGCTCGGCGAAGGCGAGATAGACGGCGAGGTTGGCCGGGGAGCCGGAGTAGGGCTGGACGTTGGCGTGCTCGACACCGAAGAGGGCCTTGGCGCGGTCGATGGCGAGCCGTTCGATCTTGTCGATGTTCTGCTGGCCCTCGTAGTAGCGACGGCCCGGGTAGCCCTCGCTGTACTTGTTCTGCAGGACAGTGCCGGAGGCTTCCAGGACGGCGCGGGACACATAGTTCTCGCTGGGAATGAGGCGGAGAGTGTCGGCCTGAAGTTGTTCCTCGGCTCCGACGAGTGCGGCCAGTTCGGGGTCCGTGGCGGAGAGTGCGGGGTGCGGCAGGGGAAGAGTCATGCTGTCCTCCGGGGCGATCCGTCTTCGGTCGGGGTCCCGGGGTGCGCTCGGGGTCCCTGGCCAGAGGCGGGTCACCCATGGCAAGGGGCGTGCGGCACCACACGGGAACGTGTCCCGGGGCACCCAGGCGGGCGGCACCTCGTGTGATCTTCCGCGCGCGGTTCCCTCGGGGTCACTTCCCCGTACGCCAGTCGCCGTGCGTACTCTCCAGCCTAGCGGCCGAGCCCCACAGGAAGGTTTCTTCGTCCACCATGCGAGTGACGATAGAAACAGGGGCACACCCCGCCCCACGCCGGATGCCTTGTCACAACGTGAACGGAGATCCCGTGTCTGCATCGGAGAGCGCCATCGCCTCTGCGGAGGCTCACAGCGCGCACAACTACCACCCGCTCCCCGTGGTCGTCGCCTCGGCGGACGGCGCGTGGATGACAGATGTCGAGGGGCGCCGCTACCTCGACATGCTTGCCGGGTACTCGGCGCTCAACTTCGGCCACGGAAACCGCCGACTCATCGACGCCGCCAAGGCGCAGCTGGAGCGAGTCACGCTCACCTCCCGCGCGTTCTACCACGACCGGTTCGCCGACTTCTGTACGCAGCTCGCCGAGTTGTGCGGCATGGAGATGGTGCTGCCGATGAACACCGGGGCGGAGGCGGTGGAGACCGCTGTGAAGACCGCCCGGAAGTGGGGTTACAAGGTCAAGGGTGTCCCGCAGAACCAGGCGAAGATCGTCGTCGCCGCCAACAACTTCCACGGCCGGACGACCACCATCATCAGCTTCTCCACGGACCATGAGGCGCGCGCGGACTTCGGTCCCTACACGCCGGGCTTCGAGATCGTTCCGTACGGGGACCTGACCGCGCTCGAGAGGGCGATGAGCGCGAACACCGTGGCTGTACTGCTGGAGCCGATCCAGGGCGAGGCCGGCGTGCTGGTGCCGCCGGCCGGGTACCTGCCGCGGGTCCGGGAGCTGACCCGCGAGCGGAACGTGCTCTTCATCGCGGACGAGATCCAGTCGGGCCTCGGGCGTACCGGCAAGACCTTCGCCTGCGAGCACGAGGACGTCGTGCCCGACATGTATGTGCTGGGCAAGGCGCTCGGCGGGGGTGTCGTGCCCGTGTCGGCGGTCGTCTCCTCCAGCGAGGTGCTCGGCGTCTACCGTCCCGGCGAGCACGGCTCGACGTTCGGCGGCAATCCGCTGGCCTGTGCGGTGGCGCTCGAGGTGATCGCGATGCTGCGCACCGGCGAGTTCCAGGAGCGCGCCACCGAGCTCGGCGAGCATCTCCACCACGAGCTGGGCCTGTTGACGGGCGGCGGCGCGGTGGAGGCCGTACGCGGCCGCGGGCTCTGGGCGGGCGTCGACATCGTGCCGAGTCATGGCACCGGCCGGGAGATCTCCGAGAAGCTGATGGACCGCGGGGTCCTGGTCAAGGACACCCACGGCTCGACGATCCGGATCGCGCCGCCTCTGGTGATCAGCAAGGAGGACCTGGACTGGGGCCTGGACCAGCTCAGGGCCGTTCTGAGCGCGTAGGCGGTACGTCGTAGGGGCCCGCCGGGGTCAGAGGATGACGTGGGGCAGGAAGTGGGCGCGCTCGTCGTGACCGGCCCCGCCGATTCCCTGATCCCGAGCCCCGCGGCCTCGTCCTCGACGACCCATGCGCCGAGCACCACGCGGTTGCCGTCGAAGTCCGGCAGCGGGGCCAGTTCCTGGTAGCAGCACGGTCGTCGCGCCGTACGGGACCGGCGCCCGGTTCGTGGATTCGTGACCCCCGCGCCCTCGCGGCCGAGCAGCGGTTCGGCCACACAGCCCCGCTCGGCCGCGAGTTCGCGCGGCCCGTCGAGTGGCCGCCTCGCGCCTGCGGGAACCCGGTCCGCCGACCGTCCTCCCCTACAGTCGCTTTTGTGCTCTTGGGGATGATCTGCGCGCTCGGTTCAGCGGTCTGCTACGGCACGGCCTCGGTTCTCCAGGCGATGGCCGCCCGCGCCGCCGAGCCGGGCACCGGCTCGGGGGTCGACCCGGGGCTGCTGCTGCGCTCGCTGCGCCAGTGGCGGTACATCGCCGGACTCGGCCTGGACGGTCTGGGTTTCGTTCTCCAGATCGTCGCCCTGCTCTCCATCCCCATCTACGCGGTCGGCGCGGCGCTCGCGGCCAGCCTGGCGGTCACCGCCGTCGTCGCCTCCCGGCTGCTCCACGTCCGCCTCAGCGGGATCGAATGGGCGGCGGTGGCGGCGGTCTGCGCCGGTCTGGCGATGCTGGGCCTGGCCTCAGGCGAAGAGGGCGACCGCGCCGGGACGGACGCGCTGCGCTGGTCGATGCTCGGCGTCGCGATCGCCGTGCTCCTCGTCGGCGCGGCGGCGGGCCGCCTCCCCGACAAGTCCCGGGCCCTGGTACTCGGCCTCGGCGCGGGCTTCGGCTTCGGCGTGGTCGAGGTCTCGGTCCGCCTGATCGACTCGCTCGCGCTGCCGGGCGTACTGGCCAATCCGGCGCTGTACGCGCTGCTGGTGGGCGGCGGTGCGGCGTTTCTGCTGCTCACCTCTGCGCTGCAGCGCGGTTCCGTGACGACCGCCACGGCGGGCATGGTGCTCGGCGAGACGATCGGCCCGGCGCTGGTGGGGGTGGTGTGGCTGGGCGACCGGACCCGGGAGGGGCTGGCGTGGCTGGGGATCACGGGGTTCGCGGTGGCGGTGGTGGGTGCGCTGGCACTGGCACGGTTCGGTGAGCCGCCGGCGCCGGAGCGGACGGAGGAGGAGACGGCGGCTCGGGAGGCCTGAGCCGGGCTCGCCCGCGCCGGGCTGTCCGGGGCCGAGCCCCGGCGGGCGCGTCACGGCAGAGCGCGGCAGAGCGCGTCCAGCGCGCCCGTCCAGGCGCTGTCCGGCGGCGTGCCGTAGCCCACCACCAGCGCATCCCTCCCCCGCGGCGCGTCCTGGTGGCGAAAGCGGGAGACCCCCGCCACCGCAAGGTTCTGCCACGCCGCCGCCCGGATCACCGGCTGTTCTGTACCCGGCGGGAGTTCGAGAACCGCGTGGAGCCCCGCCGCGATCCCGCTGACCCGGATGTCCGGCGCCCGCTCGGCCAGCGCGGCGACGAGCTGGTCGCGCCTTCTGCGGTAGCGCAGCCGCATCCCCCGCACATGACGGTCGTACGCGCCGGACGCGATGAACTCCGCGAGCGTCAGCTGGTCCGGCGTACTGCAGACCCAGTCGGCAAAGCCCTTCGCCTCCAGTACCTCGCCCACCAGTGCCTCGGGCAGCACCATCCAGGCGAGCCGCAGCCCCGGGGCGAGCGATTTGCTCGTCGTGCCCAGGTAGACCACCCGGTCCGGGTCGAGTCCCTGGAGTGCGCCCACCGGCTGGCGGTCGTAGCGGAACTCCCCGTCGTAGTCGTCCTCCAGGATCACCCCGCCGCTCCCCCGCGCCCAGTCGACGGCGGCCGCCCGCCGGTCGGGGTGCAGCGCGACGCCCATCGGGAACTGGTGCGCCGGTGTCAGCAGCACCGCACCCGCTCCGCGCAGGGCACCCAACTCGTGGGTGCAGGTGCCCAGTTCGTCGTACGGGAGCGCGGGCATGCGCAGTCCCGCCTCGGTCAGCAGATTCCAGTGCATGTCCAGCCCGTACGACTCGACGGCCACCTCTCGCACCCGTCGCCGTCTGAGCACCTTTCCCATCAGCATCAGCCCGTGGACGAAGCCGGAGCAGATCACGATCCGCTCGGGATCCGCGTACACGCCGCGCGCCCGCGCCAGATAGTCGGCCAGCACGGTCCGCAGCTCGATGCGCCCGCGGACCTCCCCGTATCCGAAGGCGTCGCGCGGCGCCGCGGTCAGCGCGCGGCGGGCCGCCTTCAGCCATTCGGCGCGGGGGAAGGAGGCGAGGTCGGGGCTGCCGGCCATCAGGCTGTACTGCGGTCCGCCTCGGGCCGGCCCGGCCCGTACCGTCCCCGCCGCCGACTTCCTCGGCGCGGCCCGCCGGGCGACGCGTGTGCCCGAGCCCTGCTGCGCGGTGAGCCATCCCTCGGCGACGAGCTCGGCGTACGCGTCGGCCACCGTATTACGGGCGATCCCGAGGTCGGCGGCGAGCGAACGGGAGGACGGCAGCCGCGTCCCAGGGGCCAGCCTTCCCGTGCGCACGGCCTCCCGCAGGGCATCCATGAGTCCCGCGCGCAGCCCGGACCCCCGCAGTTCGAGATGCAGGTCGGCGCCGAAAGTGGCCCAGGAATCCATCATGAAGATGGACCATACGCCTGCGCCACACAAGCACTAGCGTCGTACGTATGACGCCGAACGAGAACACGTCCCGCGCCCCCGAGCACACCCCCCGCCTGCCCTGGGCGAAGCTCTCCCCCGAGGTCTACAAGGCTATGGTCGCGCTGGACGCGGCCGCCCGGCAGGGCCTCGACCCGGTCCTCCTCGAACTGGTCAGGATCCGCGCCTCGCAGATCAACCACTGCGCGTTCTGCCTGGACATGCACACCAAGGACGCGCTCGCGGCGGGCGAGTCGGTGGAGCGGATCATCCAGCTCGGCGCGTGGGAGGAGTCCCGGCACTTCTACACCCCCAAGGAGATCGCGGCGATCGAGCTGACGGAGGCCGTCACCGTGCTGACGGACGGCTTCGTGCCGGACGAGGTGTACGAGAAGGCCGCCGAGCACTTCGAGGAGACGGAACTCGCGCAGCTGATCTCGGCGATCACCGTCATCAACGCATGGAACCGCTTCGGCGTGAGCGCGCGCATGGTCCCCGGGCACTACACGCCCGGCCAGTACAAGCACTGACCGCGTACGAAAACCGACCAGACCGGGGTATCGAAATGACGGTTGACACCTTCCGTTCCCTCCACCACGACCGCGCGCCCGGCGATCCCCTCGTCCTGCCGGGACCGTGGGACGCGGCCGGCGCTCTGGTCTTCGCGGAGGCGGGCTTCCCTGCGCTCGCGACACCGAGCGCCGCAGTAGCGGCATCCCTCGGCTACGAGGACGGGCACACCCCGGCCGACGAGATGTTCGCGGCCGTCGCCCGGATCACCCGCGTGGTGAACATCCCCGTCTCCGCGGACATCGAGGACGGCTACGGCCTTCCCCCGAAGGAACTGGTCGCCCGGCTCCTCGACTCCGGTGCCGTCGGCTGCAACCTGGAGGACTCCGACTCCCGGACCAGGACGCTCAAGGACCCCCGGCGCCACGCCGACTGGCTCGCCGAGGTCCGCGCGGAGGCGGGCGACCGCGTGTTCCTCAATGCCCGGGTCGACTCTTTCCTGCGCCAAGTGAGCGACCCGGCGGAGGCGATCACTCGGGCGCGGCTGTATGCGGCGGCCGGGGCGGACTGCGTCTATCCCTTCGCGGCGCCGCCGGAGCAACTTCCCCTGCTGCGCAAGGAGATCGACGTCCCGATCAACGTCGCGCCGCTGCCGGGCAGCCCGGGGATCGGGGAACTTGGGCGGTTGGGGGCGACGCGGATCACGTTCGGGCCGTATCTGCAGAGGCAGGCGATGGCGGCGGTCCGGAAACTCGCGGACGAGCTGCGCGGGGGTCGCGCGAGCTAGTGGCAGGCCCCGGGGCGCCTGCTGCGGGCCTTTCCCCTGCCCGCCCTCCCCTACGGCTTGGAGGCGAAGCCCCCCTTACCCCGCCTCCGCGTCCCTCGCGAGGCTCACCGCCGCCCACAGGCTCAGCGTCGGCTCCGCCTGGCGCAGGGCCTTGATCGCGGTGACCGAGTCCGCCGGGCCCTTGATGCCCGCCGCATCGAGCCGCTGACGCACCCACCGGCCGCGCAGTTCGGCGGCGGAGGCGTCCGCGGCCTCGGCGATGATGGCCGCGGCACGCTCCAGGCCGGGGCGTTCCTCCGGGCCGGCCGTGGACAGCGCGGCGCGGACGGCATCGGCAATGCCGTCCGCGTCACGCAGAACGAGTACGGAGAGTTCGCGTTTACCGGATCCGAAGAGCATGTACGGATCCTCTGTCCCGAACCCCCGCTCACTCAAGCGAGTTGAGCGAAAACAGAGCTCACGTCACTTCTTCGGGAGCCACGCCTTCCACGTCGCCTCGTTCTCCTTGACCCACTTCTCGGCCGCCGCCTCCGGCGACATCTTCTCGCCCGCGATCATCAGGGCGACCTGGTTCTGCTGCTCGGTCGTCCACTTGAAGTTCTTCAGGAACTCCGCCGCCTTCCCGCCGTTCTTGGCGAAGTCCGCGTTGAAGTACTTCTGCAGCGGCGTGTTCGGGTACGCGCACGCGATCTTCTTCGGGTCCGCGTCACAGCCCGTCTTGTACTCCGGCAGCTTGACCTCGACCATGTCGACCTGCTCGTTCAGCCACTGCGGGGTCCACCAGTACGTCAGGAAGGGCTTCTGCTCCTTCGCGTACTTCTTGATCGCGGTGATCTGCGCGGCCTCGGAACCCGAGTAGTTGGTCTTCAGATTCAGCTTGAGATTATTGATGAGCGCGTCGTCATTGGTGACGTAGTCCGGGGAGCCCTCCAGGATCTCGCCCTTGTCGCCGCTCTCGCCGGTCTTGAAGTCCTTGGCGTACTTGTTGAGGTTCTTGTAGTCCGTGACGTCGGGGTGCTTGTCCGCGAAGTACTTCGGCACGAACCAGCCGATGTGCCCGGTCACGCCGAGGTCGCCGCCCTTGACGACGGTCTTCTTCGTCGTGACGTACTGCTTCTCCTCCTTCGGGTGACCCCAGTCCTCCATGATCGCGTCTATGTCGCCCTTGGAGAGGGCGTCCCACGCGAGGACCTCGCCCATCTGCTGGGTCTTGACGGTGTAGCCCAGCTCGTTCTTCAGGATGTGCGCGGCGACGGCGGTGTTGGCCTGGGCGCCGACCCAGGAGGGGACGGTCAGCTTCACGGTCTTGTCGCCGCCGACCGCGTCCTTCTTACCGGTCTCCGCGGCGCCGCAGGCGCTGAGGGTGAGGACGCCAAGGGCGCCGATGACAGCGGTGGTGGTACGAACGATGCGCATGGTGCTCCTGTTACTGAGGGAAAGAGGTTCAGCCGGTCTTGCGGGTGGCGGGCTGCGTGATCCGGTCCAGTACGAGTCCCAGGCAGACGATCGCGACTCCGGCGGTCATGCCGAGGCCCATCTCGCCCCGGGACAGGCCCTTGACGACGTCGTAGCCGAGGGCACCGCCGCCGACCAGGCCGCCGACGACGACCACGGCCAGCACCAGCACGACGCCCTGGTTGACGGCCAGTTGCAGGGCGGGGCGGGCCAGGGGCAGCTGGACCTGGAGGAGTTGCTGGCGGGTCGAAGCGCCCAGCGAGCGGGAGGCCTCCAGTGCGGCCGGGTCGACCTCGCGCAGGCCCTGGGTCGTGATGCGCACGACGGCGGGCAGCGCGTACACGACGGCCGCGATGATCGCCGAGGCGCGGGTGACACCGAACAGCGCCACCACCGGGATGAGATACACGAACTGCGGCATCGTCTGCATCGCGTCGAGTACCGGCCGCAGCCAGCGTTCGAGCCTCCCGGCCCGCGCGCAGAAGATGCCGGCCAGCACACCGAGCGCCAGCGTGAGCACGAGCGCCGCGAGCACCTGCGAGAGCGTGTCGAGGGACTTCCCCCACACCCCGAGGACACCGATCGCACCCATCGACAGAGTGGCGGTGAGCGCGGTGGCCCAGGTGCCGACCAGCCAGGCGACGGCCGCGACGAGCAGCAGGAGCGACCACCAGGGGAGCCAGACCAGGGCGTCGCGCAGGGGGTTGAGGATCCAGAGGGTGAACTCGCGGGACAGGATCTCGGTGAAGGTGAGGTTCTCGGTGATCCACTCCTGCGCCTTGTTGACGGGCGAGGAGATGTCGTACGTCCAGCCCTGAGGCCATGTCCTGCCGAGGGCGAGACCGGCGGCCGCGGCGGCCACGACACCCCCGAGCACCAGGGCCCAGGCCGAGCGGCCGTGCAGCAGCCCGCCACCGGGCGTGCTTTCGCCGATACGGTCGCCCGCGGCCGCCGTCGTACGGTCCAGCCAGACCGCGATCAGCACGATCGGGACACCCGCGGCGAGCGCCTTGCCGACGTCGACCGTGGACAGCGCCGAGTACACCGCTTCGCCCAGACCGCCGGCCCCGACGAGAGCCGCGATGACGACCATCGAGAGCGCCATCATGATCGTCTGGTTGAGGCCCAGCAGCATCTGTTTGCGGGCGAGCGGGAGCCGCGCGGTCCGCAGACGCTGCCAGCCGCTCGCACCGAGCGACGCGGAGGCCTCCAGCACGGCCGGATCGGCGCCGCGCAGCCCGAGCGCGGTGAGGCGGGCCATGGGCGGGGCGGCATAGATGACGGTGCAGAACAGCGCGGCAGGCGTGCCGGTGCCGAAGACCAGCACGAACGGCAGCAGATACGCGAACGCGGGCAGGACCTGCATGGTGTCGAGCACGGGCCGCAGCGCCCGGTCGACGCGCCCAAAGAGCCCGGCCGCGAGCCCGATCAGCACGCCCAGCAGGGCGGCGACCGCGACGGAGACCACCATCAGCGCGATGGTGATGAGCGTGGCGTCCCACATCCCGAGCAGCCCGCAGACGGCGAACGCCCCGAACGCGGTCGCCGCCACCTTGATCCCGCGCCGCCCGAGCCCGGCGGCCCGCCAGGCGAACAGCACCCCGGCGGCCAGGACGCCCAGCCAGCCCATCGAGTCCAGGAAGCCGTAGACGGCGTCGACCGCGTCGGTGGCGGTGTTGGAGAGGTGAAGCAGGAAGTAGAGGAACAGGGGGTGGGTGTCGCGGTTGTCGATGACCCACTGGTTGGCGTCATCGAGGGGACCCGAGACGTCGACGGTCAGCCCGGTGGGCCAACTGCCGCTGCCCCACAGGGCGATACCGAGCGGTACGAGCACCAGCGCGGCGACGGACAGCGCCAGCAGCTTGCGCTGGACGCGGTTCTTCAGGAGAGCGCGCAGTGCAGGCGTTTCCTTGGTGGGGGCGGTGGCGACGGCCGTCATGCGACCACCGCCGCGTCGGTATGCGCGCCGCGGTCCAGGCCGGCGACCACGTTCAGCAGACCCGCGTGGTCCACGACGCCCACGCAGCGGCCGGCCTCCATGACCCGGGCCGGGGAACCCGTGCGGGCCACCGCCTCGATCGCCTCGAAGACCGTCGCGTCGGGAGCGATCGCCGGTCCCGAGTCCGCCTCGCCGCCTTCGGCCGGGCGCATCGCGGTGCGCACGGTCATGACCTGCTCGCGGGGCACATCGCGGACGAAGTCCCGTACATAGTCGTCGGCGGGCGAGGCGACGATCTCCTCCGGCGTGCCCAGCTGCACGATCCGCCCGTCCCGCATCAGCGCGATACGGTCGCCCAGCTTCAGCGCCTCGCTCAGATCGTGCGTGATGAAGACCATCGTCCGGCCCTCCTCGCGGTGCAGCCGGATGACCTCCTCCTGCATGTCGCGCCGGATCAGCGGGTCGAGCGCGCTGAACGGCTCGTCGAAGAGCAGCACTTCGGGGTCGACGGCG
The DNA here is from genome assembly GCF_006715635.1 of Streptomyces sp. SLBN-118. Lineage (NCBI taxonomy): Bacteria > Bacillati > Actinomycetota > Actinomycetes > Kitasatosporales > Streptomycetaceae > Streptomyces > Streptomyces sp. SLBN-118. Next base: position 3,077,600 of record NZ_VFNP01000001.1, read on the forward strand.
AGCGCGCGGGCGAGCCCGACACGCTGCTGCTGACCGCCGGACAGCTGGCCCGGCCGGCGGTGTTCGAGTCCTTCGAGCCCGACCTTGGCGACGACTTCGGCCGCCTTGGCCCGGCGCGCGGCCCTGCCGAGGCCCTGGATCTCCAGGCCGTACGCGACGTTGTCGAGCACCGAACGGTGCGGCAGCAGGCCGAAGTGCTGGAAAACCATGGACGCCCTGCGGCGGCGCAGTTCACGCAGCCGCGCCGTGTCCATGGACAGGACGTCCTCGCCGTCGATGGCGATCGCCCCGGACGTCGGCTCGATGAGCCGGGTCAGACAGCGTACGAGGGTCGACTTGCCGGAGCCGGAGAGGCCCATGACGACGAAGACCTCGCCCTTGTGCACATCGAAGGAGACATCGCGCACGGCGGCGGTGCAGCCGGTACGGGCGCGCAGTTCGGCCGGGCCGAGCGCGCCGAGTTCGGCGTCGCCGGGGATGCGCCCCGCCTTCGGGCCGAAGACCTTCCACAGGTCACGTACGGAGAAGACGGGCGGCGCACTGTCGGCGGCGGCCTTCTTGGTCACGGCCGCGGCCACGTCGTCGTTCGCCGTCTCGTTCGCCGTCTCGTTCGCCGTCTCGTTCACGGTCACGTTCGCGGTCTTGTCCACTGCTTCGGACTTCATCGGAGTTCACCCCTCTCGTCGGACGCCGCCGCAAGCAGCTCGGCGCATTTCTCTCCCACCATCAGGACCCCGATCATCGGGTTCACGGCGGGCATGGTCGGGAAGACGGACGCATCGGCGATGCGGATGCCGTAGAGCCCCCGGATCCTCAGGTCCGGCTCCACCACGGCGAGTTCATCGCCGCGAGCCCCCATCCGGCAGGTGCCGGCGGGGTGGTACACGGTGTGCGCGACCTTGCGCGCGTACGCGCTGATCGCCTCGTCGGAGGTGACCTCGGGCCCCGGGCAGACCTCCCGCTTGAGCCAGCCGGCGAGCGGTTGGGCCTTGGCGATCTCGCGGGCGGTCTTGATCCCGTCAACCAGCGTCCGGCCGTCGTAGTCGTCCTCGTCCGTGAAGTACCGGAAGTCCAGCGCGGGCTTGACCTCCGGATCCGCGCTGGTCAGATACAGCCGGCCGCGGCTGCGCGGCTTGGGGATGTTCGGCGTCATCGACACCCCGTGCGCCGGCCGCTCGTAGCCGAGCCGCTCCGGGTTGTCGGTGAACGGGATTTGGTAGAAGTGGAACATCAGGTCCGGCCCCTCAGCGTCCGGATCGCGCCGCAGGAACAGACCGGCGTCGCTGTCCATCGCCGAGTTCTCGGGGATCGGTCCGTGCGTCTCCCAGACGATCACCGACTCCGGATGGTCGAGCAGGTTCTCGCCGACGCCGGGCAGATCGTGCACGACCGGGATGCCGAGAGCCTCCAGGTCGCCGCGCGGTCCGATACCGGAGTGCAGCAGCAGCCGCGGGGTGTCCACCGCGCCCGCGCAGACGAGGACTTCGCGCCGCGCACGGACGACCCGCTCCTCGCCGTCCTTGGTCCGCACATGCACGCCGGTCGCCCGGGTGCCCTCGAGCTCCAGCCGGTACGCCCAGGTCTCCAGGGCGATATGGAGGTTCGGGCGGTCGAGGAAGGGGTGGAGATACGCGACCGAGGCGGAGGACCGCTTGTTGTTCTCCGGGTGGTACGCGAGGTCGAAGAAACCCACGCCTTCGTGGAAGGGCTTGTTGTTGAAGCCCTCGACGCGCGGGACGGAGAGGGCGCTGTGGGCGGCGTCGACGAAGTCGCGGGCGATGGCGTTACGGTCCGCCTCGTCGACCGTGACGATGTTGTTCCGCAACCGGTCGAAGTACGGGTCCATGGCGGCCGCGTCCCAGCCCTCGGCCCCGGCGGCGGCCCACTCGTCCCAGTCGGACGGCAGTGGCCTGAAGGCGATGAGGGTGTTGTGGGAGGAGCAGCCGCCGAGGACACGGGCGCGGCTGTGCCGGATGTGGGAGTTGCCGCGCGGCTGCTCGGTGGTGGGGTAGTCGTAGTCGAGTTCGCCGCCGAGCAGGCCCATCCAGCGCCGCAGGGTCAGCACGTCGTCCCGGCCGACGTCGCTCGGCCCGCCCTCGATGACGGCGACGGTGACGTCGGGGTTCTCGGTGAGCCGGGATGCGATCACCGAACCGGCGGTGCCACCTCCGACGACGACATAGTCGTACGTGGTCATGTGTTCGTTCTCCAACTCAGCCCTGGCTCATGCCCTTGAACCAGCGCACGGGGCGCGGGGCGAGGTTCTGGTAGATGTGCTTGGCCTCGCGGTACTCGGCGAGACCGGCGGGACCCAGCTCGCGCCCGATGCCGCTCTTCCCGAAGCCGCCCCACTCCGCCTGCGGGAGGTAGGGGTGAAAGTCGTTGATCCAGACGGTCCCGTGCCGCAGCCGCCCGGCGACGCGCCGCGCCCGCCCCGGGTCGGAGGTCCACACCGCGCCCGCCAGCCCGTACTCGGTGTCGTTGGCGAGGGCGACGGCCTCGTCCTCGGTGCGGAAGGTCTCCACAGTCAGGACGGGCCCGAAGATCTCTTCGCGGACGACGCGCATGCCGCGGTGGCACTGGTCGAGGACGGTGGGCCGGTAGAAGTACCCCCCGGCGTACTCGTCCCCGTCGGGCCGCAGCCCGCCGGACCGCAGCACCGCGCCATCGGCGAGGGCGGAGGCCACGTAGTCCTCGGTCCTGGCGAGCTGCCGCGCGGATACGAGAGGACCGCACTCGACACCCTCGTCGGTGCCGCGTCCGAGACGGATCCCCTCGGCCCGGCGGGCGAGCTCACCGACGAAGCGCTCGCGCAGGGACTCCTCGATGATGAGCCGGGAGCCGGCTGAGCAGACCTGCCCGCTGTGGATGAATGCGGCGTTCAGCGCCTGGTCGACGGCGGTGTCGAAGCCGTCGTCGCTGTCGCAGGCATCCGCGAAGACGACGTTCGGGTTCTTCCCGCCGAGTTCGAGGGCGACCTTCTTGACGCTGTCGGCGGCGGCGCGCATGACCTTCGTACCGCTGGTGAGCCCGCCGGTGAAGGACACCAGATCCACATCGGGATGCTCGGCGAGCCGGGCCCCGACGGTGTCGCCCGGGCCGGTCACGATGTTCGCCACACCGGCGGGCAGCCCCGCCTCCTCAAGCAGCTGGATCAGCTCGACGGTCGTCAGCGGAGTGATCTCGCTCGGCTTGATCACAAAAGTGTTGCCCGCGGCCAGCGCCGGGGCAATCTTCCAACTCGCTTGAAGGAGTGGGTAGTTCCACGGCGTGATGAGGGCACAGACCCCGACGGGTTCATGCACCACGGTGCTGTGAACGTCCGTCGAACCGGCATCCACCACCCTGCCGCCACTCTCATTCATGACGAGGTCGGCGAAGTAGCGGAAGGCGTCGCTGACGCAGTCGACGTCGATGCGGCCTTCCTCGACGGTCTTCCCGGCGTCCCGGCTCTCCAGCTGCCCGAGGGCTTCCCGGTTCCGTTGCAGCAGATCCGCGACGCGCCTGAGCACGGCGGCCCGTTCGGCCACCGGCGTCCGGGGCCATTCGCCCTGGTCGAACGCGGTACGCGCGGCGGCGACCGCGGCGTCAGCGTCCTTCGCCCCGCCTTCCGCGACGGAGGCGAACACGGTCGCGTCAGCGGGGTCGAGTATCTCGCGCGCGGCGCCGGAAGCGGCCGCACGCCACTCTCCGCCCACGTGGATGGTCTGTTGTGCCGACACGTCGCGTTTTGCCTTCCCGTTCCGATTCATTCCTCGCCGGTGTGGACCAGCGGACGGGGCGCCTGCCCCTGGGCGGGGGAAGCATGCGCAACGGGTAACCGAAAGTGGCGGGTGTCACTTATTCAGCACCTACGCCACGAGCCGGCGCGCGCCGTGCCGGGGCCCTTGGCATCGGTGCGCACGCACCGCCCGGCGGCGAGGTGGTGCAGGCAGAACGCCCCCGGCAGCCGATTGGCTGCCGGGGGCGTTCGAGCCCGTACGGAGACGGATCAGATCAGGCCGAGTTCGCGGACCGCCGCGCGCTCCTCCTCGAGCTCCTTCACCGACGCGTCGATGCGCGCACGCGAGAAGTCGTTGATGTCCAGGCCCTGGACGATCTCGTACGTGCCGCCCTTCGTGGTGACCGGGAACGAGGAGATCAGGCCCTCCGGGACGCCGTACGAGCCGTCCGACGGGATGCCCATCGAGGTCCACTCGCCGTCCGCGGTGCCGTTGACCCAGGTGTGGACGTGGTCGATCGCGGCGTTCGCGGCCGAGGCGGCGGAGGACGCTCCGCGGGCCTCGATGATCGCGGCGCCGCGCTTGGCGACGGTCGGGATGAACTCCTCGGCCAGCCACTTCTCGTCACCCACGACCTCGGCGGCGTTCTTGCCGCCGACCGTGGCGTGGAAGATGTCGGGGTACTGCGTCGCCGAGTGGTTGCCCCAGATGGTGAGGCGGTTGATGTCGGTGACGGCGGCGCCGGTCTTCTTCGCGAGCTGCGAGATGGCGCGGTTGTGGTCCAGGCGGGTCATCGCGGTGAAGCGCTCGGCCGGTACGTCCGGAGCCGCGGCCTGAGCGATGAGCGCGTTGGTGTTGGCCGGGTTGCCGACGACGAGGACCTTGATGTCGTCGGCCGCGTTGTCGTTGATGGCCTTGCCCTGCGGCTTGAAGATGCCGCCGTTGGCGGAGAGAAGGTCGCCGCGCTCCATGCCCTTGGTGCGCGGGCGGGCGCCGACGAGCAGCGCGACGTTGGCGCCGTCGAAGGCGACGTTCGGGTCGTCGGTGATCTCGATCCCGCGCAGCAGCGGGAAGGCGCAGTCGTCAAGCTCCATCGCGGTGCCCTCGGCGGCCTTGAGGCCCTGCGGGATTTCGAGCAGACGCAGCTTGACCGGCACATCCGCGCCGAGCAGGTGGCCGGAGGCGATGCGGAAGAGCAGCGCGTAGCCGATCTGGCCGGCCGCGCCGGTCACGGTGACGTTGACGGGAGTGCGGGTCATGGCGATCTCCGTAAGACAGCTGGCGGTAGGGGTCTTTGCCCCTGTTGCTGGACATCTCCCCTGATCGATCAGTGTCTCGACATGAAGAGATATCCAGCGGTCAGGCTATCCGACCCCGGACACCGCCAACCTACGCCCCCTTGTGGCACGGATCACTGTGGCCTGGTGCAGCCGTTGACGCCCGTCTTGAGCGTCGCGCAGGCCTTCGCGTCGGCCGGCGCGGTCACAGCGGTCATCGGGGTGTACGCGTCGTTGTCGGCGTTCACCAGGCCGTTCTGCGCTCCCTCGCCGCCCGCACTGATCTGCACCGTGTCGCCGGGAGCCGCCTTGGTGATACGGGCCCAGGCCGCCTGGCAGGTCTTGCTGTAGCGCACCTCGACGAGGGCCTTGCCGACGGTCGCGGAGGAGACGGTTTTGGCCAATTGGCCACCGCAGCCCATCGCCTCGGGGTCCTGCCCGGTGCAGTCCTTGCCGGTGCACTTCACTCCGGCGGGCAGCGGCGGGCTGCTCGTCGTCGGGGCGACAGTGGGGGGCGAGGCCACGGGCTTCTTGTCGCCGTCCCCGCCCAGGTCGGTCAGGAGCACGGCCGCGGCGATCACCAGCAGCGCGCCGACGAGACCGGCCAGGATCATGACCACCTTGCGCCTGCCGCCCCGCTGGCCGGGGGCGGTGGGAATGGATCCCGCCGCGGACGGGGAGCCCGGTCCGCCGGGCGAGCCCGGTCCGTTCTGCGTCGGTACGTACGACGGACTCTGCGGCGCCTTGTCCCGGCTGCCCGCCGCGGGACGGCCGGAATGCACGCCGCCCGGATCCCGGCGCACGCCGTCCGGTTCATTGCCGCTTCCCGGGTCCGCGGGTGCGGCCGTGCGGCCGCCCGCGCGGCCGCTCGCGGCGCCCGCCGGCGCAGGGCCGAACTCCCCGAGCGCGGCCCGCGCCTGGGAGATCCGTATCGCTTCCATCGTCATGTCGTGACGCATCTCGGCCCGGCTCCAGGCGCGCTCGGCGAGCTCCCACATGGTGGTCAGATGCATCTGGTTCGTACCGGTCACCTCGGCGAGCGCGACGATCGCGCCCTTGGGCGCGAGCAGCCGCCCGTTGAGGTACCGCTCCCAGGACGTCTTGCTGTACCCGGTGCGGTCCGCCACCGCGGCGATGCCCAGCCCGCTGCGGTCCACCAGTCGGCGCAGCTGACTGGTGAACTCCTTGACCTGCGGGTCCAGCTCCTCCGGCAGTGCCTTCCAACGAGGCATGTACTTCCCCCCTTGTCCCCCGAACGTGCTTGATGTGCCCCGCGCTCCCGACCCCCCGCGGTGTCCCTCGGGAGTCCGTGTACCGGACTGCCCACTGGGATGCGCAGGGCCAGGATGTCAGTTCCTGTTATCGGCGTGCACGGGGGCATCGGGGACGGTCGGCGCGCCCCGTTGTGCGCTCGCCCCGGCTGCAGGACACAGTCTCCCATCCGTTGCGGAACGATCACACCGTGGCGGAACGGTCACTTCCGTGCCACAGGCCACTGGCGTCCCTTGTCCATGATTGGCGCGTCCATGACTCTTGAACACGACGGCGCCCGTCCTCCCTCGGGGGAGAGGACGGGCGCCGTCGATGTTTGCGTGCGCCGAACGCGAGCTGCCAGGGGGCGTCCTAACGCACCGTGAAGTGGACCGCGTCCTCCAGGAACGGGATGTCCAGCCAGGGCTTCGGCTGGGTGACGAGCGCGATCAGCACGATCCCCGTGCCGAGCAGTCCGTACGTGACCATGTCGGTGAAGCGGGAGCGCACGGCGAGCATCCCGACCGAGGGCAGGACCCGGCGCATGACGGCGCCCGTGATGAGCGCGGCACCGATGAGGATCGTGCCGACACGGAAGGCGTCGGCGAAGGCGTCGGTGCCGACGACGACGAGCCCCAGCCCGGCCAGGGCGAGCACGGTGAGCAGGGGCCACTGCCGCGCGGGAGCGGAAGCGTCCCCGGGCGCGGCGCGCCCGCCGCCCTCGGGCCGGGCGGTGTCCTGGGTGAGGGCCGGCGGCCGCCGGGAGGGGGCTCTGACGGCGGGCTCGGCCTGGGGTTCCGTACGGGTCTCGGCGTCCGGCGCATCGGTGGCCCGGGCCTCTGCCCTCCTGTCGGAGTCGCCGGGGCCGGTGCCGCTGCCCGGGCGCCTACCGGCGGAGTCGTCCGAGTCGGCGTCCTCAGCCGCGGGCCGCGGGTGGACCGCGTCCGCCAGGACGGCCGCGGCAGCCAGGTCCGGGGCAGGCTCGCCCTCGCCGGGGCGCCCGGTCCCGGGGGCCGCGCCCGCCGCCCCGCCCACCGGCTCGGATTCGTCGTTCGTGAGTACGCCCATGGGCCCAGCCCTCCCGATCCTGCTCAGCCCTCGACGGCGACAGCCGCGCGCTCGGCCGCCTCGACGACATTGACCAGCAGCTGCGCGCGGGTCATCGGGCCCACTCCGCCCGGGTTCGGCGAGATCCAGCCCGCGACCTCCGCGACGCCCGGGTGCACGTCTCCGGCGATCTTGCCTTCCGCGTCACGGCTGACGCCGACGTCGAGGACCGCGGCCCCCGGCTTGACGTCCTCGGGCTTGATGATGTGCTGCACACCGGCCGCCGACACGATGATGTCGGCCTGCCGCAGATGCATGGGCAGATCGCGCGTGCCGGTGTGGCACTGCGTCACCGTCGCGTTCTCGGACTTCCGGGTCAGCAGCAGCGGCAGGGAGCGGCCCACGGTGATGCCGCGGCCCAGGACCACGATGTGCGCGCCCTTGATCTCGACGCCGTGGTGACGGAGCAGCTGGATGATGCCGTTCGGCGTGCACGGCAGCGGCCCCTCGATGCCCAGCACGAGGCGCCCGAGGCTCATCGGGTGCAGCCCGTCCGCGTCCTTGGCCGGGTCCATCAGCTCGAGCACCTTGTTGGTGTCGATGTGCTTGGGCAGCGGGAGCTGGACGATGTAGCCGGTGCACTCGGGGTTGTCGTTGAGCTCACGGACGACCGCCTCGATCTCCTCCTGCGAGGCGGTGTCCGGCAGTTCGCGCTGGATGGAGGCGATGCCTACCTGCGCGCAGTCGCGGTGCTTGCCGTTGACGTACCAGCGGCTGCCGGGGTCGTCCCCGACCAGCAGCGTCCCGAGGCCGGGCGTGATGCCCCGCTCCTTGAGGGCCGCCACGCGGGCGGTCAGGTCGGACTTGATCGCGGCTGCGGTGGCCTTGCCATCGAGAATCTGGGCAGTCATGGACCCATCCTCGCGGATGGACCCGCCCCGGTTCCAATTCGGCCCTCGTTCCGGTGGCCGCACGCGCCCCTCCTGCCCGGCAAACAGAGGAGAGGTTGCACTTGCACAACACCTTGGGCTGTCGACTGGACAAAATGTCGACGTGAATACCACGATGATCCGCGCAGTGCCGCGGCAGTGTTGGGGGGCAAACCGCTGAACTTGTGACGTTCCTCCGCTCGGACCGCGTCGTCCCCGCACTTTCAACGGAGGAAACCCGCCATGAGCTTCGGCGACCCGAACAACCCCTACGGCCAGCCCCAGGGCGGCCAGCCGGGCTACGGCCAGCCTCAGGGCGGCCAGCCTTACGGTCAGCCCCAGGGTGGTCAGCCGGGCTACGGCCAGCCGCAGGGCCAGCCCGGTTACGGCTACCCGCAGGCCCCGCCCGTCCAGCCGTACGGCGGCGGTTACGCGACCGGCCCCACCGAGATGCCGGGCGGTGTGAAGGCAGCCCGCGTGATGCTCTTCGTCATCGCGGGCCTCCAGGTGCTCGGCGCGATCTTCGGCGCGCTGGCCGCCGTGGGCGTCGCCAAGGCCAAGGACGACCCGGCCCTCAAGGACGACGTGCAGTTCCAGCAGGTCGCCGACTTGTCTGTCGGCGCGGTGTGGGCCATCGCCTTCCTGATCCTGGCCTGGGGCGTCCTCGCCATTGTGCTCGGCGCCAAGTTCAGCAGCGGCGGCAACGGCATCCGCGTCACCACGATGGTCTTCGGCATCATCACGGCGGTCCTGGGCCTCTACCCGTTCGTCGTCGTGGGCCTGGTGCACACCACTCTCGCGATCCTCATCACCGTGTTCGTCGGCAAGTCCGACGGCGGCGAGTGGTTCAACCGCGCACAGCGCTGAGCCCTTTGACAGCGAGAAGGCCGTAAACCCCGCCGACGGGCGGGGTTTACGGCCTTCTGCCGTTCAGGTCGGGTCGAGTCAGTGGAAGAAGTGCCGCGTCCCCGTGAAGTACATCGTCACGCCCGCCTTCTTCGCCGCCTCGATCACCAGCTCGTCCCGTACCGAACCGCCGGGCTGCACCACGGCCTTGACGCCCGCCGCGGTCAGGATCTCCAGGCCGTCCGGGAACGGGAAGAACGCGTCCGAGGCCGCGTACGAGCCCCGGGCCCGCTCCTCGCCGGCGCGTTCGACCGCGAGCTTCGCCGAGTCGACGCGGTTGACCTGGCCCATGCCGACGCCGACCGACGCACGGCCCTTCGCGAGCAGGATCGCATTGGACTTCACCGCGCGGCAGGCCCTCCACGCGAAGGCGAGCTCGGCCAGCTCGCCGGCGGTCAGCGCCTCGCCGGTCGCGAGCGTCCAGTTGGCCGGGTCGTCGCCCTCGGCCTGGAGGCGATCGGTGACCTGGAGCAGCGCGCCGCCGTCGATCGGCTTGAGCTCGACCGGGTTCGCCGGGGCGCCCTGGGCGCGCAGCACCCGGATGTTCTTCTTGCGGGCGAGGATCTCGACCGCGCCGTCCTCGTAGCCGGGGGCGACGATGACCTCGGTGAAGATCTCCGCGACCTGCTCCGCCATCTCCTTGGAGACCGGACGGTTGACCGCGATCACTCCGCCGAACGCGGACAGCGGGTCGCAGGCGTGCGCCTTGCGGTGCGCCTCGGCGACGTCCGCGCCGACCGCGATACCGCACGGGTTGGCGTGCTTGATGATCGCGACGCAGGGCTCGGCGTGGTCGTACGCGGCACGGCGGGCGGCGTCCGTGTCCGTGTAGTTGTTGTACGACATCTCCTTGCCGTGCAGCTGCTCGGCCTCGGCGAGGCCGCCGTTGCCGCTGACGTAGAGCGCGGCGCCCTGGTGCGGGTTCTCGCCGTAGCGCAGGACGTTCTCGCGCTCCCAGGTGGCACCGAGGAAGTCGGGGAAGCCGGACTCGTCGGCCGGCGCGTAGGAGCTCGCGAACCAGGAGGCGACGGCCACGTCGTACGCGGCGGTGTGCTGGAAGGCCTCGGCGGCCAGGCGCTTGCGGGCGGCCAGGTCGAAGCCGCCCTCCTGCACCGCGGCGAGAACGTCCTTGTACCGCGCGGGGCTGGTGACGACCGCTACGGACGGGTGGTTCTTGGCGGAGGCGCGGACCATCGACGGGCCGCCGATGTCGATCTGCTCGACGCACTCGTCGGGGGTGGCTCCCGAAGCGACGGTCTCCCGGAAGGGGTACAGGTTCACCACCACGAGGTCGAAGGGCTCGACGCCCAGCTCGGCGAGCTGCTCGCGGTGCGACTCGAGGCGCAGATCGGCGAGGATGCCGGCGTGCACGCGCGGGTGCAGCGTCTTGACCCGGCCGTCCAGGCACTCGGGGAAGCCGGTGAGCTCCTCGACCTTGGTGACCGGCACGGCGGCCGCGGCGATCTTCGCGGCGGTGGAGCCGGTCGAGACCAGCTCGACGCCGGCCTCGTGGAGCCCGCGGGCGAGCTCCTCCAGCCCTGTTTTGTCGTAGACACTGACCAGCGCGCGACGGATGGGCTTATTCACCGACATGAACCTTTCGTCCCTCAATGCGGTAGCCGTTACGGGCCAGACGCCCCACGACCTCGACGAGCAGCTGACGCTCGACTTCCTTGATGCGCTCGTGAAGAGCGGCTTCGTCGTCCTCGTCCCGGACCTCCACCACGCCCTGCGCGATGATCGGTCCCGTGTCGACGCCGTCGTCGACGAAGTGGACGGTGCACCCGGTGACCTTCGCGCCGTACGCGAGCGCTTCGCGCACGCCGTGGGCTCCGGGGAAGCTGGGCAGCAGGGCGGGATGCGTGTTGACGAACCGTCCGCCGAAGCGGGCGAGGAACTCCTTGCCCACGATCTTCATGAATCCGGCCGAGACGACCAGGTCCGGTTCGTAGGCGGCAGTGGCCTCCGCCAGCGCGAGATCCCACGCCTCACGGGTCTCGTAGTCCTTCACCTTGCACACGAACGTGGGCAGTCCGGCACGCTCGGCGCGCTCAAGACCGGCGATCTTCTCCCGGTCGGCCCCGACGGCGACGACGCGGGCGCCGAAGCCCCGCGGATCCTCGGCGATGGCGTCGAGGAGGGCCTGCAGATTCGTACCGGATCCGGAGACCAGAACCACGAGGCGGGCCGGTCGGGCGGAGGGGGGCGGGGAGGCCACGGCGGGTCTCTTTCTCGCGTGTGTGCTGTTTCGCTTGCTGTTCGGCGTTTGTGCGGTCCTACGAACGAATCGCGCCCCGCGATACGGGGAACTCTACGAAGGGGCCGACCGTCAGCAACGATACCGGCACACAGAACGGCCCCCACGGGACGGGGGCGTGGCCGGGAGGTAGCGTCTGGGGACAGGCCCGTCCCCCGACGGGCACGACGACACAAGACCCCATGCGCGCTGGGTCTGAGGGGAAGACGTTCACCACATGCCGGACCGACGCCGCCGTACGGACCTCCTGTTGCCGCGGGAGCGCCAGTCCACGGATGACAACAATCCCTTCGCGCCGCCGCCGGAGGGCCGGCCGGACCAGCCCTGGCAGCCGCGCCACCCGGGGAACGACGGCAACTCCGACGACCCCTCGTCCGGCTCGTCGGACCCCTCGAATCCCTCGGGCGACCAGGGCGAGCGCCCGGCCTGGGGCAGTCAGTGGAGCAGCCGCCAGCCGGGCCGCTCGTCGGGCGGCGGCTTCGGCGGCCGCCCCGGCGGCCAGAACGACGAGGGCGGCCAGGACGGCGGCGGCCGCAAGGGCCAGGACGGGGGCGGCTCCCCCGGCGGCCTGAAGTGGGACCCGACGGATCCGGCTCAGCGGCGGGCGCGGTATGCGCTGCTGTCGGGCATGTGGGCGTTCTTCTTCGCGCTGTTCGACCTTCCGGAGATCGCACTGCTGCTGGGTGCGCTGGCGCTGTACTGGAGCATCAGCTCCCTGCGCGCCAAGCCCCTGCGCCGCCCGGCGGACCCGCTGTCCCCTCCCCCGCCGGCCGCGTCACCGACGCCCCCGAACAAGCCCCAGCTGACGGCGGCGGTGAGCGGCCTGGTGATGGCGAGCATCGCGCTGGTGATCGTCGCGGCGTCGTTCACGGCGCAGCTGGTGTACCGCGACTACTACACGTGCGTGAACGACGCCCTGACGAAGTCGGGCCAGCTGGCCTGCAACGACTTGCTGCCGGATCCGCTGCGCGGAGTGATCGGCGTCAAGGAGTAGCCCGTCCACTCCACCCCGCCCGGGCCCGGGCGGGGCGATCCCATATCCGCCTGCGGGAAGCCGTAGGGGTTGGGCGGGGCTCGGGAAAGACCCTCCTACGGTGCCGCCGATTGCCCTGGCTCTTCCGAAGCGGGTGATTCCCCCTCCGGCTTCGCCACCCAGGGCGGCACCGACGGCCCGGGTTCTTTCGAAGCCGGGGGATCGTCCTTCGGCTCGGTTACACAGGGCGGCGCCGACGGCCCGGGCTCCTCCGGAGCCGGTGGCTCCCCCTCCGGCTCGGTTACAGCCGACGGCGCCGGCGCGAACTCCGCCATCAGGCCCCCCGACGCCTCCTTCGGCGCCGCCCACCGCGCCTCCTGCGGCTCCCTCGCCTCCAGCGCGGCCACCGGCAAGAAGTCGTACCCCTCCGCCTCCTCCGAGTCGTCGAAGACGTCCGAGACCGAGACCTCCGAGACCGAGACGTCCGAGACGCCTGAGACGTCCGGCTCGGCAGGGACACCCGCTCCCCGCCTCCTCCGCCACGCGCGTACCCCCAGCGCCACCGGCACCCCCACCCCCGCCGTCCAGACCGCCGCCGCGCCGCCGGTCAGCCACCACACCGGGCCGAACTGCGCCAGCCTGCCCGTCCCCATCGGGCCGCCCGCCGCCGCCGCGAGCGGCGCGGTGAGGAGCCCGCAGCCCACCGCGCCCAGCAGCGCCGCGAGCGCGGTCTCGCGGACGCCCGACAGCGCGTCTCTCCGTACGGTGAACCAGGCGATCACCACCCCCGCCGCCACCGGCACGGCCACCACCGCCCAGTTCAGCGCGGCCCCGGGGCCCTCCGCCGGCACCGCGGCCAGCAGCGGGAACGGCGGCAGTGCCGCGTCGCCGGTGAGTGCGAGCGGCGTCGCCGTGGCACCCGTACCGAGCGCGAAACCGGGGCCGAGACCGTACGCCGCACCCCACACCGCCGCGTTCGGCGCCAGCACGAGCCCCAGCAGCAGCACCGCGAGCCGCCCCGACCACTCGTCCGCGAGGTGCAGGAACGAGTCCTGCGTCGCCTCCGCGTGCCACACCAGCGACACCGCGACCAGCAATGCCCCACCCGCCGACAGGGCGAGCGCCCCCGCCACCGCGGACCGCGCGGCGACACGGATCCGGGTACGGGCGAGCTCGGCCCGTACCCGCTCGGGCAGCCACGCGGGCAGCGGCCCGAGCGGCCGTCCGCTCGCGGTCCACACCCCGGCCGCCGCGGAGGCCACGGCCACCACCGGCAGATGCAGGAGCGCGCTCAGCAGGTCGGCGGCCAGCGGACCGCGTGCCGCATAGGCGACGACGGCCGAGCCGACCAGCAAGTACCCCGCGGTCACCGCGCACAGCACCCCCCGCGCCGACGCCCGCGGCCGTCCCTCGTCCGGTTCGAGCGCCTCTCGCGCCGCCCGGTGTGTCAGCAGCGCGGGCAAGGCCGCAAGCAGCAGCGGTACGAGGCCGATCGGCGCCGGGTTCCCGGAGAGCGTGTCGGTGCGTACGAGTTCCGTGCCGTGCGCGAGCAGCCACATCCCGGCGGCGACATGCAGCGCCCCGCCAGGACCTCTGTCCGGGTAGGGGGAGCTGATCCACAGCATCATCACGAGGGCGGCGAGCGCGCCGAGCCCGAGCCCCGCGGCGATCACCCCGCGTACGAAGGCCCCGGCCAGCGCGGGCGCACGACCCCCCTGGACCACAGCCGGGGCCTGCGACAGCAACGGGCTGGGCTCAGTCATCTGCGTCACGCGGCCATGCTGCCAACGACACGCGCTTTATCCATGTAACGGGCGAATGCACGCTGTGTCGCTCAATATACATTTATGTACTTTTTCGCCGAGTGCAGCACCGCGGGGAGCCTCTCATGACTCAGGGCACCAACCCTGCCTCCGGCGCCCTTCCCTCCCCCAAGGAACGGCGCAGGCTGCGCGAGGCGAAGTCTCTGAGCGAGGAACAGGTGGCGGCCGCGGTCGGCGTCACACGGGCGACGGTCAAGAACTGGGAGACCGGGCGGAGCAGCCCCCGGGGACGCAAGCTCAGGCTGTACGCGAATCTCCTCGCGGGTACGGGACCGGAGGAGTCGTCCTGTACTCCGGACCCGGAGCCGACCCCGGAGCTGAACTCCCGCACCCACCCGGCACCGAAGCCCAAGCAGCCCCCCGCCACCACCGGGCCCAGGCCCGCCGCCGGGCGCGCGGCCGAGCCGCCCACGGTCCCGGCCTGTCCGGCCCCGCCGCCCTCCGGCCCACCTCGCTCCGATTCGCTCCCGGCACCGCCCGAACCTCCGGCCCTCACCCCGGCCGAGGCCTTCGACGCCCTCTACGCGTACGCCGCCCCTGCCCTCGTACGCCAGACCTACCTGCTCACCGGCCGCCGCAGGCTCTCCCACGAGTCCGTCGAGCGCGCCTTCCACCTCGCCTGGCAGCGCTGGCCCGAGGTCGCCGTCGACCGTGACCCGGCGGGCTGGGTACGGGCCGCGGCATACGAGCACGCCATGTCCCCGTGGCAGCGGATGCGGCGCGTCCACCGCCACCCCGACGCCCCACTCGCCGAGGACGAGCGCCGGTTACTCCTCGACGCACTGCTCGAACTGCCCCCGCACCACCGCCGGACCCTGCTGCTCTACGACGGCGTGGGCCTCGATCTGCCCGATACGGCCGCCGAGACGGAGGCGAGCACCCCGGCCGCCGCGAGCCGGGTGCTGCATGCGCGCGCCGCCCTGGCCGAGCGTATGCCCGAACTCGAAGCGCCGGAGACCCTCCACGACCGGCTCACCGCACTCGCGAACTCCACTCCGGCGCCCCAGCTGATGCCCTCCCAGGATGTACGGACGGGCAGCGAGCGCCGGGCCCGGTTCTGGACACGGGTCGCCGTCGCCGTCACCACCCTGATCATCGGCGCCACCGCCGTCACACTGCTCAACGCGCCGACCCGGTACGAGCCGCCGGTCTCGCCCGGCCGGGAGGTCGAGGGCGTACCGCCGCACAACGGACCGCAGAAGCTGACCCGGAAGGACATTGAGCTGCGCGCGAGGCTGCTCTCCGAGCCCGTGCACGGCCCGGGACGGCTCGTACCGCAGGATCACTGAGCAAGGGCGCCGGGCAGAAGCGCCGCGTACGTGTGTGGGCCCGCACCTCGACCGAGGTGCGGGCCCACACGTGCGTCCTGCGGTACTGCGGTACTGCGTCCTGCGAAGGTCAGCCGGCCAGAATGGCGCGCGCCAGCTTGGCCGTCTCGGTCGGCGTCTTGCCGACCTTGACGCCCGCGGCCTCAAGGGCCTCCTTCTTCGCCGCGGCCGTGCCGGAGGAGCCGGAGACGATGGCGCCGGCGTGGCCCATGGTCTTGCCCTCGGGCGCGGTGAAGCCCGCGACGTAGCCGACGACCGGCTTGGTGACGTTCTTCGCGATGAAGTCCGCCGCACGCTCCTCGGCGTCGCCGCCGATCTCGCCGATCATGACGATGAGCTCGGTCTCGGGGTCGGCCTCGAACGCCGCGAGGGCGTCGATGTGCGTCGTACCGATGACCGGGTCGCCACCGATGCCGACGGCGGAGGAGAAGCCGATGTCACGGAGCTCGTACATCATCTGGTAGGTCAGCGTGCCGGACTTGGACACGAGACCGATGCGGCCGGGCTTGGTGATGTCGCCGGGGATGATGCCGGCGTTGGACTGGCCGGGGGTGATCAGGCCGGGGCAGTTCGGGCCGATGATCCGGGTCTTGTTGCCCTTGCTGACCGCGTACGCCCAGAAGGCGGCGGAGTCGTGCACCGCGATGCCCTCGGTGATGACGACGGCCAGCGGGATCTCGGCGTCGATCGCCTCGACCACGGCGGCCTTGGCGAAGGCCGGCGGCACGAAGAGGACGGAGACGTCGGCCCCGGTCTTCTCCATCGCCTCGGCGACGGAGCCGAAGACCGGCACCTCGGTGCCGTCGAAGTCGACGCTCGTGCCCGCCTTGCGGGGGTTCACGCCACCCACGACGTTGGTGCCGTCGGCCAGCATGAGCCTGGTGTGCTTCATGCCTGTGGAGCCGGTCATCCCCTGGACGATGACCTTGCTGTCCTTGGTGAGGAAGATAGCCATGACTGTGGTGTCCCTCGTCCCTTACTTCGCAGCCGCGAGCTCGGCGGCCTTGTCGGCCGCGCCGTCCATGGTGTCCACGCGCTGCACGAGCGGGTGGTTGGCGTCGGACAGGATCTGGCGACCCAGCTCCGCGTTGTTGCCGTCGAGGCGCACGACCAGCGGCTTGGAGACGTCCTCGCCCTTGGTCTTGAGCAGCTCCAGGGCCTGGACGATGCCCTTGGCGACCTCGTCGCAGGCGGTGATGCCGCCGAAGACGTTGACGAACACGGACCGGACGTCCGGGTCGCCGAGGATGATCTCGAGGCCGTTCGCCATGACCTCGGCCGAGGCGCCGCCGCCGATGTCGAGGAAGTTGGCGGGCTTCACGCCGCCGTGGTTCTCACCGGCGTACGCGACGACGTCGAGGGTCGACATGACCAGACCGGCGCCGTTGCCGATGATGCCGACCTCGCCGTCGAGCTTGACGTAGTTGAGGTTCTTGGCCTTGGCAGCAGCCTCGAGCGGGTTGGCTGCGTCCTTGTCCTCGAACGCCGCGTGCTCCGCCTGGCGGAAGTCGGCGTTCTCGTCGAGCGAGACCTTGCCGTCGAGCGCGATGACCCGGCCGTCGGCGACCTTGGCCAGCGGGTTGACCTCGACGAGGAGGGCGTCCTCCTCGATGAAGGTCTTCCACAGGGTCACGAGGATGTCGGCGACCTGGTCGGCGACATCGGCCGGGAACTTCGCGGCCGCGACGATCTCGCGGGCCTTCTCCAGGTCGACGCCCTCATTGGCGTTGACGGGGATCTTCGCGAGGGCCTCGGGGTTCTCCTCCGCGACGACCTCGATCTCCACGCCGCCCTGGACGGAGGCCATGGCGAGGAACGTGCGGTTGGTGCGGTCGAGGAGGTACGAAACGTAGTACTCCTCGGCGATCTCCGGCGCCGTCTCCGCGAGCATGACCTTGTGGACCGTGTGGCCCTTGATGTCCATGCCGAGGATCTGACCGGCCTTCTCGACGGCGTCGTCCGGGTCGGAGGCCAGCTTCACGCCGCCGGCCTTGCCGCGGCCGCCGACCTTCACCTGCGCCTTGACGACCGACCGGCCGCCGAGACGCTCGGTCACCTCGCGCGCCGCCTCAGGCGTGTCGATGACTTCACCGGCCAGCACCGGTACACCGTGCTTGGCGAAGAGGTCCCTCGCCTGGTACTCGAACAGGTCCACGCGCGTCCGTCCCTTTTCTACTGATCGCGGTTCGTTGTCTGCGTGGGCGTGCCGCGAAGGGCAACGTGACTGCGCTGTCACAAGGGAGGCGTACACGGTGGCCGAGTACGCGGCATGTCCGTCTCGCAGGTTATCCCCGCCGGACGTGGGTCCCTAAATCGCAGATCACACCTGAGCGGTGATTACGGTCACAGACCGCGCGGGTGTGCGCGCCGAACACGGGCCACACCGAAGGAAACGGGCGGTCCCCACCCCAATGAGGACCGCCCGTGGAAAATCCGGCCCGCCGGCCGGACGCTTCTGCTGCCTCAGATGCCCTGGGTCAGGTGCGCGGCGTAACCCGGGGTGACCGTGCCGGTCAGGCCCTGGGCGCCGGAGACGGTGTTCCCCGCGAGCGGCGTCGAGCCGGCGGTGCCGTACACGTCCTGCGCGAAAGGCCGGACGTCGGAGACCACGCCGCCCGCGAAGGGGGCGACGTCACCGACGACGCCCTGCGCGAGGGTGCCCGCGCTGCCGCCGACGCCGTACGCCACCGGCTGGACCTGGCTGACGACGGTGTCGACGAGCGGCGTGACCGAGCCCGCGACACCCCCCGCGAAGGGCTGCACATCGGAGACCACACCACCGGCGAAGGGCTGGACGTCGGAGACGACACCACCCGCGAAGGGCGTCACGTCAGCAACCACGCCCTGCGCGAGCCCGCCGATGTCGCCGACCGCCCGACCGGCGACCGGGAGAGCGCCGTCGACGGCCCGGGAGGCGATGGGCGGCAGGGTGTCCTGAGCTGCCGCGGCGGCGATCGGGGTGGCGGCGGTGACGGTGCTCTGCGCCGTGTACTCGGCCTGGGCCGGGGCCTGCTCGGCGAGCTGCGGAGCGAAGGCGGCGAGCGGACCGAAGAGGTAGTCGATCTCGGCCTGGACGTCCGCGACGTCGGGGGTGGCCGGGACCTCGTAGGCCGGGACGTCGTACGCAGGGAGCTCGGCCCCGGCGTACTGACGGGCCTGCTCGGCGACGGCCGGGGCCGAGCCCTTGGCGTGTGCGGCAGTGGCGGTGGCCTTGCTCCGGACGGCCGTCGCGGTGCCGGTGGCGGTGGCCCGTGCGTCGGAGGCCGCGCCCTTGGCGGCGCGGGCGGCGTCGATGCCCCGGGCGTCGGACGGGACCTCGGAGCGGACCTCCGACGGGGCGTCCATGACGTCGTCGACGACGTCGGCGGCCTGGTCGGGCGTGGAGAGCGGCACGGAAACGGAGACCTCGGCGGCGCCGGCCGCGGCGGTCCCGATGGCCCACATACCGGTGGCCGTGGCGGCAACGGCAACGGAGCGGCGAATGTTCTTGTGCATGCTTGTGTCAAGTCCTTCGAATTGGTTCGGCTGTCCGGAACTATCCGGTTGGCGGGCAGACCTGTCCCGCCCCCGCGCGGCAGGTCTTGAGCGGGGGAAAGGACTGCCCTAGCCGGGGAATTCGAGGATGTCGCGTGGTCGTTCGCGGGTCGGCGCATCCGCCGAC
The DNA here is from genome assembly GCF_006715635.1 of Streptomyces sp. SLBN-118. Classification (NCBI taxonomy): domain Bacteria; kingdom Bacillati; phylum Actinomycetota; class Actinomycetes; order Kitasatosporales; family Streptomycetaceae; genus Streptomyces; species Streptomyces sp. SLBN-118. The sequence continues at coordinate 3,096,774 of NZ_VFNP01000001.1, forward strand.
GATCCGCATGTGTCCGGTGCGAGCGCGAGGGACCTGTCGTACGCACCCGTCGCCGCCTGCTGGTCACCCGTGCGCGGCGTGTGGGTCTCGGCGGACTGCTGCAGCGCGCCGGGAACGGAGTGGCAGGGCTCGCCGGGGACCTGAGCGGGCGCGGTAACGGGCCGCTCGGGGCGGGCTTCGGCCCGCAGACGGTCGGGTCCGGTGTCGTAACTGCCGAGCTGTCCCCGGGTGCTGACGGTCGCCGCCCGGGACGACCCGCCCGGCTCGACGGAAGCAGGTCGGCCGAGGACAGGCTGTGGACCACCCATCCGGTCCGCGTCGCTGCCCGCAGGAGTCAGCGGTACGGGAAGGGGGCCCGGCAACGCGTGGGCGGGCAACGCCTGGGCGGTCAGCGCACCGAGCCGCTCGGTGAGCCTGTGGATCACGGGCCGTACGAAGGGACGCACGGTGCCCACGACCGGCTGCGCGACAACGCGCACCGGCTGGGCGGACCGCCCCGCGCTGCGCAGTTCCCGCACCGGGGCCTGCTGCGGTGATGGTGCGACGCTCACCCTGGCGTTGGCCGGCATCGCTGCCATCTCGGTGGCCGCCGTCGGCTCCGGCAGCTCGGCCGCGTGCGCCTGACCGCCGCAAAGAAGACCGAGCGTCAAAAGGCCCCCGAGAAACAGCATCACCCGCAGCGCACGCCGCCCGGCCGCCGCCCGGCGCAGTACGCGCAGGACAGCAGCAGAACAAGCAGCTGCGGCAGTCACGGTGAGGGAGCCTTCCCTGTCGGCGGAAGCGAACCTTCCGTGGGGATCGGGACGATGCTCGCACGAGACTCCCGGGGGCACGCAAGTCCCCTGTTACTGATGGGTCACTTGTCCGGTATGGGAAGCGGCCGCTTCTCGATCGCCGCCGCCATCACCTCCGGGAACAGATCCGGCGTACACGCGAACGCCGGTGCGCCCAGAGCCGCGAGGGCCGCCGCGTGCTCGCGGTCGTACGCGGGCGTCCCCTCGTCGGACAGCGCCAGCAGCGCGACGAACTGCACACCCGAGGCCTTCATGGCAGCGACCCGCTTCAGCATCTCGTCCCGTATGCCGCCCTCGTAGAGGTCGCTGATCAGTACGACGACGGTGTCCGCGGGGCGCGTTATCTGCGACTGGCAGTACGCGAGCGCCCGGTTGATGTCGGTGCCGCCGCCCAGCTGGGTGCCGAACAGGACGTCCACCGGATCGTCGAGCTGGTCGGTGAGATCGACGACGGCGGTGTCGAAGACGACAAGGCGGGTGGCGATGGAGCGCATGGACGCCAGGACCGCGCCGAACACCGAGGCGTAGACGACGGAGGCCGCCATCGAACCCGACTGGTCGATGCAGAGGACCACGTCCTTCTTCACGGACTGCGACGCGCGCCCGTACCCGATGAGGCGCTCGGGCACGACGGTGTTGAACTCAGGAAGGTAGTTCTTGAGGTTGGCCCGGATGGTGCGCTCCCAGTCGATGTCCCGGTGGCGCGGGCGGTTGATCCTCGCCGAGCGGTCGAGCGCCCCGGTGAGCGTGGAGCGGGTGCGGGTGGCCAGCCGCTTCTCCAGGTCGTCGACGACTTTCCGCACGACGGTCCTGGCCGTCTCCTTGGTCGTCTCGGGCATCGCCTTGTTCAGCGAGAGCAGGGTGCCGACGAGATGGACGTCCGCCTCCACGGCCTCCAGCATCTCCGGTTCGAGCAGCAGCGTGGACAGACCGAGCCGGTCGATCGCGTCGCGCTGCATGACCTGGACGACAGAGCTCGGGAAGTACGTACGGATGTCACCGAGCCAGCGGGCGACCGAGGGCGCTGACGCCCCAAGCCCCGCCGAACGGTTGCCGCCGCGGCGGTCGTTCCTCCCGCCGTCGTTGCCGTAGAGGGCGCTCAGCGCACCGTCCATCGCCGCGTCCGTACCGGCGAGGGCGCAGCCGGTGCCGTCCGCGGATTCAGCCCCGAGCACCAGCCGCCAGCGCCGCAGCCGCTCGTCGTGGCTCATCGGCCCACCCCCACGAGGTCGTTGTCCATACGGTCGCTGTCGTCGATGTCGCCGCCGTCGTCGTCGTCGCCGTCGCCGTCGTCGCCGTCGTCGTCGGTGTACAGGGGGCCGAGCAGCAGTCGCAGGAGCGGCAGCACCGCGTCGGCCCGCTCTTCGTCGAGTCCCGGGCCGAAGCCGGGCACCGTGGACTCGGTGCGCATCGGACCGGAAACCGCGGAGGGACCGCGCCTGACCAGCTCGCCCAGGGTGCGGCGCACGCCTGCTTCGTACACGGAGAACGTGCGGCGCAGCAACGGCAGGACGTCGGTGAACGCGTCCGGGGGAACTCCCGTCAGCCAGGCGTCGACAAGCCCGAGCAGGCGCTCGTCGTGAACCAGGAGCATCCCTCCTCCCGAGGCGCCTCCGACGAAGCCCTCAATCCAGGCGGCCGCTTCGGTGGGCGCTGTGCCGGGCGAGAGCGCGAGCCCCATGAGCCGTGCGGCCTCGGCTTCCTCGAGCCGGCCGTCGTCCAGCAGCAGCCGGGCGGCCCGGCCCCGTATCACTCCCGGCACGGTGTCCCGCACGGCGAGCCGGTGCAGGACCGAACTCCACTGCCCGCCCAACTCCTGTGCTGCGGGCAGCAGTCCGATCGCGGTGTGCACCCCGTCCAGGTGTGCCCGCATCTCGGCCGCGCCGTCCGCGTCGAGCCCGGTGCACGCGGGCGGCAGGCCGACGCAGATGCGCTCGGCGAGCCCGGCAGCGACCTCCCCGAGTGCGGCCGTGTCGGTGGACCGCACGTCTCCGTACCGCAGGGAACGGGCCAGTGCGGGAAGGGCCTCGGCAAGATGGCCGACGTCGGCGTCGAGCGCGGCTCGGTCGGCCAGCGCCCTCATCACGACGGGGAGTGCGCCCGGCAGTTCGGCCAGCAGGCACTGCTCGGCGAGTGCGGTGACCTCGGCGAGCGCACTTGCAGCCACCGCCTGGTTCTCCGCCTTCGCGGTGGCCGCGGAGAGCACGGTGGTCCCCCAGACCCCGGCCTCCGCGACCTTGACGAAGAGCTCGGGCTCCCAGCGCAGCCGCCAGCTCTCCCGGAAGGTGCCGGTGCTCCCCCGGCCCGTGACGGGCTCGCCCCAGCCGACGCCGAGCAGCGTCAGCCGGTGCAGCAGGCGGCTCTTCGCCGCGTCGGTCTCCTTGCGCAGATCGAGCTCCAGCTCGCGCTCCAGTGCCTCTGGTTTGAGCCGGAGGCTGCGCTGGAGGCGGCTCAGGTCACGCTGCAGCGGCACGGCGGGCGCGGCATCAGGCACCTCGCCGAGGACGTTCCCGACGATCAGCCGGTCCCTGATCAGGTCGAGCGGCACGTCGGAGCCGTCGCACATCACGGCCCGTACGGCATCGGTCGTCTCGGTCAGCCCGGCCAGCGGCCGGCCGCGCATCGCGGCAAGGGTGTCGGCGAGGCGGACGGCCTCGATGACATGGGCCGAGGAGACCATCCGGTCCTCGTCCCTCAGCAGCCGGGCGACCTTGGTCATCCAGCGCTCCACGGGCCGGTCGGGGGCGCCGAAGAGGTGTCCGTACCAGCCGGGTGAGTCGATCCCCGCGCCGTAGCCGCTGTGCCGGGCGAGCCTGCGGTGGGTCCAGGGCACCCAGGTCATCTCGGTCCTGACCTTGGGCAGCCCTTTGAGGAGGGCCTTGTCGGCGGCGAGGGTGGTCTTCCCGGCGAGCGCGGGCACATGCCAGGCTCCGCACACGACGGCGACGTCGTCCCCGAACTTCTTGCGTGCGGCGCGGAGTTGGATCCGCATATGGGCCTCGCGCACCAGGTCGCGGTCGTGCCCGCCGTGGCCGTACATCTCGCGCAGCGCGGTCATGGCCTCGCCGAGCGCGGTGAAGGGCGCGCGGGGGTCGTCGTCCGCCCGGCCGTCCGGCCCGGCTCTGGACGCGGACCCGCGGTGCTCGACGACGTCCTCCCACCACCGCTCGGGATCGTCGTACCCGGCGGTCTCGGCGAGGACGGCGATGGGATCGATCCGCACGCCCGGGTCGGGCACGGCATCCCATTCGGGATCGACGGCCGCCGCATCGGGCGCGACGCCAGCCGGCTCCCCGCCGGGAACCGCATCCCATTCAGGGTCGACGGCCGCCGCGTCGGGCACGACTCCGGCCGACTCCCCGCCAGGAACCGCATCCCATTCAGGGTCGACGGCCGCCGCGTCCGGACGGAGCCGCGGCTCCGCCTCCCGGCCCGGATCCGCCTCCGAGGAGTCCTTCTCCTCCGCCGCTGCCAGCGCCAGCGAATGCGCGGCGGGGAGGTCGATGAACCGCACCGGCACCTCCCGCTCCAGCGCCCAGCGGATCGCCACCCACTCCGGTGAGAACGCGGCCAGCGGCCAGAACGCCGCCCGTCCCGGGTCGTCCACAGCATGGGCGAGCAGGGCGACCGGCGGGCGCATCTGCTCGTCCGCCGCCAGCGCAAGCAACGCGTCGGCCTCGGGCGGTCCCTCGATCAGCACTGCCGGGGGCGAGGCCGCGTCCAGTGCGGCCCGCACCGCCCGTGCCGAGCCGGGACCGTGGTGACGGACGCCGAGGAGCAGGGGGCCACTCATGCGCTCACCTCACGGCAGGCGCGGTAGAAGTCCTTCCAGCCGTCCCGCTCACGGACGACCGTCTCCAGATACTCCTGCCAGATGACGCGGTCCGCCGCCGGGTCGCGGACGACGGCGCCGAGGATTCCCGCCGCCACATCAGCGGGCCGCAGCACACCGTCGCCGAAGTGCGCGGCGAGCGCGAGGCCGCCCGTGACGACGGAGATCGCTTCGGCCGTGGAGAGCGTGCCCGAGGGCGACTTGAGCTTGGTGCGGCCGTCTGCCGAGACGCCGTCCCGCAACTCCCGGAAGACGGTGACCACCCGACGGATTTCCTCAAGACCCTCGGGCACGGCCGGCAGATCGAGGGAGCGCCCGATCTGGTCGACGCGCCGCGAGACGATGTCGACCTCGGCCTCGGACGTCGCGGGCAGCGGCAGCACAACGGTGTTGAAGCGGCGGCGCAGCGCGCTGGACAGGTCATTGACCCCGCGGTCGCGGTCATTGGCGGTGGCGATGAGGTTGAACCCGCGGACGGCCTGCACCTCCTGCCCCAACTCCGGGATCGGCAGGGTCTTCTCGGACAGGATCGTGATCAGTGTGTCCTGTACGTCGGCGGGGATACGGGTGAGCTCCTCGACGCGCGCGGTCATGCCCTCCGCCATGGCGCGCATGACGGGGCTGGGCACGAGCGCGTCGCGGCTGGGGCCGTGCGCGAGCAACTGGGCGTAGTTCCAGCCGTAGCGGATCGCCTCCTCGGGTGTGCCCGCCGTGCCCTGCACGAGCAGCGTCGAGTCGCCGCTGACGGCCGCGGCCAGATGCTCGGAGACCCAGGTCTTCGCGGTGCCGGGCACGCCGAGGAGCAGGAGCGCCCGGTCGGTGGCGAGTGTGGTGACTGCGACCTCGACGATCCGGCGCGGACCCACGTACTTGGGCGTGATCACCGTCCCGTCGGGGAGATCGCCGCCGAGCAGGTAGGTGGCCACCGCCCAGGGCGACAGCCGCCAATTGACCGGGCGCGGCCGGTCGTCGGCCGCTTCAAGCACCTTGAGCTCCGCGGCAAACGCGTCCTCGGCATGCGGCCGAAGGGCCTCGGCGCCGGTGGTTGCCCCTGTTTTGGACACGGTCATGGATCCCCCTCCAGATCGGTTCCAGATCGTTCGACCCGATGTGGATTCCACGGTGCACCATGCCACTGACAATCGACCTCGCCGCATACGAAGCCGCAGGTCAGTGCCCATTGTCAGTGGTGACCCGTAGCGTCGTCCGCATGCTGCGAACCAACGGGGGAGAACCCGCGAACGCCGCGGATCAGGAAGTGCGCTGGACGTCGGAACAGGTGCTGGCACTGGCTCCTGACGACCTGTCACGCAAAGCCGGAAACAGACTCGGGGCGGCCGGGCCGTGGTCCAGTGCGGGCAGCAGCGGCTCGGGGGCCGTGTGGGGCCTGTGCAAGGGCAGCGGCAGCAAGCCGTACCAGACCGTCGTCGACACCACGGGGCCCGCGTACAAGTGCAGTTGCCCCAGCCGGAAGTTCCCCTGCAAACACGCGCTGGGGCTGCTGCTGCTCTGGGCTGCGGACGAAGACTCCGTCTCGGCCGCGCGCACGCCGGACTGGGCCGAGGAGTGGCTGGAAGGGCGCAGAAAGCGCGCCACGGACAAGGAACAGAGCGGAGCGGGCGCCGGTCAGGCGGCGAAGACCGCCGATCCCGAGGCGGCCAGGCGCAGGGCCGAACGACGGGCGGAGCGGATCACCTCGGGGGCGAGAGAGCTGGAGCAGCGGCTGTCCGATCTGCTGCGCGGCGGCCTGGCCTCGGCCGAACAGGCGGGGTACGGGCTGTGGGATGAGACAGCCGCCCGCATGGTCGACGCACAGGCACCCGGACTGGCGGGCCGGGTACGTGAGTTGGGGGCGATACCGGGCTCGGGGCCCGGCTGGCCGGTGCGGCTGCTGGAGGAGTGCGCGCTGATCCATCTGCTGGACGCGGCCTGGCTGGGGATCGAGCGGCTGCCGCAGCCGCTGGCCGCGACGGTCCGCACCCGGGTCGGGCTCGCCTCGCCCGCCGAGGGCTCGCCCGTGCGGGACGACTGGCTGGTCCTCGCTCAGTACGACTCATCGGACGGCAAGATCACCACCCGCCGCATATGGCTGCACGGGCGCGAGTCGGGGCGTACTGCACTGCTGCTCTCCTTCGGCGCGGCGGGACGGTCCCCGCAGCAGGCCCTGCCGGTGGGGCTGATGATCGACGCCGAGCTCACTGGCTACGCGGGTGCGGGGCAGCTGCGGGCGGAGCTGGGCGAGCAGTTCGGCGCGCCCGTCCCGATCGCCTCGCCACCGCCGGGCGGCCCGACCGGGGCAGCTCTGAAGGCGTACGGGCAGGCACTGCGGGACGACCCCTGGCTGGACTCCTGGCCGGTGACGCTGAGCCGCGTCATACCCGTTCCCTGGGACGGAGGGTGGCAACTGGCCGACGCCGACGGCAAGACCGCGCTGCCGGTCGCTCCCGCGGCGCTCGCCCGCTCCGGGCTGCTGAAGCTCGTGGCCGTCTCCGGCGGCGGCCCGGTCACCGTCTTCGGCGAGTGCGGTCACCAGGGCTTCTCACCGCTGGCGGCCTGGCCCGAGGACGGGTCCGAGACGGTCCCGCTGATCTGAACGTACGGAGGACCCATGACCGGCACCACCACCAGCACATCGGCCTGGGAAGAAATCGTCACCGCGGCCCTGCTCGGCACCGACCGCCGCACGCCACCGGACGCGGTCCTGACTCCGGGCAAGGACGCCCCGTCCGCACTGCTGGACGCCGCGGCGCTCCATACCGTGCGGCGCAGGGCGGGACTGCTGCCCGCACCCGCGGCCGACCGTCCCGAGCCCGCGCCGCACGACGCCCGGCCCCGGCTGCCCGTGGCCGCGCGGCGACGGCTCGCCCAACTGCTCGCCGACCGGTCCGCACCCTCCCACGCGGGCGGGCGGCGCGGTACGGCACCCGATCTGACCGAGCTGCTCCCGCAGTGGCTGACAGCTGCCAACGAGCACCGCTACCAGGCGCCGCCGTCCCTGCTTCCCGCGCTGCTCGACGCGGCCAGGGCACGGACCGACCTCCGGCCGCAGGTCCTCGACTTCGCCGGGTCGCGCGGGCTGTGGCTGGCCCGGCTCAACCCGGACTGGAAGTTCGCGCTGCGCGGTGCGTCGGGGAGCGCCGTGCTGCCCGACATGACCGACACCGAGGCGGTCCAACGGCTCTGGGGCGAAGGGCTGTTCGCCGAGCGCGTCGCTCTGCTGGCCGCGGTGCGGGTGCACGACGCGGAGGCCGCGCTGGCGCTGCTGACCACGACATGGGGCACAGAACGTGCCGAGGACCGGCTGATGTTCCTCGACTCCCTGCGTACGGGGCTTTCCGGCGAGGACGAGCCGTTCCTGGAGCGGGCCCTGTCCGACCGCAGCCGCAATGTCCGCGCCACGGCGGCCGAGCTCCTGTCCGCCCTGCCGCACTCCGCGCTGGCCGCACGGATGGCGGCCCGGGCCGCGTCCTGCGTCGGCCTGGACCGCAGCGGGGGCAGGACGACCGGCGGGGACGCGGCGGCGATCGCGGTCGAGGCACCGCACGAATGCGATGCGGACATGCAGCGAGACGGGGTGGTTCCCAACCCGCCGACCGGCCGGGGCGAAAGGTCGTGGTGGCTGGGCCAGTTGGTGGAGGCGGCCCCGCTGTCGACCTGGCCGGCGCGGCTCGGCGGACGTACGGCCGAGGAGATCGTCGCCCTGCCCGTGGCCGAGGACTGGGGCCAGGAACTGCACGCGGCATGGTGCCGGGCCGCGGTGCGACAGCGCGACGCACATTGGTCCCGTGCCCTCCTCGGCGCCCCGGCCGCACCACCGGACACCGGTCCGGGCACCTCGTCACTCGCCGAGCGGGCCAAGCTTCTCGCGACGCTTCCGGCTGACGAGCGGGCGAGCTGGGTGGCGCAGTTCATAGCCGCGCACGGTCTGTCGGAGGCCTTCCAGCTCCTCGGTGTGTGCGCGGTGCCGTGGGCGGAGCCCCTGGGCCGCTCGGTGGTCGACGCGCTGGACATCGCGCGGGACGCGGGGAGCTACCCATGGAGCTTCAGCGGCGTGATGGGCCTCGCCGAACGCTGCCTGGACCCGGCGGAGGCGAGCCGCCTGGAGCTGCTGACGGCGACCCCGGACGAGACGGAAGGGGCCTCGCCTGGGGCGGGCGGGTACTGGTCGGAGGCGTTTCAGCGGCTGGTGTCGACGCTGAGGCTGCGCGCGGCGATGCGGGCGGAACTGGCGGACGGTTCCCTTTGAGCCGAGGCTCCGTCCCGGCCCCGGCATGCGGCCTTCGGACGCAAGGTCCGCAGACGCCGGACGGGCTGGATGCTGCCGGCCCGCCCGTAACCGCTATGCGCCTGCGGGCTCCCGCACATGCGCGTTCACCCAGTCGACGATCGAAGCCGTCGTCGCACCCGGCGTGAAGATCTCCGCGACGCCCAGTTCCTTCAGCGGAGCGATGTCTGCCTCCGGGATGATGCCGCCGCCGAAGACCTTGATGTCCTCCGCCTCGCGCTCCTTCAGGAGCGCGATCACCTTCGCGAAGAGCGTGTTGTGCGCGCCCGACAGGATGGACAGGCCGATCGCGTCCGCGTCCTCCTGGATCGCCGTGTCCACGATCTGCTCGGGGGTCTGGTGGAGGCCGGTGTAGATGACCTCCATACCGGCGTCGCGCAGCGCCCGCGCAATCACCTTGGCACCCCGGTCGTGGCCGTCGAGACCCGGCTTGGCCACCACCACACGGATCGGACCGGTCACACCCATCACTGCCTCCACATACCGACTGCGCCGCATGGGCACGGGTCCCGCGCCGACCTCAGGCCCGGGCAAGTGAACGAACGTTATCTCCAGCATCCCGCAACCGGCCGTTTCACGGTGGGCAGCGAGGGGGAAATCACACATGGGACAAGTTCGCTAAGCGTCGTACCCGCATCGGGCGGAACACAAGCCGCATCACCGCCGCTGGCACGTTCGCTACGGGAGCCGCAACAGGGTCGTACCCCCGCGCCGTCAGCCGCGCGGCACGGCGGTACGACACCGTCGGCCCCTGGCCCGGCAACGGGCCAGGGGCCGCACAGTACCTACGGCAGCTCCCATGAGGGCACACGGGGGACGGAGCCGTCCTCCGGCGTGCCGTACGGGAGGTCGGCAATGAAGGTTCTCCCCTTCTTTCCGCTGTGTCTTCGCCCTGTCGGACACCTGCGAATCTCCGCCGCACTGCTGCGTGCCGCTGCCCTCGAGCTGGCAATCCTCGCCGGGCATCTGCTGCTCTACCCCACCGGCCTCACCGCGGAGCGCCTCGCGCCCGCCCCGGCACCGGGTCCGGAGCCCCGCCCCTGCGACGCCGCGCTGCTCCCCACCGGCGGCCCGGTCCACCCGCCCGTCGTGCTCCTGCACGGTTTCGTGGACAACCGCTCCGTCTTCGTCCTGTTGCGCCGCGCGCTTGCCCGGCACGGCCGCCAGCAGGTCGAGTGCCTGAACTACTCACCGCTGACCTGCGACATCCGCACGGCCGCAGAGCTGCTGGGCCGCCATATCGAGCAGATCTGCGCACGTACAGGCCGACGCGAGGTCGATGTCGTCGGGCACAGCCTGGGCGGCCTGATCGCTCGCTATTACGTGCAGTGCCTCGGTGGCGACCTGCGTGTCCGCACCCTGGTCACGCTCGGGACGCCGCATTCGGGGACCGCCATTGCCCCGCTCGCCAGCGCGCACCCCATCGTGCGCCAGATGCGCGCGGGCTCCGCAGTGATCGCGGAGCTTGCCAAGCCCGCTCCCGGGTGCCGTACTCGGTTCGTGAGCTTCTGGAGCGATCTGGATCAGCTGATGGTCCCGGTCGAGACGGCATGCATCGACCATCCCGACCTCACCGCGCAGAACGTACAGGTCACCGGAATCGGACATCTCGCGCTGCCGGTCCACCCCGCCGTCGCGGCCGGGATCCGGGAAGCCCTCGAGTCCAGCGACTCGGCGACAGGCGCTTCGGGAGCCGTCTCCGTCGCGTGAATCGGCGCGCTGCCGAGCAACGATTGATCGAACACGTTTCGAACGTAGGATCAAAGCTGTGCCCGCAGTCCGCCGAAAGACGGCCGAATGCCCGTTTCCTGATTGCCTAAAACCTGCCGAAGATTGTCGCCGTTGCATACCGCCGGGTACAGTCGCGCCACTGCTTTCCCTCTGGGTCCCCCGCTCCCCCCGCGGCCCCCAGAACCAGGTTCTGCTGCCGAGGCGAGAGAGAAGTTGGTGAACGACCAGCACGCCCACGCCGGGTACGTCGGACACGACGGGTATTCGACCACTGGCAGCTTTGACGCCGACCCGCTCTTCGGCGCGCTCCCCGGGAGTTACGAAGCGGGCCACAGTGGCCAGTACGACAGCACCCAGTGGGACACCGGGTCGCACCAGACGGCCACGTACGACGTCTACGGCGCGCAGCAGGCACAACAGCCGCAGTACACACAGCAATTCCCGCAGTACGACACCTCCGCGGTCCAGTACGACACGACAGGGCAGTGGGACGCCGGCGCGTGGAACCAGACCGCGCAGCCGGGGCAGTACGAAACGGCCGCGGCGACGTTCGCGTACGACACCACCGGGCAGTGGGCAGCGCCCGCCTTCGACACCGGGACGTACGACGCCACCGCGTGGAACGCGGGCGCGCAGGCCGTCGTACCGCAGCAGTACACGCCGGAGCACGAGTACCTCCAGCCCGAGTCCCACGGCGAGACGACGTACGACGGCCTCAGCACGGACTTCCAGCAGGGCTACCAGCCGGACTTCCAGCAGGGCTTCGAGTCGCAGTACACGACCGAGTTCGCAGCGTCCGAGTTCGAAGCGGCCCATTTCGGGGCTGAGCACGACCCCGAGGCCGAGGCCGAGGCCCACTTCGACGCCGAGGCGCTTGCCGAGATCAACTCCGACGCCGACTCCGAGGCCTACGACGGCCAGGACGCCGAGCACGACCTCGAGGCGGAGTACGAGTCCGAGGCGGAGTACGAGTCCGAATACGACTCCGAGTACGAGTTCGCATCCGACGACGCGCCGGAACTCGAACCCGTCTCCGCCGCCGTCACACCCCGCCCTGTCCGCCGCTCCGGCGGATCCCGCGGCCGCCGCCGTACCCCGGCCAAACGCTCCGCCCTCCTCACCGTCGCCGTCCCCTCGGCCTGCGTGATGGGCGTCGCGGGCATCGCCGCCGCCTCCGTCGGAAATCTGGGCAGCGACACCAAGGACGACTCCAACCTCTCGGCCGCCGATCCGTCCTCCGTCCAGCCCGTCGCGGCGAACAACAAGATGGACACGCAGCTCGCCGCTCTCAGCGCCGACGCCCGCGACTTCGGCGACCGCGCCTCCCGCACCCAGGAACGCCTTGATCTCAAGGCGCGCCAGGAGGCGGAGAAGAAGAAACGTGACGACGAGGCCAGGCGCCGCGAGGCCCTGCGCCCCAAGTTCGTGCTTCCGGTGAAGCAGCAGGGTCTGAGCGCGTACTACGGACAGGCCGGCGTCAACTGGATGTCCGTACACACCGGCATCGACTTCCCGGTTTCGTACGGCACCAAGGTCATGGCCGCGACCGACGGCACCGTCCGGACGCAGTGGAACAGCGCCTACGGCAACATGGCGATCGTGACCGCGCCCGACGGCACGGAAACCTGGTACTGCCACCTCAGCAGCACCAAGATCCGCTCCGGGTCGGTCAAGGCCGGTGACGTCATCGCGTACTCCGGCAATTCCGGCAACTCCACGGGCCCGCACCTCCACTTCGAGGTCCGGCCCGGCGGCGGCTCGGCCATAGACCCGCTGCCGTGGCTTCGCAGCCACGGCCTGGATCCCACCTAGTAGGCCCTGTCCGGGCCCAGATCCCACCTGGATCCGCGCGCGATCCCCCCGGGCCACACGACATGGCCCAGGGAACTCACAGCTTCTCGACCGGCGCGTACCGCAGCAGCAGCCGCTTCGGCTTGGTGTCCCCGAAGTCGATCGTCGCCTGTGCGTCCGAGCCCGACCCCGTCACCTGCACCACGGTCCCCAGACCGAACTGGTCGTGCGTGACCCGGTCACCCACCGACAGCGAGATCACCGGCTTGTCGCTCGCACGCCGCGTGGCGAAGCCCGACGCACCGCCGCCCGCGCGGGAGCGCGACGACGACAGCGACGACGTGATGCCGGAGGTCGGCCCCGCGGGCCCGGCCATCGGCCCCGTCCGCTTCCACTCCAGGTGCTGCCCCGGAATCTCCTCCAGGAAGCGCGAGGGCGGGTTGTACGAGGGCTGGCCCCAGGCGCTGCGCATCGAGGACCGGGTCAGATAGAGACGCTCGCGGGCGCGCGTGATGCCGACGTACGCGAGCCGCCGCTCCTCCTCCAGCTCCTTCGCCTGGCCGAGGGCACGCATGTGCGGGAAGACGCCGTCCTCCATGCCCGTCAGGAACACCACCGGGAACTCAAGGCCCTTGGCGGTGTGCAGCGTCATCAGTGTGATGACGCCGGAGCCGTCCTCGTCCTCATCGGGGATCTGGTCGGAGTCGGCGACGAGTGCGACCTGCTCCAGGAACTCGGCGAGCGTGCCCGCGCCCTCCTCCTCGGCGCGGTCCTGCTCGAACTCCAGCGCCACGGCGGCCAGTTCCTGGAGGTTCTCGATCCGGGTCTCGTCCTGCGGGTCGGTCGATGCCTGCAGTTCGGCAAGGTAGCCGGTGCGCTCCAGAACGGCCTCCAGCACCACCGCCGGGCCCGCGCCCGAGTCGACGACCGTGCGAAGTTCCTCCATCAGCACGTTGAAGCGCTTCACGGCGTTGGCGGAGCGGGCCGCCATGCCGTACGCCTCGTCGACGCGGCGCAGCGCCTGCGGGAAGGTGATTTTCTCGCGCAGCGCGAGTGCGTCGATCATCGCCTCGGCGCGATCGCCGATGCCGCGCTTGGGGACGTTCAGGATCCGGCGCAGCGGGACGTTGTCCTCCGGGTTGGCGAGCACCCGCAGATACGCCAGCACATCCCGCACCTCCTTGCGCTCGTAGAAGCGCACTCCGCCGACGACCTTGTAGGGCAGTCCGACGCGGATGAAGATCTCTTCGAAGACACGGGACTGGGCGTTCGTACGGTAGAAGACGGCGACGTCGCCCGCCTTCGCGTCGCCCGTGTCGGTCAGCCGGTCGATCTCGTCGGCTACGAACTGCGCCTCGTCGTGCTCGGTGTCGGCGACATAGCCGGTGATCTGCGCGCCCGCGCCCGCGTTCGTCCACAGGTTCTTGGGGCGGCGGCTTTCGTTCCGCTCGATGACCGCGTTGGCTGCGGACAGGATCGTCTGCGTCGAGCGGTAGTTCTGCTCCAGCAGGATCGTCGTCGCGTCCGGGTAGTCCTCCTCGAACTGGAGGATGTTGCGGATGGTCGCGCCGCGGAAGGCGTAGATCGACTGGTCGGCGTCACCGACAACGCAGAGCTCGGCCGGCGCCAAGTCCTCGTACCCCGTCCCCACCAGCTCGCGTACGAGTGTGTACTGAGCGTGGTTGGTGTCCTGATACTCGTCCACCAGGACATGGCGGAAGCGGCGCCGGTAGTGCTCGGCGACGTCCGGAAACGCCTGGAGCAGATGCACCGTCGTCATGATGATGTCGTCGAAGTCCAGCGCATTGGCCTCGCGCAGCCTGCCCTGGTACATGCGGTACGCCTCGGCGAGCGTCTTCTCGAAACCGTCGGCGGCCTGGTCGGCGAAGGTCTCCTCGTCGATCAGCTCGTTCTTCAGGTTCGAGATCTTGGCGCTGAAGGACTTCGGCGGGAACTTCTTGGGATCGAGATCGAGGTCCCGGCAGACCAGCGCCATCAGCCGCTTCGAGTCCGCCGCGTCGTAGATCGAGAACGACGAGGTGAAGCCGAGCCTCTTGGACTCCCGGCGCAGGATGCGGACGCACGCGCTGTGGAAGGTGGACACCCACATGGCGTTGGCGCGCGGCCCGACGAGCTGCCCGACGCGCTCCTTCATCTCACCGGCGGCCTTGTTGGTGAAGGTGATCGCCAGTATCTGGCCGGGGTGGACGCTGCGGCTCCCCAGCAGATACGCGATCCGGTGGGTCAGCACGCGGGTCTTGCCGGATCCGGCTCCGGCGACGATGAGCAGCGGCGAGCCGGTGTGCACGACGGCGGCGCGCTGCTGTTCGTTGAGCCCTTCGAGGAGCGCGGCGGGATCCACAACGGTGCGCGGGGCGCCGTCGCGGTGGTACGGATCCCGGGCCGGGGGCACGTCGTAGGCACCCTGGAAGAGATCGTCGGGCATCTCCTCCGGGGCCGGGTCCTCGGGCGGCGGCGGAGGGTGCTCCGAGCTGGGCTGGAGGTCCGCCAGGAAGCTGTCGTCAAAGAGGCTGCTCATCGCTCTACGAGTCTAGGCCGCCGCACTGACAGCTTGCCGCCGCATCGGGTCACCACCCTCCGTAACTCCCGCGACTCTGCGTGATCGAGCCATGTCGCCGGGTCAACTTCCGGAGCGTCCGGGTCCGCCGATCGGCAAGGTCACGAAAATGTATCGGGCATATCGAACATCAACCTTCACAGCGACCACACGAGTTGGCTACGGTGCTCGACCAGGCGGCCCGTATCCCCCTGGCGATCCGCGCCACATCGGGCAGCCTGCGCCGAATTCGGGCTTTCCGTAAGGAAGTTCGAAGCCGGGGACCCATCATGCACAACCGGGGTGAATCGGACCGAGCCCCATCCGGTCCGTAGGGCGACCTTCCGTTCCGCCCGAACCCGACAGCTAACCCGGTAGGCGGTCCACGGAAGAAGGAGATGCCGGCCTTGGCGTCGCATCGCAAAGAACGCAGCCGTACCACGACCTCACCCGCCGTCGGGCTGACGACGGCGGCCATCGCCGGCGTCACGCTGCTGTCGACGCAGAGCGCCAACGCCGTGCCGACCGAGCCGAAGCCCTCCATCGAAGAGGTGCAGAAGAAGGTCGACGACCTGTACCGGCAGGCCGGCACCGCGACCGAGAAGTACAACAAGGCCAAGGAATCGACCGACGAGAAGCGGCGCGAGGTCGACGAGCTGCTCGACGAGGCCGCCACGCGCACCGACAAGCTGAACGAGTCGCGCAGAGCGCTGGGCAACTACGCGGCCGCGCAATACCGCACGGGAGCCGTCGCCCCGACCGCCGCGCTGCTTTTCGCGGACAGCCCGCAGGCGTACTTCGACCAGACACAGCTGATGGACCGGATGACCGACCGTCAGCGCACCGTGATCGACGACTACGAGAACCAGCGCGCCGCAGCCGCCAAGCAGCGCGCCACGGCGACCGAGAAGCTCGAGTCGCTCACGCTCTCGCAGAAGGCCCTGCGCACCAGCAAGCAGGAGGTCCAGTCGAAGCTCGCCGAGGCACGGGCGCTGCTGTCGAAGCTGACCGCGGAGGAGAAGGCCCGGCTCGCCGCGATCGAGCGCCAGAAGCAGGAGGAGGCCCGCCTCAAGGCCGAAGCCAAGGCCAAGGCCGAGGCGGAGGCGGAGGCCCGCGCCAAGGCGGAGGAGGCGGCGCGACAGCAGCAGGAGGCCGCCCAGCGCCAGGACACCAGCACCGGCACGAGCACAGGAACCGGCACCGGCACCGGCACCGCCGACAGCTACGCGGCCAAGGCCGACAAGGTCCTCGCCTTCGCCCGCGCCCAGATCGGCAAGCCGTACGTCTGGGGAGCGTCCGGGCCCAGTTCGTACGACTGCTCGGGGCTCACCCAGGCCGCCTGGAAGGCGGCGGGCGTGGACCTGCCGCGCACCACCTGGGACCAGGTGAACGTGGGCACGCGGGTCGCGACGAAGGATCTGCTCCCGGGTGACCTGGTGTTCTTCTACGACGACATCAGCCACGTGGGCATCTACATCGGCGACGGCATGATGATCCACGCGCCGAAGCCCGGTACGAACGTCCGCGAGGAGTCGATCTACTACATGCCGATCTACGGCAGTGTGCGCCCCGCGTAACACCGCAGCAGCCGAACGCCCGGGCTTCCGAAGCGCGCCCGGGCGTTCTTATGCCCCTGGCATGCCGGCCCCGTACCACCCCCCTTGGGGCAGGTGTGCCTCTTTCGACGCATCGGTCACAGCGCTACCGGGGTCGGCCCGGTGCCATCGGGTCCGCTATCAGAAATCGATCCAGGATGTCCACCTTTGGGCAAAACCGGTCCATACGCAGCTCTCGCGTGACCCCCAGGTTTAGCGTCCTCCTCAGGTGACCGACTCCTCACCGCCGCCCGGCTTCCGGACGGCCGTCGGCCACCACCGCCGAGAGATCCGGCGGCGGACCGCTCCCCCGTGCGGACCGCCGCCGGACTCGGGCTCGGACCGCAGGGAAGACGGAAGGACGTGGACGCCCTCGTGGCAGCGCACCGGAAACCGAAGCAGCATCCGCTCACCGGGCCCGCGGGGCGGACCGCCGCCACCCTCGCGCTCGCCGGCGCCGCGACGGCCACCGCATTCGACGGCACCGCACTTGCCGACCCCGCTCCCACCCCCGCACAGGTCAAGGCCAAGGTCGACAAGCTCTACGAGGAGGCCGAGGCCGCCACCGAGAAGTACAACGGGGCCAAGGAGCAGACCGCGAGCGCCCGCACGTCGCTGGACGAGCTGCGCGACGAGGCCACCCGCAGGACCGAACGGCTCAACACCTCACGCAACGCGCTCGGTTCGATCGCCACCGCCCAGTACCGCGCTGGCGGGATCGACCCGGCGCTGCAGCTCGCCCTGACGTCCGACCCGGACGAGTATCTGGAGCGGGCCGCGCTCGCCGAGCGGGTCGGCACCCGTCAGGCCGACGCCATCGCCGGCGTACACCAACAGCTGGTGGACATCGCCCGGTTGAGGGCCGAGGCCGGCGAGCGGATGGGCGCGCTCAAGGCCCGGCAAACCGAACTGGCCAGGCACAAGGCCACCGTCCAGCAGAAACTCTCGGCTGCCGAACAGCTGCTGGACCGGCTCACCGCCGCGCAGCGCGCCTCGTACGACAGCTCACAGGGGGCGTCCCACGGGGGCTACGGGGATGTCGCGTCCGTCGCACACGCCGACCGTTCCGCCGCCCCCCGCGGCTCCCTCCAGGCCCCCAACCCCCGTGCCGCGCAAGCCGTCGCCTACGCCTACGGCGCGCTCGGCAAGCCCTATGTCTGGGGCGCGACCGGGCCAGGATCCTTCGACTGTTCCGGGCTCACCCAGGCCGCATGGCGCTCCGCCGGCGTGTCGCTGCCCCGCACCACCTACACCCAGATCAACGCGGGACAGCGTGTCTCACGCTCCGAACTCGCCCCCGGTGACCTGGTGTTCTTCTACTCCGGCATCAGCCATGTCGGCCTGTACGTCGGCGGCGGACAGATGATCCACGCGCCTCGTCCCGGCGCCCCGGTCCGGGTCGCGCCGATCGACGAAATGCCTTTCGCCGGAGCCACCCGGCCCGCGTAGGATCCCCGACGTCCGAAGACCCCGAGCGCGGCAGGAGCCCCACGTGGACATCGACGTCCAGAACTACGTACGCACCCTCGCGCTCCGCTCGCCCGATCATGTGCGGGTCGGCCCCTTCACGGTGCGCTACAACCCCGACTGGGCCATCCCGCCCGCGAATTACGCCATCCCGGACCATGGCGCGGAGCCGACCACCGAGGAGATCGGTGCTCTGATCGCCGTCTTCCGCGAGCGCGACCGGATGCCGCGTCTTGAATTCCTGCCCTCGTGCGCACCCGAGGTCGAGCCCGCGCTGCTCGCCGCGGGCTTCGCGGTCGTGGGCCGCGCCCCGCTGCTGGCCTGCGAGCCCGGCTCCCTCGTCGCGCCCGCGCCGGTGCCCGGGACATCGATCAGCGAGCCCTTCGACCCGGCCGGATTTGCCGCCGCGGCCGCCGTGCAGCATCTCGCGTACGGGAGCACGGGCGAGCCGACCGAGGGCGAGATCGCCTGGCTCCGCGGGGCCCACGAGGGCGGCGGGGTCGCTGCCGTCGCCACGGACGAGGCGGACGGGACCACGGTCGCCGCAGGCGGCTGCTCCATTCCGGTCGATGGGAGGAGCGAACTGTGCGGTCTCGCGGTCGCCGCGTCGCACCGCCGCCGTGGCATCGGCGCCGCCCTCTCCGCGTATCTGACGGCCACCGCCTTCGACCGCGGCTGCAAGGTGGTCTGGCTGGAGCCGGGCGACGCGGACGTCGAGCGGATCTACGCGGGGATCGGCTACCGGAGGGTCGGCGACAAGACCGACATGGCACTGGCCGTGTCACCCTGTTAGGTCCTGTCGGACCGATCAGGGGGAGCGGCGCTACTCCAGCAGTCCGGCGGCGCTGTCGGTCACTTCCCCGTCCAGTTTCTGGTCCTCGCCCCGGCCCCGGGCCTGTCCCACCGACTCCCCGTCACCCTGTCCGTGGTGCCGGGTCATGCCCTGCAGATGCATCTGACGCGTCAGCCACTCGAACGCGTAGGGCAGTTCCCTGCTCCACACCTTGGTGAGGTGGCCGCCGGTCGTCTTGCGCGCCTCGACCTTCGTCGGCGCCTTCGCCGCCCGCTGGAGCGCGAGACCGGGCTGGTACCCGTCCCCTCCCTCGCCCGTCGCCAGCAGTGAGACCCGCGGCGGCTTCTTGGCCGACTTCAGGATGTGCAGTACATCGTTCTCGCGGCGCAGGTCCGGGTCCGAGCCCGTGATCGAGTCCTTCTCCGCTGCCGGGTCGTTGTAGCCGGAGAGGCTGACGGCCGCGCGGTAGCGGTCGGGGTGGGCGAAGGCCAGTTTGGCCGCTCCGTGCCCGCCCGCCGAGTAGCCCGCGATGGCCCAGCTGTCGGGGCCGAGGGAGACCCGGAAATTGTCGGAGATCATCTTGCGCACGTCGACCGTCAGCCAGCTGTCGGCGTTGACCGTGCCCGGGATGTTCGCGTACCCGGCGTCGGAAGCGCCCAGCAGCATCGTGCGGGGCGAGACGAGTATGAAGGGAGCGACCCTGCCCGACTCGATCAGCGGCTGAAGCTTGGACTGGGCCTTCATCGCCTTGAACCAGCTCTTGGAGGAGCCGGGGAAACCGGCGAGCAGCTCGACGACCGGGAACTTCTTGTTGCGGTAGGCCGGGTCGTCGTACTGCGGCGGCAGCCAGACGAGGACCTCGCCCTCCACGCCCGATATCCCGCCCTTGAGATAGGTGCGGAGCAGCCCGTTGCCGAGCGAGGAGTCATCGACCTTCTCGAACTTCTGCTGCAGCTTGGGCAGCGAGGATATCTGCCTGCCGCCGGTGCCGCTGGGACCGAGGTCGACCGCGGTGTTCACATGGTTCGACGTACCGAGCAGGTCGTCCCAGCTGTCGTACAGCCCATTGGCGTTGTTGACCGCCACGAACACCATCAGGACCGCCGTCGCCTGCGCGAAGAGCACCATGAACAGCCGGCCGGCGCCCCGCACCATGGCGGGTCCGCGCAGCCGGCTCCAGAACAGGAGCGGCAGGAGTACGGCGATCACGACCAGGACGATCGTGATCACGAAGAAGGTGTTCCCCGTCAAATTCATCACGCGAAACAAGAGGTGAACATGGCTCAGTCGGTTGCCCGGCTATGTACCAGTTACCTCACAACGGAGCCTAGACCAGACGACGAGCCGTCGCCCATCGGGTCAATTCGTGCCGATTCGAGAGCTGCAACTTGCGCAGCACCGCGGACACATGGGACTCCACGGTCTTCACCGAGATGAACAGCTGCTTCGCGATTTCCTTGTACGCGTAGCCCCGCGCGATCAGCCGCAGAACTTCCCGTTCGCGCTGAGTGAGCCGATCGAGGTCCTCGTCCACCGGCGGCGCGTCCGTCGAGGCGAACGCGTCGAGCACGAAGCCCGCGAGCCGCGGCGAGAACACCGCGTCCCCGTCCTGGACCCGGAAGATCGAGTCGACCAGGTCCGTGCCGGTGATGGTCTTGGTGACATAGCCGCGCGCACCGCCCCGGATGACCCCGATGACGTCCTCGGCGGCGTCCGAGACGGACAGCGCCAGGAACCGTACGGGGTTCTCGGCGGACGCCATGAGGGGGGCGCAGCGGCGCAGCACCTCCACCCCGCCGCCGCCCGGCAGATGCACGTCGAGCAGGACCACCTCGGGCCGGGTCGCCGTGATCACGGTGACCGCCTGGTCCACGTCGGCGGCCTCGCCGACCACCTCGACACCGGTGGTGGCGGTCTGGCCGATTTCCGCCTGCACGCCAGTGCGGAACATCCGGTGGTCGTCGACGAGCACGACCCGTACGCGCCGCTGTGCGGTCTCTCCCGCAGCCTCGGTCTCGGTCATTCGCTCGCCCTCTCCATCTCCAGCTCGACCTCGGTGCCCCCACCGGGCACCGAGCGAAGCCGTGCCGTGCCGCCGTTGCGCTGCATCCGGCCGATGATCGATTCTCTTACGCCCATCCGGTCCTGGGGTACCGAATCCGGATCGAAGCCGGGCCCCCGGTCCCGTACGGAGACGAAGACGGTCCGGCCCTCGACCTCCGCATAGACCTGCACCGCCCCGCCCTCGCCACCGTACTTGGCCGCATTGACCATCGCCTCGCGCGCGGCCTGCATCTGTGCGACGAGTTTCTCGTCCAGCGGGCAGTCGCCGACAACCACGACCTCCAGCGGGACGCCATGCTTGTCCTCGACTTCGGCCGCCGCCTTCTTCACCGCGTCGGCGAGGGTGTCGGGTTCCTCGTCCTCGTCCTTGCCGGTGCCCTCGGGTTTGTAGAGCCAGTTCCGCAGCTCGCGCTCCTGGGCGCGGGCGAGCCTGCGTACTTCGCCTCCGTCGTCGGCGTTGCGCTGGATCAGGGTGAGGGTGTGCAGGACGGAGTCATGGACGTGCGCGGCGACTTCGGCACGTTCCTGGGCCCGGATGCGCATCGTCCGCTCCTCCGAGAGGTCCTGGGTCATCCGCACCAGCCAGGGCCCCGCGAGCAGTGCGACACCGGCGATCACGGCAATGGCCGCGGTCAGTACGTTGCCGAGCTGGGCGGCCGAGCCGCGGACCACGATGAAGACGGTCAGGCCCATGCCGACGAGGGCGACGCCTGCCAGCGCCCGGCCCAGCTGCAGCAGCCTGCGGCGGCGTCCGACCTCGGTCCAACGGGCCCGGCGCGCGTTGTCCGCCTGCCGCCACACCAGCACCACACCGGCGCCGATCAGCAGGATGGGCCAGACATTGCGGCCGGCACTGCTGCCCATCTGCACACTGCCCGCGAAGATCGCGGCACCGATGAGCAGGGCGACCATGGCGAAGAGCTGGCCCTTGTCGGGTTTGCGCAGCCTGCGTCTGCCGTCGGCCATGGTCTCGAAGACGGAGCGCGGCTCGGCGGTCCTGCCCCCCACGCCGAGCGGCACGACGATCCAGAAGACGGCGTACAGGAGCACGCCGAGGCCGTCGGCCATGAACAGGCCGAGGAAGACGAGCCGTACCCAGATGACCGGCAGTCCCAGATGGCCCGCGAGGCCCCGTGCCACACCGCCGAGCATCCGGCCGTCCGCGCTGCGGTACAGCTTGCGCAGCGGCTGCTCCTCCGGCACGGGGGCACGGGAGGGTCCGGCGGGTCGGGGCGCGGCGACTGGCATGTTCCGATCGTCACACGCGGGCAGAGGCCGCGGTATCAGGGGCGTCCCTTAAACCGACCCTGATCCGTGCCCGGGTGCGGGCGGGCGATATCAGGGAAGGGCCAGGGTCGGCGTGGGTGCCGCGGGGGCGCACGGCCCGTCACCATGGACGTATGACTCAGCCGACCACTTCGCCTCAGGCGCAGCCGGATGTGCCGCCCGAGGCGCAGCAGTTGCGCCGTGCCTCCCGCCAGAAGGTCGTGGCCGGTGTCTGCGGCGGGCTCGGGCGGTACTGCGACGTGGACCCGGTGATCTTCCGGATCGTGATCGGCGTGCTCTCCGTGACCGGCGGTCTCGGCCTGATCTTCTACGGCTTCGCCTGGCTGCTGATCCCGTTGGAGGGCGAGGAGGAGAACGAGATCCGCAGGCTGCTGTCGGGCCGGGTCGAGGGCGCTTCGCTGGCGGCCGTGCTGCTGGCGCTGATCGGCTGCGGAGTGTTCCTGTCGATGCTGAGCAACGGCGGGACGCTCGCCTTCGCCGCGATGCTCTCGCTCGCGGTCGCGGGCGCGGCCGTGTGGTCGCAGCGCCGCCGTGTCACGGCGCCCGGCGGTGTGCCGCTGGATGCGGGGACGGCCCACGCGGTGGCCGAGGCCCCGCCGGAGACCAAGGCGCCGCCCGTGCGCGACAGCCCCTCGTGGTGGCGGGACCCGATCGTCAAGGACGGCACGACGGGCCCGGTGGCTTCGGGCTATCTGTGGGGCCCGGCCGACGCGGTCGCGGAGGCGGTACCGCGCGCGGAGGCCGGAGTGCCGCTGCGGCGGCCCACGGCCTCGGCTCCCCCACAGTCGCGCGGCCCGCGCGGAATCGGGGGCACAGTCTTCCTGCTCGCGCTGATCGCCGGGGGTCTGGGCACCGGGCTCAGCTGGGACATCAATCCGCTGGGCACGAGCCTGCAGATCGGACTGGCCTGCGCGCTGGCGGTGTTCGGGCTCGGCCTGCTGGTCAGCTCGCTGCTGGGCCGTACCGGCTTCGGCACGGTCATGATGACGATGATCACGGCGGCGCTGCTGGCCGGCGCGGCCGCGCTGCCCAAGGACATCAGCACCGACTGGGTGCGCAAGGGCTGGAAACCCGCCACCGTCGCAGCCGTGCAGGAGCACTACGAACTGGGCTCGGGCGACGCCACCCTCGATCTGTCGTCCCTCGCCGTGCCCGCGGGGCAGACGCTGTCGACGACGGCCGAGGTCGGGGCGGGCCGGCTCAAGGTGGTCGTGCCGAAGAACGCGCCGGTCACAGTACGGGCCGAGACGGGCATCGGCGACATCCGTCTCCCCGACGACGCGCCGAACGACATCGACGTCTCGGCCGGCAAGGAACGGCAGCGGACTCTGCCCGCCCCCGCGGGGACGAAGCCGTCGGGCACCGTGGAGCTGCAACTCGAAGTGGGCATCGGACAGGTGGAGGTGACCCGTGCCGCGTCGTGAACTCCGGCATGGCTTCCGGCCGGGCAAGCTGGTCGCGGGTCTCGCCGTGCTGGCCGCAGCGCTGCTGTACGCGGGCGACGCGGCCGGCTGGTGGCAGACACCCTGGTTCGTGGTCTTCCCGGTCGTCTTCGGCGGTCTGTTCCTGGCCGGGGCGGTGACCTGGGCGCACTACGGGATCCGTCGCCGCCGCTCGGCCAGAAGGGCGTCGAGCGAGAACACCGCGGCACCGGCGAGCACCAGCGGCAGCCAGGCCATGAGGTAGGCCAGATCACTGGCGTACTGCTGTTGCAGGGTCTCCGGTCATGGAGCCTGTACGTGTACTGATCGCCCTCAGGATCAGCAACGAGACGGCCGCGGCCCTCTACCAATATGCCTACAGGGGTCAACTTCCTGCCCGGCCCGGATGGCGCGCGGCGGCAGCGGTGCGGTCCCGCGGCACGGTCGCGCGGCGACGGCCGCGGGCGGGCGAGCCGGACGATCGCCACCGCCGTCAGCAGCGGGGAGCGACCGCGGTGAACTCGCGGTACGTCACGAGCACGTCGTCCGCCCGGTCGGCGCCCCAGGCAGCCGGCCGCCGATGATGACGGGGCCGACCTCGTGCAGCCGGAAAGTGAGCGGGTGACGACGCCGAAGTTGCCGCCACCGCCCCGGATCGGCCAGATCAGATCCGGATGCTCCGCCCAGAACCCCTTGACACGTTTTGCATAATGCAAAAGTACGGAAGGGGAAGGGATGGGCGCCACTCAGACGATCGGACACGGCGAGCAGTCCAGGGCTGCGGAGAGCGTCGTCACCCCCGTGGGAAGAGCGGCGGGGCTGCTCAGCGCACCCTGGGGCCTGATGGCGCTCGCCGTGGTGATCGGCGCCGGAGCCGGTGCGGGCTCGGTCGTCTTCCGCTGGTGCATCACGACCTTCACCCGCCTGTTCTCCGGCCACGCCGACTACGCGGCCTCGCACGGCACGGGCAACCCGCACTTGCCCTGGCTCGGGCCGTACTTCGTGCTGCTCGCCCCGGTGGTCGGCGGGCTGCTGTACGGGCCGCTGGTGCACCGCTTCGCCAAGGAGGCACTCGGGCACGGGGTGCCGGAGGTGATGCTCGCGGTCGCTCAGCGCGGCGGCCGGATCAGCCCGAAGGTCGCGGTGGTCAAGACACTGGCTTCCGCCCTGACCATCGGCTCCGGCGGTTCAGTGGGCCGCGAGGGTCCGATCGTGCAGATCGGTTCCGCCCTTGGCTCCACCCTGGGGCGGGTGACGAAGGTGGCCGAGGAGCGGATGAAGCTGCTGGTCGCGTGCGGCGCGGCGGGCGGCATCGCCGCGACCTTCAACGCCCCACTGGCCGGGGTGTTCTTCGCCATGGAGCTGATCCTGGGCACCTTCTCCGCAGAGGCGTTCGGCGCGACCGTCCTGTCCAGCGTCACCGCGAGCGTGATCGGCCGCGCCGCCTTCGGTGACGTCGCCTTCCTGACCCTGCCCGCATTCCACGTCGACCATCTCGCACAGTACGGCCTGTTCGCCCTGCTCGGCGTCACCGCAGCCATGGTCGGCGCGGGCTTCGCCCGGGTGCTGTATCTGATCGAGGACGCCTGTGACTGGGCATGGCGCGGCCCGGAGTGGCTGCGCCCCGCGGCCGGCGGGCTGGCGCTCGGCCTAGTGCTGCTCGCCCTGCCGGAGATGTACGGGGTCGGCTACCCGGTACTGGAGAAGGCCACCGAGGGCGGGTACGCGGTCGGCTTCCTGCTGCTGTTGCTGGTGGGCAAGATGCTGGCGACCAGCGTGACCGTCGGGATCGGCGGCTCGGGCGGGGTGTTCGCACCGAGCCTGTTCATCGGGGCGATGCTTGGTGCCGCGTACGGCGCGGGCGTCCACCACCTGCTGCCCGGGTCGGCCGACTCCGTTGGGGCATACGCGCTGGTGGGCATGGGTGCCGTCTTCGCCGGCGCCTCCCATGCTCCTGTCACCGCCGTGGTGATCCTTTTCGAGCTGACCGGCGAGTACTCGATCATCCTGCCGCTGATGCTGGCCATCGTGCTGGCCACCACCGTCAGCCGCCTGCTCTCGAACGACACGATCTACACCCTCAAACTGCGCCGCCGCGGCATCGACCTCGACGGCCCTGCCCCTGGGGCCAAGATCGGCGCGCAGCAGGTCGGCTCCGTCATGGATCCCCTGCCCTCACCGCTACCGGCGTCGACCGAACTCGCGGACGCCGCCGAACTGTTGAGCCTCTCCGGGAACGGGGCACTACCGGTTGTCGATACCTCCGGACACTACGTGGGTGTCGTCACCGCCCAGGCCATCGCCGAGGCGCTGGCGGAGCAGCCGGACGCGGTCCCGGCGGTGGTGGGGCAGCTCGCCGAGCCACCCGCACCCGTCACGACCGACCAGCCCCTCGCACAGGCGCTGCACACTCTCCTCTCGGCAGCAGGCACCGGGGTACCCGTCCTCGACCCCGCACACGGCAGGCCGGTCGGCTGGCTCAGCCATCAGAGCGCACTGCGTGCGGTGCACGCGGCCGCATAGGCGGCACCCCGAGGGCGCCCAGACCACGATTCACCTATATTGCACTGTGCAAAAAAATGGGTACGAGTGACTAGCCGGATGCTTCGCACATGGGCGTAGAGATCGAAGTCCGGCAGCCAATGAGATTGAATCTCAGCATGCGGACTTCTCGATTCTAGCCAGATGCAGACGATCAGGTCAGCGGATCTTCACTCGCAGGAGTGGTGCGAAGGACAGGCCCAGCAGGCAGCTCGTTCCAGGAGGTGGACCATGCGCACAAAGCACATTCAGCGCGCCTACTCGTTCGCGTGCCTCGACTGCGGGCACGGCTGGGAAGGCATATACGACATCGACGTGACCGTGGACGAGCACGCCCGGATCACCGCGGCCTATCTGCACGACGACCAGCGCGTGCCCTCACCCCTGCAGTCTCCGCAGTGCCCCGCCTGCGAAGGCCACAAGATCCGCATCATGCGGCCGGGTCGCGTCGCCTCCGCACACCTGTATGAGACCTGAGCGCCGCTGCAGGGGCACCACCACCAAACCCCAGCACCATCGAGGGCTCGGCCCCGTTGCTCGGATCGGGACATTTCGCACAACGCAAACACGCGTGTCACCCAATTGGCCGTCAGCGACGACGCACCTCTCGTCGCCACCCGGCCGGTACATGGCTGTCACCCTCGACGAACAGAGCGTTCCATCCTCCGCCGTCTGGGTCCAGGTGTTCCTGTGACAACCACCCGCGCACGCCCGGCACATGGCGACCCGCAGCGCGCCTTCATATGACACACCGGGATCAGGCAGCGCGGTCCGCACCTGCGCGATTCCCTTGCATTATGCAAAACGAGCGGCGGGCGGAGAAGTTCGGCCAGGGTCCGACGGCACCTCGAGCGGCTCAGGCGTCGCGGGCGACCGGGATATCCACAGCCCAACCCAGCGGATGCGGCTCCGCATCGTCGAGCGCCGGTGCGAGGGGCTCTCCCCCGGCCGCGTTGAAGGCGGCCAGGGCCTCGATGAGTGCCAGCCGCTGGGTCGGGGTGAGCCGTTCGATGATCGCGGCGATCTCGGCGCGGCGCCGGGCGGTGACGTCCTCGACCGTGCGCCGCCCCTCGTCCGTGAGCTGCAGCAGGGTCTCGCGGCGGTTGGCGGGATTGGCCTGCCGGTCGGCGAGCCCGGCCGCGATCAGCCGGTCGACCATCCGCATCGCGGTGGACGGCGCCACCCGGAGCAGGTCGGCGAGCGCGACCAGCTTGGTGGCCCCGCGCGTGGACAGCACCACCAGCATCCGGAACTGCGGCAGCGTCACCCGCTCCTCGACCGCCGCGAGGGAACGGGCGGAGACCGCCACCAGCAGTCGGGACGCGGTCAGCGCCGCACGGGTCACCGCGTCCACATCGTCCATCGCCCCCGCAGGGGCCTCGCGCTCCGGCATAGGTCCTTTCTACCGTGCCGAAGTCCCTGCTCACTCACACGATGGGAACAGATTTTCCTTGCCCATGACCGTGGTAGCGGAGCAGGAGCATCGCAGCGTCGTCATGGGGCGGCCCGCTGGCGTGCTGGGCAAGATCCGCGCGCAGGGCGCCCAGGGCGCGGTGCGCGTCTGGGTCCTTCAGCAGGTGCGCCCGCTCGCCGAGCGGATAGAAGCGGCCGTCCTCGTCTCGGGCCTCGGTGACTCCGTCGGTGTACAGCAGGAGCTGCTCGCCCGGCGCGAAGTCCACCCGATAGGGCTTCGGGCCCTCAGCGCCGTGCGCGCCCAGGCCCAGCGGAAGGGCGTGGGCGGGCGGCTGCGGGAAGTCGGCCGTGCCGTCCCGGCGGACGACCATCGGAGCCGGATGCCCGTAGTTGAGGAAGACGACCGCGTGGCCCGTGCCGATCTCGGCGAGAATCGCGGTGACGAACTTCTCGCCCTCCAACTCCCGGGCCACGCTCCGCTCCAGCCGCTCCCCCAGCCCCACCAGATCCGGCTCGTCGTGGGCGGCCTCCCGGAAGGCGCCCAACACCACGGCGGCGGTCTCGACCGCGGCCAGCCCCTTGCCCTGCACATCTCCGACAATCACCCGCACGCCGTGCGGCGAGGCCACCACCTCGTACAGGTCGCCGCCGATACGTGCCTCGGCGACCGCAGAGGTGTACGACACCGCCGCCTGCAGCGATCCAGCAGTCAGCGGCACCGGCCGCAGCAGCACCCGTTGGGCGACCTCCGCGATCGACCGCACGCTGGCCAGCTCCGCCTCTCGGCGGGAGCGCATCACTGCGGCTGCGATGCCGATGCCCGTCACACCCGCCACCGCCGCCATCGAGGCGAATCCCCGGCTCTCCTCGAACAGTCCGTTGTACAGGCCGAGCCCCATGGAAAGCAGTAGGGCCACCGCACCGATCACGGCGGTGCGGCGCCACCCTCCGACCAGGCCGGCGAAGGCGGGCCCGAGCGACACAAGGGGCAAGAGGCCGACCCCGGGCCCGGCCACGACATCCACGCCCGCGACCACCGCCATCGCCACGATCGGCGTGCTGGACAACACTGTCGAGCTTGATGGCGGCTTCTTCTCGGTCATCACGCACTCCAGCGGGGTCGCAGCACTGGAGAGCCGCCGCAGGCGCCCCTCCCCCACCTTTAGACTATGCAAAGGTGGCTCTCTCGGGACGGTTCTTGCCCCGGCCTTTTACCCAATCGAGCCCATGGCGCACAGAGACACCACCACCTGCCCTCAGCCGCCCACCGGGGTGGCGGTGTGCGGCCCTAGGACTGCCGATCCTCTTCTTCCGCGCGGGACTTGGGCCGCTCTTCGGGAAACGGCTCCTCCTGCTGCACCACACCGGGCGCCCCACCGGACTCGACCGCCGGGTGGTCCTGGAAGTGGCGGCGTACGAGCGGGCCGATGAGAGCTGGACCGTCGCCTCCGGCTTCGGACCAAAGTCCGACTGGTACCAGAACCTGCGCGAACAAGGGCGATGCGCTGCGAAGCGCCGAGAGGAGTTCGCCGGGAATCATCCGCACCACTGGGCATCTCATTTTGCACTGTGCAATGGTTGGTGGGCTCCCCTCCCATCATTCGACGGTCGCCTCACCTCACAGCCATTGCATCCCGTCGGCCGGGCATGACTCATTCCGGGTTGGGCGGCCTCTGGGGGAGGGGTAGTTGCACGGGGCCGACGCGCGGCCACCTCAGAGGAGGTCTGAGTATGTGCACCCGAAGAGGGGCACGCCCCCCGGAACAGAGTCGGCCCGTTGCGCTGATCACCCTCTGGCACGACGGGCCGCGGAGGGGTGACCCGTGATCCGCAGAACTTGGACGAGCATGCCCCAGGCGGGCGGCGCGAGCAGCGACCAGCCGGCCCCCTGGACGAGACATTGAACATATGTTTAACATGCTGTACATGCATTCAATCCCCGACGACCGGACCGCGCGGGCCGTCATCCGCGACGAGGCCCTGCGGCTGTTCGCCGCGCGTGGGCCGGAGTCGGTGACCGTGCGGCAGATCGCCGAGGCCGCGGGCGTCTCACCCGGGCTCGTGGTGCATCACTTCGGTTCGAAGGAGGGCCTGCGCCACAGGGTCGACCAGTACGTCCTGGCCGTGTTCGAGGCGATGTTGGGCGAACTGACCGGTGAAGACGGCACGGAGTTGCTCGATCCGGGCACCGGAGCGGCGTCCCTGAGCGAGGTGTTCGCCCGACATCTGCCGACAGGTTCGCCCCTGCCGAGCTACCTGCGCCGACTCCTGCTGTCCGACTCGGACGCTGGCAAGACACTGTTCCGGCGCCTGTTCGAGCTGAGCCGCGCCGCGCTGGACGGCCTGGCGGCGACCGGACGGGCCGCACCAGGCCGGGAACCGGCTGTTCGCGCGGCCTTCCTGCTCGCCAACGACCTGGCCGTGTTCCTGCTCCGAGACCGCCTCGCCGAGGTCCTCGGCACCGACCCGCTGTCGGCCGACGGCATGGCGCGCTGGGCCCCGGAGATGCTGAGCATCTATGCGGGCGGACTGAACGCAGCACCGCAAGGAGAGACGCACCCGGAAAACCAGTAGGGAGATCTCACATGCCGACCGGATCCACACCCGCACCACGGCCCGTGCTCCAAGCGCGTGGCCTGCACAAGTCCTACGGCGCACACCATGTCCTGCGCGGCGCCGACCTCGCCGTCGCCCCCGGGCAGCTCATCGCCGTTGTCGGCGAAAACGGCGCCGGAAAATCCACGCTGCTCAGGGTCCTGGCCGGCATCTTGCCCGTGGACCGTGGCGAGGTGGCTCTGACCGGGACGCTCGGCTACTGCCCGCAGGATCCCGTGCTGAACGGCAGCCTGACCGTCGAGCAGCATCTGCATTACTTCGCCGCCGCGCACCGCCTGCCCGATCTGCGGCGTGGCCACGAACTCGTCCGCATCCTCGGCTACCAGAAGTACGGACAGACCGTTGTCGGCGAGCTCTCCGGCGGCACGCGGCAGAAGCTGAATCTCACCCTGGCCCTGCTGCACGATCCGGGCGTCCTGCTCCTCGACGAGCCCTACCAGGGCTTCGACTGGGAGACTTACCTGCGCTTCTGGGACCTGGTGGAAGAGCTGCGCGGCCGCGACAAGGCCGTCGTGATCATCACCCACCTCGTCTTCGAGCAGGACCGCTTCGACGTGCTGGCCGACCTGGACGACGGTCGGCTCAGCCCGCGCGCAACAGCCGGGGAGGGCGCCAATGTCCGCGTCTGACGGATCCGAACTTCGGCCGCTGTACGGGCAGTTCGCCACGGCCCTGGGCTTCTCGGTGCGCGACCAGGCCCGCAACCGGCTCGCGGGGCTGCTGCTCGTGCTGTTCGTGCCGGTCTGGTACATGCTGATGGATGCCCTGGCCTCGGGCGAGGTTCTGGACTTCAAGCTCTACGCGACCGGCGAGGTGCTGCATGTCGACGGCGGCAGCCTCACCCTGATCTCCGCGGGCCTCAACTCAGTGACAATGATTGCCGGGTTCGTCGTCTTCGACGCCGTCCGCAAGGCACTCGCCTTCGACCGGCGCCTCGTCTTCGCCGGATACCGGCAGGCCACCCTCGTCGGCGCCAAATCCCTCGCCATCGCCATGGTGGCGACCGCGATCGCCCTCTACACCGCACTCGCGATCCTTCTCTTCTGGCGCCCGACGACGGCCGGCTGGTTCGCCGTCCTCGCCGCCTTCACCGTCATCGCCCTGACCTACGGTGCCCTCGGCCTGCTCCTCGGCGTCCTGGTCAAGCGCGACCTGGAGGGCTTCTTCCTCATCATCATGGGCGGGCTGATGGACACCTTCCTGCAGAACCCGCTGGGCAA
Organism: Streptomyces sp. SLBN-118; assembly: GCF_006715635.1. Lineage (NCBI taxonomy): Bacteria > Bacillati > Actinomycetota > Actinomycetes > Kitasatosporales > Streptomycetaceae > Streptomyces > Streptomyces sp. SLBN-118. The sequence goes on from NZ_VFNP01000001.1 coordinate 3,128,181, forward strand.
CCCCCTCGCCAACAAGCCCGTCCTGCAGTGGTTCCCGTCCTTCGGCCCCATGCAGTTCGCGGCAGGCGGCTCCTTCGGGGACACTGCCCTGTGGGGACATCTCGCCCTCGGCCTGGCCTGGGCGGTCGCGTTCAGCATGATCGGGCTGGCCATCTTCCGCATCCGGACCCACACCCCTCGCCGGCGGTGACGGCCCGACCGAGCCACAGGCGCCGCGCGGTGCTCGCCTCAACGCGCGCCGCCACGGCGGGCTCTGGTCTTCCGCGGCGTCCCGTTCGTTCGGGGTGTCGTATCTGGCCGGCCTGACCAGGCTGCGGCCCTATCCGGAGCATCAGTCGCTGCAGAACCCAACGGTGTCGCACGGCTGGCATTACTACTGGAAGTCCAGCGAGGTGGCGGCGTTGCGCGATGATCTGATCGACATGCTCGTTTGAGCACACCGCCCGGATCGCCTCGCCCCGGTCGTACACGCTGGTCTTCCAACTCGGGGCGCCATCGCCCGGGCGGCCGAAGACGCCACCGCCTACCCGCACCGCAGCGCGGCCCACGCAATCAACATCAACGGCGCGTGGCTGCCCGGGAACCGGTGACCGACCTGGGGTCGACCGCCGACCAGATGGCAGAGCCCTTGTGTCGCTGCGGCAGGACCCTCTCGCCCACCTCAGGGCACGTTCACCCAGAGCGCCTTGGACGGTGTCCCCTGGTCATCCGTCACGAAGAGCATGTACCAGCCGGCCACATCTGGCCATTCGCCCATCTCGCGCGCCCGTCGGTGAACCGGACCCTCGGGCGGCCCGCCCTCTGGACAACGATGTCCTGCACGCCCTGGTCGGCGAAGGCTTCGCCGACCAGCAGCACGCCGCCGCGTCCTTGTGGTGGGCCAAGGATCAACCCTGAAGGTTCGGGCCGACCCGCTGACGGTGATCTCGCAGTCGACGACGCGGACCGACACTGCGCCGAGCCTGGACAGCCAGCAGCCGTCGGGGAAACGTTCCAGGACCGGGAGCCTGCGGTGCTCCTTCACGCGGACCAGGAGGCCGATCCGGTAACAGCGGGCTCCTGGGACCCCTGGCCGCCCGCCGGTTCCCCCACCGACGACTGGAACTCATGCGGGGCACGACGATGCCGCCCCTTTCGAGCAGCCACCTCGTTCTCTTTCGACGTCTCGGGGACGACCGGTTCACCCCCTGCGGACGGACCGCGATGACGATCCAGCAGCCGACGGGCAAGCCGCTGCCCCGGCAGCTCCACCAGTTGGTAGGTGAGTGCGCTCAGCATGAGCAGTACGGAGAGGAAGCCGACGAGCCAGATCAGCTGTGGTACCGCACCGTGGGAACGCCCCACCTTTTCCATGAGCCAGGACATCGCGGAGATCAACGGACGGTGCAGCAGATAGACGGAGAAGCTGACGAGGCCCAGCCAGGTCAGGGCCCCAGGCATACGGCGGCGGCGCAGTAGGAGGGCCACCGCGAACAGCGCCCAACCCGCAAGGAACGCGCTGACCCAGGCGATCGGGGAGGCGGTCCAGGTGCGGATCTGAGCCTGCTTGTCGTCGTAGAGCAACCCGGCCGCCGTCCCCGCCGCGACGACGAAGCCGCAGTACGCCCACGCCGCTCCCCGGCCGATCTGCCCTCGCTCGGCGCGGTAGATCACGGTCCCGCTGAACATCGTCGCCAGGATCAGCAGGCTCTCCCAGAGAGTCGACCGCGAGTTGGCGATCATGAGCACCAGGCCGAGCCCCGCCAGCAGCGTCACCCCCGTCAGTTGCGCCGACCGGCGGCCGGTGAGCAGGAACAACAGCCCCACTCCCACAACCAGCGCGGTTCCCGCGGCCAGTTGCCGGACGGTGAACTCGGGCCGCAGGCTCCACTCCGCCGCCCACGGACCCAACAGCAGCGCCGCCCCGGCGAACACCGCCGTCACGGGCCCGCTGCGGCGATGGGCGCCGGCCATGAACAGAAGCGTGACCAGGTAGTAGAAGACCATCTCGTAGGTCAGTGTCCACATCACCGGCAGACCGCTGCGCAGGCCCAGCAGATCCTGCAGCATGGTGGCATTTGCAACGGCGGCGAGCAGGGGGTGCTGATGGACCGAGACATCCACCGCGGAGAAACGCTGCGGCACCAACACGGCCGCAGCGACGAAGACCACCAAGCATAGCGGGTAGAGCCGCAACAGCCGGCCGGTCCAAAACGCCCGCACATCCCCCCGGCGCTCCAGCGAGGCAGGCACGATGTACCCGCTGACCAGGAAGAACGCCATCACCCCGAATATCCCCGGATCGAACCACTCGCGCACGGCCCCACCGAAGCCCACAAACAGCTCGCCGCTCAGGTGGTGCAGGGTCACGGTGAGGGCCGCAATCCCCCGGACAACGTCGAGCCACGCGAGCCGGGCCGCAGTCGATAGCACAGATGTTCGTGATCTCACCCGCGGACCCTAGCAAGCCCCTCCACCTTGGCGTGGATCGCCCCCACCAGCACGGAACGGCTCTTGCGCCCGCCCTGTTCTGAGGATTTTCGTCCGATAACTCACGCTGAGCCGTGAGCGAGCGGTAGCCGTACCCCGGGCCTGCCCGTGATCCCGAACGGGTCGAGCGGCGTCGCGCCCAGCCCGCCGGACCGGTGCCGGGGCCCGGTTGCCGACTGCCACGAGAATGGGAGGCATGGAGGGACTGGGTCGTCGCTGGCCGTGGACCCGGATCCTGGTCTGGGCCGTGGCCGTGCTGAGCCTGACTGTGCTGGCCACCGCCGCTGTCGTGCGCAGCACCGTGCTCAATCCCGGCTTCTACAGCCGGGTGATCGAGGAGGACCGGGCCTTCCAGAGGGTCTACGACGAGGTACTGGTCGACCCGCACATCGCTCCGGTCATCCGTGATCTGCTGGGCCGGCTGCCCGTCCCCGCATCCACCGTCACCTCGAACCTCAAGCTCGTGATTCCGCCAGAGACCTTGCGGGCCATGGGCGACCAGCAGGATCGCCGAGATGGTTCACTACCTTGGGGGGGACCGCGACCGACTCCGTCTCACGGTCGACCTCGGGCCTGTCGCCGCGAACATCGAACGGCTCGGCCAGATCTACTTCGCCGATGCCATCGCGTCGCTGCAACAGCGCTCCGAACCCGACTTCGAGGTCTTCAAGGAGCGCCTGTCCAAGGTGGCGGCGCAGTTGGTGGCGGGCGATGTCCGGATCGACGGGCTGCCGTCGCTGGCGCTCTCCCACGACCAGGCGATCTCGGGGCGCGTGCGGCGAAGTCCGTGAACGGCGCACGTGAGGACCCGCGTACTGCGTCGGCGGGGATCTTGAGCATGCCGCTGGAAGCAGCTCTGACTCAGCGCCAGGACTCTGACGCGGCACTTCCCTGACGTCGGCGCCTGATCAGGGCATCCAGTGACCAGTAGGGCGCCCCGGCCAGCACGAGAGGCACCCAGCAAAACATGTACGGGAGATCATTGCCGTAGTAGTACGGCTCGCTCTGCCAGCTCACGGTCAGCCACAGGCTCAGCGAGATGAGCGCACCGCCGAGCGCGGCGAGCCGGGCCAGCAGCCCGACCAGGATGCCGATGCCGACGGCGAGCTCGCCGAAGGCGATCGCATAGCCGAAGCCCACCGGGCTCTTGAGCGCAAGATCGACCAGGGCGGGCACGGCGGCGGTGTCGCGCACGCTGCGCATCAGATCTCCGATGGAGCCGCTGCCGCCGGCCGCCATGAACTGGCTGTCGGTGAGTTTGTCGATGCCCGCATAGATAAAGGTCACGCCGAGGAAGATCCGCAGCGGCACAAGGGCGTAACGGCTCGCCCGCTCCCTCCAGCCGCCGCGCCCGCCGTCGACCGATCCGTAGCCGGCCGTCGTCCGATATGTGTGTGTCATAACTGGTCCCGCCTTCGGGTCGACCCGTCAACTGACCATACGTACGACGAAGCCGGTCCGCTCACCAGCCATGCGACTCACTCTGTGACACGCGGGCCCGGTGAGTCAGTCCCTTCACGTGGATCAGAACCTCGATCAGTCCTTCACGTGGATCAGGCAGCGGTTGCTCTCCACGCCCGCCGCCGTCACCACCCGGACATCCACCTGCCCGGGCTCGACCTCCGCCGGGACCGGCACGGTGAGCACCGTGTCCGTCGGGTTGGCGAAGCCGCCCGGCACCGGGATCAGCGGGACATGGACATGCACGGCGCCGATACGGACGACCATCCGGGCCAGCCGGTCCGGCGTCCCCGCACCCGGCGGCACAAAGCCCGCGCCGCGGATCTCGATGTCGTCTCCCGTACGGATGGGGGCGTCCAGATCCCCGGCCTCACGGGCCCGTACGACCGACAGGACGACTGGCCGGCCGCCCTCCGCGAACTTCCCGGCGACGTATGTCGCCGCCGAGACGGCGACCAGGAGCGCGAGCCCCCACGGCAGATCGGGCAGTTGCTCGGGCCGACGGGCCAGCCGTACCAGCGCGAAGACCACGGCGACCGCGCTGACCAGCGCGTACTGCACATCGGCGAAGCTGCCGCGCCCGCCGTCGTCGCAGAGCAGATCCGCCAGCCGCGGGCGGTCGGCCCGGATCTTCTGCAGCCGCCGGCGCGTGACGCGCACGGCCACCACACCGCGTACGACAACGGCGATGCCGCACACCAGGGCGAGGACCGACAGCATGCCCGCGCCCCGGGCCAGGCCGAGCCCTTCGATCAGCGCGTCCCGGTCGGAGGCGGAGGAGGCCCAGCCCAGCTGGAGAGCGAGGACCAGGACCGCGAAGACGGCCAGCAGCACCCAGGCGATGGCGACAGCGCGGGAGGTGGAGAGGCGGTTGTCCTCGCCGATCAGCGGCGCGAGGAGACCGCCGCGCGAACGGTGCAGCCGTGCGGCCGCGGTCAGCAGCCCGCCGACGGCGACCGCGGCGATCAGCCCCGCCGTCCGGGCGCCGGTCCAACCCGCGCCGATCGCGGTGGCCGCCTGCCCGAGCACCAGCGCCGCGACGCCCGCCCAGACGATCAACAGCGAGCGGCGCCATACCAGGTGGAGCCAGGCCTCGCCCTCTTCACGGCTGCGGTCGGCGACCGCGCGGGCCGACTGGTACAGCTCGTCCGACACCCACTGGCGCGAGGCGCTCGGCGAGTGCGAGAGGGCGACCGGCAGCCCTTGTCCTGCGGCGAGTTCGTCGCGCTTGGCGATGAAGGCCGCCACGGCACGCCGATGCTGTTCGCGCGCGCCGGGCGTGCGTTCTTCGCACTGTCCCGCTTCCTGCACCGCCACGACCGACGCCGCCCTTCCCCGCCTGCTGACTGAACTTCCGTGCAGTTCCTGGGAATTGTGCCGTACGGAAGGGGCCCACGTTCCGGCGCCGGAGGCCAGGGCGGGTGAATGTGCCGCGCCCGGATTGACTTCGGCCACCGGATGGCCGGTTGTGGGCTACTGAAGCAGCCCCGGCTCCTCCTTGCTGATCTGCCGCCACAGGGGCTGGTAGTTGATCCACGCGACCAGATCACTGCCGAGCTGATCGCGCGTGGCCACCGCGTCACGGTGCTCGATCAGCACGGGCTTGCCCGCCGACCGGGCCGCGAGCTGCACCTGCGCGCAGCGCTCCATGGAGATGAACCACCAGGCCGCCGCGTCGACCGAGTCGCCGACCGTGAGCAGCCCGTGGTTGCGCAGGACGACGGCCTTGTACGCACCGAGGGCGTCCGCGATCCGGCGGCCCTCGTCCTCGTCCACGATCACACCGGTGTACGAGTCGACCAGGGCGTGGTCCTCGTAGAAACCGCAGGCTTCCTGGGTGATCGGCTCGATCAGCTCACCGAGGGCGGACAGCGCCCGGCCGTACACGGAGTGGGTGTGTGCCACAGCGACGACATCCGGCCGGGCGCGGTGCACCTGCGCATGCACGGCGAAAGCGGCCTGGTTGACGTGGTGGCGCCCGGCGACGACTTGGCCCCCGGCGTTCACCAGGATCAGATCACCGGCCGTGACCTGCGCGAACGGCATACCGAAGGGGTTGACCCAGAAGCAGTCGGTGAACTCCGGGTCCCGCGCGGTGATGTGGCCGGACACCCCGTCCTCGTAACCGAACCGCCAGAAGAGCCGCAGCGCCCCGGCGAGCCGCTCCTTGCGGTACGCCCGCTCGTCCACCACGGACTCGTGCACCGGCGGCATGGCGAAGCGCAGTTGCTCGACGGGGATGGGCGGGGGCGTCTCGGTCATGGCTGGAAGCTACCTTCGGGCACCCGAAGTGACCAGAGACTTCGCACGCCTTGTACGAGAATGCGCGCATGACCGACACGACATCTCCGCTGGTCCCGCTCCTCGGCCTCGAACCGCACGTCGAGGGCGGCTGGTTCAGGGAGACCTGGAAGACGACGGGCTCGACGACCCCGCCCGGTTACCCCGGCCCGCGGGCGTACGCCACCGGGATCTACTTCCTGCTGCACCCCGGCGAGAGTTCGCGCCGGCACCGCGTACGCTCCGACGAACTCTGGCTCTGGCACCGCGGCGGCCCACTGCGCCTCCACTTCGGCGGCACGGACGAGAAGCCGTCCGAGACGAAGACGCTGACTCTGGGTCCGTCGGTGGAGTCGGGTGAACAGCCCCAGCTCCTGATCCCGGCCGGGACCTGGCAGGCGGCGGAACCCGCGGGCGACGAGCCGGTCCTGGTGACCTGCGTCGTGGCGCCGGGCTTCCACTACGACGACTTCGAGCTGGAGGAGCCGACGTAGAGCAGCTACAGGTTGTCGATCTCGGCGAGGTCGATGTCGATGGTGAAGGGGACGGAGAGCTTGAGGTGGTCGTGGAACACGCCGCTCGGACGGTAGGACCGCGCCTCTTTGTCGAGTTCGAAGACGTGGACGACCGGGTGTTCGTCCGTGCCGGCCATCTCGACCCGCCAAAAGTGCGGGATACCCGCGTTGGCGTACTTGTGCGGCTTGGTGTCCTGGTCACGGGCCTCGGACTCCGGAGAGACCACCTCGACGGCGAGCAACACGTCTCTGACCTCGAAATAGGTCTGGCTTCGGCTCCTTGCGGCCGCGGCGCGCACCACAGCGATGTCCGGCTCCGGGCCATTTCGCTTGTCGATCACCACCGTCATCTCGCGCCGGATTCTCAGCTCAGGCGGCGCGGTGCGACGCAGGCTGCTCACCAGCAGGTCGATCACGATGCTGTGGAAATCCCGCTGCGGGCTCACGAAGACCAGGCTCCCGTCGATCAGCTCTGTGTGCGGCGGGAGGTCGGGCATCGTCAGCAGGTCGTCCACGGTGTAACCGTCCTGCGGCGGCACCGGCCAGGGGTGCGCGATCTCAGCGGTCATAAGTCCTCCCATGGACGGGATTCCGGGCCGTACGGTCAGCGTACCCAGCCGATACGACAACGCCGCCACCCAAACGAATGAGCGGCGGCGTCGGCGTTGACCTTGCAGAGGGGTTACTCCCACTCGATGGTGCCCGGCGGCTTGCTGGTTACGTCCAGCACTACGCGGTTGACGTCCGCGACCTCGTTGGTGATCCGCGTCGAGATCTTCGCCAGCACGTCGTACGGCATCCGAGTCCAGTCCGCCGTCATGGCATCCTCGGACGAGACTGGCCGCAGCACGATCGGGTGACCGTAGGTGCGGCCGTCACCCTGGACACCGACGCTGCGCACGTCCGCGAGCAGCACGACCGGGCACTGCCAGATGTCACGGTCCAGGCCGGCCGCGGTCAGCTCCTCGCGGGCGATCGCGTCCGCCTCGCGCAGCAGGTCCAGGCGATCCCTGGTGACCTCGCCGACGATACGGATACCGAGGCCGGGGCCCGGGAAGGGCTGGCGCTGGACGATCTCCTCCGGCAGGCCGAGCTCCTGGCCGACCATCCGGACCTCGTCCTTGAACAGCTTGCGCAGCGGCTCGACGAGCTCGAACTCGAGGTCCTCGGGAAGGCCTCCGACATTGTGGTGCGACTTGATGTTGGCGGTGCCGGTGCCGCCGCCGGACTCGACGACGTCCGGGTAGAGCGTGCCCTGCACGAGGAAGGCGACGTCCTCGCCGTGCTCGGCCTCGGCGATGATCTCGGCCTGGGCCTGCTCGAAGACGCGGATGAACTCGCGGCCGATGATCTTCCGCTTCTCCTCGGGATCGGAGACCCCTGCCAGCGCGGTAAGGAACCGCTCCTGCGCGTCGACGACCTTCAGCTGGACGCCGGTGGCCGCGACGAAGTCCTTCTCGACCTGCTCGGTCTCGCCCTTGCGCATCAGACCGTGGTCGACGTACACGCAGGTGAGCTGGGAGCCGATGGCCTTCTGTACGAGGGCCGCGGCGACCGCGGAGTCCACGCCGCCCGAGAGACCGCAGATCGCGCGCTTCGTGCCGACCTGCTCGCGGATGGCTGCGACCTGCTCGTCGATGACGTTGCCGGTGGTCCACGTCGGCTCGATGCCGGCGCCGCGGTAGAGGAAGTGCTCGAGTACCTGCTGGCCATACGTCGAGTGCATCACCTCGGGGTGGTGCTGGACTCCGTACAGCCTCTTCTCGTCGTTCTCGAAGGCCGCGACCGGCACGACGTCCGTGGACGCGGTGACGGTGAAGCCCTCGGGCGCGGCGGAGCAGGCGTCGCCGTGTGACATCCACACGGACTGCTCGGCCGGGGTGCCCTCGAAGAGGGTCGAGCCGGTCTTGGAGACATGCAGCGGCGTACGGCCGTACTCACGCGCACCGGTGTTGTCGACGGTCCCGCCGAGCGTCGTCGCCATCAGCTGGAAGCCGTAGCACATGCCGAAAACGGGGACCCCGGCCTCGAAGATCGCGCGGTCCAGCCGGGGAGCACCTTCCGCGTACACCGAGGACGGGCCGCCGGAGAGGATGATCGCCTTGGGGTTCTTGGCCAGCATCTCGGCCACGGGCATCGTCGACGGGACGATCTCGCTGTAGACCCGGGCCTCGCGGACGCGGCGGGCGATGAGCTGGGCGTACTGCGCGCCGAAGTCGACAACGAGGACTACGTCCGGGTTGGAGTGATCTGGCGCGGCAGCGGGGGACGCTGAGGACACTGGCGGCCTTCCGGCGGTGGGAGGGGGTCGGTTTTGTCGATTCTACCGGCGCGCCGGAGCCGCTTTTCGTCTCACCATCCGAACCGGGTTTTCGCGCTCGGCGGCGGGAGGTCCATACTTCCCCCATGCACAAGCAGCTGACCTTCGTCTTTACCTATGGCACCGGCCCGTCCGGCTGCCATGGTCGTGCTGCTTGAGCCACTGACAAGCAACTTCCCAGGCGCCCCGGGCCGACAAGGCCCGGGGCGTTCTGTCATTTCCGGGCCGTGCCGCTCCGGGGCCTCCCGCAAAGGAGCCCCACCATGACCGTCACCGAGCAGCCCGTCACCGAGCGGACCGGCGCCCGCACCGAGGAGGCGGCAGCGCTCATCGGCGACGCCCGCGAGCGCATCGACGCACTCGACGACCGGATCATCGGCCTCGTACAGGAACGGATGGCGGTCTCGGCCGTCATCCAGAAGGCCCGGATCTCCTCCGGCGGCCGCCGCGTGAATCTGTCGCGGGAAATGGAGGTTCTCAGCCATTTCAGCGACGCGCTCGGAAAGCCCGGAACGGCGCTCGCGATGACGCTCCTGGAGCTGTGCAGGGGGCGGATCTGAGGCCGCGCGGATGTACGGAGACGTATCTGAGTTCGGTCGCGTCCTCACCCTTACGGCGCGTGACCGCGCCCGGCGGGGCTTCGTTGTTCCGGTGTCCGTGCCAGCCAGGGGCGACCCGTTCCGTCCGGGGAAGGCGATGTCGCCGAACGACAAGTACGCCTCCCTGGTCGCGGCGGCCGGCTACCTGCCGCTGGTGCTGCGCGGGGAGGACTACCTGGAGCTGCTGCCGGCGGCCTGGCGGGCCATCAACGACTACGGCATCCGCATCGGCCACCGCACCTACGACGCGCCCGGGCTCGGGCCGTGGCGGCGCCAGCACTCCGGGCACGCGGTCAAGCGCGGGCTGTGGGAGGTGCACTACGACCCCTACGACCTCTCCCGCGTCTTCGTTCGACAACAATCAGGGGCCTGCCCGGCTGGGTCGGGGTGCAGCACTTTCTCAATGTCTTCTTGATGACGTTCGTCATCCGTGCTGGGCTGCAAATTTTCGCTGATCACCCTCGGCTGTACTGGACGCGGCACAGCACCCCGGGAAAGGAGTGGTTCCGCGCGCAAAAACCGGTTCCCGCAGACCCCCTGTGGACCGCTAAGAAAGACTCCATCAGTCTGCCGGGCCAGGTCGGGCTGCCCGGAATCCGGCACTCCATCGGGCTGGCCCGGTGGTGGCACCTGGGCATCAGCACGCTATGGGTGCTCAACGGCCTGGTCTTCTACGTCCTGCTGTTCATGACCGGTCAGTGGCGGCTGTTGGTGCCAACAAGCTGGGCCGTCTTCCCTCATGCCGCGTCGGTGCTGATCCAGTATTTGTCGTTGAACTGGCCGACCGAGACCGCATGGGCCAGTTACAACGGCCCTCAGCAGATCGTCTACTTCATCACGGTCTTCGTCGCGGCCCCGGCCGCGCTCGCCACCGGTCTGGGTATGTCCCCAGCACTGTCCACCCGCTTCAAACGGATCAGCAAGGTACTCAGCATCCAAAACGCGCGATCGCTGCACTTCCTCGTGCTGCTGTGGTTGCTGCTCTTCATCGTCATCCACGTGACCCTGGTGTTCACCACCGGACTGTTCCGCAACCTCAACTACGTCTATGCCGCGCGAGGCGGTCATGGCTGGGCCCGCTTCGGGATCTTTGCAGCATCCATGGTGGTCGTCATTGTCCTACCTCGGTGTCTTCTTCCGACGTCTCGCGGCCAGACGCGGCGGCAAACGCGCACTCGTCGCCGTGATGCACAAACTCGCCATCGCCATCTGGCCGTCCTGCACGACAACAGCCCCTATCGTGACCTCGGCCCCGACCACTTCACCCGCCGCGATCCCGAACGTGCCATGCGCCGCATGCTCAGGGAAGCCAACAGCCTCGGCCTGACCATTCGCTTCGAACCCATCACTGCCTGACCGGCTCAACCGTGAGTCATTTTCGTGTCAGACCCGCCGTCAGCGTCGCTCTTGGTTTCCCTGCGGCCGGACCGCCTTGGTGAGGGTGGACTTTGCTGAACGTGCGGCGGCAAATCCGATGGCGCCGAAGCGGCGGAAACCTGGTTACACCCCAAAGCACTCGCCCCGCACCGATGCGTGCGGGGCGATGCGGGAGGGCCTCAGAGGCTGGACGCACACACTCGGCATCTCCTTGGCCGTTCGCTGCAGGCCGGGCCTGGTGGGTGTGGCGTCTGGGGCCTCTTGTCAGCCGCGGTGGACGCAGTAGAGCGTGCCGTTGTGGGAGGCGAGAGCAGGTGCGGAGCCGCCGGTGGAGAGGGTGTTGATCTGCGTGAACGGGCTTCCGAAGCCGCCGAGCACGCTGCCGGTGGTCCAGAACAGGTTCCTGTTGGCATTGTTGCCCCGACCATGCAGTGCAGCTTCCCGTCATGGGAGGCGACGGCCGGGGCAGCGGCGGTGGAGCCCGAGCGGAAGTAGCCAACTGCGCCCCATGAGCTGCGGTAAGAGGTGTAGCACAGGGTGCTGTCCTGGGCCCGGAAGACGCAGACCAGCCCCGGAGCTGTCTGTGGCCAGCGCCGGTGCGGACCGGGTTGCCACGCCGGCAACCTCGATCACGCTGAACGGGGTCCAGGCACGGCCGTCGAAGGTGGCGACGTAGATGTTGTCGTTGGTGCGCTCGCGGACCGCGCAGTAGAGCTTGCCGTCGTAGGCGGCCAGGGCCGGCAGGGTCGCGGTCGAGCCGGAAGGGAACCTGGCGAAGTTGTTCCAGCTGGTGGTGTCGAAGCTGGTCCAGTACAGGCTGTTGTCGCGGCCCCGGACGACGCTGTAGAGCGTGCCGTCGAAGACGGCGAGCGCGGGGGCGGAGGGGCTCGCCGCCGATCCGACCCGTGTGAAGTTTCCCCAGCGGGCGCCATCGAAGGTGCCCCCGGGGAATCGGTAGCGGGCGGCGGAGACGGCCTCGTGGTCGGGGTGGGTGCAGGCGGGCTCGGGGGTGAGGCGATCTCCTTGGCGTGCCCCAGACGGACCTGGCGGGTTCCGTCAGCCAGCCGCGCAACTCGAGCGACGGACACTCCGTCGAGGTCGAGCAGCAACGTCCTATCGTGGGCAAGTCCGCGGCCCTGCATGATTGTTCTGCGAAAAGAACAGAAACAATCACACAGGAGCCGCGGACATCTCGCACACGGGGCCCGAACCACGAGATTGATCACAGGTCGTGATGCCCGGTCAAACTCCAAGGCCCAGCACACATCCGATCCAGCAGATGCTGGGCCGGGCACCGCGCCGGCCGAAGGAGGCGCGCCGCTACCGCCGCGCCTGCTTCGACCTCAGTTGACCCACCACCCGTGCCAGACCTGGTTGGCCCAGCCGTTGAAAGCCAGGGTGTAGATGTTGCCGTTCGAGTCGCCGTCCAGAGTCAGACCGGTTTGGGCGTCCCGATAAGTATTGTCGAGGAGGCTACTATCACCACCCCGCATCCAGTACTGATAGCCGTTGCCCAGCTGGCACGGCATTGTGTAGACGCTTCCCCAGGCGTTGCTGTCCAGGCACCGACCCGTCGCCGCATTACGGAGATAGCGTCTAGTCCCGCCGTCGGCGTAAGTGAAGACATCCCACCGCTGATGGGGGTTGACCCAACTACTGCACGGGGAGGCATAGACGTCACCATTGAAGTTGCTGTCCAGGCAGCGACCGGTCCCTTTGCTTTGGAGCGTTATCTTCCCTTCCTTGTTGATCGGCTTCCCGCATCTATCGTGCAACTCCTCGAAGGTCATAGGCCGGTCCTTAAATGTGAACTGGTCTGGGCTGGTGTGGTTGGCGTCTTCCCCGTCAACTACGGTATTGGTGAAAACAAGAAAGCCTCCGTCAGCCGTCCGCCCCAGATGTCGATGGTACTGCTGAAACATGAGGGCATCGATTTCGGAATTCCCATGTACTACGTAGTACCCCTCCACATGGACCATCGGGACATCGTGCTCGATCCAGCCGACGTAGCTCGGCGGTATTTTGATCGTCAGTGTCGTGGTGTCGGAGTGGCTATCTGTCACACTGTAGCCATATGCAACACTGATACCCGCCTCAAGAACGTCAGGGATGACCGTGGATGTGACCGTCCCCGTAATCGTGACCGAGTTGGTCGTCGCCGTTGTGTCCGTGTACCACTTTTGCATTTCCGAGGTGGTGGAGGCGCAGTTGTAGCCGTCGGGGGTGGCCTGTTGGGCGTTGGTTCGCGTGTACCGATATGAACGGGTCCCGACGAAGTTGCACCGGATGCTCCCATCCGTTTTTTGCGTACCGATGCACTGGTTGTAGGCAGACTGGGTTTCGGACAAGAATTGCGAATAATCGTCGGCGTGCGCCGCCGTTGCGGTCCCCATCAAGAGCGCGATCATGAGGCCGCACACTGTCAGGAGTGCTGTGGATGTTCGATGCCGTGGGTTGGTCGTCATTTCCTTCTCCTCCTTTGAAGGGCCCCTCCAGGGAGCCGGTGATGCCATGCAAGGGGATTGCTCTTGGGTGTTGTCACGGGTCGGCCGCGATGCTCAAGACGCCGCGGCGTGTCGATTGCGTTGTGAGAGCTGGTTGTTGGTGCTCGGGGCCCAGGGGGAGATCGGGGCCTGGCGGCTGGATCGGTGTCGGGTCGCTGGGCACAGTCGGCCGCCGCCTGCCGAGCAGGTCCGGGCGGGCGGCGGTGCGGCCGCTCCCCGGGTTCGGCGACCAGCATCGGTGGCGTGGCGTGGCGTGTGAGCATGCCGACCTCCAGATCATCAATCGCCGGCCGCCTGCGCGTGCGCCGCGCAAGGAGCCCTGTGGCCGAAACCCTGGATCGCAGGCGCCTGAGCCCATGGGGATGTCCGACCGGAACCCGGGTTTCGGGTCGCAGGGGCTTTTCCGGCAGCCGATGAGTGAGGACATAACCGCGGCGACCACCGCCGGAGAGACAGGGCAAGGGTCCGCGTATGTAGAAACTCGTCGAATTCGGTCATGAACACCGGGCAAACAGCGAATCACTACCGGAGGTAGCCCGGCGTTACAACCGACGTGTGTCCATGAAGGGACAGTCGACGCAGTCAGCAGATATGCCAATGGAGCCACCCCCCCCCTTGATTTGATCGTTCAAACTATGAATGCGGCCCGCAGCGCGAAAAACAACCCCAGCTACCACAGGTGCCGTTAACAAGCTGCAAACTAGAGCGCGAACCGGACATCAGCTCACGTATCACCCCCCGAGGAGAGTGTTTACTCAAAACGGGTTGAAATGGTGATCCTGACTCAACGTCAAACGCCCACTGACAGCGGGACGTCGCGCTGCCCGGGTGCCGGTGGTGGGGAAGCGCCAGCGACAGTAGAGCTTTGTCCCACCTGCCATCGTGGCCAAGGGTCGACCTTGGAGAACACCGTAGAACTACCTGTTTTGGCGCTACCGTGCCCCTCGCTCGGCCAGTGACTACACCACTGCGTGGGGCGTGACCCGCTTCAGGTCGGGGACGACAGGGGCCTTTCAAAGTCGGGTTGATCATGTAGGTGTGCTGGTCACGGCGGCGCGACGATGTGCCGGTGGGGCGCTACGAACGCAACGAAGCTCCCGTTGAGAGGGGTGACCTTGCCAAGTCGCCCTGTTCAACCGGAGCTTCGATGTGCCGCCAGTCTGCCGCCGTCTGTCTGGTCAAGTCGCCCACCCGTCAGCAGCGGTGTACGGCCGATCTGGCGGTGCGGCTGCGTACGCTGTCCGATCCGCGCCATCGGCGCGGGGTGCGTCACCCGTTCGTGAGTGTGCTGTTGGTTGCCTGCTCGGCGGTGATCTCCGGGGCGCGTTCCTTCGCGGCGATCGGTCAGTGGGCGAAGAACGCCCCTCAGGAGACCCTGGCCCGGCTCGGCGCCCGCACCACGAGCGTGTTCGGCGTGCGGCTGGCGCCGAGCGGGGCGACCATCCGGCGTCTGGTCAACCGCACCTGCCCCGGAGGGCTTGCCGATCTGCTGGGATGTGATCCCGCGGACGCCGACTCGCTTGCTGTGGACGGCAAATCAGCGCGCGGTTCGCGTACTGACGACAGTCCGGCCGCCCACCTGCTGGCCGCGATCACCGACACCGGACAGGCGGTCACCCAACTGCGCGTTCCCGACAAGACAAATGAAATCACCTGCTTCGCCGCCCTGTTGGAGCCCTACGACCTGGCCGGCGTCGTCGTGACCGCCGATGCTCTGCACACCCAGCGCGATCACGCCCGCTACCTCGGCGAGAAGAGCGCGCATTACGCCTTCACCGTGAAGCGCAACCAGCCGAACCTGTATGCCCAGCTCAAGGCCCTGCCTTGGAAGGAAGCGAGAGCCAGGTTCTACGACCGCAGCACCGGTCACGGCCGGCTGGAAACCCGCGTCGTGCAGGTGTTGACCGTCACCGACCTGGGGGTCGACTTCCCGCACGCCGCCCAGGTCGCCAGGATCGTCCGCCACCGCACGGACCGGAAGACCGGCAGGCGCAGCCGCGAGACGGTCTGCGTGCTGACCGATCTGACCAGCCGCCAGGCGTCCCCGCAGCGCATCGCGCAGCTCATCCGTGCGCAATGGGTGATCGAGAACCGGCTCCACTTCGTTCGCGACGTCACTTTCGCCGAGGACGCCTCCAAGATCCGCACCGGGCACGGCCCCGACAACATGGCCGCCCTCCGCAGCTTCGCCATCAACCCTCTCCGCGCCGCGGGACACACCAACATCGCTGCCGCCCTCCGCGACATGTCCTACGAACCCTTCACCCGGCCCCTCGATCTCCTCAAGATCAGCTGACCTGCGTCGATCCAAAATCAAGAGACTTTGCAACAGCCCTGGGAGGCGGACACGGCGGCTACAACCAGGACCATGAATTCTTCGGCTACCGGCAATCCATTTAGCCCGCTGGACAGCAAGGCCAACGCCTGCGGCACCGTGGACCGGCCTCTGTTTCGCTCAGCACGACGGTGCCCGCCTGGGTGAGGCGTTGCCAAAAACTGCGACGCCTACAACACAGACTGCGGGCGTCCGGCCGGGCCGCGTGACGGGCCCCGGCCGGATGTCCCGGTAGTTCTCGCGGAAAAAACAACGCTAAGGGGCTGCGGGCCAGCTCAGGGTTCGGCGTTACGGGCTGAGGGCGTTGACGCGGTTCGCGTACTCGCGGCGGGCCTTGCGCTGTGCCGCCATGGGCTCCGTCGAGAGGTTGGCAGCGGGCCAGGAGCTGTTGGTGAACCGGCGGGGTGGCGCTGACGCGCAGGGTGTAGCCCTGGCCGCGTCGTAGGGTCACCCCGCGGTTGAGCGCGTCGCGCTCGGCGGGGCTCCAGTTCGGCGGTGCGGAGGAAGTCGGCGACCTTGCCAGGCATGTCGAGGGTGACGGGCAGTTCTGTGGCCGAGGTGTCCGCGTGGCTGGCGGCGGTGTTCTCGGGCAGGAGGCCGGCGGCGGCGGTGCGGACGGCGCCCCGGCTGACGCCGTGCTCGCGGGCCCCCGCATCTCGCCCGGCTGCGTTTCCGCATCATGCGAGTACGGCTCATACGAGTGTGGTCCGGCGCTTTGCCGACCGAGCACGGACGACGATCGTTGATCGACCGCCCCTTTCGCCGCTCTCAACGGGGCATGTACTCCGCCAGCAGGTCCGCGATGGCGGCGTGCCCCGTCCCCTTGTCCCAGGACGCCTCGTCTGAGCTGGTGAGCACGATCAGCTCGGTGCCGTCGGGCCGGGGGCTGCGGGAGACCTCGCAGGTGCCGTTCGGCCTGGCTTCCGCAAGCTTGCGCAGCTCCGTCTCGATGTCTTTGCCGCACCACGCGCGGGCCAGGTCCAGCGCTGTGTGGCCCTGTCCGTCGGTGCGGCGGGCGTCGGCGCCATGGCGCAGCAGGTCCCGCACGATGCCTGTCGCTCCGAACTCGGCCGCGGCCATCAGGGGAGTGCGGTCGAGGTGGCCGGCATCGGGGTCGGCGTTCGCTTCCAACAGGAGCCGGGCGGTCTCGTGGTGACCACCGGCGGCTGCCCACAGCAGAGCGGTGTAGCCGGCGCCGTCGTCCTCCCTGAGACGGGGATCCGCGCCGTGGGAGAGCAGCTCACGCACCGCCGCGCTGTAGCCCCAGCAGGCCGCCGCACACAGCGGCAGCCCTTCACTCCCAGGTCCCCGGCTCTCCTCGTCGGGTGAGGCGCCTGCGTCCAGGAGCAGGCGCACGATGTCTGCCTCTCCCGACACCGCGGCCAGGTACACGGGGGTCTCGCCGACGGCACTCGCCGCGGACGGGGAGGCCCCTGTGCGCAGGAGTTCTTCCACCCGCCCCGTTCGCCGTTCGTAGATGGCGCGGATGAGCTGATCGGTCAGCGCTGTGGTCACGCTTGTCACCTTCTTTGCGTACGGTGCTTGGATGCCGGGTCGAGTCCCGGTTGCCGACGGTGCCGAGCTGTATGCATGTCTTCAGCCTGACACCGCTCCGGCGCTTTTTTGTCACTCCAAGACACACCTGCATCCGACTCAGGAGGGACGGGGTGGTCCGATAGTCCTAGACGAGCTACCCCGATCGTGCTCAGTGGTCTTCAGGCGATGAGGAAGCGGGTGAGGGGCGAGTGGGTCTTGTGGTTGTGCCAGATCGCGGCGGTCATCGCCAAGGGGCACCGGGCGGCGCGGACGGCGACGCCCTCGTGGGTAAGTCCGCCGTGCTGTTCGAGGTCCCACTGCCCCTTCAGGGTGTTGTTTACGGACTCGATCAACTGCCGCACGGACTTCAGCAGCCTCTCTCCAGGACGTTTCTTCTCCCGCTTGAACGAAGGCCGCAGCAAGGTGATCCCACGTAGAGCGAGGTTGCTCTCGAATTCCTTGGACGCGAAATCCTTGTCGGAGATCAGCAGTAGCCTGGGGCGTTCGGTGATCAGCTGTTCATCGACGTCGCATGGCCTGTGGCACCTCGCGCTCGTCAGGTTTCGGGCGGGGCGGCCCCAGGATCGGTCTACTTGCTGCCGGCTTTGTTCTCGGCGATCCAGTCGGTGTTGGACTGCCAGCCGTACAGAGTATTGCCGTCGAGGAACGTGTAGTACAGGCCGCAGCGAGCCGTGGGCTTGGCGGCCGCGTCCTTGGGAAACCAGTCGGCCTTGAGTGCAGGTCCGGGGAGATTGGCAGTGGGCTTGTAGGGAGTGCAGCCGGCGGGCATGGACGCGGAGGGCAGGGTGGCCTTGAGAAGCCGGTCGCCGCCGGTTGTCTTCATCTCGTACGCGACGCTTGTCGCGCCGTCGGGTATCCACCGTGGGAAGGAGGCCCGGTCGGCCTTGGCTTCGGCCGCTGTCTTGTAGGAGGACGCCTCGTCGTGGCGATGGTGGTACCAGTCAGACGCGGCCGGCACAGTGAAAGCGGCAACGGCGCCGATGGCGATCACGGTGGAAACTCCGGCGATGACAGCCGTCCGGTTCCTGGGCATATCAGGCTCCTCAAAGGTGGGAGGTTCATATTCCACTCTCCCCGTCCGGCGAAGCCCGATCCATACGTCCCAAGAAGTGTTTCCGCATACATCTCCAGTCGGATGCCCCCTCCCCTATATGGACCCCAGATGCGGTTGCAGTACTAACAGGAAGGCAGCTCACGGCGAACTCGTGCGGCGGCGCCCGTCTACCGCCATAGGAAACGCAAGATCCAGTTACACAGGCCGGGCTCACCCCGGGCATCGGGTTTCTTCATCCCACAGATCAGCACCGCACGCGGATGCAACGATGAACGTCAACGGACACCACGCGTGGCTTCGCTGGGGCGTGTGACGTACCGCAGGTGCGTCGTGGGACCTCGCCCCAGCGCGCGTGACCGGTCGGCAGGGGACAGCAGCCCGGTCACCCCAAGGGCGGTCGGCTCCGGGGACGCCCGGTGCCGACCGCATCCGGTCCAAACGGTTGCGCTCGCCGCAGCCCGTCCAGCACGATGCAAGAGAAGCGCGTCCCCCTCTGCGCGACACAACCGCCAAAGGTCGATACCACCCGAGCGCCCTCCGTGCGCCGGGTCGGCGACCTTCCCCACGCGGTGCTACCCCCCGGCGCCGCGCCTCGGCACCGGCGCCGCCCTGACGTCGGTGCTGACCCCCAAGGGCCCTGCGGATGGTGCATTCGCGGGGCCCTTGGCCGTGCCCTCCGGCCCTTTGCGAATTCACTCCCGTGGCATGTGACGGGGGCCACATAAATTTTCTGTGAGTGCGAGGGCAACCTTTTCGGCCACTGGCCGGTCAAGCATGCGAAACAACGGCCTCACCTGTGCACCCCCACCTCGGTAGGCCCATCAGACTCCGTGCCGCGCGAGCGGTACGCCGGACTTCACTGAGGTCTTAATGAAGCTTCGCCGCGCTATGGCCGTCGCTGCAGCGACCGCTGTCATAGCACCCGCCGCGTTCCTGACGGCTCCGGCCGCGTACGCGGACGACCCGTCTCCGACGCCGACCGACACGGCGAGCAGTTCGCCGTCGGAGACGGCCGGCACCCCCTCGGAGACGGCGGGCACTCCCTCGGAGACGGCGACCGCGCCGGCCGCGGCCCAGAGCAGCACCCCGGCGGCCACCCCGAGCACCTCGGCGGCCTCGTCTTCCGCTCCGGCCACCACGCCGAGCCCGTCCGCCACGACGCCGGACGAGTTCCCCTGTGACCTGAACGAAGAGCCGAAGTTCGACAAGAGCCTGCAGACCAGCCTCTCCGGTCTGCCGTCGAAGATCGTCGCGGGCAGCGGCTACCACGAGTTCAAGCTGAACGTCAGCAACAAGGGCGAGAGCAGCTACAAGCGTGTCGACCTCGGCGTCTTCGCCGCTCAGATCGACGAGGACACGTGGAACGAGGTCACCGGCCACCTGTCCCTGCAGTACAAGGACCCCGAGTCCGGCAAGTGGACCGCCATCTCCCTCGACGAGAACGACGAGGGCGCCGGTTACCTCGGCTACACCGACGTCAAGGCGAAGGAGTCCTTCTCCATCGACCTGCGTCTGAGCGTCGACAAGTCCGCCCCGGCCGGCTTCGGCTACGCCATCAGCATCGGCATCTACGCCGACGACAAGGGCAACTGCGTCTTCTCCGACGACGAGTCCTACTACGAGTTCGACATCCTCGCCGCGGGCGCGAAGCCCGGTGACGTCGACGACGCCGAGCCGCAGGAGGGTGGCAAGAAGCCGCTGCCGTCCAAGAAGCCGGCCGGCAACACGGAGATCCAGCCGCAGGGCAACCTCGCCTCGACCGGTTCCAACTCCATGCTGCCGACCGTCGGCATCGCCGGTGGCATCGCCATCGTCGCCGGTGCCGGGGTCGTCTTCGCGATGAAGCGCCGCCGCAGCGGTGACGCCGCCGCGTAACACCCGGCCCTGAAGCCAGAAGGCCGCTGCACTCGGAGGGGGGTGCAGCGGCCTTCGTATGTCCGGGCTGGTCAGGACTGTTTCGGCGGGACCGCCGGCATGCCCAGGAACGGCAGCCTCAGCGCCCCGAACGCCGAATCCGGCACCGCCGGTGACTTCGGGGCCACCGCCGGGAGGCGCTCGTAGGCCGCGCCCTGCTGCGGGCGGGTGTCCTCCTCGCCGTTGTTGGGCCAGAGCGAGATCGCCCGCTCCGCCTGTGCCGTGATCGTCAGCGACGGGTTCACACCCAGGTTCGCCGAGACCGCCGCGCCGTCGACGACCGAGATGCCCGGGTGGCCCCACAGCCGGTGGTACGGGTCAATGACACCCTCCTCGGCGGAGGCGCCGATCGGGCAGCCGCCCAGGAAGTGGGCCGTCAGCGGGGTCCCCATCAGTTCGCCGATGTTGGAGCCCGCGTAGCCGTTGATCTCCTCGGCGAGCAACGACGCGGCGCGGGTGGCCTCCGGGATCTGGTTGGGGTTGGGAGCACCGTGGCCCTGGCGGGCGGTGAGCAGTCCCTTGCCGATGCCTTTCGACTTGCGGTACGTCGTCAGGGAGTTGTCCAGCGACTGCATGACCAGACCAATGATGGCCCGCTCCGACCAGCGGCGGCTGGAGAGCGAACGGACCGCGAGCCAGGGGTGCCTGGCCATGTTGCCGAGCCAGGCCGCGACCCGGGACCGGGCGCTGTAGGGGACCTGGAGGATCGTCAGGCTGCCCATCGCGTTCGAGCCCCTGCCGTAACGCACCGGCTCGATGTGGGTGTTCTCGTCGGGGTGGATCGAGGACGTGATGGCGACTCCGCGCGTGAAGTCGACCTTCTCGGCTCCGTGCTTCCTGCGGTAGCGGCGGTTGTCGGTCAGCGCTCCCACCAGGGCCTCGGAGTTGGTACGGGTCAGCTCGCCCAGCCGCGTCGAGATCCGCGGCAGAAGTCCGCTGTCCTTCATCCGGTGCAGGAGGGTCTGGGTGCCGTAGGTACCGGCGGCGATGACGACCCGGCGCGCCGTGAACGTACGCCCCTGCCCCTTGCGCTTGTTGTCGCTGGGCAGGGTGCTGACCGCGAAGCCGCCGCGCGAGTCCTCGGTGACGGAGACGACCGAGGTCATGGGGTGGACTTCCGCGCCCGCCCTTTCCGCCAGGTAGAGGTAGTTCTCGTTGAGGGTGTTCTTCGCGCCGTGGCGGCAGCCCGTCATGCATTCGCCGCACTCGGTGCACGCCTTGCGGGAGGGACCCACTCCCCCGAAGTACGGGTCGTCGACCTCCTCCCCCGGCCTGGCCGTCGCCGTGCCGTCGGCGTCCTCGCCGTCGCCGAAGTAGACGCCGACCGGGGCCATGTGGAAGGTGTCGCCCACGCCCATCGCCTGGGCGGTCGCCTTGAGATGGATGTCCGAGGGGGTCATCGTCGGGTTGAGCCGCACGCCCAGCATCCGCTTGGCCTGGTCGTAGTACGGAGCGAGCTCGTCCTGCCAGTCGGTGATGTCCTTCCACTGCGGGTCCTGGAAGAAGGCCGCGGGCGGGACGTACAGAGTGTTGGCGTAGTTGAGCGACCCGCCGCCCACCCCCGCGCCCGCCAGCACCATCACATTGCCGAGCAGATGGATGCGCTGGATGCCGAAGAGGCCGAGCGCAGGGGCCCAGAGATAGTTGCGCAGGTCCCAGGAGTTCTTGGGCAGCGTCTCGCGCGTGAAGCGGCGGCCCGCCTCCAGGACGCCGACCCGGTAGCCCTTCTCGGTCAGCCGCAGCGCGGAGACCGAGCCGCCGAAGCCCGAGCCGACGACGATGACGTCGTAGTCGTACGCGGATTCTTCCTGATTCTGGGCAGGGGGTACCTCGGGCATGACTCTCCTCGGTGCAAAAGGTGTCGACTAGCGAAGGCGCAGGGCCTTCATCGCCTTCAGGCTGCGGCTCATGAAAGCGGCGTACTTCTCGTCGTCCATGCCGAAGGACGGCGCCAGCGGCATCAGCCGCTGCTGGGCCACGGTCTGTGCCTCGGTGTACTTGAGGATGCCCTCCGAACCGTGTCGCCGGCTGAGGCCGGAGTCCTTCATGCCGCCCATCGGGGACTGCACGCTGCCGTACGCGGGGGCGTAGCCCTCGTTGATGTTGACGGTGCCGGTGCGCAGCTTCGCGGCGACGGCGTGGCCGCGCTTGCCGTCCTTGGTCCAGACGCTCGAATTCAGGCCGTACGGAGTGGCATTGGCCTGCTTGACGACCTCGTCCTCGTCCTTGAAGCGGTAGATCGAGACGACAGGGCCGAAGGTCTCCTCGGTGCAGACGGCCATCGGCGCCTCGACGCCGTCCAGGATCGTCGGCTCGTAGAACAGCGGGCCGACGTCGGGGCGCGCGACGCCGCCCGCAACGAGCGTGGCGCCCTTGGCGACGGCCTCCTCGACATGGCGGGTGACGGTCTCCAGCTGACGCTCGCCCACCAGAGAGCCCATGTCGGCTCCGTACGCGAGGGAGTTGCCGAGGCGCATCGCCTTCGTACGGGCGGCGAACCGATCCACGAAGACGTCGGCGATCGACTCGTGGACGTACAGCCGCTCGATGGAGATGCAGAGCTGGCCCGCGGAGGAGAAGCAGGCGCGGATCGCTCCGGCCGCGGCCTTCTCGATGTCGGCGTCGTGCAGCACCAGCATGGCGTTCTTGCCGCCGAGTTCGAGGGAGACGCCGACCAGGCGGGCGGCCGCGCCCTGGGCGACCTCGCGGCCGGTGCGAGTGGAACCGGTGAAGGAGACGTAATCCGCGTGCTTGACGACTTCCGGGCCGACAACCGGGCCTTCGCCGATGACGATCTGGAAGACCTCGGCGGGCATTCCGGCCTCGATGAGCAGGTCGCGGGCCCACAGCGCGGTGAGCGCGGTCTCGGTGTCGGGCTTCATCACGACGGCGTTGCCGGAGACGAACGCGGGGAGCGCATCGCCGACGGAGAGTTCGAACGGGTAGTTCCAGGGCGCGATCTGGCCGACGACGCCGCGCGGCTGACGCAGTTCGGTGGTCTTCGTCAGGACGGGGACCACACCCATGTGGCGCTTGGGCTTGAGATAGGCGGGCGCCTTCCGGCCGTAGTGACGGGCGGCAACGGCGACGGCCTGGACCTCCTCGTGCGCGTGGAGGCGGGCCTTGCCGGTCTCCAGCTGGATGAGGTCGAGGACCTCGGCCTGGCGCTCGAGTACGAGGTCGTGGAAGCGGAGCAGGACGGCTGCGCGGGCGCGGGCCGGAATCGCGGCCCAGGCGGGCTGGGCCGCCCGGGCGCGCTCAAAGGCCTCGGCGACGTCCTCGGGGGTGGACTCGGGCAGATCAGCCAGCTTCCGACCGGTGAAGGGGGTGTGGTTCGCGGTACGGCCGGAGCCGATCACACCGCGGGTGAGCTGCGCGACCACCTCGGGAGTGACCACGTCTGCTGCGGTGCGCGCACCGGCCGGGGCGGCTGCTGTCGGATTGGTGCCCAGGGCGGCGGCGGGGGCCTGCGAGTCCGTCATGGGGGCGAGAGTATGCGGCATCCCGCAGTTTGGGTACCCGTCAGTAACGGCTTTTCACCGGGCCCTCACCATCGCGCCAGCGATCACTGGCAGATAAGCCCTGATCAGGGGGCTTGCCCCGGCTTTCTGGGCTTCAGCACCGGATGCAGAGCCGTGACCTCGGCCCGCGTCGTGCCGCCCGCCCGATGTCACCCCGCGGGTGTGAAGGAGTCCAGCGCGGTGTCGAAGTGCCGTCGCGCCTCGTCCGTCCTGCCGACCGGGGCCGAGACCCACACGTCGTACATCGTGCCGTTCTCGTCCCAGCAGATGTCGAACGTGTGCCGGTCCCCCTCGGCCTTGGAGAAGCCGTCCCAGGAGAACTCCCAGAGCGCGGCGGTCAGCCCGTTGTGCGTGGTCGGGGTGACCTTGCCGTCGCGGTAGCCGGGGTTGGTGTTCGGTCCGTCCGCGTCCGAGCGGCGCATCGATCCGAGCGGCCCGTCGGGAGCCGGGCTCTGTACCCGGATGCCGATCCTGATGTCCTTGTCCGGCGCCATGTAGTAGACGCGCTTGTCGTCCTGGGAGCGTACGAAGCCCTCGGGGACGACGAGCGCGAAGCCGTCCGGGTCGGAGACCGAGAGATATCCCTCGGGCGCGACGGGCTTCTTGGCGGGTGGCGGCGTGGGCGACCTGGTCACGGTCACCGTGGGATTCGGCTCGGCTTTCGCGGCGGGCGACTGTGCCGCACTCACCGAAGGCGAACTGGTCTCCTTGGTACTGCTCGGACCCGCGGCGGCGCCGCCACCTCCGTCGCCCTGGAACAGGACCGCTGCCGCCCCTCCCGCCCCGGCCAGCGCGGCGACGAGCGCCGCCACGGCCAGCAGCGGCGCATGCCGGCGTCCAGCACGCGCGGGCGCAGGGGTCACGGGCTGCTGCGGCGCGGGCGCGCGTGGCGTCGGAGTACTGTCGCGGCCCGTGTCGCGGCGGGAGTCCGCCCGGGCGTCGCGGCGGGTGGGGACGTTCAGCCCGGCGGGCACCGGTACGGCCCCCGTCGTGACGTACGTACGCAGCAGTTCCTCCGCCTCCGTCGCGCCGAGCCTGCGCTCCGGGTCCCGGTCGAGCAGCCCCAGCACGACCGGCAGCAGCGGAGCGGCCTGGGCGGGCGGGCGGATCTCGTCCTCGACGACCGCGTGCAGAATGCCGCCCAACGAGTCGCGGCGGAACGGCGATTCGCCGCTCACCGCCGCGCAGAGGAGCACTCCCAGCGACCACAGATCCGACTCGGGGCCGGCTGTCTCGCCCTGCATCCGCTCCGGCGCGGTGTACTCGGGCGATCCGACGAACGACCCCGAATCGGTGATCGTCGTGGACCCGGCGAGCTGTGCGATACCGAAATCGGTCAGGACGACCCGCCCCGTGGACTCCTCGATGAGGACATTGGCGGGCTTCAGATCACGGTGCAGCACACCCAGTTGATGCGCGGCCCGCAGTGCGCCGAGCAGCGCGAGCCCGATCCGCGCCGCCTCCGCCACGTCGACGGGTCCGCCGCGGGTGATCCGTTCGGCGAGCGAGCCGCCGTCGACCAGTTCCATGACGATGTACGGAAGTCCGTCGTCGACGACCACGTCATGGACGACGATCACATGCGGATGCTTGACCCGGGCAACGGCGCGGGCCTCCCGCAGCGGCGCGGCCGCGGATGTGTACGGGGACGCCGAACGGCCGCCCCTCGCATCCTCCGGATGGAGCTCCTTGACGGCTACCCGACGGCCGAGCAGCTCGTCGTCCGCCCGCCACACGGTGCCCATGCCTCCGCGTCCCAGCCGGTCCACAAGCCGGTAGCGGCCCGCGATCAGCCGCGTTTCCTCGGACACGCAACTCCCCCTCGATCAGCCTGCGTCCATCATGCCGGAGGCCGCCAGCCACGGAGCATGGTGTCGAACTGCTGACGCGTCGTCGCCCAGTCCTCGGCTGGGCCGGACATGTAGAGCGCGTACTCCGTGCCGTTCTCCTCGACGTACAGCTGGTCGATGGCACGGCGCGGACCGGCGAAGGTGTTCTTCTCGTTCCAGGTGAACTCCCAGCGCGCGGAGTTCTCCTGGTCACGGTAGGTGTTCTGGCCCAGCTTCAGCCTCTTGTACTGAGGAAGCCGCTTCGCCAGACCTCTCTCCATGTCCAGCATGTGCATGTACGAGGTCTCGAATTCAGGCGAAGCGTTACTGCTGATCCGGATGCGGTGCTTGCCGTCGTCGGGCGTGTAGTCGATCTGGTCGCCGTCCGCCTGGCGGGTCCAGCCCTTCGGTACGAGCAGGCTGAAGCCTTCCGGGTCGTTCACGCGATGCCATCCGGCCGGCTCGGCCGGGGAGGTGGCCGGCTGGGCCGTCGGCCGGTTGCCCGTACGCCCGCCATCGTTGTCACCGCCCGCGTACTGCATGGCGGCAAGTCCCGCGCCGCCGCCGACAACCGCCGCGAGTACGACGACGATCGCGGCCCTGCGCAGCCTGCCGCCGCGCCGGGGCCGCTCGGCCCGGGCCGTCGTGCCAGGTCCGGGACCCGGAACAGGCGCCGGAGCAGCGGGCGTCGGCGCCGGAACCTGCGTCGTCACGGGCCGGGTGTGCCGCTCCGTCGCCCGCTGCGCGGGCACCTGCGGCTTCCGCGGGGTGGCCCGCCGCTCTCCCATCGCTTCCACCAGCATCTGCTCGGCCTCGGCGGCCGAGGGGCGGGCAGCGGGATCCTTGCGCAGCAGCGCCATGATGACGGGCGCGAGCGGCCCGGCCCACTCGGGCTGACCCGGCTCCTCGCCCACGACCGCCTGCATGCTGGCCAGTGGCGACGAGCGCCGGAAGGGCGACTCGCCCTCCACCGCCGTGTACAGCGTCGCGCCGAGCGACCAGAGGTCGGAGGCGGGTCCGGGGTCGGCGCCACGTACCCGCTCAGGAGCCAAGTAGTCGATGGACCCGACGATTTCCCCGGTCCGGGTGATCGTCGAGTCGCCCTCGATCGCGGCGATCCCGAAGTCGGTGATGAGCACCCGGCCGTCGCGGCTGAGCAGGACGTTGGCGGGTTTGACGTCCCGGTGGAGCACTCCGGCCGCGTGTGCGGCGCCGAGCGCGCGCAGCACGTGCAGCCCGATACGGGCTCCCTCAGCGGCCGGGATGCGCCCGCTCTCCTTGGCCGCGTCGGCGAGAGAGGGCCCGTCGACGTACTGCATCACGATCCAGGGACGGGCGTCGTGTTCGAGGACGTCGTGGACGGTGACGACACCAGGATGGCTGATCCTGGCCGCGGCCCGGGCCTCCTTCTGGGTGCGGGCATGCAGAACGATGCGGTCCGCCTCGGAGACGTACCGCCCGGCGGTCAGCTCCTTGACCGCGACGACCCGGTGCAGCACCTCGTCGTGCGCGCGCCACACCTTGCCCATGCCGCCGCTGCCGATGGTCTCGCTCAGCCGGTAGCGTCCGGCGAGCAGTAGACCCGCGCCCGTGCTTTGACTGTGTTCCACGTCCCCCGCCCAGTTTCCTTGGGATGACAGGTTACGGAGGGGAAGTACGGCCGGGGAACCCCGGATGCCTCAAGTGACCTCGCCGTGATGCTAGCGAGTGGTCCGATAGGCCTTCGTGGCCTCCTGGTGGACCTCGGCCACCTTGTCCCGCTGGTCCTCCGGTCCGATCACCTGGACGACGTGGTAGGCGCCGCCGATGACGAGGGCGAGATTGCGTACGTACACCTCTCGGCCGTTGCTGTCCTGCCAGGTGAACTGCCCCTCGGCCATGGCTTGCTGCCCCACCTCGATACGGCGCAGCCCGGACGCCCCGGCCCACGACGAGTCGCGCCACGGCTGGAGTTCGCGCTCCTTGTCGCGCTGGTATGTCAGCGGATCGTCGCCGTTCGCCTTCACGGTGTCACGGCCCGGCACGACGATCAGAATGAAATCTCCGTCCGTATAGCGGACTTGGCCGACGTCGTTGATCGGGTGGCGCTGCCAGGACTTCTGGACGGCGATCTGGAAACCTTCCGGGTCCTTGCGCAGCGCGTAGCCGTAGGGGATGTTCCCGGCGGGTGCGGATGTCTGGGGCTGCTGGGCACCGGGGCTGGTGGCGGGAGTCGAGGGCCGGTTGTCGGGGGCTGAGGCATCGGGGCCGGGACCGGTCGCCGTCGGACGCCCGCCGTTCTTGCCGTGGGAACCGTCCCGCTGCTGCGAGTCGGCCTTCGGCATGAACACCACGGCGTACGCGACGGCAGCCACCAGAAGGAGCAGCACCAGCAGCAGGAGGGTGCGACCGAGGGACCGGGGGCCGCGCCGCTCACGCCTGGACTTCTTGTGGCGATGGCGGCCGTGCACCACTTCGGCCGAGCCGCGGCGTTTGCGCACCAGCTCGCCCCGGCGGCGCACGACAGGCAGTCGGGAGCCGTCGGCCGGGGCCGACGGGACCGGCACGACATCCATCCCCGCCTCGGGCTCGGGCGCGGACCGCACGAGCGAACGCAGCCAGCCTCGCAATTCCTCGAAGTCCGGGCGCTCCGTGGGGTCCTGACGCAGCAGCGACTCGACGACCGGGCGCAGCGGGCCGCACTCCTCGGCGAAGGCGGGCGGCTCGGAGCAGACGAGCTGGACCAGCTCGACTGCGCTCTCCTCGGGGTAGGGGGCATGACCCTGAACGGCCCGGTAGAGCAGGGCGCCCAGCGCCCAGAGGTCGGTTGCGGGGCCGACGGGGGCGGCCAACTGCCAGTTCTCATGGACGGGTCCGGCCTGCTCGGGGGCCCATCGCTCGGTGACCGCGCCGACGACCGCGATCCGCGCCTGCCGGGCGCGCTCGGCGGCCAGGGGCGTGGCGGGGCCGCGGTAGGCGGGGATGGTGCCGCCCGCGACGATCTCGTCCCAGTGCCCGGTGGGCGCCCGGACCTCGGCGACGACGGGCCTGCGCTGGGCATCGGCGCGCTGGGCATCGGCCCGCAGCGCATCCTGGGCGCTACCGCCAGGACGGGAGGGGGCGGGCAGGCTGCCGGGGCGGGGGCCGGGAAGGGCCGGGCGGGCGCCGTAGGGGTCGTTGTGGCCGCGTGCTGCGGGACGGCCGGCGCCGGGGCTGCCACCCGCCGGGAGGGGGCGCGGGCCGTCCTGGGCCGGGAAGGAGGCGTCGTGCCACCTACCGGCCAGCCTGACGCGGCCGGGGCCGGACCAACCGCCGTCCTCTTCCTCGTCGTCGATGTCGTCGTCGATGTCGTCTACGTCAATGTCGAGGGGCGGGCCCGGCTCACCCGGCCGCCGGGCCCACCAGTCGGGGTCGAAGCCCGCCTGGACCGGACGATCACCCTCGCGCTCGTTCTCGTCGGCGCGCGCCGCGGCCCGTGCCCCCGCGCGGTAGGCAGCGATCGCACCCGCCCTCGCGGCCCGGGCATCCGGCACCCCGCTTCCGGGCCGCGGCAGGGCAACCCGGGCGCCGGGCGAAGCCCCGTACGGACCGTCGTCCCCGTCTGCGTCGGTGTCCTCGTCCTCCGGGTCCTCGTCGTCCGGATCCGCGTACGTCCCCGCCTCCAGGGGCGCAGCTTCCCCCTGCTCCGCCGCCTCGGGCGGCCCGGGTATTCCTGCCAACTCGTCGTCCGGAGGGCCCGGCACCGGGGCGTACCCGCACAGCGCCTCCTCCGCCGCTCCCGACGCCAGTCCCGTCAGGACGACGCGCCCGTCGTCGCAGACGAGGACCGTACGGGAGGTGATGTTGCGATGCGTCCAGCCGTGCGCGTGCAGCACCCGCAGCGCGGTCAGTACGTCGGAGGCGACTTCGGCCGCCCGGTAGGGACTGAGCGGATGCTCCGCCAGAAGCGCCGCGAGCGGCCGCGCGGCGACCCGTTCGCTCACTATCCAGAGAGAACCGCCCTCTGCGAAAACGTCGAAGACCTGGTCCAGGCGCGGATGGTCAGGTATCTGCGCGGCAGCCTGCGCGGCCTCGATGGCCCGCCGCACCGCCGGGTCCGTGGGCCGCCGTGTCGTACGCCCCTGTGTTCTGCTCGGCACCGACCCGCCAATGCCGTCCGTCTCGACGACCTCGGCGTCCACGACCTCCGGCAACGGCACCTGCCGCACCAGGACTTCTTGCCCGCTGTAGGTGTCGAACGCGCGGGTCTCCACCAGTTCGTACGCGTCGGAGGGCGGCAGCGGCAGGCGGTAGCGGTCGGCGAGCACCCTTCCCGCATAGTCGTCCACGTCGCCTCCCCACGCGCGTGCTGTCCCCCGGACGGCCTCAAGGATCGCCCCAAACCGTCAATTCCGGTCGTTTGACGGGCTGTTGCGACCCCTTGCGGCTCCGTACCGTCCGCGAGTTCTCACGATACGTGTCCTGAGTCAGTCCTTGGGCTTGAATGTGGCGAACGCCGTCTTGCGCAGGGTCTCGCACTCGGTGCTTTGCCACTCGCTCGCCTTGCACGTGATCATGATCGAGTAGCCGCGCCCGGCATCCACCTTGAAGCCCCTGTTGAGGACTCGTACCCGCTCGCCGCCCTGATTGCGCTCGAACTGCCAGTCGGCGGCGGTCGGATAGCCCTTGTACTGGACCGGCCGGATTCCGAGGTGCTTGTAGCCGTCGCTGCTGGCGGCGGTCGCCAGCCTCGCCGCGTTCCAGGCAGCGGCGGCGTCGTCCTTGGGGCTGGCGCCGAAGTCGACCTGAATGCGCGGGAATCCACCCGTCCGCAGGTTGAAGATCCCGCCGGAGTTCTCACCCGCGATGCCGGTCATTTTGAAGCCCTTGGGCATCGCCATGGTGAAGTGGAACTGGTCGTTCGAGACCATCACATACCCGGCCGGGATTCCGTTCCCGCTCGCGGGGCCGTCGGTCTTGGGCCCGCCGGACGGCTGCCCGCCCTGGCCGTCGCCGGTCCCGGTGTTGTCCTTGGGGCCGTCCTTGGCCGTGTCCTTGCCCTTGCCGCCGGTCGCGGCGCCGCCCTTGTCCTTGCCGCCGTTCGCCCCGGCCGAAGTGGCCTTGCCGCTCCCGGACTTGTTCTTGCCGCCCGTGTCGCCACCGCCGAGCGTGAGGTAGAGCACGGTCGCCAGCACGGCGAGCGCGACGACGGCCGCGATGGCCACCAGGGTGCGGCGGGGCACGGCATCGGTGAGCGGCGCCCGTGCCGGCACGGGCGGCGCGGCGGAAGCCTGCGGCACGGGCTGCGGCTTCTGTTCCTGCTTCGGTTCCTGCTTCGCGGCCGCCGCGGCGGCGTTGCGCACGGAGCGCAGCGCACCGCGCACCCGGTCGGCCGACGGGTCCTTCGGCCTGGCTTCCGGCGGCGGTGGGGGAAGCGGGGGCAGCGGAACGACGCGGGTGGCTTCCGGCGACGGCTCGGGCTCGGCGGGCCGCTCCGGCGCCTCGGGGGCGTGCAGCACTCGGGTGAGCAACGCCCGTGCGCCCGCGTCGTCGAGACGCTGATCCGGGTCCTTGGCGAGCAGGCCGTAGATGACCTCCTCCAGTGGGCCCGCGTTCTTCGGAGGGTCCAGCGGCTCGGTCATCACGGCGGTCAGCGTCGCGATCGCGGAGCCCTTGTCGTACGGCGGGCAGCCCTCGACGCTCGCGTACAACAGCCCGCCCAGCGACCACAGGTCCGCGGCCGGCCCGGGCTTGTGGCCGCGGGCGCGCTCCGGCGAGATGTAGGAAGGCGCGCCGACGAGCATGCCGGTCGACGTGATCGACGGGTCGCCCTCGACCTGCGCGATTCCGAAGTCGGTGAGCACGACGCGCCCGTCCTCGGCGATCAGCACATTGGACGGCTTCACATCGCGGTGCAGGATGCCCTCACGGTGCGCGGAACGCAGTACGTCGAGGATCGCGAGTCCGACCTCGGCGGCCCGCCGGGGCGTCAGCGTGCCGTCCTCGCGTACGGCTTCGGCCAGCGACTTGCCCTCGACGAGTTCCATGACGATCCACGGGCGGTCGTCCTCGTCGACGACGTCGTAGACCGTCACCGCGCTGTTGTTGCGGATACGGGCGATCGCCTTGGCCTCGCGCAGGGTGCGCGTGATGAGGCGGCGCTTTTCTTCCTCGTCGATGCTGTTGGGGAAGCGCAGTTCCTTCACCGCGACGGTACGGCCGAGAGTCTCGTCGACGGCTCTCCACACGGTGCCCATGCCGCCGCGCCCGAGGACGCCTCCCAGCCGGTACCGCCCGGCGAGCAGCCGCCCCTGGGTCTCCCGCCCGGAACTCCGCGCGACCGCACCCGCCTTGACGGACGCGGCTGCCGTCTTGGGCTCGGGCGTCTTCGGCTGGGGCACCTTGGACTCGGGCGCCTTGGGCTCAGGCACCTTGGGCTCGGGCGCCTTGGACTCGGGGGACGTCGACTCGGGCGCCTTGGGCTCAGGCACCTTGGGCTCGGGCGCCTTGGACTCGGGGGACGTCGACTCGGGCGCCTTGGGCTCGGGCGCCTTGGGCTCGGGGGACGTCGACTTGGGGGACGCTGCCTGGGGTGCCCCGGACGCGTCGGCCCCCGACACGGCTCCGTCACCGCGGCCAGGGCTCATCGCGTCCCCGCGGCCCGGGACGGACCCCGGTCCTGAGCCCCGCGCCGTGGCGCCCCGCCCGGAAGTCTGCGCAGGCTTCTCCGGCTCGGCGCCGGACGCCGGTTCGGCCTCCGGTGCGGGCACCGCAGTGGCCTCCGGCTCCGTGTCGAGCTTCTCCTCGGGACCCTGGGACTCCGGCTCGGGGTCCCGAGACTCCGCCTTGAGCTCCGCCCGGGAATCCTGCCCGGCATCCCGCTGGGGCTCCTCGGCCGTTTCCCGCTGGGGCTCCCGCGACTGCTCCGCCTCCGACATGCGTCCCCTCTGCGATCCCTGATCTTCGCCCGCGCCTGCCGTTTCCCGCTGCGATGCGGTAACCCTCCCTGGCAGAGCCCCCATTGTCCCTCACTCGGGGACCGGCGTTTCTCCCGGGTCCGCAGTCAGCCAGGACGGGTCCAGAAGCAGGAAGGCAATCACCATGCCACTGCTCGCGGTGAAGCTCACCGCTTGGCTGGTCGGGGGCCCTGTCCAGCCAAGCGGAACGCACCCCTCCGGAGCACACGCCACCCCGAACCGGCCCTCCGGACGGCCGATTTCCACCGGGTCGGGGCCGAAGGCCCGCGGGCGGGCCGGGCGACGGGCGGGCCGGGGGCCGGGCTGGGCGAGCCGGGACCGGGCCCGGGCCCGGGCGATGGGATCAGAGCGGCACGATGTCCGGCGCCCCCAGCCGCGCAGCGTCCGCCGTCAGGTCGTCCGGCTGCCGCTGCGACTCCCGCTCCGCCTCCACCCGCTTGTCGTAGTGCTCGATCTCCTTCTCGATGTGCTCCTTGTCCCAGCCCAGCACCGGCGCCATCAGCTCCGCACACTCCCGCGCGCAGCGCGTCCCCCGGTCGAAGGTCTCGATCGAGATCCTGGTCCGCCGCGTCAGTACGTCATCGAGATGCCGCGCCCCTTCGTGTGACGCGGCATAGACGACCTCGGCCCGCAGATAGTCATCCGCGCCTTCCAGCGGCTCCCCGAGCTTCGGGTTGTCGGCGATCAGCGTCAGCAGATCCTCGATCATCGAGCCGTACCGGTTCAGCAGATGCTCCACGCGCACCACATGAAGCCCTGTCCGCGCCGCGATCCTCGCCCGCGCGTTCCACAGCGCGGCATAGCCCTCGGCTCCGACGAGCGGGACGTTCTCCGTGACGCATGCGGCCACCCGCTGGTCGAGCGCGTGCACCGCCTCGTCCACCGCATCCTTCGCCATCACCCGGTACGTCGTGTACTTGCCGCCCGCCACAACCACCAGCCCGGGCACCGGATGCGCCACCGTGTGCTCGCGCGACAGCTTGCTGGTCGCGTCCGACTCCCCGGCGAGCAGCGGACGCAGGCCGGCGTACACCCCCTGGACGTCGTCGCGGGTCAGAGGCACCGCCAGCACGGAGTTGACGTGCTCAATGAGATAGTCGATGTCCGCACTGGACGCGGCCGGATGGGCCTTGTCGAGATCCCAGTCCGTGTCCGTCGTCCCCACGATCCAGTGCCGCCCC
This sequence comes from Streptomyces sp. SLBN-118, assembly GCF_006715635.1. Classification (NCBI taxonomy): domain Bacteria; kingdom Bacillati; phylum Actinomycetota; class Actinomycetes; order Kitasatosporales; family Streptomycetaceae; genus Streptomyces; species Streptomyces sp. SLBN-118. The sequence continues at coordinate 3,162,032 of NZ_VFNP01000001.1, forward strand.
CAGGGGATGACGAACAGCACGGACTTCTCGGTCCGCAGGATCAGCCCGGTCGACGAGTGGATCCGGTCCTTGGGCACCACCAGATGGATGCCCTTGGAGGCCCGCACATGGAACTGCCCGCGCTCCCCGATCAGCGCCTGGGTGTCGTCCGTCCACACCCCGGTCGCGTTGACGACCTGCTTGGCCCGGATCTCGTACTCCCCGCCGGACTCGACGTCCTGCACCCGCGCGCCGACGACCCGCTCACCCTCCCGCAGAAAGCCGACCACCCGCGCCCGGCTGGCGGCATGGGCGCCATAGCTCGCGGCCGTCCGTACCAAGGTCGCCACATAGCGGGCGTCGTCCATCTGTGCGTCGTAATACTGCAACGCCCCGACCAGGGCATCCTTCTTCAGGCAGGGTGCGACCCGCAGCGCTTGCCGCCGCGACAGATGCCGGTGGACGGGCAGGCCGCGCCCATGCCCCGACGACACCGACATCGCGTCGTACAGCGCGACGCCCGATCCGGCGTAGAGGCGCTCCCAGCCCTTGTGCTGGAGCGGATAGAGGAAGGGCACCGGCTTGACCAGATGCGGGGCCAGCCGCTCCAGCAGCAGCCCGCGCTCCTTCAGCGCCTCCCGGACGAGTGCGAAGTCCAGCATCTCCAGATAGCGCAGCCCGCCGTGGATCATCTTGCTCGACCTGCTCGATGTGCCCGACGCCCAGTCCCTCGCCTCGACAAGCCCGGTGGAGAGTCCTCTTGTCGCGGCGTCCAGCGCGGTCCCTGCTCCCACCACGCCCGCGCCGACCACCAGCACGTCCAGTTCACGCTCGGCCATCCCGGCGAGCGCCTCGGCACGCTCCTTAGGTCCCAGTGTCGCTGTCCTCACTGCTGCCTCCCGTCGCCCCCGTACGGCCCCTGCGATCGGGCTCACAACGTCGATTCTGTCCGCAGTCGAGGACTTCAGCCACCGCCTGTGGATAACACTCGGACAGCCACAAGCTCGCAATGCGACATATCGTTCATATTTACGCCTAGTCTGACATTGCGCCTGCCTGTTCTGCCCACAGGGCTTGCGCTCACTGTCCCCGCGGCTTATAGGGAAGGACGGCCAACGCCATGCCCGCAGATCTCGCCGTCATCGGACTCGGTCATCTCGGCCTGCCCCTCGCCCAGGCCGCCGTAGCCGCCGGCATCGAGACCATCGGCTATGACACCGAGCCACGCCAGTTGCCCGAACCGGCGGCGGGATGCACTCCGGCCGACATCCGCCGCATGCTCGCCGGTGGCTTCAGGACCGTCACGGACCCGGCCGAACTCGGACGCGTACGAACCGCCGTCATCTGCGCTCCCACCCCTCTCGGAGCCGACGGGGCGCTCGATCTCACCGCCCTCGCCGAGTCCGCCCGGACACTCGCCGCGCGGCTGCGCCCGCACACCACCGTGCTGCTCGAATCGGCCGTCCAGCCCGGCACCACGGAGACGTTCCTCCGCCCGATCCTCGAAGGGGGCTCCGGGCTGCGCGCCGGCCGCGACTTCCATCTCGCGTACTCCCCGAGCCGGGTGGACCCCGGCAGCCGCACCCACGGCTACGCCAACACCCCCAAAGTCATCGGCGGCCTCACCCCCGCGTGCACCGAATCGGCCGCCGCCTTCTACGGACGCCTCACCGACAAGGTCGTCCGCGCGCGCGGACCGCGCGAGGCCGAGACCGTCAAGGTCCTCGAAACGAACTTCCGCCACGTCAACATCGCCCTGGTCAACGAGATGGCAGTGCTCTGCCACGACCTGGGCGTCGACCTCTGGGACGTCATCCGCTGCGCCGAGACCAAGCCCTTCGGCTTCCATGCCTTCCGCCCGGGCCCGGGCGTCGGCGGCCACGGCGTCCCCCTGGACCCAGGACCTGTCGCGCCGTCCGGCCGCGGCTCCGCCCACCCCCTGCGGATGGTCGGCCTCGCGGAGGAAATCAACACCCGGATGCCGCAATACGTCATCCAGCGCTGCGCCACGCTCCTCAACGAACACGGCAAATCGGCCCGCGGGGCGCGTGTGCTGCTCCTCGGCATCACCTACAAGCCGGACCTCCCCGACCTGGAGGCGTCCCCTGCCACCGAGGTCGCCCGCCGCCTGATGGACCTGGGCGCGGCCGTCAGCTACCACGACCCGTACGTCCCCGACTGGCGGGTCCACGAACTCCCGGTTCCCCGTGCGGACTCGCTCTACGACGCCGCCGCCAGCGCGGATCTGACCGTGCTGCTCCAGCACCACCGCACGTACGACATGCAGGGCCTGGCCGTGAAGGCCCAACTCCTCCTGGATACAAGGGGAGCCACCCCGGCCGGGGCCGCACACCGCCTCTGAGCCCCCAACAGCCGTATCCAACAGCTCGATAACGCGGTGCCTCACTGTCGTACCGGACTGCTAGTGTCCGGGGATCTCGCTCGCACGCTCGTGCGATGCATTCGTTCCTGGGGGATTCCAGATGAGCCAGCCTGTTTCACCGTCGTCCGGCAACCCGTTCGCCGGCGGCGACGCCCCGTACGCCCCAACTCCGCCTGCGGCGCCGGTCCGTGACAACATCGGCCTCGGCATCGTCGTCGCCGTCGTCGCCGCACTGATCGGCGCAGGTGCGTACGGCGCCCTCAGCGGCGCCATCGAGCGCGAGATCGGCTACGCGGCCATCGGCGTCGGCTTCCTCATCGGCTTCGCCGCCGCCAAGGTCGGCGGCCGCAACCCCGTGCTGCCCGTCATCAGCGCGCTGCTGGCGCTCCCCGCCGTGTACCTGGGCCAGCTGATCGGCGGCGCAGTCGTCCTGGCCAAGCTCACGAACGGCGCCTTCCTGGACATCTTCTTCGACAGGTTCGATGTGCTGACCGATGCATGGAGCGAATCGGCGGACGGTATGACGTACCTCTTCCTCGCCGTCGGCGCCGTCGCCGCTTTCGGTGGCGCCAAGAAGGCCAACGGCTAAGAGCCACTGGCTGATCGGGACAAACGCGAAGGGGCCCGGCACCGTGCGCCGCCCGGTGCCGGGCCCCTTCGTATGTCACTCGTATGTGACTTCGTACGTGCCTCCGTACGCGGTCGGATTCAGCGGCGGTGCTGCGAGTCCGCCACCGTCACCTCGACGCGCTGGAACTCCTTGAGCTCGCTGTAGCCCGTCGTCGCCATCGCGCGGCGCAGGGCGCCGAAGAAGTTCATCGAGCCGTCGGGGCTGTGCGAGGGACCGGTGAGAACTTCCTCGGTCGTGCCGACAATGCCCAGGTCCACCAGCTTGCCGCGCGGCACGTCCTCGTGGACCGCCTCCATGCCCCAGTGGTGGCCGCGGCCCGGCGCGTCCGTCGCGCGGGCGAGCGGGGAGCCGATCATCACCGCGTCGGCGCCGCACGCGATCGCCTTCGGCAGGTCGCCGGACCAGCCGACGCCACCATCGGCGATGACATGCACATACCGGCCACCGGACTCGTCCATGTAGTCCCGGCGGGCCGCGGCCACATCGGCCACCGCCGTCGCCATCGGGACCTGGATGCCCAGCACATTGCGCGTGGTGTGCGCGGCGCCGCCGCCGAAGCCGACCAGGACGCCCGCGGCGCCCGTACGCATCAGATGCAGCGCAGCCGTGTAGGTGGCGCAGCCGCCCACGATGACCGGCACGTCGAGCTCGTAGATGAACTGCTTCAGGTTCAGCGGTTCGGCAGCGCCCGAGACGTGCTCGGCCGAGACCGTCGTACCGCGGATGACGAAGATGTCCACACCGGCGTCGACAACGGCCTTGGAGAACTGCGCGGTGCGCTGCGGCGAGAGCGCGGCGGCGGTCACCACACCCGAGTCGCGGACCTCCTTGATCCGCTGCCCGATCAGCTCCTCCTTGATCGGGGCGGCGTAGATCTCCTGCAGACGGCGGGTCGCTGCCCCCTCGTCCAGCTCGGAGATCTCGTCGAGCAGGGGCTGCGGGTCCTCGTAGCGGGTCCAGAGGCCTTCGAGGTTCAGTACGCCCAGACCGCCCATCTCACCGATCCGGATCGCGGTCCCCGGGGAGACCACCGAGTCCATCGGAGCGGCCAGGAAGGGCAGCTCGAAGCGGTAGGCGTCGATCTGCCAGGCGATCGAGACCTCCTTCGGGTCCCGGGTACGCCGGCTCGGTACGACGGCGATGTCATCGAACGCGTACGCCCGGCGGCCGCGCTTGCCGCGCCCGATCTCGATCTCAGTCACGATGTGTGGCCTCTCCCTCTACGTCTGCGCTACCAGTATCCCCGACGCACACGTCAGGGGCGGTCCCGGGAATCCCCGGGACCGCCCCTGAGCACGCGTGGACTACTTCCTGCTGTAGTTCGGCGCCTCGACCGTCATCTGGATGTCGTGCGGGTGGCTCTCCTTGAGCCCCGCCGACGTGATCCGCACGAAGCGGCCCTTGCTCTCCATCTCGTCGATGGCGGCCGCCCCGACGTAGCCCATGGTCTGGCGCAGACCGCCGACCAGCTGGTGGAGCACCGCCGACAGCGGGCCGCGGTAGGGCACCTGGCCCTCGATGCCCTCGGGGACGAGCTTGTCGTCGGAGGCCACCTCGGCCTGGAAGTAGCGGTCCTTGGAGTACGAACGGCCCTGGCCGCGCGACTGCATGGCGCCGAGCGAGCCCATGCCACGGTAGGACTTGAACTGCTTGCCGTTGATGAAGAGCAACTCGCCAGGGGACTCCTCGCAGCCCGCGAGGAGACTGCCCAGCATGACCGTGTCCGCGCCGGCGGCGAGCGCCTTGCCGATGTCGCCGGAGTACTGCAGACCGCCGTCACCGATGACCGGAACGCCCGCCGCCCGCGCGGCCAGTGCCGCCTCGTAGATCGCCGTGACCTGCGGAACGCCGATGCCGGCAACCACTCGGGTCGTACAGATGGAGCCGGGGCCGACACCGACCTTGACGCCGTCCACACCGGCGTCGATCAGGGCCTGGGCACCGTCACGGGTCGCCACATTGCCGCCGATGATGTCGACGCCCACGCTCGACTTGATCTTCGCCATCCAGTTGAGGGCGTTGCTGTTGTGCCCGTGCGAGGTGTCGACGATGAGGAAGTCGACGCCCGCACCGGCCAGCGCCTGGGCCCGCTCCAGGGCCTCCGGGCTGGCACCGACCGCCGCGCCCACGAGCAGACGGCCCTCGGAGTCCTTTGCCGCATGGGGATACTGCTCGGCCTTGACGAAGTCCTTGACCGTGATCAGGCCCTTGAGGCTGCCCGCGTCGTCGACCAGCGGAAGCTTCTCGATCTTGTGGCGGCGCAGCAGCTCCATGGCGTCCACGCCGGAGATGCCGACCTTGCCGGTGACCAGCGGCATCGGGGTCATGACCTCGCGCACCTGGCGCGTGCGGACCGTCTCGAAAGCCATGTCGCGGTTGGTGACGATGCCGAGCAGCTTGCCCGCGGCGTCCGTGACCGGCACTCCGCTGATACGGAACTTGGCGCACAAGGCGTCCGCCTCGGCGAGCGTGGCATCGGGATGCACCGTGATCGGGTCGGTGACCATTCCGGACTCGGAACGCTTGACCAGGTCGACCTGGTTGACCTGGTCCTCGATGGACAGATTGCGGTGCAGTACGCCCACGCCGCCCTGGCGCGCCATGGCGATCGCCATCCGCGACTCGGTGACCTTGTCCATCGCCGCGGAGAGCAGCGGGATGTTCACCCGGACGTTCCTCGAGACACGGGACGAGGTGTCGACCGCGTTCGGAAGCACTTCCGAAGCACCCGGCAACAGCAGCACATCGTCGTAGGTCAGCCCGAGTGTCGCGAATTTATCGGGCACTCCGTCGACGTTGGTCATGACACCTTCCCCAAATGGCCTTGATCGGTGCGGATGTCCATGCTAACGGGCCCGGAAGCCGTCTCATTCCACGATCAAGATCGTCGAGCAGCTTTGTGTGTTCATACGTGCGTGAGAAGCCGTACGACTCAATGCCCGGCTCACTGTCGTCAATGTCCGGCTCACCGTCGGCTCACTGCTCGGCCAGGGCGCGCAACCGGCTGAGAGCGCGGTGCTGCGCGACCCGTACCGCGCCGGGAGACATGCCCAGCATCTGGCCCGTCTCCTCGGCGGTCAGCCCGACCGCGACCCGCAGCACCAGCAGCTCGCGCTGGTTCTCCGGAAGGTTGGCCAGGAGCCTCTTCGCCCACTCGGCGTCGTCGCTGAGCAGTGCGCGCTCCTCGGGACCGAGGGAGTCGTCCGGCCGCTCGGGCATCTCGTCGGAGGGCACGGCCGTCGATCCCGGATGCCGCATGGCGGCCCGCTGCAGATCGGCGACCTTGTGCGACGCGATGGCGAAAACGAAGGCCTCGAAGGGCCTTCCGGTGTCCTTGTAGCGCGGCAGTGCCATCAGTACCGCGACACAGACCTCCTGGGCGAGGTCCTCGACGAAATGACGCGCGTCGCCCGGCAGCCGGCTGAGCCGGGTGCGGCAATAGCGAAGCGCGAGCGGATGGACGCATGCCAGGAGATCGTGCGTAGCCTGCTCATCGCCTTCGACGGCACGGTGAACGAGTGCACCGATCACCGTGGTCTCGTCGTCGCGCATCGGTCCATCGTGCCTTGGCGGCTGAGCGTCCGTGGCACTGCGTCCAATGTTGTGCACCGAAGCGTTATGAGCAGGTGCGCCGGAACTCATCTCCTGCGCCCTCCCGTCCCGCTCGACCGACTTGTCCCCGAGGAACTCCACCCCTCAAGGATGCGGCATCGCGAGGGAAACGGATGCCCTCGGTCATCCGCCGCCCCGCCCACCGGCGGCGGGCGGGGTTCGTCACGCCCCCGCGACAGGCCTTCCGTCGGGCCGCGGGGAGTGTCTTTCGGATCGTGACGGGCTCGCGTGCCCCGGCACGCTCCCCCACAGCCTTCGGCGTGGGAGGGGCCCCACCCCCGTAGCCCTTCGGGCACGGGAGGTGCCCCCACGCCGCGTTGTCGTCAGTCGCCGACGCTCCGCATGGGTTCTCCCCCTGCCTTCGGCGGGGGGACCCCCATCCTCCGTCCTGCGATCGCCCGCACCGCGGTGACAATCGCACGCACCGCGGAGACATCAGCCGCTCCGCGGCGGGCCGCTCGCTGACCCGGCTTGATCCAAAAGCCACCCTCTAGCGCACCAGGCCCCAGCGGAATCCGAGCGCGACGGCGTGCGCCCGGTCCGAGGCGCCGAGCTTCTTGAAAAGCCGCCTGGCGTGGGTCTTCACGGTGTCCTCGGAGAGGAAGAGCTCCCGGCCGATCTCGGCGTTCGACCGGCCGTGGCTCATGCCTTCGAGGACCTGGATCTCACGCGCTGTGAGGGTGGGTGCCGCACCCATTTCGGCCGAGCGCAGCCGTCGTGGGGCGAGCCGCCAGGTCGGGTCGGCGAGCGCCTGGGTGACCGTCGCCCGCAGTTCGGCCCGCGACGCGTCCTTGTGCAGATAGCCGCGGGCACCGGCGGCGACCGCGAGCGCGACACCGTCCAGGTCCTCGGCGACCGTGAGCATGATGATCCGGGCGCCCGGGTCCGCGGACAGCAGCCGGCGGACGGTCTCGACACCGCCGAGTCCGGGCATGCGTACGTCCATCAGAATCAGGTCCGAGCGGTCGGCGCCCCAGCGGCGGAGCACTTCCTCGCCGTTGGCCGCGGTCGTCACGCGCTCGACGCCGGGCACGGTCGCAACCGCCCGGCGGAGCGCCTCTCGGGCAAGCGGGGAGTCGTCGCAGACGAGGACGGATGTCATGGCCGCCCTCCGCAGCTGATGCGCGTCACCTTGAGCCTCCAGGCTGGGTACGTTTCGTCACCTGTGCGGTTGAACGCTTTCGGACATGTGCCCGAGCGCTTGTTCTTTCAACCGCCTCCGCACTCTCAACGACGGTCACTCGAAAGAGTTACGGGTCGGACTCCCGCCTTCGGCACTCTACGTGAGGAGCCGTGCGCGGAGGAGAGCACTGCAGGTGGATGAGCCTTTCACCTGGAAGGCATGCCCCATTTAGCTTCTTTTCTTCCCTTTTTGCAGTGTCTGTAGCTAGATTCGCAATGAGTCATATTTACATCTACTTAGACAGTAGATGTACGGTCGTGAGGCACAGCGGGTGCCGGACGGGTGCCGGACATGGCTCGGATCCCGCTCCGGATCCTGACCGTATCCCGCTCGTGCGCCACCTGACCTGTATCCACTCAGCACGGTTTCAAGGGGACATGCGCTATGGCAGATTTCTCCCGCCTTCCCGGACCCAACGCCGATTTGTGGGACTGGCAGCTCCTCGCAGCCTGCCGCGGGGTGGACAGTTCGCTCTTCTTCCACCCCGAGGGCGAGCGGGGAGCCGCACGAAGTGCGCGCGAGAACTCGGCGAAAGAGGTCTGCATGAGGTGCCCGGTACGAGCGGAGTGCGCGGCGCACGCGCTGGCGGTGCGGGAGCCGTACGGCGTGTGGGGCGGTCTGACGGAGGACGAGCGGGAGGAGCTGATGGGGCGTGCGCGACATCGCCTGATCCCGGCGACCAGCCTGGGAGGACCGGCGCGGAGCTGACGCCCGCGCTTGGGAGAACGACGAAGAAACGTTCCTGCACCACCCCCGTCCGACGCTCCGGCGGGGGTGGTCCGGTCAGCGGGGTGCGGCGAGGGCGAGCTGATGCAGCGTGGCGGCGACCGCCGGCACCTGAGCCAGGTCCGGCAGCGTGAGCGCGACGATCTCGCGCCTCAGGGGAGGCTCCACGGTCACGGTGCGTGCACCCTTGGGCCGTACGGACTCCATCGCGAGTTCGGGCAGCACCGCCACGCCCAGACCCGCGCCCACCAGGCCGATCACGGCCGGATAGTCATCGGTGGCGAAGTCGATCCGGGGCGTGAATCCGGCCTCCTCACAGACCTCGACGAGCTGCCGGCGACAGCGGGGGCAGCCCGCGATCCAGGGCTCGTCGGCAAGGTCGGCGATGGTCACAGAACCGGCACCGGCCAGCCGGTGGCCCGTGGGGACAAGGCCGACAAGGCGATCGGCGAGCAGGGGGCGGACGACGAGGTCGTCCCATTCCGCGGCCGCGGAGCCGTACCGGAAGGCGAGCGCCACATCGCAGTCGCCCTCGCGCAGCATCTGAACCGAACGCGGCGGCTCCGCCTCGACGAGCGAGACCCGGGTGCCGGGATGGGCCGCTCGCAGCGCCGCGAGCGCGGCCGGTACGAGCGTGGAACTGCCGCTCGGGAACGACACGAGCCGTACCCGCCCCGCCCGCAGACCCACGATGGCGGCGATCTCCTCCTCTGCGGCGGTCAGCCCGGCGAGGATGCCGGAGGCGTGGCGTACGAGAACGTCACCCGCCTGGGTCAGCCGCATCTCGCGCCCCGTACGGACCAGCAGCGGGGTGCCCGCGCTTGCTTCGAGTGCCTTCATCTGCTGGCTGACCGCCGGCTGGGTGCACCCCAGCCGACGCGCGGCCGCGGAGAACGAGCCGGTGGCGGCCACGGCGCGCAGCACTCTCAGATGACGGGCTTCGATCACCCCTTGAATATAAGGGTGGCTTGGAGAGGATCCTTCCTTTCGATTGGATCCTTTGGGAGCGGGAGTTAGCGTGTCGTCCATGAAGCTTCTGACCGTGAATGTGGGCCGGCCGAAGACCGTCGAGTACACCGACGCGGCGGGCGGCGCGACCGGCATCGACAAACAGCCGGTGGATGGGGTCGTCCGGGTGAGCGACCCCGGTCCCAAGGGCCAGGGCGCCGGCGGTGTCGCGGGGGACGCGGTCTGCGATCTGCGCCACCACGGCGGCACCGACCAGGCGGTGTACGCGTTCGCGCGTGAGGATCTCGACTTCTGGGAGCGGGAGTTGGGGCGGCCCCTGGGCAGTGGCGCGTTCGGGGAGAACCTCACCACGAGCGGGCTCGACGTGAGCGGGGCGAAGATCGGCGAGCGCTGGCGGATCGGCGACGAGCTGGTGCTCGAAGTGACGAGCGGCCGCATTCCGTGCCGTACGTTCGCAAGCTGGCTGGGTGAGAAGGGCTGGGTCAAGCGCTTCACCCAGCAGGGCGCTCCCGGCGCCTATCTGCGGGTCGTCGAGCCCGGCGGGATCCGCGCGGGCGACCTGATCGAGATCCTTCACCGGCCGGACCACGAGGTGACGGTGGAGATGGCCTTCCGCGCCGAGACCACCGAACGGACGCTGCTGCCCAAGGTGCTCGCGGCCGGCGACACGCTCCACCCCGAACTGCTGAGGACCGCGCGGGAGTACGTCGCCAAGCACGACGCGTAGCGCCGGTTTCCTGGCGCTGCGGCCCCGGTGGACACGTGCCCCGCGCCCGCACACGGGGCACTAACGTGCCGCCTATGACGACTGCACTGATTACGGGAGCGACCGCGGGGATCGGCGCCGCGTTCGCGCGGCGGCTCGCGGCCGACGGACACAACCTGGTGCTGGTGGCCCGCGACATCAAGCGGCTGGAGGAGCAGGCCACCGAACTGCACGACCGGCACGGCATCGAGGCGGAGGTACTGACCGCCGATCTTTCGCAGGACGAGGGCATCTCGGCGGTCGAGAAGCGGCTCGCCGACCGCAGGAATCCGGTGGATCTGCTGGTCAACAACGCCGGTTTCGGGAACAAGGGGCGCTTCCTGGAAGTGTCCATGGCCGACGAGTTGACGATGCTCAAGGTGCACTGCGAGGCGGTGCTGCGGCTCACGTCGGCGGCGACCGGGGCGATGCGCGAGCGCGGGCGGGGCGGCGTGGTGAATGTGGCGTCGGTGGCAGCGTTCGTGCCGCGCGGTACTTACGGCGCGTCGAAGGCGTGGGTCGTGCAGTTCACGCAGGGCGCCGCACGGGATCTGGCGGGGTCCGGGGTGCGGCTGATGGCCCTCTGCCCCGGTTTCGTACGTACCGAGTTCCATGAGCGCGCCGGAATGGGCACGGAAAACATCCCCGGGTGGATGTGGCTCGACGCGGACAAGCTGGCGGCGGCCGCGCTGGCGGATCTGGCACGCGGCAAGTCGCTGTCGATTCCGGACCCGCGCTACAAGGCGCTGATGGGTGTGGTGAAGCTGGCGCCGCGTGGGCTGATCGGCGGGCTTTCGTCCAGGACCGGCCGGAAGTACGGTCCGCAGTAGGGCCCCATGGCAGGGATGTGGCGGCTGCCGTCCGGCCCGCGGATGCGGACGGCGGCCTCGTGAGTCGCGACAGATGCCTCCGAAGTCGCGTCGGAAGCGAGCCGTTGTGCGCTCTTACCCGGAGCCGAGCCGCCCGCCAAGTGACCTCAAGCGACATACAAGGAGCTCGAGTTCCACCATGGACCACGCACAGCGCCCCGCCGTCCTGCTCGCCATGGGCCCAGGCATCGCCGAGCGCCTGTTCGCCGACCGGCACCGCGACCGCCTCACCACGCTCGCCCGCACCGATCCGCGGCTGATCGCCCATGACCTGGCCGCCCCCACGCCCGCCGTCGCCGCCGCGCTCGCCGAGGCCGATGTCCTGCTCACCTGCTGGGGCGCCACCCCCTTGACGTCCGAAGTCCTCGAGCGGGCACCCCGCCTGCGCGCGGTCGTGCACGCTGCGGGCTCCGTCAAGCACCACATCACCGACGCCTGCTGGGAGCGCGGCATCGCGGTCAGCTCGGCCGCCGCCGCCAATGCCCTCCCCGTCGCCGAGTTCGCGCTCGCCGCGATCCTCTTCGCCGGCAAGCAGGTTCTGCGCTCGGCGCAGCGCTACGAGGAACTGCGCACCGGCTACGACTGGTGGCGTGAACTAGACAGCGCGGGGAACTACCGCCGCACGGTGGGTATTGTCGGAGCATCGAGGATCGGCCGCCGCGTCATCGAGCTGCTGCGTCCCTACGATCTGGAGATCCTGCTCTACGACCCGTACGTCACCGCCGCCGAGGCAGCCGGGCTGGGCGTCGTCCCCACCGGCCTCGACGAGCTGTGCAGCCGCAGCCTCATCGTCACGATCCACGCCCCGCAGCTCCCGGCCACCCGCCATATGCTCGACGCGCGCCGGCTCGCACTGCTGCCGGACGGGGCGACCGTGATCAACACCGCGCGCGGCTCACTGATCGACGAGCAGGCGCTGCTCGCGGAGCTGGTGTCGGGCCGACTGCATGCCGTACTCGACGTCACGGACCCCGAAGTCCCGCCCGCCGACTCGCCGTTGTACACGCTGCCGAACGTCCTGCTGACGCCACACATCGCGGGCTCCCTGGGCAATGAACTCCACCGACTGGCGGACCGGGCCCTCGACGAACTGGAGCGTTTCGCGGCCGGACTGCCCTTCGCGGACCCGGTGCGTCCGGAGACCCTGGATCTCTCTGCCTGAACCGGCGCCATCCCTGAATCTCACTAAACTGGACGTATCCCACCCAAACCGTGGAACCGGGAGACGCGATGAAATTCGTACAGATAATCGACTGCAAGACCGAGCGGTTGGACGAGATGGACCGGCTCATGGACAAGTGGGTCGCACAGACCAAGGGCAAGCGGACCGCAACGCACAGCTTGATCGGCAAGGACCGCACCGATGGCTCCCACCTCGTCGAGATCGTCGAATTTCCTTCGTATGAAGAGGCGATGGCCAACTCCAAGCTTCCCGAGACCGACCAGATCTTCCAGGAGATGGTGGCGCTCTGCGACGCGATGCCCACCTTCACCGACCTCGACGTGGTCCGCGACGAGCAGTTGAACCAGTCAACTTCCCGCCGGTTCTTCCACGAGATTGCCGTCGGGGGCAACCTCGACGCCATCGACGAGCTGTTCGCGTCCGACTACGCCGACCACGACATCGCCAAGGAAGAGGAAACCGTGGTCGGGTCCGACGTAATCCGCCGCGATGTCAGCCAGTGGAGGGCCGCCTTCGACTTCACCTTCGACCTCGACCGGCAGATCTGCGAGGGCGACGACGTCGTGACCCTGTGGACCTGGACCGGCACCCACAAGGGCGAATTCATGGGGATCGCACCCACGGGCAGGCAATGCACGATGACCGGCACCACGATCTTCCGGTTCAAGAACGACAAGATCCAGGAAGGCTGGTGGCACGAGGACCTCATGGGCCTGATGCGCCAGCTCGGCGCCATCGGCTGAAACCACACGGACGCCGGACGACGCACACCAGAACGGGGAAGGCCCCTGTTGCCGCCAGTGGCGGGAACAGGGGCCTTCACCTCGTACGACGTCACACGTCAGTGGCTGTGGCCGTGGCCGTGCCCGTGACCCGCGTCGGACTCCTCCTCGGCCGGCTTCTCGACGACCAGGGTCTCGGTCGTGAGCAGCAGCGAGGCGATGGACGCGGCGTTCTCCAGAGCGGAGCGCGTGACCTTGACCGGGTCGATGACGCCGGCCTTCACCAGGTCGCCGTACTCACCCGTCGCGGCGTTGAAGCCGTGGCCGGCCTCCAGCTCCGCCACCTTGGCGGTGATGACGTAGCCCTCGAGACCGGCGTTCTCGGCGATCCAGCGCAGCGGCTCGACGACGGCGCGGCGGACGACCGCGACACCGGTGGCCTCGTCGCCGTCCTTGCCCAGGCCACCCTCGAGCACCTTGGCGGCGTGGACGAGCGCGGAGCCACCACCGGAGACGATGCCCTCCTCGACCGCGGCGCGGGTCGCGGAGATGGCGTCCTCGAGACGGTGCTTCTTCTCCTTCAGCTCCACCTCGGTGGCGGCGCCGACCTTGATCACGCACACGCCGCCGGCCAGCTTCGCGAGGCGCTCCTGGAGCTTCTCGCGGTCCCAGTCGGAGTCCGTGGACTCGATCTCGGCCTTGATCTGGTTGATGCGGCCGACGACGTCCTCGTGGTTACCGCCACCGTCGACGACGGTGGTGTCGTCCTTGGAGATCGTCACGCGGCGGGCGCTGCCCAGCACGTCCAGACCGGCCTGGTCGAGCTTGAGGCCGACCTCCTCGGCGATGACGGTGGCACCGGTGAGGGTGGCCATGTCCTGGAGCATCGCCTTGCGGCGGTCACCGAAGCCGGGAGCCTTGACGGCCACGGCGTTGAAGGTGCCACGGATCTTGTTCACGACCAGGGTCGACAGGGCCTCGCCCTCGACGTCCTCGGCGATGATCAGGAGCGGCTTGGAGCCACCGGCCTGGATGACCTTCTCCAGGAGGGGCAGCAGGTCCTGGATCGAGGAGATCTTGCCCTGGTTGATCAGGATGTACGGGTCGTCGAGGACGGCCTCCATACGCTCCTGGTCGGTCACCATGTACGGGGACAGGTAACCCTTGTCGAAGGCCATGCCCTCGGTGAAGTCGAGCTCCAGACCGAAGGTGTTGGACTCCTCGACGGTGATGACACCGTCCTTGCCGACCTTGTCCATGGCCTCGGCGATGAGCTCGCCGACCTGCTGGTCCTGCGCGGAGAGCGCGGCGACAGCGGCGATGTCGGCCTTGTCGTCGATCGGGCGGGCGGTCGCCAGCAGCTCGTCGCAGACTGCCTTGACCGCGGCGTCGATGCCCTTCTTCAGGGCGGCCGGGGAAGCGCCGGCGGCGACATTGCGCAGGCCCTCGCGGACCAGCGCCTGGGCCAGCACGGTGGCGGTGGTGGTGCCGTCACCCGCGATGTCGTTGGTCTTGGTCGCCACCTCCTTCACCAGCTGGGCGCCGAGGTTCTCGTACGGGTCCTCGATCTCGACCTCGCGGGCGATCGTGACACCGTCGTTGGTGATGGTGGGGGCGCCGAACTTCTTGTCGATGACGACATTGCGGCCGCGGGGGCCGATCGTCACCTTGACCGTGTCGGCAAGCTTGTTGACGCCGCGCTCGAGGGCGCGACGGGCGTCCTCGTCGAACTTCAGAATCTTCGCCATGGGAGCTTCTCTGTCCTCTCAAACGAACTGCGCCCCTGGGCACCCGGCTACATGAGTGCGGGGGCCAGGGGCGCAGATCAAAAACGTGGGTGAATTACTTCTCGACGATCGCGAGCACGTCGCGAGCCGAGAGGACGAGGTACTCCTCGCCGCTGTACTTCACCTCGGTGCCGCCGTACTTGCTGTACAGCACGACGTCGCCGGTCTTGACGTCGAGCGGAAGACGCTCGCCGTTCTCGAAGCGGCCCGGGCCCACGGCAAGGACGACGCCCTCCTGGGGCTTCTCCTTCGCGGTGTCCGGGATGACCAGGCCAGAGGCCGTGGTCTGCTCGGCGTCGAGCGGCTGGACCACAATGCGGTCCTCGAGCGGCTTGATGGCAACCTTGGAGCTGGCGGTCGTCACGATCCGACCTCCCCCTTCGGAGATCTCACGGGGTTAACTGTCTGGGGTGGCGACCAGGTGGATCCGTCGTCGCGGGTGCCGGACCTGCCCGTCGCTGTGTTGGCACTCTCCAGTGGGGAGTGCCAGCCCTGAGACTATGACTGCGATTAGCACTCGGTCAAGCGGAGTGCCAATTCACCGGTGCGCCGCCGTTCGCTCCCGGTAGGGACAACGCCGCCGCGGATGCCAGGGTTCCGCCCTCGCGGCTGCGGCGCGGGGTCAGATGTAGTCCTCCAGGCGGGCCACCGCGTACCCCTGCTCCTGGATACGGCGCAGCAGCGGCGCCGTCGCGCTCGCGTCCGCCCGGACGATGTCGCCGGGCCGCAGCCGTTCGCCCTGCGCGTACTCGCGGAACTCCCGGCCGAGCACCAGCGCGCGGACCCCGCAGTCGGCGGCTGCCCGCAGCGTGTCGGCGTTGTACGCGCCGTGCGGCGGGTGGAACAGGCGGCTCCGGCGCTGCCCGCAGATCTCGGCGCGCTGCCCCTCGTAGGAGAGCGTGGGGAGATCGGGCCGCCCCTCGGCGGGGAACAGGCTGACCGGCAGCTTCAGTTCGCCCGTTATCCGCACAAACCGCGGATCACGCGCCGCGCCCTCGTCGACGGCAAGAAAGACGACCTTGTCGTGGGTCGGCACATGGTCCACGACATACGCCGCCGAGAACCTGTGGGCGGGCGGCTCGGGCGCGCGGGCGAGCGGTCCGGTCAGTCCCCACCGCTTGCGAGCCGCTGCCGCCGGCGTATCCGCGCCCGGCGTGACCTGCCGCGCGGCCCTGCGCCCGAGGCGCTCGATCGGGTCGACCGAGTGAGCGCACCCAGCGGTGACAAGCGCACCGGCCGCCAGCAGTCCGGCCAGCAGCCGGTGCGCCGCCCTCATACGTAGTCCTCCAGCTTGGCCACGGCGTAGCCCTTGTCGCTGACCGTCTTCATCACCCGCCGGATCATGTCCGGCATGGTGCCCTTCCACGCCCGGTGGCCACGGAAGTGGGTGAGGATGATGTCGCCGGGGTGCAGGTCCCGGTCCCGCTCCCGCCACTCCATGTGATCGGGAAACGCCTCGGCCGCCCACAGGGGCACGGCCTTGGTTCCGCACGACTGGGCGACGCGCAGCGTGTCCTTGTTGTAGCTGCCGTACGGCGGGCGGAAGAGCGGGGACCTCTTGCCGTACCGCTTCTCGAGTTTGGTCTGCTGGTCGCAGATCTCGTGCTTCTGCTCGGCGTACGAAAGGCCGCGCAGATAGGGGTGGTTGAGGGTGTGATTGTGCAGCGAGACGCCTCGGTCCTGCATCTGCTTGAAGTAGCCGTAGTTGTCGCTGATCAGGTAGTCGCTGAGGAAGGCGCTGTACGGGATCTGAAGATCGCTCATCATCCGCAGAAAGGCGGGGTCCTTCTCGGCGCCGTCGTCGATGGTCAGGAAGACAATCTTCTCCTTCACCGGCACGGTCGTGAAGACCGGTGGCAAGGACTCGCCTCCCTCGACCTCGAAGCCCTTGCGGGTGGTGATCTTCGGCTTGACGGCGGGCGGCCGGGGAGCGGCGAGCGGCGTCTTGGCCAGGCCCCACCTCTTGGCGGCGACGGCACGTGCAGCCTGGGCGCGCTTCACCTTCTCCACGTACGCCGAGAGCGCGCCGTGCTGCTTGGCCTGCTGACCGGGGGCGGGTCGTGAGCCGTCGGAGTCCTCGGCCGACCCGGCCACACATCCGGAGCCGATAACGGCGACAAGGAGCACGACGAGGGCCATTCTGACCCTCTTTGAATCCTTATATTCGTCTTGTCGTACTGGCTGCATGGCGCTGAATCCTGTCATCAGGAATCCGTACGGCCCGGCCGACACCGCCGCCGCAGGCGCACCATCCCCCGCCTGGCCCACAATGGGCCGCGTGAACGACCTCGATCCCCTCGCCTCCTTCGCCGCACTGCTCACCGAGGAGGGACGGGCCCTGCTCGGCGCCCTGGTCGACTACGACCCGGCGACGGAGCTGGCCACGGCCACCCGACTGCGCCGCGAGCACCCGGCGGACCTGGTCTCGGCGGCACTCGGGCAGGCGCGGCTGCGGCAGCGCGCGGCAGCGAAGTTCGGGCCCGAGGACGCACGGCGGATGTTCTTCACACCGAACGGCGTCGAGCAGGCGACCCGCCGCTCCGTCGCCTCGTACCGCGCCGGGCGCTTCGCCTCTCTCGGCGTGCGCAGCGTGGCGGACCTGTGCAGCGGAATCGGCGGCGACGCCATCGCGCTCGCCCGCGAGGGCATCTCCGTACTGGCAGTGGACCGCGACCCGCTGACGGCGCAGGTCGTACGGGCGAACGCCCGGGCGCTGGGGCTGGCCGAGCTGATCGAGGTCCGGTGCGCCGATGTCACGGAGATCGACACGGCGCCGTACGACGCGGTGTTCGTGGACCCGGGGCGGCGGGGCGGCAGGGGAAGGATCTTCGACCCCGAGGCCTACTCCCCACCCCTGTCCTGGGCGATCGCCACGGCCCGCACCCGCCCGCTCGCGGCCCTCAAGATCGCCCCCGGCATTCCGCACGAGGCGATCCCCGAGGACGCCGAGGCGGAGTGGATCTCGGACGGCGGCGACGTGAAGGAGGCGGTGCTCTGGTTCGGCACCCGGCCCTCCACACTCGGCGCGACCCTGCTGCCGGGCCCGCACTCCCTCACCGGCCGCGGCCTTCCCGACCCCGGGGTGAGGAAGGTCGGCCGCTATCTGTACGAGCCGGACGGCGCGGTCATCCGTGCGCATCTGGTCGCCGAGGCGGCCGAGCAGCTGGACGGCGGACTGATCGACGAGACGATCGCGTACATCACGGCTGACGAGCTCCGCCCGACGCCGTACGCGACCGCGTACGAGATCACCGATGTACTCCACTTCAATCTGAAGAAGTTGAAGGCGCTGCTGCGTGAACGCGGCGTCGGCGTACTGACGGTGAAGAAACGCGGCTCGGCGGTGGAACCGGAGGAGCTGCGCCGCAAGGTGAAGCCGCACGGGCCGAACGCGGCGACGGTGTTCCTGACGCGGGTGGCGGGGGCGCCGACGATGCTGATCGGCCGGCCTGCGTAATCCAGGTCACCTCCGCATCGTGCAACTACTCTGCTGTCAGGGCCGGTTGTTAGGCTCCTTTCTGGCCACACGGAGGGGGAGCCATGGTGGATCAAGCCGATCTCGACGTCTCGGACGACGACCTGACCCGACTCGCCGGGGATCTCGACGACATGCAGCGCCATCTCGACAGCCAGGTGCGCCGGATGGACGCGATCGTCGACCGTATCGAGGCGGGCTGGAAGGGCGAGGCGGCCAAGGGATATCGGGCGCTGCACCGAGGAGCGGCGGAGGACGCCGTACGGATCCGGGAGATCCTCGTCGTCCTCGAGGAAGCCATGCGGGCGGGCCGGGACGGCTTCAGCCAGCAGGAACTCGACAACCTCCGGCGGATGCGCAAGGCGCAGAGCCAGGTGGATGTGGAGCACGAGGCGGAGAAGCTCTCCGATGGAACAGCCCCCCTTGCGCCCACCAGCCGAATACTCGACATCTGAGGGTCGTTACACACACGGGGGATTCACTCATGGCAGACGACTACATAGGCGTGAACTTCGCGACGCTCCGGGAGGCCGCGGGCGAGCTGGAGGACATACTCAAGCAGCTCAACCAACGGCTCGAAACCCTCTACAACCGTACGGAAAAGGTCGTACTGACCTGGAAGGGCGATGCGCGCGAGGCCTTCGTCGAGGAACTCGACCAGTGGGACAAGCAGATGGAGGACCTCCAGGCCACCCAGGCCTGGCTCCATGAGGTCGTCACCACCGGCCACGCCAACTACGCGGCGGCCCACCGCGCCGTGCTGCGCGGCTGGGGCGGCGCCTGATGGGTACGCCTCCCCCGCCGTCACAGAACGGCACCATCGACGTCAAGCCATCCGATCTGCACCGTGTTTCCGGCGGGTTCGCGAGCCAGCAGCCGCTGCACAACCAGGCCGCGAAAACCCTGCTCACGGATCTGCAGAAGCACCCCGACGCAGGCGGGTACGGGACGGCTGCCCAGGCGTTCGCATCCGCCTACGTCAAAGTCGGCAACCGCTTCCTCGACGTCTGGGCCAGGAGCGTGGAGAGCATTGGCGGTGCCGCCGTCGGCTTCACCACCACAGCCAACAACTACTCGAAGGCCGAGGCCGCAGCCGACCCTTCCGGCAAGAAGCAGCCCGTCGTCCAGCCCGTGCCGAACGTCATCGACAAGGCACCCAGCTACGGCGCGGTCACCGATCTGAAGTGGGGTGATGACGACGGGGGCGACGGCTGGCTGCGCAGCATCCTGGAGTGCATCCCAGAGATCGTATGGGACCTTATCCGGCCGGTACTCAAGGACGCCTTCAGGTGGGGCAAGGTCGCGGATGTCTACCCGTACCCCCAGCAGCACTACCTCAACGATCTGTCCAAGGCATGGCGCAACATGAACATGTCGCTCTCGATCACCGAGAGCGGGCTGACCGGACTGGTCAGCAGCATCACCCAACAGAGCAACAGCGAATGGCACGACGCCATGCGGCAGTTCTGCAGTTCGCTGTGGGGCACGACGGCCTGGGGAACATCCACCGCCGGGTACGAGTGGAAGCACGACACTGCCTCCTCGGCCTCGACGGGTGCCACCCACCCCGTGATGACCGTGCTGTTCGACACGGCCAAAGAGGTCAGCGACCAGCTGTACGAGTTCGCGCAGGCGGCTGTCGATCTGAACGGCAAGGTCTGGGACATCTACATGGAGGCAGTACGCGAGGCGGTCGGCAAGATCGACCTCAGCGACGGCCTCGACATGGACGACGTCAAGGAAGGCGCCAAGAGCGCCGTCAAGAACATCGGGCGTTTCATGAAGGGCGTCGCCACTGGCGCGGCCGAGCTCAGTGTGGAGATCACGCTCAACATCGACACACCCGCGCTGAACGCCGTGGTCGAGGCGTACAACACCCGGGTCAACGCCCTGGTGCCCAAGCTCAATGCGCTGATACCGCCGCTGGACGAGGCGTTCCGCGCCGCACCGACCTTTCAGGCGGAGGATGCGCGCGCGCAGGCGTTCGGCGCCCGCGCGCTGAACGACTTCAAGAGGAAGCATCACTTCACTGTTCCCGGCCAGGACCCCGATCACATCTACTACCCGATGGACCTGGCGAACCAGGAGGGGCTTTATGACAGCCACCCCATCGACAAGCACGTCGGTCTGACCGACGACCAGCTGAGAATGCGGCTGCGGGACCAGCCGGGCGCGCCAGCCGCCTCAACCTTCAAGGACCTGGCCTCTGCCCAGCGGTTCACCCAGGCTGCCCTCCAGAATGACGCCAACGAAAACCGGATCGCTGACTGGATCGACGGCGTCAAGAAGAGGCAGCAGAACAATCCCAACTACGATCCGAACAGGTCGGAGATCCAGCCGCCGGTCTATCTGGAATTCCCCGGTCAGACCACCGGTACCAGCGTCTCGCGCGACGACTATGCTGCAAACGGCATGAACGCCAAGGTCGAGACCAAGAGCTGGGTCCAGGTGCGTCTGATCTACAAGGAGGGCCTTGAGCCGCCCTTCATCGTGCTCACCGCCATGCCGCACAAGGGCCCATGAGAAAGGTACGTCACGTGCAGCCGTCCCCTGTGTCGCTGTTCTCCGACGGTCCGGCGCTGCGACTCCTCGATCTCGCCATCGCGGCGCAGGAGTCGGGTGGAAAGCTGTCCCTGGACGAGGAGATCCAGCGGTACGTTCGCGTGGTCCGGGGCGACTGGATCGCGAACTGGAACTGCTCGGTCTATGCCGCCGCGGGAGTGCTGGACTTCGCCGCCGATTCCGTCTCGCGACTGGGTGCGCTCGACTCCTTTCCGCCGGAGTTCCGGGAGAAGGCGGCGCGTGCGGCCGGCGATATGGAGCCCGCCGAATATCTGCACATGCTGGCCGAATTGGTGCGGATCCTCGACCGCCAGGGTGCACCCGAATACTCGGAACTTCCCATGGCCGGCTGGGAATTCTTGCAGATCTTTCCTTATCTCTTCGGTTTCGATGCCGTCCTCATGGACGAGGGTGACGGGTCCTTCCCGGACACCGTCCGCTCAGTGGTGAGCAATGAACACCCGTACTGCCACGAGCGGGCGGCCGCCTACACCACCGAGGCGCAGCGCGCCCTCACGCTCTTCCCCGGAGCGGACGGGCTCAGGCCACACCTCTCCTGGGCCACGCGCGACCGGCTCCAAGAACTCATCGACACCGTCAACGACCACATGCAGCGAGAGCACTCATGACCGCAGTCCGCGCGAACTTGGCCGCCACGTATCCCGACCGGGAGACCGCGCAGTGGGCCACTCAGCACGTCGTGACCAGCAATGAGCAGGTCATTCACCGCTGGCTCGCGCAGTCGACCCGGCAGCGCCTCACCATCGAGGCCGCCTGGCCCTCCCGGTCCGAGCCGGTCGGGCGCGTCCTGCTGCAGGCGATGATGCTCGCCGGCCGCGACGCCGTCGACGTACGCGCAGCACGTGTGGTCCTCAAGCGCGACACCGCGAGCCCGCACGGCTTCACCGTCCACGCCACCTTCCCGATCTACCTCTAGAGGCAGCACCCGTGTCCCTGAAGCCGCGTGAACACGACCGCAAATACGGCGAGTTGGATCAGGTGATCCGCGCCCATGTCGGCCGTACCGCCGACGACGACGAGCCGCTGACGGCCTACCTCCGGCACACGTGGCGCACCCGCCCCTGGGCCATCGCCGTCGCCGAGCACCAGCTGCGCGAGTACGCCGACAACCCGCCCGGCCGGCTCCGGCTGCGCCTCGGCGAGTTCTATCCCGTACCGGACGTCGGCCTGCCCGACTCCGAGATCCAGGCCTGGCTCGTCGGCCTCGCGGACCGCCTCAAGGAGAGCGTCGAGACCGGCCAGGCCCCGCCGCCCGCGACTCCGCAGACCCACTGGGAGTGGCACGCCCGCTTCCCCGAGCTCGCACAGTTTCTCGGCGGCTGGTTCTCCCAGGACATGCCGGACGAGTTCGAGGACCACGACGCAGCGCTTCAGGATTACCTGGACACCACCGACCCGGGCCTGATCGCCCAACTCACGGGCGAGCTTCACGACCTGCTCACCCTTCCGCTGGACGAGTCCGACTACGCCCTCGCCCTGGCCGAACTGGGCATGGAGGTCGACCCGCCCGAACCGCTCGCCCCCGGAGGCTGGCTCGAGGAGTTGGCAGGTCGGCTACGCCGTGGATGACGGCAGCAACCGCACCGCCCACCGGTAGTGGCTCACCGCCTTCGCTGCGCCCAGCAGGCCCGTCAGCCAAAGGATCAGACCCAGGCCCATCATCACCGCTACGTGCGTATAGGTCTCCCTGCCGGGCTCGGCCTGCGCCGGGGCCACGATCGACAGCCACAGGCCCAGCGCGCACAGCAGGAACGACGGTACGAACCAGCACAGGCTCAGGCCCGGTGAGCGGAAGCGGGCGTCGGTCGTCGGGTCGCGGTCCAGGGACGACCACTGGAGGAGCCGTTCACGTACGACCTTGTCGCGCCGGATACCCAGACCGATCACGATCCCCGTCGGCAGCAGGAACCCGGCGCCCATGCACGCCAGGATCACGCCGAACATGGCGCTGAGCACGTCGGGGCGTTCTTCGAAAGTCTTCAGCGCCCCGCCGACCAGACCCCAGCCTGCGGCGAAGCCCGTCGCCATCAGCCACAGCAGCATCAGTCGCGACGCCCCCATGCTCAGGCGGCTCAACTCGCCCATCGCCCGGGCGCGGTCCGCGAGCAGCGACTCGCGGTCGGGCCAGGCCCGTACGGACTCGGGCGGTGGAGGCGGTGGCAGCGGACGGCTGGGCATGCGGTTCCTTCAGAGGGCGCGGGGAAACGTCAACTCCCCGACCGTATCGGAGCGGTGACCGCCCAGGTCAGCCGGATTCCCGGGCCCGTTTCAGCAGCAGGTCCCGCTCCCGCTCGTTGCGCGTCAGGGACGCCGCACGCTCGAACTCCGCCCGTGCCTCGTCGAATCGCCCGAGCCGCGCCAGCAGGTCCCCCCGCACGCTCGGCAGCAGGTGGTACTCCTTCAGCGCCGGCTCCGTCGCGAGGCCGTCCACCAGGGCCAGGCCCGCCTCCGGGCCGCTGGTCATCGAGACCGCGACCGCGCGGTTCAGTTCGACGACCGGGGACGGCGTGAGCACCGCGAGGCGGGCGTAGAGGGCGGCGATCGAGGACCAGTCCGTCTCCTCGTAGCGCACTGCCTGGGCGTGGCAGGCGGCGATCGCCGCCTGGAGGGCGTACGGGCCGGGGGCGGCGCCGCCGCTTGTCGCGTTCGCGCGGCCCAGCGCCGCGAAGCCGCGGCGGATCAGCAGCTGGTTCCAGCGGGTCCGGTTCTGCTCGGCGAGCAGCACCGGTTCGCCGTCGGGGCCGGTCCTGGCCGCGGTGCGCGAGGCCTGGATCTCCAACAGCGCGACCAGGCCGTGGACTTCGGGCTCCTTGGGCATCAGTCCCGCCAGCACCCGGGCGAGCCGGAGCGCGTCCTCGCACAGCGCGGGGCGCACCCAGTCGTCGCCCACGGTGGCGGAGTAACCCTCGTTGAAGATGAGGTAGATGACTTCGAGCACCGAAGACAGGCGTACGGCACGCTCGGGGCCGTCGGGCACCTCGAAGGCGACGCCCGCCTTGGCGAGGGCGCGTTTCGCGCGGACGATGCGCTGGGCCACCGTCGGCTCCGCGGCCAGGAAGGCCCGGGCGATCTCCTCGGTGGTCAGCCCGCCCAGCAGCCGCAGCGTGAGCGCGATCCGTGCCTCGGTGCCGAGCACCGGATGGCAGGCGGTGAAGATCAGCCGCAGCAGGTCGTCGTCGATGTCGTCGGCGTCGGGCGGCTCGGGCGGCGGTACGTCCTCCAGGTCCCGCCCGACCTCCGCCAGCTTGCGGGCGTACGTCTCCTTGCGGCGTACGAGATCGATCGCCCGGTGTTTGGCGGTGGCCATGAGCCAGGCGCCCGGCTTGTCCGGGACACCCGACTCCGGCCACTGTTCCAGCGCGGCGACCAGGGCGTCCTGCGCGAGTTCCTCGGCGATGCCCACGTCCCTCACGATGCGGGTGACACCGGCGATGATCCGCGCCGACTCGATCCTGAATACCGCTTCGACCGTTTCGGTCGCACTTGCTGCCCTCACGGCCATCCATCAGAGCAGCCGTGGTGGGGCGGGGCAAGCGCGGCCGGATCAGCCCTCGGCGATCTGGCGGACTTCGCAGGTGACCGCCCACTGCTTCGGGTGGATCTCCAGGAAGCGCTTGGCCCATTCGAGCGCCTCCGCCTTGTCCTTGCACTGCATGATGGCGTAGCCGCCGATGACCTCCTTGCTCTCGGTGAAGGGCCCGTCGGTGTAGCTCAGCTTGCCGCCGGACCAGCTCACGCGGGTACCGTCGGAGGTCGGGGTGAGCCCCGCCGTGTCGAGCATGACCCCGGCCTTGGTGATCTCCTCCAGCAGGTTGCCCATGCGCTCGTTGAAGTCCTCGGGGAAGTCCTCCCCGGCGAGCTCGTTCTCGTTGACACGGACCATGGACAGGAAGCGCGGCATGGTGACTCCTCGGTTCGGGAGAGCGGGGCCGTTCCCCGCCTCTCACCCATGCGTCGAACGGCAGACGGCCGGATCGACAGCCTCCACGGAATTCTTCCGGGATTTCTCCGGCGGCCACCACCGCGGCCCGGACCGGCCTACGGCTGTGTCTCCACCGACTCGAAGCGCCAGCGGTGGACCGGCCTCGTGATCAGGTGAGCGTCGGGCTCAGGGAGTTCGGGCAGTTCGGCGCCCACGTCGTCCGCGTCCCACCAGGTGATGACGAGGACCCGGTCCTGCGGGGCGCGGAAGGTCTCGCGGCGCTGCGGCTCCCGCGCCAGCTCCTGGGTCCGCGCCCACTCCACCAGCTCGGCGGCCCGGCCCTGGACCGCCCGGGCCTCCCACATCAGCGCGACGGTCACTTGTACAAGTTCTCCTTGCTGACCTCGTGCACATGGTCGTGGCCGCGACCGGGAACATGGGGATCGGTCACCGGCAGCGACGAGTCCGCCGACAGCTCCAGGTCGGATGCCGGCCTGCCCCGCGCCACCATCTCCGCGCCCAGCGCCGCCACCATCGCGCCGTTGTCGGTGCACAGCTTCGGCCGGGGCACCCGCAGCCTGATCCCGGCCCGCTCACAGCGCTCCTCGGCCAGCGCCCGCAGCCGCGAGTTGGCGGCCACTCCCCCGCCGATCATCAGGTGGTCCACACCCTGGTCCTGACAGGCGCGTACGGCCTTGCGGGTCAGCACATCGACGACCGCCTCCTGGAAGGACGCCGCCACATCCCGTACGGGCACCTCCTCGCCCGCGGCCCGCTTGGCCTCGATCCAGCGGGCCACCGAGGTCTTGAGCCCCGAGAAGGAGAAGTCGTACGCCGCGTCGCGCGAGCCGGTCAGTCCGCGCGGGAACGCGATCGCCGCCGGGTCTCCCTCCTTCGCGAGGCGGTCGATCACCGGACCGCCGGGGAATCCCAGGTCGAGCACCCGGGCGATCTTGTCGAAGGCCTCGCCCGCCGCGTCGTCGATCGTCGCGCCGAGCGGCCGTACGTCCGCGGTGATGTCGGGCGCGAGCAGCAGCGACGAGTGGCCGCCGCTGACCAGCAGCGCCATCGTCGGCTCGGGCAGCGGCCCGTGCTCCAGCTGGTCGACGCAGATGTGCGATGCCAGATGGTTCACGCCGTACAGCGGCTTGTTCAGTGCGTAGGCGTACGCCTTCGCCGCCGAGACACCGACCAGCAGCGCGCCCGCGAGTCCCGGCCCTGCCGTCACCGCGATGCCGTCGAGGTCACGCGCCGAGACGCCCGCCTCCTTCAGGGCGCGCTCGATGGTCGGCACCATCGCCTCCAGATGCGCGCGCGAGGCGATCTCGGGCACCACGCCGCCGAAGCGGGCGTGCGTGTCCACGCTGGAGGCGACGGCGTCCGCGAGCAGGGTCGTGCCGCGGACAATGCCGACACCGGTCTCGTCGCAGGAGGTCTCGATGCCCAGTACGAGCGGTTCGTCAGCCATCGTTTAAGTCTCTGTTCCTTGTACGTGGAGCCGCATGACGAGGGCGTCGACATTGCCCGGCTGGTAGTAGCCGCGGCGGAATCCGATGGGCTCGAAGCCGAAGCGTTCGTACAGCTTCTGGGCCCTGGTGTTGTCCACGCGCACTTCGAGGAGCACCTCGTCGCACTCGAAGGCGGTGGCGTGCTGCAGCAGATCGGTCAGGAGCCGGGACCCGAGTCCCGTGCCCCACTGCCCGCGGGCGACAGCGATGGTCTGTACGTCACCGAGGCCACCGGCCGCCGCGAGGCCCGCGTAGCCGACGATCTGCCCGTCGGCCTCGGCCACGACATAGCGTCGGGTGGCCTGCGGCCCGCGCGCATGGGCGAGTTCGGACCAGAACATCCCGGCCGACCAGGCGTCCTCGGGGAAGAGGGCGTGTTCGAGCGCGAGCACCGGTTCCAGGTCCCACCAGCGCATCTCACGCAGCACGACAGCGGCGGTGACGGTCACTTGGGGGTGACCACCTTGTAGTTCTTCGGCACCTGGGCGTCCGGCCTGCGCAGATACATCGGCACCGGCGGCAGGCCTCCTTGATTCTCGAAGAACTCGGCCTCACCCGCTGCCAGTTTCTCGGCCGCCAGCGAGGCGAGCGCCCCGGCCGAGACATGCTCGGGCCCCCGGGCGTCCGGGAACGTCTCGGGGTAGAGCAGCGCACCGGCGCCGACGGCGGGCAGGCCCGCGAGTTGTTCGGCGATGTCGGCGGGCCGGTCGACGGACGGCTCGCCCACGCGGGCGCGCGCGGACTCGTACCGCGCCCAGTACACCTCCTTGCGGCGGGCGTCCGTCGCCACCACGAACGGCTCGTCGAGGCCGCAGGCGTAGGCGAGTCCGTCCAGCGTGCACAGCCCGTACACCGGCACCCCCAGCGCGGAGCCGAAGGTCGCGGCCGTCACCAGGCCGACTCGCAGTCCGGTGTACGGACCCGGACCGACCCCGGCCACCACCGCCGTGACGGCGTCGAGTTTCACCCCCGCCTCGGCGAGGACGCGGTCGACGGCGGGCAGCAGCAGCTCCCCATGGCGGCGCGAGTCGACGGACGAGGACTCGGCGACGACGGAGGTGCCGTCGTGGAGAGCGGCGGTGACGGCGGGGGTGGCGGTATCAACGGCGAGCAAGAGCACGCAAACAGCCTACGGCTCCGGCGGCCTGGCCACGGTGCCCCGTCCGAGCCTGCGGCTGCTGCTAACGTCGCATGCGGATACGTACATCAGAAAGGTGGGCACGGTGGCACGGAGCAGCTCGGGTCTCGTGGCCGGGCTCACGGCGGCTGCGCTGGCCGTCGTCGGATTCCTCGCCTACCAGGCGTCGGCAAGCGCCCCCGACCAGTTCGGCGGGGCCGCGACGCCCAGTGCGGTCCCCTCGGCGCAGGCCTCCGGCGGCGCGGGGCAGAAGCCCAGGAACCCGCTGGCACTGCCCGCGAAATCGGGCAAGGGCATGCGTGTGGTGTACGCGCTCGGCGAGCGGCGCGTGTGGCTGGTGGGGCGGGGCGGCAAGCCGGAGCGGACGTTCGCGGTCATGCCGTCGACGGTCAGCCCGGCGCCCGGGGTGTACACCGTGACCTCGCGCTCCGGGAGCGTGCCCGGCTCGGACGGCGTGCGCATCGAGCATGTGGTGCGCTTCGCGAGCGTCGATCATGTGGCGATCGGCTTCAGTGCCGCGGTGGACGGGTCGATGGCGAGCCCGGACCCGGACAAGAAGACCGGCGGCGTACGGATGAAGCGCGCGGACGGCGACGCGATGTGGACATTCGCGGCGATCGGCTCGAAGGTCGTCGTCGTCCCGTAGCGCGGCGTCCCGTGCGTCGGCGCACTTGACCCGAACGGACTACGCCGCGTCGCGGCGTAGTCCACGCTCCCCGGGGTGCCGCTCGTCGCGGGGCGGGGTGGAGACCGCGCTGGCCGCCGCACACGACGCCAGCAGATCACGCATCGACAGGGCCGACGGTGACATCGGCACCGGCGGCGCCGACTGCTGCTGCCGCGGCTTGGACTCGCGCTCGGATGCCGACATGGATGCCTCCTGGGGCTCCGGGGGCAGGCTTGGTTAGGTAGACCTAACCAGGTCTCAGTACCATGTGACCACGCCCGGTACGGCCCGCGCAACATTTTGCCGACGTCTTGTCGGAACGACCAACGCTTTCTGCGCGCGTCGCGCGCCCGGACGGGCCCGGGCCCGGCTCAGACCCCCAGGGCCGCCAGGTCCACCTGCGCCCAGCGGGCGCCGAAGGCCGTCAGGGTGACCTCGCGGTGGTCGTCCACCGTGTCGCCGACCATCCGGTGGATCAGCACATGCAGCCGGTCCTCCGACAGGTCCTCGACCTTGCCGACGCCCCACTCCACGACCACCACCGACTCCGGCAGCGAGACGTCGAGATCGAGGTCCTCCATCTCGTCGAGCCCGCCGCCCAGGCGGTACGCGTCGACATGGACCAGGGCCGGGCCTCCGGTCAGCGAGGGGTGGACGCGCGCGATGACAAAGGTCGGGGAGGTGACGGCGCCGCGGACCCCGAGGCCCTCGCCCAGGCCCCGGGTCAGCGTCGTCTTGCCCGCGCCGAGCTCGCCGGTGAGCATCACCAGATCGCCGGGGCGCAGCAGCTTCGCGAGGCTGCGCCCCAACTCCTGCATCTGCTCGGGGGACTCGACAAGGAGACGGGCGGCGGCAGACTCAGCCGCCGGGCTGTGCGGTGCTTCCATACGGGCCAACGTTAGCCGGTGCCGGGACCGCGCCGACCCGGGCCAGCAGGTCCGCCAGCCGGTCGGTGACGACCTCCGGGTGCTCCAGCATCACCAGGTGCCCGGCGTCCGGCACGATCACCAGCTCCGAGTCCGGCAGCAGGTCCGCGATCGCCTCGCTGTGCGAGCTCGGCGTCACCAGATCCTTGTCACCGGCCAGAACGAGAACCGGGACTTCCTGGAAGATCTCCAGCGCCCCGGCCTTGTCGTGCTCGACGAAGGCCGGATAGAACTCCGCGACCACATCGATCGGGGTCGACTCGATGAGCCGCTCCGCGAACCGCGCGACGGCCGGGTCCACGTCCTTGGACGAGAACGAATACCGCTTGATCAGGCCGGCGAAGAGATCCGCGGTGGCCCGCCGGCCCCGCTCGACCAGTTCGGCCTGCGAGCCGAGCGCCTTGAGGACGCCGGGCAGCACGCGCCGTACGGCGTTCACCCCCGCGACCGGCAGCCCGTAGTTGACCTCGCCGAGCTGCCCGGCCGAGGTGCCGACGAAGGCGACCCCGACGACCCGCTCCCGTACGAGCTCCGGGAACTGCTCGGCGAGCGCCATCACCGTCATCCCGCCCATGGAATGCCCGATCAGGACCAGCGGGCCGTCGGGGGCGGCCGTGTCGATGACCGCCTTGAGGTCGCGGCCCAGCTGGTCGATGGTGACCGGAACGCTGTCCGGTCCCGACTGGGATGCGCCCCGGTCCGAGCGGCCGTGGCTGCGCTGGTCCCAGTGCACCGTGCGCACGAGGCCGCGCAGTGCGGCGCGCTGGAAGTGCCAGGAGTCCTGGCTCAGGCAGTAGCCGTGGCTGAAGACGACGGTGACGGGCGCGGGCACCTTGCGGCCGAAGAGCCGGCGGCGGCGGGGGGCGCCCGCCTCCGGATCCAGCTCGTCCGCCTCGTAGTAGAGCTGGGTGCCGTCGCCGGCAGCCGCCGTGCCCGGCAGGCCGCGCAGGGAGCCGTACGGCCCCGAGGCGTCCAGCGCGAGCCGGGCCTTCTTGCGCATGCCGCGGCCGACCGTGAGGCGCTCGACCGCGACGCCCGCGGCCGCGCCGGCCGCGATCACACCTATCGCGGCGCCGGCGATGCCCGCCTTGCGCCAGTTGCCCGTCGTGGCGACCGTCGCCGCGGCCGCCACGACGTCCCCCGTGCTGGTCTCGCTCACCGTGCCGCTCCTACTCGTCGGAGTCCTCGTTCAGGTAGACGCGCGGAACCCTCGTTCCGATGCGGGTGACGATCTCGTACGCGATGGTGCCGGCCGCCTCGGCCCAGTCCTCGGCGGTCGGCTCGCCCCGGTCGCCCGGGCCGAACAGCACCGCTTCGGCGCCCTCGGCGACCGCCCCGCCGTCCGGTCCGAGGTCGACCACGAACTGGTCCATGGCTACCCGGCCCGCGACCCGGCGCCACCTGCCGCCCACCAGAACCGGTCCCCGGCCCGAGGCATGGCGCGGTATGCCGTCCGCGTAGCCGAGGGGGACGAGGCCGAGCGTCGTCTCGTCCGCCGTGACGTAGTGATGCCCGTAGCTGACGCCGTGACCGGCCGGGACCTGCTTGACCAGGGCCATGGACGCGGCGAGCGTCATCACGGGCCGCAGCCCGAAGTCCGCCGGCGTGCCCAGCTCTGGGCTGGGCGAGATGCCGTATGTGGCGATGCCGGTCCGGACGAGGTCGAAGTGCGTCTCGGGAAGGGTCAGCGTGGCCGGGGAGTTGGCGAGGTGCCGGACTTCGGGGGTGATGCCCGCCTTCTCGGCGTACGCCACCAGGTCACGGAACATGCCCAGCTGGGCGTTGATCGAGGGGTGTCCGGGCTCGTCGGCACAGGCGAGGTGCGACCACAGGCCGGTGACCTCGACCGTGCCCTCGGCCTCGGCGGCGAGCGCGGCGGCGACCAGTTCGGGCCAGTCGGCCGGCTGGCAGCCGTTGCGCCCGAGGCCGGTGTCGGCCTTGAGCTGGATCATGGCCGGGCGTCCCACCTCACGGGCGGCGGCGGTGACCTCCCGAAGGGCCCACAGACCGCTCACCGACATGTCGAGGTCGGCTTCGATGCCCTCACGCCAGGGCCCGCCCGGTGTCCACAGCCAGCACATCACGCGCCCCTGGATACCCGCTGCGCGCAGGGCGAGAGCCTCGTGGGGTGTGGCGGTGCCGAGCCAGGTGGCGCCCGCCTTGAGCGCGGCCTTCGCGCAGGGCACCATTCCGTGTCCGTACGCGTCCGACTTCACGACGGTCATCAGGGCAGCACGGGGTGCGCGGGCACGAAGCGCGCGGACGTTGGCGCGCAGGGCCGCGAGGTCGATCTCGGCACGGGCTCTCAGTGACGGTGTCTGGCTCATCGCGCCCCAGTGTCTCAGAGCCGTACGACAGCGCTCGTGCAACTGTTGTGCGGTTCCTCACGGGATCTCCGCCTGAGGCGGAGAAGGAGCCGGGTGGGGGGTTCCTCAATCCTGGACGTCGCGCCACGCGTACGGCAGCGCGTCCGCCACCTCGTACGACGTGATCGGCGTGCCCCGCGACGCCGCGTGTCGCGCCGCCAGGCCGTGCAGATACGCCGCCACCGACCCCGCGTCCCGCGCGTCCAGGCCCGTGGCCAGCAGCGAGCCCGCCAGGCCGGACAGGACGTCGCCGCTTCCTGCCGTGGCCAGCCACGGCGTGCCCATGGGGTTCACGCGGACCGGCGACCGGCCGCCGTCCGGCGCGGCGACCAGCGTGGTCGAGCCCTTGAGCAGCACCGTCGCCCCGTAGCGATCGGCCAGGTCCCGTACGGAGGCGAGCCGGGCGGACTCGACGTCCTCGCGGGGTACGCCCAGCAGCGCGGCCGCCTCCCCCGCGTGCGGGGTCAGCAGCGTGGGCGCGCTCCTTCCCCGCACCACCGCCGCGTCCACCAGCCGCAGCCCGTCCGCGTCGACCAGCACCGGAACGTCGGAGTCGAGCACGTCCCGTACCGCATCCACCGCATCGACCCCGTCGCCGAGACCCGGGCCGACCACCCACGCCTGCACGCGGCCCGCCTTCGACGGCGGCCCGCCGTGCACCAGGGCCTCGGGGAAACGGGCGATCACGGCGTCGGCCGCGGGCCCGACATACCGCACGGCGCCCGCCCCGCCGCGCAGTGCGCCCGCGACGGCGAGCACGGCGGCGCCCGGGTAGCGCGCGGACCCGGCGACCACGCCGACGACGCCCCGCCGGTACTTGTCGCTCTCGGCGGCCGGGGCCGGCAACAACTGCGCCACATCGATGTGTTGGAGCGCCTCGACATCGGGCACGGACGGCAGGTGGTCCTCGAGACCGATGCCGACCAGCCGCACCGTCCCCGCGTACTCCCGTGCCGGATCGATCAGCAGCGCCGGCTTGTACGTGCCGAACGTCACCGTCGCATCGGCGTGCAGGGCCTCGCCGTGCACCTCGCCGCTGTCCGCCTCGACCCCGCTCGGGAGATCGACCGCGACGAGGACCGCGTCGGACCCGCGCGCGGCCCGGACCACGGGCACCGCGTCCGGGCGCAGTCCGCCGTGGCCGCCGATCCCGGTCACTCCGTCCAGCACCAAGTCGGCGGCGGCCAGCACCTCGAAGGGGTCGTCAGCGACCCGTCCGCCCGCGCCGAGCAGCGCCGCCAGGCCGCCCTCGTGGGCGCGCGAGCCGAGCAGCACGGCCGTGACGCCCGCCCCGCGCCGGGCAAGGCGCGCCCCCGCGTACAGCGCGTCGCCCCCGTTGTCCCCGCTGCCGACGAGCAGCACGACTCTGGCTCCGTACACCCGGCCCAGCAGATCCGCGCAGGCGGCGGCCAGTCCGGCGGCCGCGCGTTGCATGAGCGCGCCCCGAGGCAGGCGGGCCATCAGCTCTGCCTCGGCAGCCCGGACGGTCTCCACGCTGTAAGCGGTACGCATACGCTCAACCCTCCGCGATCACCACGGCCGACGCCACCCCCGCATCATGACTGAGCGACACATGCCAGGACTGCACACCGAGCTCGGCCGCCCGCGCCGCGACCGTCCCGCGCACCCGCAGCCGCGGCTGCCCGCTGTCCTCGACGTACACCTCGGCGTCCGTCCAGTGCAGTCCCCCGGGCGCGCCGAGCGCCTTGGCGACGGCCTCCTTGGCGGCGAACCGGGCCGCGAGGGAGGCGTAACCGCGCTGCTCGCCACTCGGCAGCAGCAACTCCCGTTCCAGGAAGACCCGTTCGGCCATCCCGGGCGTACGCCTCAGCGATGCGGCGAACCTGTCGATCTCGGCGACGTCGATCCCCACCCCGATGATCATTCGACGGTGACAGACTTCGCGAGGTTGCGGGGCTGGTCGACGTCGTTGCCGCGCGCCGTCGCCAGCTCGCAGGCGAAGACCTGCAGGGGCACGGTCGCCACCAGCGGTTGCAGCAGCGTCGGCGTCGCCGGGATCCGGATGAGATGGTCCGCGTACGGCACGACCGTCTCGTCCCCCTCCTCGGCGATCACGATCGTGCGGGCCCCGCGCGCCCGGATCTCCTGGATATTCGAGACGATCTTGTCGTGCAGAACGGAGCGCCCGCGAGGTGAGGGCACCACGACCACCACCGGCAGATCCTCCTCGATCAGAGCGATCGGCCCGTGTTTGAGCTCACCGGCCGCAAAGCCCTCCGCGTGCATGTACGCGAGCTCCTTGAGCTTGAGTGCGCCCTCCAGCGCCACCGGGTAGCCCACATGACGCCCCAGGAACAGCACCGTGTCCTTGTCGGCGAGGGAGCGTGCCAGCTCCCGTACCGGCTCCATCGTGTCCAGGACCCTGTCGACCTCGCCGGAGACCTGCGCCAGGTCCCGGATGACGGCCTGGATCTCGTCGCCCCACTTGGTGCCGCGCAGCTGGCCCAGGTACAGCGCCACCAGATAACAGGCCACCAACTGCGTCAGAAACGCCTTCGTGGAGGCGACCGCGACCTCGGGACCGGCGTGCGTGTAGAGCACCGCGTCGGACTCCCGCGGGATGGTCGAGCCGTTCGTATTGCAGATGGCCAGCACCGTCGCGCCCTGCTCGCGCGCGTGCCGCACGGCCATCAGGGTGTCCATCGTCTCGCCGGACTGTGAGATCGCGATCACCAGCGTGCGCTGGTCCAGGATCGGGTCCCGGTAGCGGAATTCGCTCGCCAGCTCCACCTCACAGGGGACACGGGTCCAGTGCTCGATGGCGTACTTGGCGATCATCCCGGCGTGAAAGGCCGTACCGCAGGCCACGATGACGACCTTGTTCGCCTCGCGCAGCACCGAAACCGGGATCCGCACCTCGTCGAGGCTGAGGGAGCCCTCCATGTCGATCCGGCCGAGCAGGGTGTCGGCGACCGCCTTCGGCTGCTCGGCGATCTCCTTCAGCATGAAGTAGTCGTAACCGCCCTTCTCGGCGGCCGACGCGTCCCAGTCCACGTGGTACGTGCGCACCTGTGCGGGCGCCCCGTCGAAGTCGGTGACGCTCACACCCTCCCGGCGCAGCTCCACCACCTGGTCCTGCCCCAGCTCGATGGCCGAGCGTGTGTGCGCGATGAAGGCGGCCACGTCGGAGGCGAGGAAGGACTCGCCCTCACCGACGCCGACGACCAGCGGGGAGTTCCGCCGAGCGCCCACCACGACGTCCGGCTCGTCCGCGTGCACGGCGACCAGCGTGAAGGCTCCCTGAAGCTGCCGGCACACCTGGCGCATCGACTCGGCCAGGTCGCCGCACGACGAGAAGGACTCGGCAAGCAGATGCGCCACGACCTCGGTGTCGGTCTCCGACGCCAACTCGTGCCCGCGGTCGGTCAACTCGGCCCGCAGGGCGGCGAAGTTCTCGATGATCCCGTTGTGTACGACGGCGACGCGTCCCGCGTTGTCCAGATGAGGGTGGGCGTTGGTGTCGGTGGGCCCGCCATGGGTGGCCCACCGGGTGTGCCCGATGCCGGTGGAGCCGCTCGGCAGCGGTCTGCCCACCAGCTCCTTCTCCAGATTGACGAGCTTGCCCGCCTTCTTCGCCGCGGCAAGCCCACCGTCGGCGAGTACCGCCACACCGGCCGAGTCGTAGCCCCGGTACTCGAGCCGCTTGAGGCCCGCGATGACCACATCAAGCGCCGACTGTCCGCCGACGTAACCCACGATTCCGCACATGTCGGCAGCCTACGGCCCGCGCCCGTCACGTCCCAGACAGCAGGCGTGCACCGGCCGGGTCACGCTTTCGCCCGGTACGCCCGCATCGCCAACGGGTAGAACACAGCGGCTATCCCGGCAGCCCACGCCAGCGACCACAGCACCGGCCCCGCGACCGGACCGCCGAGCAGCAGACCGCGGTACGCGTCCGACAGATGAGTGACCGGGTTGACGTCGCTCCACGCCTGGAGCCAGCCCGGCATCGTGTCGACCATCACGAACGCGCTGCTGGTGAAGGTGATCGGGAAGATGATCGTGAAGGCGAACGCCGCCATTGGGCCCGAGCAGACCCAGCACCGTGCCCGTACGGGCCGCCAGATCCACTCCCGCCAGGGCCTCGGTCTCCTTGAACCGCTTGGCCAGGCCTTCCGCCTGAATCGCATACGTCATGGGTCCACCCCTCGGGGTTCGCGGACGTCGGCAGGCGTCCATCTTTTCCATAACTGTGACGTATGCCACTGACATTCCGCCGGGCCCCCGGCCCCCTCGCGTGATGGATCCCACCCGCCGCACAGGCCCGCCACACCCGACAATGGCCATGTGATCTCTTCGCCGCCACGAAGTGCCACCCGCCGGGCAGAGCCTGCGTCGACGCCGTATGTCGACCTCACCCGTGCGGAGTGGAGCGCCCTGCGCGACAAAACCCCGCTCCCCCTCACTGCCGACGAGGTCGAGCGGCTGCGCGGTCTGGGCGATGTCATCGACCTGGACGAGGTACGGGACGTCTACCTCCCGCTGTCGCAGCTGCTGAACCTGTACGTGCAGGCCACGGCCGGTCTGCGGGGCGCGCTCAACACCTTCCTGGGGGACGCCGGCAACGGGCACGGCGAGCAGCGCGGCACCCCCTTCGTCATAGGCGTCGCCGGATCCGTCGCGGTCGGCAAGTCCACCGTCGCGCGTGTCCTCCAGGCGATGCTGGCCCGCTGGCCGGAGCACCCGCGGGTCGAGCTGGTCACCACCGACGGCTTCCTGCTGCCGATGAAGGATCTGGAGTCCCGCGGCCTGATGTCGCGTAAGGGCTTCCCCGAGTCGTACGACCGCCGTGCGCTGACCCGTTTCGTCGCCGACATCAAGGCGGGCAAGGACGAGGTCACCGCCCCCGTCTACTCCCACCTGATCTACGACATCGTTCCGGACGAGCGCCTCACGGTCCGCCGCCCCGACATCCTGATCGTCGAGGGTCTCAACGTGCTCCAGCCGGCCCTTCCCGGCAAGGACGGCCGCACCCGCGTCGGCCTCGCCGACTACTTCGACTTCAGTGTGTACGTGGACGCGCGGACCGAGGACATCGAGACCTGGTACCTCAACCGCTTCCGCAAGCTGCGCGAGACGGCCTTCCAGAACCCCTTCTCGTACTTCAGGAAGTACACCCAGGTCTCCGAGGAGGAGGCTCTGGACTACGCCCGGACGATGTGGCGCACCATCAACAAGCCCAATCTGCTGGAGAATGTGGCGCCGACGCGCGGCCGTGCCACGCTCGTGCTCCGCAAGGGACCCGACCACAAGGTCCAGCGCCTGTCCCTCCGTAAGCTCTGAGCATGCTGCATCTGCGCCTGATCGTTCCTGCCGACCGTACCGACGAGGTCGTACGGACCGTGGAGGGGACGGTTGGCACCACCCACCTGGCCGTTGTCCCCGGCGTCGCCCGCAATCCCCAGGGCGACCTGGTCCTGTGCGACGTGGCGCGCGAGGCGGGCGACGAACTCATCGGCAGCCTGCGCGCCCTGGGCATCGACAAGACCGGCTCGATCGCCGTCGAGAACATCGAGCTGTCGCTCTCCAGCCGCGCCGAGGGGGCGGAGGCCGAGGCGCCGGGCGAGGGCGCGGACGCGGTGCTCTGGGAGCACCTGACGGACGCCACCCATGAGGAGTCGACGCTCTCGGTCACCTACATCGCCTTCCTGACTCTGGCGACGATGATCGCGGCGTGCGGTGTGGTGCTCGACAACGCGATCCTGATCGTGGGCGCGATGGCGGTGGGGCCCGAGTTCGGACCGCTGGCGGGCATCTGCACGGCCCTGGTCCAGCGCGCCCCGCGCCTGGCGTGGCGCTCGTTCCAGGCACTGATCGTGGGCTTTGCCGTGGCTCTGCTGGTGACGGTGGCGTTCAGCTACTTCATGGACGCGGTGAGCCTCTTCGAGGTGGTGAAGCTGGACGCCGAACGCCCCAACACCAATTTCATCTACCGCCCGGACGCGTTCTCGTTCGTGGTCGCGGTGCTCGCGGGCGCGGCGGGCATGCTCTCGCTGACCTCGGCGAAGTCGGGGGCGCTGGTGGGCGTCGCGATCTCGGTCACGACGGTCCCGGCCGCGGCGAACGCGGCGGTGGCCTTCAGCTATCAGGAGTACAAGCAGGCGTGGGGCTCGACGGAGCAGCTGCTGCTGAATCTGCTGGGCGTCGTGCTGGCGGGCACGCTGACGCTGCTGACCCAGAAGTTCGTGTGGGACAGGCAGCGGGAGCGTATGGCGGCGAGGTCCGGAGGGGCCTGACGTCAGACCCCTCCGGACATCGGCGTGGGATCCGGGACGGTCAGCCGAGCGCGGACTTGACCGCGTCCGCGAGACGCCCCGCCACCGTGCGGGCCTGCTCGATGTCGGCGGCCTCGACCATGACCCGTACAAGCGGCTCGGTGCCCGAGGGACGCAGCAGTACGCGGCCGGTGGCGCCCAGCTCGCGCTCCGCCTCCGCGACGGCGCCGGCCAGCTCGGCGGAGGTCTTCACCCGTGACTTGTCCACGTCCGGGACATTGATGAGCACCTGCGGCAGCCGGTCCATCACGGCGGCCAGCTCGGCCAGCGAACGGCCGGTCGCGGCGACCCGGGCCGCCAGCATCAGGCCGGTGAGCGTGCCGTCGCCGGTCGTCGCGTGGTCGAGGACGATGACGTGCCCGGACTGCTCGCCGCCCAGGGCGTAGCCCTCGGCCTTCATCGACTCCAGTACGTACCGGTCGCCGACCGCGGTCTGCACCAGCTGTACGCCCTCGCGCTCCATGGCCAGCTTGAAGCCGAGGTTGGACATGACGGTGGCGACGACGGTGTCCTTGCGCAGCGTCCCGGCTTCGCGCATCGCCAGGGCGAGCACGGCCAGAATCTGGTCCCCGTCGACTTCCTCACCCGAGCCGTCGACGGCCAGGCAGCGGTCCGCGTCGCCGTCGTGCGCGATGCCGAAGTCGGCGCCGTGCTCGACGACGGCGGCCTTCAGCAGGCCGAGGTGCGTCGACCCGCAGCCGTCGTTGATGTTGAGCCCGTCGGGGTCGGCGCCGATGGTGACGACCTCCGCACCGGCCCGCGCGAACGCCTCGGGCGAAACGCGGGCGGCGGCGCCGTGCGCCTCGTCGAGGACGACCTTGAGGCCGTCGAGGCGGTTCGGCAGCACCGCGATCAGGTGGGCGACGTACCTGTCGAAGCCCTCGTCGTAGTCGGTGACCCGGCCGACGCCCGCGCCGGTGGGCCGCTCCCAGGGCTCGCCGGTGCGGTGCTGCTCATAGACCGCCTCGATCCGGCCCTCGAGCTCGTCGGCGAGCTTGTGCCCACCGCGCGCGAAGAACTTGATGCCGTTGTCCGGCATGGCGTTGTGGCTCGCGGAGAGCATCACACCGAGGTCGGCGCCGAGGGCGCCGGTGAGATACGCCACGGCGGGGGTTGGCAGCACACCGACGCGCAGGACGTCGACGCCCGCGCTCGCGAGACCCGCCACGACGGCGGCCTCCAGGAACTCTCCCGACGCCCGCGGATCACGGCCGACCACGGCGGTCGGCCGATGCCCTTCAAAGGTCCCCGCTTCGGCGAGCACGTGCGCCGCAGCGACTGAGAGGCCGAGCGCGAGCTCCGCCGTCAGATCCGCATTTGCGACA
Source organism: Streptomyces sp. SLBN-118 (assembly GCF_006715635.1). Lineage (NCBI taxonomy): Bacteria > Bacillati > Actinomycetota > Actinomycetes > Kitasatosporales > Streptomycetaceae > Streptomyces > Streptomyces sp. SLBN-118. Next base: position 3,201,027 of record NZ_VFNP01000001.1, read on the forward strand.
CCGCGCACGCCGTCCGTGCCGAAGAGTCGTCCCACAGCTGTCCTCCGAAATACTCCGAGAATGCAAGCCTCTGAGCGCCTGGCCCGTTCTACGCCAGAGGTAGTTGATAAACGAACGCCCCGGCAGCACGGAGTGCCGCCGGGGCGAACGAGAGCCGTACAGGCCAGCGAGCGATTTAGCGCTTGCTGTACTGCGGGGCCTTGCGGGCCTTCTTGAGACCGGCCTTCTTGCGCTCGACCGCACGGTCGTCGCGGGAGAGGAAGCCGGCCTTCTTGAGCGCCGGGCGGTTGTTGTCCACGTCCGCCTCGTTCAGCGCGCGGGCCACACCGAGGCGCAGGGCGCCGGCCTGGCCGGAAACGCCGCCACCCGAGATACGGGCGATGACGTCGTAGCGGTTGTCGAGCTCGAGCACCTTGAAGGGCTCGTTGACTTCCTGCTGGTGCACCTTGTTGGGGAAGTACTCCTCAAGGGTGCGACCGTTGATCTTCCACTTGCCGGTGCCCGGAACGATCCGGACGCGGGCGATGGCGTTCTTGCGACGGCCCAGGCCGGCAGCCGGCTGCGGGTCGCCGAAGCGGGACGCCATGGACTCGGAGGTGTACTCGCCCTCGACGGGGGCTTCCGACTCGAAGGTCGTCACCTCGGCGAAGGTCTCTTCGCCCTCGAGCGGGGTCTCTGCAGTGGTCTCGGCCACGATTCTCCTCAGATTTCTTTTCGTCTTAGGGGGTGGCCGGAACTACTGCGCGACCTGGGTGATCTCGAACGGGACCGGCTGCTGAGCAGCGTGCGGGTGGTTCTCGCCCGCGTAGACCTTCAGCTTCGAGAGCATCTGACGGCCCAGGGTGTTCTTGGGGAGCATGCCCTTGACGGCCTTCTCGATGGCCTTCTCGGGGCTCTTGGCGAGCAGCTCGTCGTAGCGGACGGAACGCAGACCACCCGGGTAGCCGGAGTGGCGGTACGCCATCTTCTGGGTCCGCTTGTTGCCGGAGAGGTGCACCTTCTCGGCGTTGATGATGATGACGAAGTCACCAGCGTCAACGTGCGGCGCGTAGATCGGCTTGTGCTTGCCCCGCAGAAGGGTGGCGGCGGTGGTCGCCAGACGGCCCAGGACGATGTCCTGCGCGTCGATGATGTGCCACTGGCGCGTCACATCGCCGGGCTTGGGGCTGTACGTACGCACGGTCGTATGCCTTCGCTTCTTCAGTGATGGGGTCTCCCCAAGCCCGCTAGGGCCGAGGGGACGGGTCCTGACAAGGCCACCCGGACGATCACGACAGCCTTGGCGGCGCTACGGGGACGCAACCCGAGTGCCTGCCGCTGGTCATCGGCCCGGTGGACCGGCGTAAGGGCCCCTCACGTGAGATAGAGCAAGCCAATACGCATAACGAACCAGAAGAATACCCGCCGTCCCCCACCTGGGTCAAAATGCGCGCGCCGGGCCCATGGCCGGTTCCCGCCCCGCCCGCGGCCGGGTCGGCCCGGACTCCGTCCCGCCGTGGGGCCGGGTGCGGCGAAATGTCCACCGCAGGCGCCCCCGGCCTCACCGCGCCGCAGGCGCCCCGACCTGCCGGCTCACCACGGCGCAGGCGCCCGCGCCCCGCCTCACCGCACCCGCGCCACCCTTCCCTCGTCCCAGACCGGCTCCCCCGCCTCCCGTACGATCCCGTCCGCTCCGAACACCAGATACCGGTCGAACGTCTTCGCGAACCACCTGTCGTGCGTCACCGCCAGTACCGTCCCCTCGTACGCCTCCAGGCCCTCCTGCAGCGCCTCCGCCGACTCCAGGTCCAGGTTGTCCGTCGGCTCGTCCAGCAGCAGCGCGGTCGTGCCTGCCAGCTCGAGGAGCAGGATCTGGAACCGCGCCTGCTGTCCGCCCGACAGCTTCTCGAAGCGCTGGTCCCCCTGCCGCTCCAGTTCGTAGCGCCGCAGGACCGACATCGCCCCGCCCCGGTCCTTCGCGTGCTCCGTCCACAGGATGTCGACCAGCGTCCGGCCGAGCAGTTCCGGGTGCGCGTGGGTCTGGGCGAAGTGCCCGGGCACCACCCGCGCCCCGAGCTTCCACTCCCCCTTGTGCGCCACGGACGCGTCTCCCGCCAGCAGCCGCAGGAAGTGCGACTTCCCGGACCCGTTCGAGCCGAGCACAGCGACCCGCTCCCCGTAGAAGATCTCCAGCGAGAACGGTTTCATCAGCCCGGTGAGCTCAAGGCCGGTGCAGGTCACAGCCCGCACCCCCGTGCGCCCGCCGCGCAGCCGCATCGTGATGTCCTGCTCGCGCGGCGGCTCGGCCGGCGGCCCCGCCTCCTCGAACTTCTTGAAGCGCGTCTGCATCGCGCGGTACCGCGACGCCATGTCGGGGCTGATCGCCGCCTGCTGCCGCAGTCGCAGGACGAGCGCGCGCAGGCGCGCGTGCTCCTCGTCCCAGCGCCGCTTCAGCTCCTCGAAGCGCGCGAACCTCTCCCGCCGCGCCTCGTGATACGTACCGAAACCTCCGCCGTGCACCCACACGTCCGAACCCGCGGGCCCCGGCTCCACGCTCACGATCTTCTCGGCCGTCCGCGACAGCAGCTCCCGGTCGTGGGAGACGAAGAGGACCGTCTTACGGGTCTCCTTCAGCCGGTCCTCCAGCCACCGCTTCCCCGGCACGTCCAGATAGTTGTCCGGCTCGTCCAGCAGCAGCACCTCGTCGGGCCCGCGCAGCAGCGCCTCCAGCACCAGCCGCTTCTGCTCGCCGCCGCTGAGGGTGCGCACCAGCCGCCACTGCGCGCTCTCGTACGGGACACCCAGCGCGGCCGTCGTGCACATGTCCCAGACCGTCTCGGCCTCGTACCCCCGCGCCTCCGCCCAGTCGCTCAGCGCCTGCGCGTACTTCATCTGCGCGGCCTCGTCGTCGACCGTCATGATCAGGTGTTCCGCGGCATCCACCGCCGCGGCCGCTTCCCTGATCCTCGGCTGGGCCACCGACACCAGCAGGTCGCGTACGGTCCGCTCGTCCCGTACCGATCCCACGAACTGCCGCATCACGCCGAGCCCGCCGCTGGAGGACACCGTCCCGCCGTGCGGCTGCAGCTCACCTGCCATCAGCCGCAGCAGGGTCGTCTTGCCCGCGCCGTTCGCCCCGACCAGGGCGACCACCGCGCCTTCACCCACGCGGAACGACGCGTCGCCGAGCAGGACCCGCCCGTCCGGTAGGTAGTACTCCAGATGCGCCGCCTCAAGATGTCCCATGCTCCGATTCTCACCGCCGACGTCGCTCGGGCCCAACAGGTTTAGGATGCGCGGCATGAGCTTTGGGCAGGGGGGACCTCAGTGGGGGTCCGGTGGACAGAACCAGGACCCGTACGGAGGGCAGGAACCGTACCGGGGGCAGAACGCGTACGGCACGCAGGACCCGTACGGCGCGGGGCAAGCCACGCCCGACCCGTTCGGCCTGAGGGCCAGAGCGGCGGCGGCGGACAACACACCGGACTGGGCCGCGCTCGCCGACGCCTCCGCGGCCCGCACCCGCCGCAGGCGCTGGCTGCTGATCGGGGGCGGCGCGCTCGCCACCGCCGCGGTCGCGGGCATCGTGGCGTCCGCGATCGTGTCCTCCAACAGCGATGGCAGCAACCAGTCTTCGGACAAGAACGCGAGCCAGCTGCCCGCGGCCCCCGAGCTGCCCAGCGACACCACCCAGCCCGAGCCGTCCTTCTCGTCGGTCGCGCCGCTGCCCCCGCCGGACCCCAAGGACTTCATCTCGGACCGGAGGAAGGACACGGCCCCGCTCAGCGCGGAGTCCCTCTTCCCGGGCAGGAAACTGACGATGGGTGAACGCGTCTACGACAAGGGCGCCACGGCCCGCACGGGTGACTGTGCGTCCGTCACCAAGGGCGCCCTCGGCGCGGCCCTCGAAAGCAACGGCTGCGAACAGGTCTTCCGGGTCACCTACAGCGCAGGCGACATCGCGGTCACCGTCGGCGTGGCCACCTTCGCGAACGAGGCCAAGGCCAAGAAGGCCGTGGGGCAGGCGTCGGGCAACATCGTGCCGCTGTCCGGAGACGGCGTCCCCGCCTTCTGCAAGGGCGGCCCCGTCTGCCGGTCCACGTACAACTCCTACGGCCGGTACGCCTACATCACATTCACCGGCTACACCAAGGCCAAGTCCGTCACCAAGGGAGACACCAAGGCCTTCCAGATCGGCGACGACCTGGGGGAGTTCACCTTCCGTCAGATTCGCAGGCGCGGCGAGGCCCAGGCCTCAGCAGCAGCCGCCGAGCCCGCCGGCTGACCCCGGCAGCGAGCGCTTGTTGCGGGCCTCCCGGTTCCGGGCGGCCAGCAACTCGTCGGCGGGGTAGCCGACTTCCTCCAGCGTGAGCCCGTGCGGCCGCACCACATGGACGGCCGAATCCCGTACGCCCGCGGCCAGTACCTTCCCGGGCCATTCCACCGGCCGGTGCCCGTCCCCCACGAACAGGAGCGCGCCCACCAGCGAGCGCACCATGTTGTGGCAGAAGGCATCGGCCTTCACAGTCGCCGTGATGACCCCGGCCGTATCCCGCTCCCACGAGAGCTGCTGAAGCGTACGGATGGTCGTGGCGCCCTCGCGCTTCTTGCAGTACGCCGCGAAGTCGTGTTCGCCGACCAGCTTTTCGGCGGCGGCGTTCATGGCGTCGACGTCCAACGGCCAGTCGTGCCACAGCACATGACCCCGCAACAGCGGATCGACGCCACCGGGGTTGTCGGTCACCCGGTACGCGTACCGCCGCCAGATCGCCGAGAAGCGCGCGTTGAACCCCGCCGGAGCCTCCTCGACCCGCCAGATCCGCACATCGCGCGCGAGCCGCCCGGCCAGCCGCTTCAGCAGCTTCTCCCGGTGCTCGGCCCACACGTCCTGCGGAAGATCCACATGCGCGACCTGCCCACGGGCGTGCACGCCGGCGTCCGTCCGCCCGGCGACGGTCAGTTCGTACGTCTGCGAGGACCGCGTCACCGTACGCAACGCGTCCTGGATGTCACCCTGGACGGTCCGCTGCCCGCGGGCCTGCTTGGCCCAGCCGGAGAAGTCCTTGCCGTCGTACGACAGGTCCAGCCGCACCCGGACATGTCCGGGCTCCACCTCGTCACTCACGTATCAGATCCTCTCAAAGCGGAGCGGGCCCGCTCCCCGGAGGGAACGGGCCCGCTCGCACAGCCAGGTCAGAACGCTCAGGCGTCCTTGGCCTCGTCGGCCGGCTCGGCGTCCTCGACGACCTCGGCCTCGGCGGCCTTGGTCTCGGACTCCTTGACCGCACGCTTGGTGGCGGCCTCGGCCTCGGCGACGGTCGCCTTCTTGGCGATCTCACCCTCGACCAGCTCGATCACAGCCATCGGGGCGTTGTCGCCACGACGGTTGCCGATCTTGGTGATGCGGGTGTAGCCACCCGGGCGCTCGGCGTAGCGAGGAGCGATCTCGGTGAAGAGCGTGTGCACGACGCCCTTGTCCGTGATCGTCTGCAGCACCAGACGACGGTTGTGGATGTCGCCCTTCTTCGCCTTGGTGATCAGGCGCTCGGCGACCGGACGCAGGCGGCGGGCCTTGGCCTCGGTCGTGGTGATGCGGCCGTGCTCGAACAGCGACTTCGCGAGGTTCGCGAGAAGCAGACGCTCGTGCGCGGCGCTGCCGCCGAAACGGGCTCCCTTGGTGGGACGCGGCATGGTGTTTCTCCTTGTGATCTGCACCGGCCGTATCAGGTACCGGTGTCAGTTACCGGTGGGCGGCCGCCCACCGGAAGTTTCCCTGGGCCGTCGGGCTCAGTACTGCTCGGTCTCCACGAAGCCCGCGTCCGCGTCGTCGTCGGCACCGAAGGCGTCGGCGGCGGCGGTCGGGTCGAATCCGGGCGGGCTGTCCTTCAGGGCCAGGCCCATGCCGGCCAGCTTCGCCTTGACCTCGTCGATCGACTTCGCACCGAAGTTGCGGATGTCGAGCAGGTCGGCCTCGGAACGGGCGACGAGCTCACCCACGGAGTGGATGCCCTCGCGCTTGAGGCAGTTGTACGAACGAACGGTGAGCTCGAGCTCCTCGATCGGCAGCGCCAGGTCGGCAGCGAGCGCGGCGTCCGTCGGGGACGGACCCATGTCGATGCCCTCGGCGTCGATGTTGAGCTCGCGCGCCAGACCGAACAGCTCGACCAGGGTCTTGCCGGCCGACGCCATGGCGTCACGCGGACGCATGGCCTGCTTGGTCTCGACATCGACGATCAGCTTGTCGAAGTCGGTGCGCTGCTCGACACGGGTCGCCTCGACCTTGTACGTGACCTTGAGCACCGGCGAGTAGATGGAGTCGACCGGGATACGGCCGATCTCCTGGCCCACCTGCTTGTTCTGCACGGCGGAGACATAGCCGCGACCGCGCTCGACGGTCAGCTCCATCTCCAGCTTGCCCTTGCCGTTCAGCGTCGCCAGAACGAGGTCCGGGTTGTGGACCTCGACGCCGGCCGGCGGGGCGATGTCAGCAGCGGTGACCAGGCCGGGACCCTGCTTGCGCAGGTACATCACGACCGGCTCGTCGTGCTCCGAGGAGACGACCAGCTGCTTGATGTTGAGGATGAGGTCGGTGACGTCCTCCTTGACGCCCGGCACGGTGGTGAACTCGTGCAGGACACCGTCGATCCGGATGCTGGTGACAGCAGCGCCGGGGATCGAGGAGAGGAGCGTGCGGCGGAGCGAGTTACCGAGGGTGTAGCCGAAGCCCGGCTCCAGCGGCTCGATCACGAACCGTGAGCGGTACTCGTCGACGACCTCTTCGGTCAGCGAGGGACGCTGAGCGATAAGCATGAGAAATGCCTCCAGTCTTGGCACCCACTATTTGATGCCAACGGAACAAGGGTACGGGCGGTACGGCACCGAAGCGCCATACCGCCCGAAGTCGGGCCCCTACGGGGTCAGACGCGGCGACGCTTCGGGGGGCGGCAGCCGTTGTGCGGGGTGGGGGTGACGTCCTGGATCGAGCCGACCTCGAGGCCGGTGGCCTGGAGGGAGCGGATCGCGGTCTCGCGGCCGGAGCCGGGACCCTTGACGAAGACGTCGACCTTGCGCATGCCGTGCTCCTGCGCGCGGCGGGCGGCCGACTCGGCGGCCATCTGCGCGGCGAAGGGGGTGGACTTGCGCGAGCCCTTGAAGCCGACGTGGCCGGCGGAGGCCCAGGAGATCACGTTGCCCGAGGGGTCCGTGATCGAGACGATCGTGTTGTTGAACGTGCTCTTGATGTGGGCGTGCCCGTGAGCGACGTTCTTCTTTTCCTTGCGGCGCACCTTCTTGGCAGCGCCCTGACGACCCTTGGGGGGCATCTATATCTCCTACGGGAGGTGGTCGGTCCTACAGCGAAGACCGCTGATGAGCGTCCGCTGAGGACTACTTCTTGCCCGGCTTCTTCTTGCCGGCGATGGCGCGACGCGGGCCCTTGCGGGTACGAGCGTTCGTGCTGGTGCGCTGACCGTGGACCGGCAGGCCACGGCGGTGCCGCAGACCCTGGTAGCAGCCGATCTCGACCTTGCGGCGGATGTCGGCCTGAACCTCACGGCGGAGGTCACCCTCGGTGCGGAGGTTGGCGTCGACGTACTCGCGGATCTTGACGAGGTCCTCTTCGGCCAGGTCACGAACGCGGGTGTTCGGGTTCACGCCGGTGGTGGCGAGGATCTCCTTGGACCGGGTGCGCCCGATGCCGAAGACGTAGGTGAGGGCAACTTCCACACGCTTGTCGCGCGGGATGTCAACACCTGAAACGCGTGCCATTCAATGGCTCCAGTTGTTTCGGGGGTCTTCCGCAGAACCGCTCCCGACCGCCGACCTCTCAGGTATGAGAAGTGGTACGGCCCGGGTCCCCGGCCCCCGCCGGAGGTGTCGTCAGCCGTGGCTTGCAAGCCTTGGCTTGGACGGGCTCTGCGTATGTACGTATTACGTGCGTCGCGCGAAGAACTGCGAGGTGCAGGTCGTGCTTCAGCCCTGGCGCTGCTTGTGGCGCAGGTTGTCGCAGATGACCATGACCCGACCGTGACGGCGGATCACCTTGCACTTGTCGCAGATCTTCTTGACGCTCGGCTTGACCTTCATGGGATGTGAGGTTCTCCGGGTCAGTGCCACCACCCGCGCCGGAGCGGGGTGCGGGCAAGATCTACTTGTATCGGTAGACGATCCGCCCACGCGTCAGGTCGTACGGAGAGAGCTCCACGACGACCCGGTCGTCCGGGAGAATACGGATGTAGTGCATCCGCATCTTGCCGGAGATGTGCGCGAGGACCTTGTGACCGTTCTGGAGCTCCACCTTGAACATGGCGTTCGGGAGGGACTCGATCACGGTGCCCTCAATTTCGATGGCACCTTGCTTCTTGGCCACGCTTCGCCCTTCGAATCGGCTACCTTGATCGACTCACGCTCACCGCATGCAGACACACGAGTACACGAGAGCCGACGCATCAGTCTACGACAGGCCATCCGAAATGACGAATCCGGCAAGTCTGCCCACGGGCGGTGATCGTTAAGCGGCTGCTGGTCCTGTCCGGTCGATGAGGCCGGATCAGTGAGCGGCCCGCCGCGGAGCGGCTGATGTCACCGCGGTGCGTGCAGCTGCAAGGCGGAGGATGGGGGTCCCCCCGCCGAAGGCAGGGGGAGAGCCCACGCGGAGCGTAGGCGACTGACGACAACGCAGCGTGGGGGCACCGCCCGTGCCCGAAGGGCTGCGGGGGTGGGGGTCCCTCCCACGCCGAAGGCTGTGGGGGAGCGTGCCAGGGCACGCGAGCCCGGCAAGATCGGCCGGACAGGGCCTGGCCCTCAGGGGGCCAGCGGGTCCGGGGCCGTCGTGATGCCGAGCTCCGCCAGCTTCGCCCTGCCGCCGTCGGGGGCCGTCAGCACCAGCGGGCCCTCCTCCGTCAGGGCAACCGAGTGCTCCCAGTGAGAGGACCAGGTGCCATCCGTCGTGATGACCGTCCAGTCGTCCTGGAGCACCTCGGTGTGCGGAGTACCCAGCGAGACCATCGGCTCGATCGCGAGGCAGAAGCCGGGGACCAGCTTCGGGCCCTTGCCGCGCTTGCGCGAGACATAGTTCAGCAGGTGCGGGTCCATGTGCATCTCGGTGCCGATGCCGTGGCCACCGTACTCCTCGATGATCCCGTACCGACCGCCGCCCGGCTTCGGCTGGCGGCGGATATAGGTCTCGATCGCACGGGAGACGTCCACCAGCCGGTTGCCGTTCTTCATCGCCGCGATACCGGCCCACATCGACTCCTCGGTGACCCGGGAGAGCTCGATCAGCTCCGGAGCGTGACCGCTGCCGACGAAGACCGTGTAGGCCGCGTCACCGTGCCAGCCGTCAATGATCGCGCCGGCGTCGACCGAGATGATGTCGCCGTCCTTGAGGACGGTCTTCTCGTCCGGGATGCCGTGCACGACCACTTCGTTGACCGAGGTGCAGATGGTCGCGGGGAAGCCGCCGTACCCGAGGAAGTTCGACTTCGCACCATGGTCGGCGATCACCTTGCGGGCGACCTCGTCCAGATCCTTCGTGGTGGCGCCCGGTACGGCCGCTTCGCGTGTCGCCGCGTGGATCGCGGCGACGACCAGCCCCGCCTCGCGCATCTTGGCGATCTGCTCCGGGGTCTTGATCTGCACCATGGCGTTGCCTTCCACCTCTGACGTGTCTCTGCTCAACAGTAAGGCCGCGGCGTCCGTCGGACACCGCGGCCGTACCAGGAGTTACTACGGGGTACTGCTCAGCTCTTCGCGGACTTTTTCAGCGCGTCCATCGCCCGCTGGGTCACGTCCGTGACCTTGCCGAGCGCGGAGATCGTGACCACCAGGCTCTGCGCCCGGTAATAGTCGATGATCGGCTCGGTCTGCGTGTGGTAGACCTCGAGGCGCCGGCGCACGGTCTCCTCGGAGTCGTCGTCGCGCTGGTAGAGATCACCGCCGCAGATGTCGCAGACACCCTCCTGCGTCGACGGCGAGTACGTGACATGGAAGACATGGCCGGAGTCGTTGCGGCAGATACGGCGACCCGCGATCCGCTTCACGACCTCGTCCTCGGGGACCTCCAGGTCGAGCACCGCGTCCAGCGTCATGCCCTCGGACTTCAGCATCGCGTCGAGAGCCTCGGCCTGGGAGACATTGCGCGGGAAGCCGTCCAGCAGAAAGCCGCTCGCGGCGTCCGGCTGCTCCATCCGGTCCTTGGCCATGCCGATGGTGACCTCGTCGGGCACCAGCTCTCCCGCGTCCATGTAGGCCTTGGCCTGGAGACCGAGCTCCGTGCCCTGGCTGATGTTGGCGCGGAAGAGGTCGCCCGTGGAGATGTGCGGGATCGACAGGTTCTTGGCAAGGTACGCAGCCTGCGTTCCCTTGCCGGCACCGGGCGGCCCGACGAGGACGATTCGCATCAGCGGAGGAACCCTTCGTAATTGCGCTGCTGGAGCTGGCTCTCGATCTGCTTCACGGTCTCCAGACCCACACCCACGATGATGAGGATGCTCGTCCCGCCGAACGGGAAGTTCTGGTTCGCGCCTCCGAAGCCTGCCAACGCCATCGTCGGGACAAGAGCAATCAGACCCAGGTACAGCGAGCCCGGCCAAGTGATCCTGTTGAGCACGTAGCTCAGGTACTCGGCAGTAGGTCGACCTGCCCGGATTCCCGGGATGAAGCCACCATACTTCTTCATGTTGTCCGCGACTTCCTCGGGGTTGAACGAGATCGCCACATAGAAGAAGGCGAAGAACACGATCAACAGGAAGTACGTCGCGATGTAGTACGGGTGGTCACCCTTGACGAAGTGCTGTTCAATCCATGTCTTCCAGCCCGCCTGGGAGTTGGAGAACTGCGCGACCAGCGCCGGAATGTAGAGCAGCGACGAGGCGAAGATGACGGGAATCACACCCGCCTGGTTCACCTTCAGCGGGATGTACGTCGACGTCCCGCCGTACGAACGCCGCCCGATCATGCGCTTCGCGTACTGAACCGGGATACGGCGCTGAGCCTGCTCGACGAAGACGACGAGCGCGACCATCACGAAACCGATCAGGATGACGGTCCCGAACTCGATCCAGCCCTTGGCGAGCTTGCCGCTCTGCTTGATGGCCCACAGGGCGCCCGGGAAGCCGGCGGCGATCGAGATGAACATCAGGATCGACATGCCGTTGCCGATGCCGCGGTCGGTGATGAGCTCACCGAGCCACATGACGGCCGCGGTACCCGCGGTCATGGTGACGACCATCACGATGGTGGTGAAGATCGAACGGTCGGGAACGATCTGGTCGGCGACCTGGCAGCCGCTGAAGAGCGCACCGCTGCGGGCCGTCGCCACCAGGCCGGTGCCCTGGAGCACGGCGAGGGCGACGGTCAGATAACGGGTGTACTGCGTGATCTTCGCGGTGCCGGACTGGCCCTCCTTCTTGAGGGCCTCCAGCCGCGGGATGACCACGGTCAGCAGCTGCAGGATGATGCTCGCCGTGATGTACGGCATGATGCCCAGCGCAAAGATGGTGATCTGCAGCAGCGCTCCGCCACTGAACATGTTCACCAGGCCGAACAGGCTGTTGTTGCCCTTCTGGGCCGCATCGACACAGGTCTGTACGTTCTGGTAATCGACGCCCGGGACCGGGATGTGTGAGCCCAGCCGGTACAGCACGATGATGGCGAGCGTGAAGAGCAGCTTCTTGCGCAGGTCGGGCGTCTTGAACGCCCGGGCGAACGCGGTGAGCACGGTGCCTCCTGCGACCCCCGCGCTACTGCGTCAGAGGTGACGGTATTGAAGATCGACGAATACGTATCAGACATTCCGCTTGGTCCAGGTGGACAGACCACGCGGTCCGGGGGCAGAACCCCCTTGTGTTTACAGCAACAGTGCACGCCACCTTACCGGCGGATGTGCCCCCCTAGGAACGACCAACCGGGGATGCCCCATTTGAGAGGCATCCCCGGTCGATTTTCAGCTTTCAGCCACTGAACTCGTCTCAGACGAGCTCGGTGACGGTGCCGCCGGCAGCGGCAATCTTCTCCTTGGCGGAGCCGGAGACGGCGTCAACCGTCACCTGCAGCGCCACGGAGATCTCGCCCTGGCCCAGGACCTTGACGAGGCTGTTCTTGCGCACCGCACCCTTGGCGACCAGGTCGGCAACGGTGACCTCGCCACCCTCCGGGTAGAGGGCGCCGAGCTTGTCCAGGTTCACGACCTGGTACTCGGTGCGGAACGGGTTCTTGAAGCCCTTGAGCTTCGGGAGACGCATGTGGAGGGGCATCTGCCCACCCTCGAAGCGCTCCGGAACCTGGTAGCGGGCCTTGGTGCCCTTGGTGCCACGACCAGCGGTCTTACCCTTGGACGCCTCACCACGACCCACACGGGTCTTGGCGGTCTTGGCGCCCGGGGCGGGCCGGAGGTTGTGGACCTTCAGCGGGTTGTTCTCCGCCATGTCAGTCGACCTCCTCAACCGTGACGAGGTGGCGGACGGTGTGCACCATGCCGCGGAACTCGGGACGGTCCTCCTTGACAACCACGTCGTTCAGGCGCTTGAGCCCGAGCGAACGCAGGGTGTCGCGGTGGTTCTGCTTGCTTCCGATGTACGACTTCGTCTGCGTGATCTTGAGGCGGGCCATTACGCACCCGCTCCCGCACGCGCACGGAGCAGAGCCGCGGGGGCGACGTCCTCGAGGGGCAGACCACGGCGAGCCGCGATCTCCTCGGGACGCTGCAGGCCCTTGAGGGCCGCCACGGTCGCGTGCACGATGTTGATCGCGTTGGACGAGCCGAGCGACTTCGACAGGATGTCGTGAACGCCGGCGCACTCCAGGACGGCACGCACCGGGCCACCGGCGATAACGCCGGTACCGGGGGAAGCAGGCTTGAGCAGGACGACGCCCGCAGCCTTCTCGCCCGTGATCGGGTGCGGGATGGTGCCCTGGATACGGGGGACCTTGAAGAAGTGCTTCTTGGCCTCCTCAACACCCTTGGCGATGGCGGCCGGCACCTCCTTGGCCTTGCCGTAACCGACACCTACGGTGCCGTCACCGTCACCCACCACGACGAGCGCGGTGAAGCTGAAGCGACGACCACCCTTCACAACCTTGGCAACGCGGTTGATCGCGACAACGCGCTCAACGTAGGCGGTCTTCTCGGCGGCAGCAGCGCCACCGTCGCGACCCTTCCGGTCCCGCCGCTCGCCGCCACCGGCACCGCTTCCGCGGCGCTGGGGTCCAGCCATTGGATTTACCTCTCTCTGTTACGTCCGTTAGTCCCGGAACCGGGGCCTAGAACTTCAGCCCGGCTTCGCGGGCGGCGTCAGCCAGAGCGGCAATGCGCCCGGCGTACCTGTTGCCACCACGGTCGAACACGACAGCCTCGACGCCGGCAGCCTTAGCACGTTCGGCGACAAGCGCGCCGACCTGCTTGGCCTGGGCGCTCTTGTCGCCCTCGCCGCCGCGGATCGAGGTGTCCAGGGTCGACGCCGAAGCGAGCGTGTGGCCCGCGATGTCGTCGATGACCTGCGCAACGATGTTGCGGTTGGAGCGCGTCACGACGAGGCGCGGACGCTCCGGCGTACCGGAGATGTGCTTGCGGACGCGGATGTGGCGACGCTTGATGGCGGCGCGCTTGTACGCGTCACCCTTGGCGATCTTTACACCGTATGCCATGGCTTACTTACCCGCCTTTCCGACCTTGCGGCGGATGACCTCGCCCGCGTACTTGACGCCCTTGGCCTTGTACGGGTCGGGCTTACGCAGCTTGCGGATGTTCGCGGCGACCTCGCCGACCTTCTGCTTGTCGATGCCCTCGACCGAGAACTTGGTCGGCGACTCGACCTTGAAGGAGATGCCCTCGGGCGCCTCCACCAGGATCGGGTGGCTGTAGCCGAGCTGGAACTCCAGGTTGGAGCCCTTCGCTGCGACGCGGTAACCGACACCGCTGATCTCGAGCGCCTTGGCGTAACCCTGGGTCACGCCGGTGATCATGTTCGCCACCAGCGTGCGGGACAGGCCGTGCAGGGCCTTGTTCTGACGCTCGTCGTTCGGGCGCAGCACCAGCAGGGTGCCGTCCTCGCCCTTGGTGACATCGATCGGCGCGGCAACGGTGTGGGAGAGGGAACCCTTGGGGCCCTTCACGGCGACCGTACGGCCATCGATGGTGACGTCCACACCGGCGGGAACCTGGATGGGGAGCTTGCCGATTCGCGACATTGGCTTTTCCTCCGTTCCCTACTACCAGACGTAGGCGAGGACTTCCCCACCTACGCCCTTCTTGCCTGCCTGCTGACCGGTCAGGAGACCGTGGGACGTGGAGATGATCGCCACGCCCAGGCCGCCGAGAACCTTCGGCAGATTGGTGGACTTCGCGTACACGCGCAGACCCGGCTTGGAGATGCGCTTGATGCCGGCGATCGAACGCTCGCGGTTCGGGCCGAACTTCAGCTCCAGGACGAGGTTCTTGCCGACCTCGGCGTCCTCGACCTTCCAGCCGGTGATGAAGCCCTCCTGCTGGAGGATCTCCGCGATGTGCGACTTGATCTTGCTGTGCGGCATCACGACGGTGTCGTGGTACGCCGAGTTCGCGTTACGCAGACGCGTGAGCATGTCTGCGATGGGATCAGTCATGGTCATGAATTGGCCTTCGGCCTCTCTCGCCGGGGTTTCCTGTATGCGCCATCCCTCTCCCCACTCAGTGGCGGGACGGGTGCGGTGCGGGGACCTACGGCGTAGTAAGTCGGTCAGGGCGGCGGGCGCCCAACCCCACAAGCCTACGGCATGTGAAGGCGGGCCCCCGCCGACCAGATGCTTACCGAGAGCCTCCGGTGATTCCCAACTAGGGAATTACCAGGAGCTCTTGGTCACGCCCGGCAGCTCGCCACGGTGAGCCATCTCACGAAGGCACACGCGGCACAGGCCGAACTTGCGGTACACGGAGTGCGGACGACCACAGCGCTGGCAGCGGGTGTAGGCGCGCACGCCGAACTTGGGCTTACGAGCAGCCTTGGCAATAAGAGCCTTCTTCGCCATCTCGCTTACGCCTCCTTGAACGGGAAGCCGAGGTGACGAAGGAGCGCGCGGCCCTCAGCGTCGTTGGTCGCCGTGGTGACCACGGTGATGTCCATACCCCGGACGCGGTCGATCTTGTCCTGGTCGATCTCGTGGAACATGACCTGCTCCGTGAGACCGAAGGTGTAGTTGCCACGGCCGTCGAACTGCTTGGGGGACAGGCCACGGAAGTCGCGGATGCGCGGAAGCGCGAGCGACAGGGTGCGGTCCAGGAACTCCCACATGCGGTCGCCACGAAGCGTGACGTGGGCACCGATCGGCTGGCCCTCACGCAGCTTGAACTGCGCGATGGACTTACGGGCCTTGGTGACGGCCGGCTTCTGGCCGGTGATCGTGGTGAGGTCGCGAATCGCGCCGTCGATCAGCTTGGAGTCGCGGGCGGCGTCGCCCACACCCATGTTGACCACGATCTTGACGAGGCCGGGCACCTGCATGACGTTCTCGAACGAGAACTCCTCACGCAGCTTGCCCGCGATCTCCTCGCGGTACTTCGTCTTCAGACGCGGAGTGGTGGTGGTAGCCATCAGATGTCCTCACCCGTCCGCTTGGCAACGCGGATCTTGTTGCCCTCGTCGTCGAAGCGGTAACCGACGCGCGTGACGACCTTGTTGCCGTCCTTCTCCACGACGAGCTGAACGTTGCTCACGTGGACGGGGGCCTCGGTCGTGACGATGCCACCGGTCTGCGAACCGCGAGCGGTCTGGCCGGCCTTGGTGTGCTTCTTGACCCGGTTGACACCCTCGACCAGGACGCGGTCCTCGCGGGGGAAGGCCGCGATGACCTTGCCCTGCTTGCCCTTGTCCTTGCCGGTGATGACCTGAACCAGGTCACCCTTCTTGATCTTCATGCTTACAGCACCTCCGGCGCGAGCGAGATGATCTTCATGAACTTCTTCTCGCGCAGCTCACGGCCCACGGGGCCGAAGATACGGGTGCCGCGAGGGTCGCCGTCGTTCTTCAGAATGACAGCGGCGTTCTCGTCGAAGCGGATGTACGAGCCGTCCTGGCGGCGGCGCTCCTTGACGGTGCGAACGATGACCGCCTTGACGACGTCACCCTTCTTCACGTTGCCACCGGGGATCGCGTCCTTGACGGTGGCGACAATGACGTCACCGATGCCCGCGTAGCGGCGACCGGAGCCACCGAGAACACGGATGCAAAGGATCTCCTTGGCACCAGTGTTGTCGGCGACACGCAGTCGCGACTCCTGCTGGATCACGTCTATCTCCTGTTTGTCTGCCGGTTCCCGGCCGGGGCTGTACTGGACGGCCCCGGCCGAGCCTGGCGGAACTGACTCGAAGGGTTACCCCTTCAAGCTGTGTCTTTTGGATTTCGCTTACGCGAAATTCCTTACTTGGCCTTCTCGAGGATCTCGACGATGCGCCAGCGCTTGGTCGCCGACAGCGGACGCGTCTCCATGATGATGACGCGGTCGCCGACGCCGGCAGCGTTCTGCTCGTCGTGCGCCTTGAGCTTGTTGGTACGGCGGATGACCTTGCCGTACAGCGCGTGCTTCACGCGGTCCTCGACAGCGACGACGACGGTCTTGTCCATCTTGTCGCTGACGACCAGACCCTCACGGGTCTTGCGGAATCCGCGGTCGGTCTTGTTCTCAGTCACGTTGCTCTCGCTCATCAGGCGCTCTCCACCGTCTCGATGCCCAGCTCGCGCTCACGCATCAGGGTGTAGATCCGCGCGATGTCCTTGCGGACGGCCTTCAGCCGACCGTGGTTTTCGAGCTGACCGGTCGCCGCCTGAAAGCGGAGGTTGAACAGCTCTTCCTTGGCCTCGCGGAGCTTGGCAACAAGCTCCTCGTTGCCCAGCTCGCGCAGCTCGGACGCCTTGGTACCGGTAGACATCACGACTCACCTGCCTCGCGCCGAACGATCCGGCACTTCATCGGAAGCTTGTGAGCAGCGCGGGTAAGCGCCTCACGCGCAATCTTCTCGTTCGGGTAGGACAGCTCGAACATCACCCGACCGGGCTTGACGTTCGCGACCCACCACTCCGGGGAGCCCTTACCGGAACCCATGCGGGTCTCGGCGGGCTTCTTGGTCAGCGGGCGGTCCGGGTAGATGTTGATCCAGACCTTGCCGCCACGCTTGATGTGGCGGGTCATCGCGATACGAGCCGCCTCGATCTGGCGGTTGGTCACGTACGCCGGAGTGAGGGCCTGAATGCCGTACTCGCCGAACGCAACCTGCGTACCACCCTTGGACATACCGCTGCGCTTCGGGTGGTGCTGCTTGCGGTGCTTGACCCTACGGGGGATCAGCATGTCGGTCAGGCCTCCGTTCCGGTGCTCTCAGCCGGAGCAGCGGCAGCGGGAGCCTCGGCCTTGGGGGCCTCGGCCGCCGGAGCGGACTGCTGCGGCTTGCGGCCGCGACCGCCACGCTCGCCACCACGGCCACCGCGGCCGGCCGGGCGGTCAGCGCCGCCACGGGCCGGACGGTTGCCGGCACGAGCGGCAGCGTTCTCGGCGCGAACCTCGGCGATGTTCTTGACGTCGCCCTTGTAGATCCAGACCTTCACACCGATACGGCCGAAGGTGGTCTTGGCCTCGAAGAAGCCGTACTCGACGTTCGCGCGCAGCGTGTGCAGCGGCACACGACCCTCGCGGTAGAACTCCGAGCGGGACATCTCGGCGCCGCCGAGACGGCCGCCACACTGGATCTTGATGCCCTTGGCGCCGGCCTTCATGGCGGACTGCATGCTCTTACGCATGGCCCGACGGAAGGAGACGCGGGAGGACAGCTGCTCGGCAACGGCCTGCGCGACCAGCTGAGCGTCGACCTCGGGGTTCTTGACCTCGAGGATGTTCAGCTGGACCTGCTTGCCCGTGAGCTTCTCGAGGTCGCCGCGGATGCGGTCGGCCTCGGCACCACGGCGGCCGATGACGATGCCGGGACGCGCGGTGTGGATGTCCACCCGCACGCGGTCACGGGTGCGCTCGATCTCAACCTTCGAGATACCGGCGCGCTCCATGCCGGACGTCATCATCCGACGGATGGCGACGTCTTCCTTGACGTAGTCCTTGTACAGCTTGTCGGCGTACCAGCGGGACTTGAAGTCCGTGGTGATGCCGAGCCGGAACCCATGCGGGTTAACCTTCTGGCCCATTACCGGGTTCCTTCCTTGCTGCTGACGACCACGGTGATGTGGCTGGTCCGCTTACGGATCCGGTAGGCACGGCCCTGAGCACGCGGACGGAACCGCTTCAGGGTCGGGCCCTCGTCCACGTACGCCTCGCTGATGACCAGCGAAGAGGCGTCGGTGTGGTCGTAGTTGTGTGCAGCGTTGGCAATGGCACTGTCAAGCACCTTGCCAACCGGCACGCTCGCGGCCTGCGGGGCGAAACGCAGGACCGCCTGAGCCTCCGTGGCATCCATGCCACGGATGAGGTCCACCACGCGGCGGGCCTTCATGGGCGTGACGCGGATGTACCGCGCCTGGGCCCTGGCTTCCATGGTTGTCCCTTCGGTGTAAGTCATAGTCGTTCCACCCCGCGTTAGCGGCGCTTCGACTTCCGGTCGTCCTTGACGTGGCCGCGGAAGGTGCGAGTCGGCGAGAACTCGCCGAGCTTGTGGCCGACCATCGACTCGGTGACGAACACCGGGACGTGGGTCTTGCCGTTGTGCACCGCGATCGTGTGGCCGAGCATGGCCGGGATGATCATCGAGCGACGGGACCAGGTCTTGATGACGTTCTTGGTGCCTGCTTCGTTCTGTACGTCCACCTTCTTGATGAGGTGGTCGTCGACGAAGGGCCCCTTCTTGAGACTGCGCGGCATCTAAACCCGCTCCTAGCGCTTCTTGTTCGTCTTGCGGCGGCGGACGATGTACTTGTTGCTCGCCTTCTTGGGAGAACGAGTACGACCCTCCTTCTGACCCCACGGGCTGACCGGGTGGCGACCACCGGAGGTCTTGCCCTCACCACCACCGTGCGGGTGGTCGACCGGGTTCATGGCGACACCGCGGACGGTCGGGCGGACGCCCTTCCAGCGCAGACGGCCGGCCTTGCCCCAGTTGATGTTCGACTGCTCGGCGTTGCCGACCTCGCCGATGGTGGCGCGGCAGCGGACGTCGACCAGGCGAATCTCGCCGGACGGCATACGCAGGTGGGCCATCTGGCCCTCCTTCGCCAGCAGCTGCACGGAGGCACCCGCGGAGCGGGCGAACTTCGCGCCGCCGCCGGGCCGCAGCTCGATGGCGTGGATGGTCGTACCGACCGGGATGTTGCGCAGCGCCAGGTTGTTGCCGGGCTTGATGTCGGCGGCCGGGCCGTTCTCGACACGGTCACCCTGCGACAGGCCACGCGGTGCGATGATGTAGCGCTTCTCGCCGTCTGCGTAGTGCAGAAGCGCGATGCGCGCGGTGCGGTTCGGGTCGTACTCGATGTGAGCGACCTTGGCCGGCACGCCGTCCTTGTCGTGACGACGGAAGTCGATCACGCGGTAGGCGCGCTTGTGGCCACCGCCCTGGTGACGGACGGTCACACGACCGGTGTTGTTACGGCCGCCCTTGCTGTGCAGCGGGCGGACCAGCGACTTCTCCGGCGTGGACCGCGTGATCTCGACAAAGTCGGCGACGGAGGAGCCACGGCGGCCCGGCGTCGTCGGCTTGTACTTGCGGATTCCCATTTCTCAGTCCTCGTCCGATTCCGGACGATCCAGACCGCCGTTAGGCGGTCGGACCGCCGAAGATGTCGATACGGTCGCCCTCAGCGAGGGTCACGATGGCGCGCTTGGTGTTGGCGCGCTTGCCGAAACCGGTGCGGGTGCGCTTGCGCTTGCCCTGACGGTTGATCGTGTTGACCCCGGTGACCTTGACCGAGAAGACCGCCTCGACGGCCTGCTTGATCTGGGTCTTGTTGGAGCCGGGCGCGACGATGAACGTGTACTTGTTCTCGTCGAGCAGGGCGTAGCTCTTCTCGGAAACAACCGGCTTGACGAGAACGTCGCGCGGGTCCGTGAAGGTCTTGCTGGTTACGGTCGCCTCGGACATCAGGCGTCGCTCCCTTCGGTCTCAGCGGCCTTGGGGCCAGACACGAAGGACTCGAAGGCGGCCTTGGTGAAGACCACGTCGTCGGAGACGAGCACGTCGTACGTGTTCAGCTGGCCCGGCTCCAGGATGTGCACCTGGGGCAGGTTGCGGGCGGAGAGCCACGCGGCCTCGTCGGCGCGCTCGACGACCAGGAGCAGGTTCTTGCGCTCACTGATCTTGCCGAACAGCGTCTTCGCGGCCTTGGTGGAGACCTCGCCCTCGACCACGCCGGAGACGACGTGGATACGGGAGTGACGGGCCCGGTCGGAGAGGGCACCGCGCAGGGCGGCGGCCTTCATCTTCTTCGGGGTCCGCTGCGAGTAGTCACGCGGCACGGGGCCGTGGACAACGCCACCGCCGGCGAACTGCGGCGCACGGGTCGAACCCTGACGGGCGCGGCCGGTGCCCTTCTGGCGGTAAGGCTTCTTGCCACCACCACGGACCTCGCCACGCGTCTTGACCTTGTGTGTGCCCTGACGGGCGGCGGCCAGCTGCGCGACGACGACCTGGTGGATCAGCGGGATGCTGACCTTGGCGTCGAAGATCTCGGCCGGGAGCTCGACGGTCCCGGACTTGTCGCCCGCGGGCGACAGAATGTCAATGGTGCTCATAGTCCTCAGGCCCCCTTGGCCGCAGTGCGGACCAGGACCAGGCCGCCGTTCGGACCAGGAACCGCGCCCTTGATCAGGAGCAGGCCCTTCTCCGCGTCAACGGCGTGAACGGTCAGGTTCTGGGTGGTGACCCGCTCGTTGCCCATACGGCCCGCCATGCGGAGGCCCTTGAACACACGGCCCGGGGTGGCGCAGCCACCGATGGAACCGGGAGAGCGGTGCTTGCGCTGGGTGCCGTGACCGGCGCCGAGGCCCTTGAAGTTGTGACGCTTCATGACACCGGCGAAGCCCTTGCCCTTGCTCTTGCCCGTGACGTCGACCTTGACGCCGGACTCGAACACCTCGGCAGTGATCTCCTGGCCGAGCGTGTACTCGCCGGCGTCGGAGGTGCGGAGCTCCACCAGGTGGCGGCGCGGGGTCACGTCGGCCTTGGCGAAGTGGCCCTTGAGGGGCTTGTTCACCTTGCGCGGGTCGATCTCGCCGAAGGCGATCTGGACCGACTCGTAGCCGTCGGAGTCATTCGTACGGACCTGGGTAACGACACAGGGCCCGGCCTTGACGACAGTGACCGGGACGACACGGTTGTTCTCGTCCCAGACCTGGGTCATGCCGAGCTTCTCGCCCAGGACGCCCTTGATCTGCTTAGCCATCTCTTCCGCGCCTCTCAGAGCTTGATCTCGATGTCAACGCCGGCCGGAAGGTCCAGGCGCATCAGCGAGTCAACGGTCTTGGGCGTCGGGTCGAGGATGTCGATCAGGCGCTTGTGCGTGCGCATCTCGAAGTGCTCGCGCGAGTCCTTGTACTTGTGCGGCGACTTGATGACGCAGTACACGTTCTTCTCAGTGGGCAGCGGCACCGGGCCTGCAACCGACGCACCAGTGCGGGTCACCGTCTCGACGATCTTCTTCGCCGAGGAGTCGATGACCTCGTGGTCGTAGGCCTTGAGCCGGATGCGGATCTTCTGTCCCGCCATGGCTACTCAGTAGTCCTGTCTCTCGTAACGCTCTGGAACTCGGCGGGTCCTGCATTCTTCTCCGACCCACGCGGTCGGGCGTGTCGCACTCCCTCTACGAAGATCTCCCGAAGGATTTCCCAACCAAGGGGGTGCGGGCCGCAGCCGCGCATCGGGGGAAGAACACCCACCGAGTGCCTGGCCGGTACCCCGCTGACACTTCCCGGAAGATTCCCGTACGTCCGCTCCAGCGCTGCCTTACGACAGATGGGGCGACGAGTACTGTGGGACTCGCTTCCGGTCCTCCCGGCGGGAGACGCGCAGCATCGGCACTCAACCGAGCAACCTGGCTAGTGTGCCATATGGGGCAGACCCCTGGCCAATCGCGGCCGGAGAGGGTACCCCACTGATCCGCTCCTCACCCACGCGCTTGCGACGCGAGGCAACCTGGCGTGTCGATCGGCCGTCTTGTTGAGCGCGGACGGCCTGTGACCAGCCCGTCCGCCATTGCCTGAGGGTCACAGTACGCAGCAAGGGGGCCTGCCTGCCCGCTGCGGGGGAAGCGGACGGAGCGGGACAGATGAACATCGCGCATGCCCGGGGGGCGGCTGGCGCGGGCCCGAGCGGCCCGAGCAGACGGAAAGTGTTCAGCGCCACAGCGGCCGTCGCCGCGGCCGCCGCTCTCAGCTCCTGCTCCGTCCCGGCCCAGCGGCGCTCCCACCCCGCCGCGAACCCCGAGCCCGGCATGCCCATCGCGAGCTCCCGGCGGGCGCAGCTGATGGCGATACTCGCCCACCCCGACGACGATCTGTACTTCATGAACCCTGACACCCAGCGGACGCTGGACGCCGGGGTTCCGCTGGTCTGTGTGTACGTCACCGCGGGCGAGCACGACGGCATCAACCACATACCCGGCAGCACATACGCCCAGGCGGACAAGGCCGCCTACGCCTCCGCCCGCCACCAGGGCCTGCGCCAGGCCTACGCTTCCCTGCTCGGGCTCGGCAGGTTCACCGAGTGGGCCAAGGACGTCGCCCCGCTGAAGGGCGGCCGCCTGGCCGAGATCAACACCCTGAGCAACGGCTATCGCAGGGTCGAGCTGATCTTCCTCAACCTTCCCATGCACACCACGCGCCGGTACATGGCCCTGCCCAGCCTGTGGCGGGACCGCGCGCTGGGCCTGACCACCGTCGTCGCTGCGGACTCTCCGCTGCGCAAAGCCGTCTCGTACGACTACGACACGCTCGTCGACGTACTGGCCGGGCTGATGGAGCAGTACCGGCCGACCGTGATCCAGACCCTGGACCCCGACCCTGACATCCAGCACAGCGACGAGGCGACCCGCAAGAAGGACAGCGAGCAGCGCGGCTACTCGGATCACGCCGACCACACCGCGGTCGCCTCCTTCAGCTGGGCCGCCATGGTCCGCTGGGTCGCCCGCGCGGCGAAGGACGAGGGCCATGTGCCCGCCTTCGTCGCCACCGCCTTCCGCGGCTACTACAACCGCCACTGGCCCAAGAACCTCCCGGTGGCGGTGCTCAGGGAGAAGGCCCGAAACCTCGTCCCGTACGGCGGCGACCCGCGGTGGGACTGCGGCAACCCGTCCGGCTGCGGCGACTACAGCGTCGGCGGCATCCGTCCGCTCACGAACAAGAAGGGCTGGGTCCGCTCCACCCACCACCGCCACCCCGGCGCCCGCACCGTGGTCGCGACCGAGCCGTCCGGACGGATGGTCGCCTATGGGGTTCTCGGGCTGCGGGCGGTCCGCTGGCGGGAGACCGGGCTGGGCAGCGGGCAGTGGGGCAATCCGGACGACCTCGGCGGCGGCCCGCTCGCGCCCGCGCTCGGCGGCGTCACGCTGAAGGACGGCCGTCAGTTGCTGTTCGCGCTGCGCTTCGCCGAACTCGGCGGCCACGGCGGGCCCAACCGGCGCGAGGTCGTCCTGCTGGAGCACGGCTCCCCCGACGGCGCGTTCCTGGCCTGGAAGGGACTCGGCAACCCCGAGCGGGGCGACGACCGCGGCCGCCGCATCGGTGTCCCGGTCGCGGTCGCGGCCCCCGACGGCCGGGTCCATCTCTTCGTCCGCAACGCCGACAAGGGCATCAGCACACGAGTCCGCGACGCCACAGGCAACTGGGACCGCTGGCGCGACCTCGGCGGCGAGGAGATCCAGGACGGCCTGTCGACGGTGGTGGACCGCGCCGGCCGGGTGCATGTTTTCGCCGCGGGACGCGAGGGCGTACACCACTGGACGCAGGACACGATGGGCCTGCCGCTCACGTACCGCGCGGATGGCGGCCTGCCCGTGCCGGGGGACGCGATCGCTCCGGTACTGACCGACGACGGTGGCATAGAGCTGTACTACCGCAGGCCGACGGCCCCCGCGGTGATGGCCGTACACGCCGGAGGTGCCCCGGCGCGTCCCCGGAAGGAGGGCTTCGACGGCTACGGCCCGGTGAGCGTGGCCGCGGCACCCGGCGGCCGGGTGCTGCTCGGCAAGGACACCCGCGGGCGGCTCCAACTCCGCACGGGCAGAAGGCTTCTGACGCGCACTCGTGGCCTGGCGGCACTGGACGCGCCCGCCCTTCACATGGGCAGCTCGGGCGCCACCGTCGTGGGCCTGGGGGCAGACGCGCACCCCTGGGCCTGGCTGCCCGAGGCAGGAACCGCCGGCTGACCCGGCCGCAGCGCACTCAGCCGCAGCGCACAGGCACACGGCAAAGGGCCCCGCACCGAAGTGCGGGGCCCTTGCTGATGCTCCAGGAGCAACCAGGTCAGATCAGCAATTACTTGTTGATCTTGGTGACCTGGCCGGCGCCGACGGTCCGGCCACCCTCACGGATGGCGAACTTGAGGCCCTCCTCCATGGCGACCGGCTGAATCAGGTTGACCGTCATGGTGGTGTTGTCGCCCGGCATGACCATCTCGGTGCCCTCGGGGAGGGTCACAACGCCGGTCACGTCCGTGGTACGGAAGTAGAACTGCGGGCGGTAGTTGTTGAAGAAGGGGGTGTGACGACCACCCTCGTCCTTCGACAGGATGTAGGCCTGGGCCTCGAACTCGGTGTGCGGCGTGACCGAACCGGGCTTGATGATGACCTGGCCGCGCTCGACGTCCTCGCGCTTGATGCCACGGAGGAGCAGACCGACGTTCTCACCGGCCTGGCCCTCGTCGAGCAGCTTGCGGAACATCTCGATGCCGGTGACCGTGGTGGTGGTCTTCTCCTGCTTGATACCGACGATGTCGACGGTCTCGTTGACCTTCAGGACACCACGCTCGATACGACCGGTGACGACGGTGCCACGACCGGTGATCGTGAAGACGTCCTCGATCGGCATCAGGAACGGCTTGTCGACGTCGCGCTCGGGCTGCGGGATCGACTCGTCGACGGCCTTCATCAGGTCGAGGACGGTCTGGCCCCACTCCTTGTCACCCTCGAGCGCCTTGAGCGCCGAGACCTTGACGACCGGAAGGTCGTCGCCCGGGAACTCGTACTCGGAGAGCAGCTCGCGGACCTCGAGCTCGACGAGCTCCAGGATCTCCTCGTCGTCCACCATGTCGGCCTTGTTCAGGGCGACAACGATGTACGGAACGCCGACCTGGCGGGCCAGGAGCACGTGCTCCTTGGTCTGCGGCATCGGGCCGTCGGTCGCGGCGACCACGAGGATGGCGCCGTCCATCTGCGCCGCACCCGTGATCATGTTCTTGATGTAGTCCGCGTGACCGGGGCAGTCGACGTGCGCGTAGTGACGCGACTCCGTCTGGTACTCGACGTGCGCGATCGAGATCGTGATACCGCGCTGGCGCTCCTCAGGAGCCTTGTCGATCTGGTCGAAGGCCGAGGCCTCGTTCAGGTCCGGGTACGCGTCATGCAGCACCTTGGTAATGGCGGCCGTGAGGGTCGTCTTACCGTGGTCAATGTGACCGATGGTGCCGATGTTGACGTGCGGCTTAGTCCGCTCGAACTTCGCCTTCGCCACTGGGGTCCTCCTGTGGAGTGGTTCTGTACGCCTTACTCATCGGCGCCAGGTGATCTTTGCTGGATGGCCGGGGCCCGGGACATTCCGGCCGAATACTTGCGTAACGACTGGAATGTCCCCAACAGGCTCCGGTGACAAGCCTAAAGCGTGTACTCGTGAGAGTTACTCGCCCTTGGCCTTCGCGATGATCTCCTCGGCGACGTTCCGCGGAACCTCGGCGTAGGAGTCGAACTGCATCGAGTAGCTTGCGCGACCCGAGGTCTTGCTGCGGAGGTCTCCGACGTAGCCGAACATCTCCGACAGCGGAACCAGGCCCTTGACGACCCGGGCACCGCTGCGCTCCTCCATGGCCTGGATCTGGCCACGGCGGGAGTTGAGGTCGCCGATGACATCGCCCATGTAGTCCTCGGGCGTGGTGACCTCGACGGCCATCATCGGCTCGAGGAGCACGGGGGACGCCTTGCGGGCACCCTCCTTGAACGCCTGCGAACCAGCGATCTTGAACGCGAGTTCGGAGGAGTCGACCTCGTGGTAACCACCGTCGATCAGGGTGACGCGGACGCCCACCATCTCGTAGCCGGCCAGGATGCCGAACTGCATGGCTTCCTGCGCACCAGCGTCCACCGAGGGGATGTACTCACGGGGGATGCGGCCACCGGTGACCTTGTTCACGAACTCGTAGGTCGCGTCGCCGCCCTCGATGGGCTCCAGCGCGATCTGCACCTTCGCGAACTGACCGGTACCGCCGGTCTGCTTCTTGTGCGTGTAGTCGATACGCTCGACGGCCTTGCGGATCGTCTCGCGGTACGCGACCTGGGGCTTGCCGACGTTCGCCTCGACGCGGAACTCGCGCCGCATGCGGTCGACGAGCACCTCGAGGTGAAGCTCGCCCATACCACCGATGATGGTCTGGCCGGTCTCCTCGTCGGAGTGGACCTGGAAGGAGGGGTCCTCCTCCGCGAGACGCTGGATGGCGACACCCAGCTTCTCCTGGTCACCCTTGGACTTGGGCTCGATCGCGACCTGAATGACCGGAGCCGGGAAGTCCATGGACTCCAGGATCACCGGGTTCTTGTCGTCGCACAGCGTCTCACCGGTGGTGGTCTGCTTCAGGCCCATCACGGCGACGATGTCGCCGGCGCCCACCGACTCGATCTCCTCACGCTTGTTCGCGTGCATACGGTAGATCTTGCCGATGCGCTCCTTCTTGCCCTTGGTGGGGTTCAGCACAGCGGTGCCGGACTCCAGGCGACCCGAGTAGACCCGGATGAAGGTGAGCTTGCCCAGGTGCGGGTCGCTCGCGATCTTGAAGGCGAGGGCGGACAGCGGCTCGTCGTCGGACGGCTTGCGCTTGACGACCGTCTCCGGGTCCTTCACGTCGTGGCCCTCGATGGCCTCGACGTCCAGGGGAGAAGGCAGGTAGCGCACGACCGCGTCGAGCAGCGGCTGGACACCCTTGTTCTTGAAGGCGGTACCGCAGAACACCGGGGTGACGGTGGTGCCGCCGCCCTTGCCGGACGCGATGGTGATACGACGGATCGCGGCATACAGCTGCTCCTCGGTGGGCTCGACGCCCTCCAGGTACAGCTCCATGATCTCTTCGTCGTTCTCCGCGACGGTCTCGACCAGCTTGCCGCGCCACTCCTCGGCGGCCTCGGTGTGCGTGGCCGGGATGTCGACGACGTCGTACATCTCGCCCTTGGTGGCCTCGGCGGACCAGACAAGAGCCTTCATACGAACGAGGTCGACAACGCCCTTGAAGTCGGCCTCGGCACCGATCGGCAGCTGCATCACGATCGGGGTCGCGCCGAGGCGGTCCACGATCATGTCGACGCAGCGGTGGAACTCGGCGCCGGTGCGGTCGAGCTTGTTGACGAAGCAGATACGCGGAACGCCGTAGCGGTCCGCCTGACGCCAGACGGTCTCGGACTGCGGCTCAACGCCGGCGACACCGTCGAACACCGTGACGGCACCGTCGAGCACACGGAGCGAACGCTCCACCTCGACCGTGAAGTCGACGTGGCCCGGGGTGTCGATGATGTTGATGGTGTGATCGACGTCCTCGAGCGGCCAGTGACAGGTCGTCGCGGCGGACGTGATCGTGATGCCGCGCTCCTGCTCCTGCTCCATCCAGTCCATCGTGGCAGCGCCGTCGTGGACCTCACCGATCTTGTAGCTCACACCGGTGTAAAACAGGATGCGCTCGGTGGTCGTCGTCTTGCCCGCGTCGATGTGGGCCATGATCCCAATATTGCGGACCTTGGCCAGGTCAAGCGAAGTGGTGGCCATTAGGCTCAATCTTCTCTCGGTCTCGATGTGGGTAGCGACTACCAGCGGTAGTGCGCGAAGGCCTTGTTGGACTCGGCCATCTTGTGCGTGTCCTCACGCTTCTTGACCGAAGCGCCAAGACCGTTGGAAGCGTCCATCAGCTCGTTCATGAGGCGCTCGGTCATGGTCTTCTCACGACGGGCGCGGGAGTAACCCACGACCCAGCGGAGCGCGAGGGTGGAGGCGCGACCGGGCTTGACCTCGATCGGCACCTGGTAGGTGGCGCCACCGACGCGACGGGACTTGACCTCGAGCGTCGGCTTGACGTTCTCGAGGGCGCGCTTCAGCGTGATGACCGGGTCGTTGCCGGTCTTCTCGCGGAGGCCTTCCATGGCGCCGTAGACGATCCGCTCGGCAGTGGAACGCTTGCCGTTCAGCAGAATCTTGTTGATGAGCGAGGTCACCAGAGGAGAACCGTAAACCGGGTCGATGATGACCGGGCGCTTCGGGGCGGGGCCCTTACGAGGCATTCTTACTTCTCCTTCTTGGCGCCGTAGCGGCTGCGGGCCTGCTTGCGGTTCTTGACACCCTGGGTGTCGAGGGAGCCGCGGATGATCTTGTAACGAACACCCGGCAGGTCCTTCACACGGCCACCACGCACGAGCACGATGGAGTGCTCCTGCAGGTTGTGTCCCTCACCCGGAATGTAGGCCGTGACCTCGATGCCGGAGGTCAGACGCACACGCGCGACCTTCCGCAGGGCCGAGTTCGGCTTCTTCGGGGTGGTCGTGAACACACGCGTGCAGACGCCGCGGCGCTGAGGAGAACCCTCGAGTGCGGGCGTCTTGTTCTTCTCGACCTTGTCCTGCCGGCCCTTCCGGACCAGCTGCTGGATCGTAGGCACTACTTCTCCGGTTTCTGTGTGCCGTATGTGAAACTAACCTGGAACGTCGCCGACCCACGCGGTCGGGTGTGTCGAATGCTGCAGGCTCCCCCGCAAAGGGAAGAGAGCGCAGATTACGGTGGCCTTTCGCGGACTCGCCATGCGGTTGAGGACACGCACACGAGCCCAGGCACACCCCAGGCACAAGGTCAGAGCGTACCTACCGCATCGGCTCCGGTCAAAACAAATGCACACGCGCAGGACACACCAGCCTGCAATGTACGACACAGGACGGCCATCCGCGAAGGATGACCGCCCTGTGTGCGTACGCTGCCTCATTCCGGGGGACGCCCCCGGAACCGCCGGCTCTTACTGGTTGTACGGACCGTAGTCGTAGTCCTCCAGCGGAACGGCCTGGCCGGAGCCGGTGCCGAACGGCGAGTAGTCGATGTCGTCGTAGCCGACGGCCGAGTACATCGCGGCCTTGGCCTCCTCGGTCGGCTCCACCCGGATGTTGCGGTAACGGGACAGGCCCGTTCCGGCCGGGATGAGCTTACCGATGATGACGTTCTCCTTGAGACCGATCAGGGAGTCCGACTTGGCGTTGATCGCCGCGTCGGTCAGAACCCTGGTCGTCTCCTGGAAGGACGCCGCGGACAGCCACGACTCGGTCGCCAGCGAGGCCTTGGTGATACCCATCAGCTGCGGACGGCCGGAGGCGGGGTGACCGCCCTCGGTGACCACACGACGGTTCTCGGTCTCGAACTTCGAGCGCTCGACGAGCTCGCCCGGCAGCAGTTCCGCGTCGCCGGACTCGATGATCGTCACACGGCGCAGCATCTGCCGGATGATGATCTCGATGTGCTTGTCGTGGATCGACACACCCTGCGAGTTGTAGACCTTCTGGACCTCGCCGACCAGGTGGACCTGGACCGCGCGCTGACCGAGGATCCGCAGCACGTCGTGCGGGTTGGTGGCACCCACGGTGAGCTTCTGGCCCACCTCGACGTGGTCGCCCTCGCCCACCAGCAGACGGGCACGCTTCGAGATCGGGAACGCCGTCTCGTCGCTGCCGTCGTCGGGGGTGACGACGATCTTCTTGGTCTTCTCGGTCTCCTCGATACGGATGCGGCCTGCCGCCTCCGAGATCGGGGCCACACCCTTGGGCGTACGGGCCTCGAAGAGCTCGACGACACGGGGCAGACCCTGGGTGATGTCGTCACCGGCCACACCACCGGTGTGGAAGGTACGCATCGTCAGCTGGGTACCGGGCTCACCGATGGACTGGGCGGCGATGATGCCGACCGCCTCACCGATGTCGACCAGCTTGCCGGTGGCCAGCGAGCGGCCGTAGCAGAAGGCACAGGTGCCGACCGCCGACTCACAGGTCAGCACCGAGCGGGTCTTGACCTCCTCGACACCGGCGCCCACCAGGGCGTCGATGAGCACGTCACCCAGGTCGACATTGGCCGGCGCGATGACCTTGCCGTCGACGACGACGTCCTCGGCGAGCATCCGCGCGTACACGGAGGTCTCGACGTCCTCGGTCTTGCGCAGGACACCGTCGGCGCCGCGCTCCGCGATCTTGAGCTTCAGACCGCGGTCGGTGCCACAGTCCTCCTCGCGGATGATGACGTCCTGCGAGACGTCGACCAGACGACGGGTCAGGTAACCCGAGTCGGCGGTACGCAGGGCGGTGTCCGCCAGACCCTTACGGGCACCGTGCGTGGAGATGAAGTACTCCAGCACGGACAGACCCTCACGGAACGACGCCTTGATGGGCCGCGGGATGGTCTCGTTCTTGGCGTTGGACACCAGACCACGCATACCGGCGATCTGACGCATCTGCATCATGTTTCCGCGAGCACCCGAGTTGACCATCATGAAGATGGGGTTGGTCTTCGGGAAGTTCGCGTTCATCGCCTCGGCAACCTCGTTGGTCGCCTTGGTCCAGATGGTGATGAGTTCCTGCGTGCGCTCCTGCTTGGTGATCAGACCGCGCTCGTACTGCTTCTGGACCTTCTCGTCCTGCGCCTCGTAGCCCTTGACGATCTCCTTCTTCGCCTCGGGAACGACGACGTCGGAGATGGCGACCGTGACACCGGAACGGGTGGCCCAGTAGAAGCCCGCCGCCTTCAGGTTGTCGAGCGTCGCCGCCACGATGACCTTCGGGTAGCGCTCGGCGAGGTCGTTGACGATCTCGGAGAGCTGCTTCTTGCCGACGGAGTAGTCGACGAAGGGGTAGTCCTCGGGCAGCAACTCGTTGAAGAGCGCGCGGCCGAGGGTCGTACGCAGCCGGAAGCTGTCACCCTGCTGCCACTCGCCCGCGGCGATGTCCGAGCCCTCCTCCGAGACCGGCGGAGTCCAGCCACGGGGCGGGATCGTGCCGACCGGGAAGCGGATGTCGATCTTCGCCTGGAGCGAGAGCTCCCGGGCGTCGAAGGCCATGATCGCCTCGGCGGTGGAGTTGAACGCACGGCCCTCGCCGCGCACCTCGCGCTCCTCCTCGTCCGTGGTGAGGAAGAAGAGGCCGAGCACCATGTCCTGGGTGGGCATCGTGACGGGACGGCCGTCGGCCGGCTTGAGGATGTTGTTCGAGGACAGCATCAGGATGCGGGCCTCGGCCTGCGCCTCCGCGGACAGCGGCAGGTGCACGGCCATCTGGTCACCGTCGAAGTCCGCGTTGAACGCGGTGCAGACGAGCGGGTGGATCTGGATGGCCTTGCCCTCGACCAGCTGCGGCTCGAAGGCCTGGATGCCGAGTCGGTGCAGCGTGGGCGCACGGTTCAGCAGAACCGGGTGCTCGGCGATGACCTCTTCCAGCACGTCGTACACGACCGTGCGGCCGCGCTCGACCATGCGCTTGGCGCTCTTGATGTTCTGCGCGTGGTTCAGGTCGACCAGACGCTTCATCACGAACGGCTTGAAGAGCTCCAGCGCCATGGCCTTGGGCAGACCGCACTGGTGCAGCTTCAGCTGCGGACCGACGACGATGACGGAACGCGCGGAGTAGTCCACACGCTTGCCGAGCAGGTTCTGACGGAAACGGCCCTGCTTGCCCTTGAGCATGTCGCTCAGGGACTTCAGCGGGCGGTTACCGGGACCGGTCACCGGGCGACCACGGCGGCCGTTGTCGAACAGCGCGTCGACGGCCTCCTGCAGCATCCGCTTCTCGTTGTTCACGATGATCTCGGGGGCACCGAGGTCAAGGAGACGCTTGAGGCGGTTGTTGCGGTTGATCACACGGCGGTACAGGTCGTTCAGGTCGGAGGTCGCGAAGCGGCCACCGTCCAGCTGCACCATCGGACGCAGGTCCGGCGGGATGACCGGCACGCAGTCGAGCACCATGCCCTTGGGGCTGTTGCTGGTCTGCAGGAACGCGGAGACGACCTTGAGGCGCTTGAGCGCACGGGTCTTCTTCTGGCCCTTGCCGGTACGGATGATCTCGCGGAGACGCTCGGCCTCCTCCTCGAGGTCGAAGGACTCCAGGCGCTTCTGCAGCGCCGCGGCACCCATCGAGCCGTCGAAGTACGTGCCGAAGCGGTCACGCAGCTCGCGGTAGAGCAGCTCGTCACCCTCCAGGTCCTGGACCTTGAGGTTCTTGAAGCGGTTCCACACCTCGTCGAGACGGTCGATCTCGCGCTGCGCACGGTCGCGCAGCTGCTTCATCTCACGTTCGGCACCTTCGCGCACCTTGCGGCGCACGTCGGCCTTGGCACCCTCGGCCTCGAGCTCGGCCAGGTCGGTCTCGAGCTTCTTGGCGCGGGCCTCGAGGTCGGCGTCGCGACGGTTCTCGACCTGCTGGCGCTCGACGGAGACATGCGCCTCCAGCGAGGGCAGGTCGCGCGTACGGCGCTCCTCGTCCACGAACGTGATCATGTACGCGGCGAAGTAGATGACCTTCTCGAGGTCCTTCGGCGCGAGGTCGAGCAGGTAGCCGAGGCGCGACGGGACGCCCTTGAAGTACCAGATGTGGGTGACGGGCGCGGCCAGCTCAATGTGGCCCATCCGCTCACGGCGCACCTTGGCGCGGGTGACCTCCACGCCACAGCGCTCACAGATGATGCCCTTGAAGCGGACGCGCTTGTACTTGCCGCAGTAGCACTCCCAGTCCCGGGTCGGACCGAAGATCTTCTCGCAGAAGAGTCCGTCCTTCTCGGGCTTGAGCGTGCGGTAGTTGATGGTCTCCGGCTTCTTGACCTCGCCGTGCGACCACTGTCGGATGTCGTCCGCGGTGGCCAGGCCGATCCGCAGCTCGTCGAAGAAGTTGACGTCGAGCACTTGTCGTCAATCCCTCTTTCGGGGTCGTGTCTCAATCAATGGTCTGATGGGGGTCCCACCCGCGCCCGCCAGGGCGTAGGGGGAGGGTCCGGGGCAGGGCCGGGACCTCACGAGGAGGTCCCGGCCAGACCCGTCAGACCTCTTCGACGCTGCTCGGCTCGCGCCGGGACAGGTCGATACCGAGCTCCTCCGCAGCGCGGAAGACGTCCTCGTCCGTGTCGCGCATCTCGATGGACATGCCGTCCGAGGACAGCACCTCCACGTTGAGGCAGAGCGACTGCATTTCCTTGATGAGCACCTTGAAGGACTCGGGAATGCCGGGCTCGGGGATGTTCTCGCCCTTGACGATGGCCTCGTAGACCTTCACGCGACCGGTGACGTCGTCGGACTTGATGGTCAGCAGCTCCTGGAGGGCGTACGCGGCGCCGTAAGCCTCCAGCGCCCACACCTCCATCTCACCGAATCGCTGGCCACCGAACTGGGCCTTACCACCCAGCGGCTGCTGGGTGATCATCGAGTACGGACCGGTCGAGCGGGCGTGCAGCTTGTCGTCGACCAGGTGGTGGAGCTTGAGGATGTACATGTACCCGACCGAGATCGGGTCCGGGAACGGCTCGCCGGAGCGGCCGTCGAACAGGTTGGCCTTGCCGGACGGCTGGACCAGCCGGTCACCGTCGCGGTTCGGGATCGTCGCCTCGAAGAGACCGGCGATCTCGTCCTCGCGCGCACCGTCGAAGACCGGGGTCGCGACGTTGGTGCCCGGCTCGACCTGGTCGGCGCCGATGGCCTGCAGTCGCTGAGCCCAGTCGTCGGCGAGACCGGAGACGTCCCAGCCGCGGCTGGCGAGCCAGCCGAGGTGGATCTCGAGGACCTGTCCCGGGTTCATTCGGGACGGGACACCGAGTGGGTTGAGGATGATGTCGACCGGGGTGCCGTCCTCCAGGAACGGCATGTCCTCGATCGGCAGGATCTTGGAGATGACGCCCTTGTTGCCGTGACGGCCGGCGAGCTTGTCACCATCGGTGATCTTGCGCTTCTGCGCGACGTACACGCGAACCAGCTGGTTCACGCCCGGCGGCAGCTCGTCGCCCTCCTCGCGGTCGAAGACGCGGACGCCGATGACCTTGCCGGTCTCGCCGTGCGGCACCTTCAGCGAGGTGTCACGGACCTCACGCGCCTTCTCCCCGAAGATCGCGCGGAGCAGACGCTCCTCCGGGGTCAGCTCGGTCTCACCCTTGGGCGTGACCTTGCCGACCAGGATGTCGCCGGCGACGACCTCGGCACCGATACGGATGATGCCGCGCTCGTCGAGGTCCGCGAGGACCTCCTCGGAGACGTTCGGGATGTCCCGGGTGATCTCCTCGGGGCCGAGCTTGGTGTCACGGGCGTCGACCTCGTGCTCCTCGATGTGGATCGAGGAGAGGACGTCGTCCTGCACGAGGCGCTGCGACAGGATGATCGCGTCCTCGTAGTTGTGACCCTCCCACGGCATGAAGGCGACCAGCAGGTTCTTGCCGAGCGCCATCTCGCCCTGTTCGGTGGCCGGACCGTCGGCGAGGACCTGGCCCTCGACGACCCGGGCGCCCTCGTCCACGACAACCTTCTGGTTGACCGAGGTGCCCTGGTTCGACCGGGAGAACTTGGCGATGCGGTACGTGGTGTACGTGCCGTCGTCGTTGGCGACGGTGATGTAGTCCGCGGAGACCTCCTGGACAACACCTTCCTTCTCCGCCTTGATGACGTCACCGGCGTCGACCGCGCAGCGGTACTCCATGCCGGTGCCGACCAGCGGCGCCTCGGCCGTGATGAGCGGAACGGCCTGACGCATCATGTTCGCGCCCATGAGGGCACGGTTGGCGTCGTCGTGCTCCAGGAACGGGATCATGGCGGTCGCGACCGACACCATCTGGCGCGGCGAGACGTCCATGTAGTCCACGTCGGAGCCCGGGACGTAGTCGACCTCGCCGCCACGACGGCGGACCAGGACACGGGCTTCGGCGAAGCGCATGTCGTCGGTCAGCGCGGCGTTGGCCTGCGCGATGACGAACCGGTCTTCCTCGTCGGCGGTCAGGTAGTCGACCTCGTCGGTCACCTGGTCGTCGACGACCTTGCGGTACGGCGTCTCGACGAAGCCGAACGCGTTGACCCGGCCGTAGGAGGCGAGCGAGCCGATCAGACCGATGTTCGGTCCTTCAGGGGTCTCGATCGGGCACATGCGGCCGTAGTGCGACGGGTGCACGTCACGGACCTCGAAGCCGGCCCGCTCACGGGACAGACCACCCGGACCGAGCGCCGAGAGGCGGCGCTTGTGGGTGAGACCCGACAGCGGGTTGTTCTGGTCCATGAACTGCGACAGCTGGCTGGTGCCGAAGAACTCCTTGATGGAGGCGACGACCGGCCGGATGTTGATCAGGGTCTGCGGCGTGATCGCCTCGACGTCCTGGGTCGTCATGCGCTCGCGCACGACGCGCTCCATACGAGCCAGACCCGTGCGGACCTGGTTCTGGATGAGCTCGCCGACGTTGCGCAGACGACGGTTGCCGAAGTGGTCGATGTCGTCGGTCTCGACGACGATCTGGGTGCCGCTCTCGCCCACGGTCTCGGTCTCACCGGCGTGCAGCTTGACCAGGTACTTGATGGTCGCGATGACGTCGTCGGTGGTGAGCACGCCGGCGTCCAGCGGCTCGTCGGCGCCGAGCTTCTTGTTCACCTTGTAGCGGCCGACCTTGGCGAGGTCGTAACGCTTCGGGTTGAAGTAGAGGTTCTCGAGCAGCGTCTGAGCGGCCTCACGGGTCGGCGGCTCGCCCGGGCGCAGCTTGCGGTAGATGTCGAGCAGCGCGTCGTCCTGGCCCTGGGTGTGGTCCTTCTCCAGGGTGGCGCGCATGGACTCGTACTCGCCGAACTCCTCGAGGATCTGCTCGGTGGTCCAGCCGAGAGCCTTGAGGAGGACGGTGACGGA
The DNA here is from genome assembly GCF_006715635.1 of Streptomyces sp. SLBN-118. Lineage (NCBI taxonomy): Bacteria > Bacillati > Actinomycetota > Actinomycetes > Kitasatosporales > Streptomycetaceae > Streptomyces > Streptomyces sp. SLBN-118. The sequence continues at coordinate 3,237,023 of NZ_VFNP01000001.1, forward strand.
CTGCTTGCGCTTGCGGTCGATACGGACACCGACCATGTCGCGCTTGTCGATCTCCATCTCCAGCCAGGCACCCCGGGACGGGATGATCTTGGCCGTGAAGATGTCCTTGTCGGACGTCTTGTCGATGTTGGAGTCGAAGTAGACACCCGGCGAGCGGACCAGCTGCGACACGACGACACGCTCGGTGCCGTTGATGACGAAGGTGCCCTTGTTGGTCATGAGCGGGAAGTCGCCCATGAAGACCGTCTGGGACTTGATCTCGCCGGTCTCGTTGTTGGTGAACTCGGCCGTGACGAAGAGCGGGGCCGCGTACGTGAAGTCGCGCTCCTTGCACTCGTCGATGGAGTTCTTCGGAGGCTCGAAACGGTGGTCGCGGAAGGTCAGCGACATCGACCCGGAGAAGTCCTCGATCGGGGAGATCTCCTCGAAGATCTCCTCCAGACCGGACTTGGTGGGGACGTCCTGTCCGCTGTCCAGAGCCGCCTCGACACGAGCCTTCCATGCGGCATTGCCGAGCAGCCAGTCAAAGCTCTCGGTCTGCAGCGCGAGGAGGTTCGGAACCTCGAGGGGCTCCTTGATCTTTGCAAAGGAAATGCGCAGCGGGGCGGTGCTGGCGCCGTTGTTCGTATTCGCGGTCGAGGCGTTGCGCGAGGCGGCCAAGAGGGGGTCCTTCCGAGGGCTCGGACTCACTACGCGCGTACCGGTCCCACCATGGGCACGGAGACAGACGCTCCTGATTGGTCAAAATGGCCAGGTCAGGGATGCTTCGGTCAACGATGCTCACACGTGGGGATGCCCCTGGTGACGGGCAGGAGGCAGCTAACAGGCAGCGCAAAGGGTCAGTGTAGCCACTTGGCACACTGATGTCCAGTGCGGGTTTTCGAGACCCTCGTTGTTCTCAACTCCGCGGCTTGCCCTCGCGCCAGGAGGCGCACCTCGATACTGCCCGTTCGGTCGTCGATCCATGCCTCGGATCCGGATCCTTGTGACGACGCGTCCTGAGAATTGCGCGCTGCGTGCGGTTCGTCAAGGCCCCCCAACCCGAACTGGCTGCTGAGATCGTCACTGACCAGCATCAGGGGCGCGCACGGCGAAGATCACGATACTCACCGCATCCGGAAGAGCAAGGCAGGCCTCGCACACGCCGAAGGGCGACCACCCGGATGGGTGATCGCCCTTCGCCATGCCCTTGCGGCTCCCGTGAGGAGCCACGAGTCAGAGACTCAAAGGGTTACTTGACCTCGACGGACGCGCCGGCGGCCTTGAGGGACTCGGCAGCCTTCTCGGCGGCCTCCTTGGCGACCTTCTCGAGGACCGGCTTCGGGGTGCCGTCGACGAGGTCCTTGGCCTCCTTCAGACCCAGGGAGGTCAGCTCGCGCACGACCTTGATGACCTGGATCTTCTTCTCACCGGCGCCGGTGAGGATGACGTCGAACTCGTCCTGCTCGGCCTCGGCCTCGGCCGGGGCGGCAGCGGCGCCACCAGCGGCAACGGCGACCGGAGCGGCGGCGGTGACGTCGAACTTCTCCTCGAAGGCCTTCACGAACTCGGAGAGCTCGATGAGGGTCATCTCCTCGAACTGCGCAAGCAGGTCGTCCTGGCTGAGCTTCGCCATGATGGGCGATCCTTCCACTAAATCGGCTGGTGCCGGGATGTATATGTCGGCGGGCGTTCGGCCCGCTGCGACCAGCGCGCCGTCAGGCGGCGCTGATCAATGCGCGAGCCGAATTACTCGGCACCGCCCTGCTCGGCCTTCTTGGCACGAAGCGCCTCCGCGGTGCGGACGAACTTCGAGGGAAGCGCCTGGAAGAGCGCGGCAGCCTGGGACTGCTTGCCCTTCATGGCGCCCGCCAGCTTGGCGAGCAGAACCTCGCGGGACTCGAGGTCCGCAAGCTTCTTGATCTCATCGGCGGACAGCGCCTTACCGTCAAGGACACCGCCCTTGATGATGAGGTTGGGGTTGTCCTTGGCGAAGTCACGAAGACCCTTCGCCGACTCCACCGGGTCACCGGTGACGAAGGCAACCGCTGTCGGACCGTTGAACAGGTCGTCGAGCGTGTTGATCCCGGCCTCGTTGGCCGCAATCTTGGTCAGCGTGTTCTTCACCACGGCGTACTGGGCGTTCTCACCGAGCGAACGGCGCAGCTCCTTGAGCTGAGCCACGGTGAGACCCCGGTACTCGGTCAGCACGGCGGCGTTCGAGCTGCGGAACTGGTCCGCGAGCTCGGCTACCGCGGCAGCCTTGTCGGGCCTTGCCATGAGCGTCGGCCTCCTTCCGGGTGATGAGGACCGCTCAGAAGGGGCTGAACAAAACGAAACGCCCCGGCGCAGGCGCACGGGGCGTAGCTCAACCGAATGGAATCCGGGAGCTGTCCACAGTCACCTGCGCAGGACGTCCGCAGCTAGCGGATCCTTCGGCTGCCAGGCGCTCTTACGAGAGCACGGCAACGACCAGCGGTCTTTGGCTTCTGTGGAAGAGTACGGGACCGGATCCCGGTCCGGCAAATCGGGCCGTGCGGCTCACTCCCGGCCCCTCCCGATGCCCTTGAACATCTCAGCCAGGTCCGCCGTCGCGGAGACCGGCGGGGCCCGCGCGCTTGACCGCCGCGGCCAGGGCGACGCGCAGGGGCTTCTGCGCGGCCGTGCGGTCCGGCTGCGGCGTGGTGCTCGCCGAACAGGCAGCGGAGCCGCACAGCAGCGCTCCGGCGACCAGGCCCCCGGCCGCCTTCCGGTACATCGGATGCATGATCCCCCCACAGGTGTACGTGATGCTCCGCAAACCCCCGCGACACTACCGTTCGACTCCGACACCGCCAGCGAATAAAGCGCCCGTGCACAGAAACCGGCCCCCGCGCCTCTGTCGAGGTGCGGGGGCCGGTTTCGTAGATCGAGTGAGCCGTCAGGCTCAGACCGCGGCCGGGTCCTCCTCGACGAGGAGGTTGCGGGTGCGGTTGGAGTCCAGCGGGATGCCGGGGCCCATCGTCGTGGTCAGGGTCGCCTTCTTGATGTAGCGGCCCTTCGCGGCGGACGGCTTGAGACGGAGGATCTCCTCCAGCGCCGCGGCGTAGTTCTCGACCAGCTTCGTGTCGTCGAAGGAGACCTTGCCGATGATGAAGTGCAGGTTCGAGTGCTTGTCGACGCGGAACTCGATCTTGCCGCCCTTGATGTCGTTGACAGCCTTGGTGACATCGGGGGTGACGGTGCCGGTCTTCGGGTTCGGCATCAGACCACGCGGACCGAGCACGCGGCCGAGGCGGCCGACCTTGCCCATGAGGTCCGGGGTGGCGACGACGGCGTCGAAGTCCAGACGGCCCTTCGCAACCTCGTCGATCAGTTCGTCGGAGCCGACAATGTCGGCGCCAGCGGCTTCCGCGGCCGCAGCACGGTCACCGGTCGCGAAGACCAGGACCCGGGCGGTCTTGCCGGTGCCGTGCGGAAGGTTCACGGTGCCGCGGACCATCTGGTCGGCCTTGCGCGGGTCAACGCCCAGACGCATGGCGACCTCGACGGTGCCGTCGAACTTGGTGGAGGTGGTGTCCTTGGCGAGACGGACGGCCTCGAGCGGGGCGTACAGCTTCTCCCGGTCGATCTTGGCGTCCGCAGCGCGGAGAGTCTTGCTGCGCTTCACTTCTGCTCCTGTGTTGGTTCAGGTATGGAGTCGTGGTGCGGACCAGCGCTTGGTCCTGCCACTGAGGTTTTCGGGGGCTGTCAGCCCTCGACCGTGATGCCCATCGAACGGGCGGTGCCGGCGATGATCTTCGACGCGGCGTCCAGGTCGTTGGCGTTCAGGTCGGGCATCTTGACCGAGGCGATCTCGCGGACCTGGGCGCCGGTGAGCTTGGCAACCTTGGTCTTGTGCGGCTCGCCGGAGCCCTTGTCCACACCCGCGGCCTTGAGGATCAGCTTGGCGGCCGGCGGAGTCTTGGTGATGAAGGTGAAGGAACGGTCCTCGTAGACCGTGATCTCCACCGGCACGACCATGCCACGCTGCGACTCGGTCGCGGCGTTGTAGGCCTTGCAGAACTCCATGATGTTGACGCCGTGCTGACCCAGCGCGGGGCCGACCGGCGGAGCCGGGTTGGCCGCGCCGGCCTGGATCTGGAGCTTGATCAGCCCCGTGACCTTCTTCTTCTTGGGAGGCATTCCGGGTCCTCTTCCTATTCATGTCTTTCCTGCTGCCCAAGGGGCAACCGCACAACGATAACTGCTGGGGCTGTGCGGCCAAAAACCGAGCAGGTCAGAGCGGCCGCGAGAGCCGGTCTGACCTGTTCGGAGGCGTATGTTCCAGAAGACTCCCTGAAGGAGCTAGTTCTTCTGGATCTGGTCGAAGCTCAGCTCGACCGGGGTCTCGCGGCCGAAGATCTCGACGAGGCCCTTGACCTTCTTCGAGTCGGCGTTGATCTCGTTGATCGTCGCCTGCAGCGTCGCGAACGGGCCGTCGGTGACGGTGACCGAGTCGCCGACCTCGAAGTCCAGCACCTGGACCTCGACCTTGCGGGCAGGAGCCGGCTTGCCCTCGGCCTCGGCCGCCTCGCGAGCGGCCTTCTCCTCGGCCTCCGGGGCGAGCATCTTGACGATCTCGTCCAGGGTCAGCGGGTAGGGGTCGTAGGCGTTGCCCACGAACCCGGTGACGCCGGGGGTGTTGCGGACGACGCCCCAGGACTCGTTCGTCAGGTCCATGCGGACCAGGACGTATCCGGGGAGCTTGTTCTGGCGGACGTTCTTGCGCTCGCCGTTCTTGATCTGGACGATCTCTTCCTCGGGCACTTCGGCCTGGTAGATGAAGTCCTCGACGTTCAGAGAGACGGCGCGCTGCTCAAGGTTGGCCTTCACGCGCTTCTCGTAGCCGGCGTACGTGTGGATGACGTACCACTCGCCGGGCAGACCGCGCAGCTCCTCACGGAGCGCGGCAACGGGGTCGACCGGGGCGGCGGGCTCTTCCTCCACGATGTCGGCGGCCTCGTCGGCGGCTTCCTCGTCGGCGGCTGCGGCGGCCTCGTCCTCGTCGACCTCGGCCACGGCGGTGGCGGCTTCCTCGACGTGCACCGCGGCCTCCTCGGCCGGCTCACCGGCGGTGGCGTCGGCAGCCTCGGCCTGGTCCGGCTCCACAGCGTCCGCCGCCTCGACGATGTCGAGCTCGTCCTTCACGGACTCGGCCGACTCGATGGCGTCGTTCAGGTTCGGGTCAGACACGGTGGCTGCTTCTTCCTGGATACAGATGGGGTGGAACATGCGAAAGGGGCGCCGCTGCCGGCGCCCTCCGCGGGATCAGCCGAAGACGTACTTGACGGCTTCCTGGAACCCATAGTCAATCACGGTCACCAGACCAATCATGACGACTACGAAGACAATCACCACTGTGGTGTACGTCGACAGCTGGCTTCGAGTGGGCCAGACAACCTTGCGCAGCTCGGCGATGATCTGTCGGTAGAAGAGCGCCAGACGACCGAGGGGCCCCTTCTTGCCGCGCTTACCGCCCTTGCGGGCCTTCTTCTTCGACTCAGGCGCCTCGTCCTCGGCATCAGGCATGTCGATGGAGCCCACGGCGTCCGTCACGATCTTTCACCTGATTCCGGGTCGTGGCCGCGCCGCGCCCGGTGGAGCCGCACGGCCGGTTCATTGAATGTACGTACATGCGCACACATCCTGGCGAAGGTGTGTGTAGCAGGGCCGGAGGGACTTGAACCCCCAACCGCTGGTTTTGGAGACCAGTGCTCTACCAATTGAGCTACGACCCTTTGTGGTTTCCCCAACCTACCCCATCCGAAGATGCGGTTGGTGAGGGCCAACGACGAGTGAGTGTACGTGGTCGGGGGCCCGCCGTCGAACAGATAGCTTCGAGCCGGTTCCTGTCCGCAACTCGAAACATGTGTGCCGGGCGGGATGGCCGTCTGGGACGATGGCCGTATGAGCGCTGCAACCTCTCCCACCGAGCGCCGGGTCTCCGCCCGCATCGGCGCGATCTCCGAGTCCGCGACCCTCGCCGTCGACGCCAAGGCCAAGGCCCTCAAGGCCGCCGGACGTCCGGTGATCGGCTTCGGCGCGGGTGAGCCCGACTTCCCGACACCGGACTACATCGTCGAGGCCGCGATCGAGGCCTGCAAGAACCCGAAGTACCACCGCTACACGCCGGCGGGCGGGCTCCCCGAGCTCAAGGCCGCCATCGCCGCGAAGACGCTGCGCGACTCCGGTTACGAGGTCGAGGCCTCGCAGATCCTGGTCACCAACGGCGGCAAGCAGGCGATCTACGAGGCGTTCGCGGCGATCCTCGACCCGGGTGACGAGGTCATCGTCCCGGCTCCGTACTGGACCACCTACCCCGAGTCGATCCGCCTCGCGGGCGGCGTCCCGGTCGACGTGGTGGCGGACGAGACCACCGGCTACCGGGTCTCCGTCGAGCAGCTGGAGGCGGCACGCACGGAGCGTACGAAGGTCGTGCTCTTCGTCTCCCCGTCCAACCCGACGGGCGCGGTGTACAGCGAGGCCGACGCCGAGGCGATCGGGCGCTGGGCGCTCGAGCACGGGCTGTGGGTGCTGACCGACGAGATCTACGAGCACCTGGTCTACGGCGACGCGAAGTTCACCTCGCTGCCCGCCCTGGTGCCCGAGCTGCGCGACAAGTGCATCGTGGTCAACGGTGTGGCCAAGACGTATGCGATGACCGGCTGGCGCGTGGGATGGATCATCGGCCCGAAGGACGTGGTGAAGGCCGCGACCAACCTGCAGTCGCACGCCACGTCCAACGTGTCCAACGTGGCGCAGGTCGCGGCGCTTGCTGCCGTCTCCGGTTCGCTGGACGCGGTCGCCGAGATGCGGACCGCCTTCGACCGCCGCCGCCAGACGATCGTGCGCATGCTCAACGAGATCGACGGTGTGCTGTGCCCGGAGCCGGAGGGTGCCTTCTACGCGTACCCGTCGGTGAAGGGGCTGCTGGGCAAGGAGATCCGCGGCAAGCGTCCACAGAGTTCGGTGGAGCTGGCGGCGCTGATCCTGGACGAGGCCGAGGTGGCTGTCGTACCGGGCGAGGCCTTCGGTACGCCCGGCTATCTGCGTCTCTCGTACGCGCTGGGCGACGAGGACCTGGTCGAGGGTGTGTCGCGGCTGCAGAAGCTGCTGGCCGAGGCGCGCGACTGACGTCCTGTGCCCGTCCTGCGACCGCGGAGCCCACCGACTCGACGGAGTCGGTGGGCTCCGTTTCTTCGTTCGGGCAAGAACCCGATCGGGGAAAGCGGCTGTCCCTGGGCGGCGTGTTGCGGCAAGATCCTGGAATGGAGCGCAGTTCATCGGGACATCCCCCGAACCCCCCGTGTGTACGTGACGTTGGCCTGCTGCCCAAGGCTCATCTGCATCTGCACTTCACCGGGTCGATGCGGCCCGCCACCCTGCTGGAACTCGCCGACAAGTACGGCGTCCATCTGCCCGATGCCCTGACCGGCGGCGAACCGCCCAAACTGCGGGCGACCGACGAGCGCGGCTGGTTCCGCTTCCAGCGGCTCTACGACATCGCGCGGTCCTGTCTGCGCTCCCCTGAGGACATCCAGCGGCTGGTGCGCGAGGCGGCCGAGGAGGATGTCCGGGACGGTTCCGGCTGGCTGGAGATCCAGGTCGATCCGACCTCGTACGCGCCCATGCTGGGCGGGCTGATCCCGGCGCTGGAGATCATTCTGGACGCCGTGGAACGCGCCTCGCGGGAGACCGGCCTCGGGATGCGGGTGCTGGTCGCGGCCAACCGTATGAAGCACCCCCTGGACGCGCGCACACTGGCGCGGCTGGCGGTGCGCTATGCGGACCGCGGGGTGGTCGGCTTCGGCCTCTCCAACGACGAACGCCGGGGCATGGCACGGGACTTCGACCGCGCCTTCTCCATCGCGCGGGAGGGCGGGCTGCTTGCCGCGCCCCACGGCGGCGAGCTGACGGGTCCCGCGTCCGTACGCGACTGCCTCGACGATCTGCACGCCTCGCGGATCGGGCACGGGGTGCGGGCGGCGGAGGACCCGCGGCTGCTGCGGAAGCTTGCGGAGCGCGGGGTGACCTGCGAGGTGTGCCCCTCGTCGAATGTGGCGCTCGGCGTGTACGAGAAGCCCGCCGATGTGCCGCTGCGCGCCCTGTACGAGGCGGGGGTGCCGATGGCTCTGGGCGCTGACGACCCGCTGCTCTTCGGCTTGCGGCTGGCCGCTCAGTACGAACTGGCACGCAGGCACCACGGCTTCACGGACGCCGAACTGGCCGAACTGGCACGCCAGTCGGTGCGGGCGTCGGCGGCTCCTGCCGAGGTGAAGGACAAGATGCTGGCGGGGATCGACGACTGGCTGGCTACCGGCTGATTCCGCGCAGCAGGGTGCGTGCGATGCCCGCGGCGAACTCGTCGAGGGGCTGGGGTGGCTTGCCGCCCTGCGTCATGTCGTAGGCGAAGGCGCGCTGGGCGCAGGCACCGAGAAGCAGTGAGGCGGCGGCGTAGGTGTCCGCCTCGGCGCTGATGCGGCCCGCCTGTTGCTCGGTCCGCAGATAGGCGTCCAGGCCCTGGATCGGCCTGTGGGGGCCCGCGCCCATCTCCCGCATGGCCTGCTCGTGGCGTCGTTTGAGCTGCGGCTCGGCGTAGAGCGAGGCCGCGATGGGGAAGGTCTGCTCGTAGAAGAGCGCGGCCTCGTGGGCGATCGCCGTCAGGTTCTCCTCGACGGAGTGCTCCCCCGGCTCGGCGGCGAGGCCGGCCAGCAGCGGGCTCAGCCTGGGCAGCCGTTCGCTGAGGACGGCGACGAACAGTTCCTCCTTGCTTGCGAAGTTCTTGTAGAGCGCGGCCTCGGAGCAGCCGGCCGCCTTGGCGATCTCCTTGGTGGTGGTGCGGGCGAGGCCAAGGGTGAGCATCAGCTCGTGGGCGGCGTCGACGATGCGGGCGCGGGCCGGTTTCTGCATGGATCCTCCGGCAGGGCTTGACGAGTGAGTGAGTACTTACCACTCTAGTGGTGAGTGAATACTTACCCACCACCCGAGGAGGGTGCGCCATGAAACTCACGGTTTTCGGTGCGACCGGCGGAATCGGCCAGGAGATCGTCACTCAGGCACTGGCGGCGGGGCACGAGGTGACGGCAGTGGTGCGCGATCCGGCACGATTCGGGATCACGGGTCCCGGCCTCCAGGTGTTCCGGGCGGACCTGAAGGAGGGCGAGTCGCTGCGCACGGCGGTCGCCGGGCGTGATGCGGTCCTCTCGGGTCTCGGCGCCCGCAGGCGCGCGGACGCCGGGGTCGCTGCGGCGCTGACGCGCTCGGTGCTCTGGGCGATGGAGGCGGAGGGCACGCGCCGGTTGCTGGTGGTGAGCGCGGCCCCGCTCGGCCCGGTTCCCGAGCGTCGGCCGGTGCTGGACCGCACGATGCTCGCGGTGATCAACACCTTGCTGAAGCCCGTGTACGACGACCTCCGTTCCATGGAGGGCGAATTGGCTCGCAGCACGACGGACTGGACCGCCGTCCGCCCGCCGCGGCTGCTGAACAAGCCGCTGACGGGCTCGTACCGGACGGCTGTGGGCGGCACTCCGAGCAGCGGCAGGACGATCGGCCGTGCAGATGTGGCCCACGCGATGCTGGGAATGGTCGAGAATCCCGCGACGGTAAAGCAGGGTGTGGGCGTGGCGTACTAGGAAGAGCCCGGGCGGCTTGGATCAGAGGCTGACGCCGACCGTCACCGGCTCGTTGACGAGCGTGATGCCGAAGGCCTCGCGCACGCCCGTCACCACCTCGCGGGCGAGCGCGAGCAGGTCCTCGGTGGTGGCCTCGCCCCGGTTGGTGAGCGCGAGCGTGTGCTTGCTGGAGATCCGGGCCGGGCCGGTGCCGTACCCCTTGGTGAAGCCGGCCTTGTCGATCAGCCAGGCCGCCGAGGTCTTGGTGCGCCCCTGGCCCGCCGGGAAGGCGGGCGGCGCGGCGTCGGGGCCGAGGCGCTCCAGGACCCGGGTGAGAAAGCTCTCGTACGCGTCCTGGTCGAGGATCGGGTTGGTGAAGAAGGAGCCCGCCGACCAGGTGTCGTGGTCCTCGGGGTCCAGCACCATGCCCTTGCCCGCACGCAGCTTCAGTACGGTCTCGCGGGCGGCGGCCGCCGGGACGCGCTCGCCCGCCTCGACGCCGAGCGCGCGCGCCGTCTCGGCGTACTTGAGGGGCGCCGACAGGCCGCCCGCGTCCTCCAGCTCGAAGCGGACCCGCAGGACGACATAGCGCTCGGGGTCCTGCTTGAAGCGGCTGTGGCGGTACGAGAAGTCGCAGTCGGCGTTCGGGACGGTGACCGTCGCGCCGGTGCGGCGGTCGTAGGCGACGACTTCGGTGATGGTGCTGGAGACTTCCTGGCCGTACGCGCCGACGTTCTGGATCGGCGTGGCACCGGCCGAGCCCGGGATGCCCGCCAGGCACTCGATGCCCGCGAGGCCGGCTTCCACGGTTCGCGCGACGGCGTCGGTCCAAACCTCGCCGGCGGCCAACTCCAGCGTGGTGCCGGACAGTTCGAAGCCGCAGGTGGCGATGCGCAGCGCGGTGCCGTCGAAGCCCTTGTCGCCGATGACCAGGTTGCTGCCGCCGCCGATGATCAGCAGCGGGGTGCCGGTTGCGTCCGCCTCGCGTACGACCGCGACTACCTCGTCGTCGGTGGTCGCCGTGACGAGGCGGGTCGCGGGGCCGCCGAGCCGGAAGGTGGTCAGGGGGGCCAGGGGAGCGTCGTGGAGTTCCTGCACGGGGACAAGGGTACGGTCCGTGGCGCCACCGCTCGGGCGGGGCCACGGACCGTATGCGTACACCGCTGCCGTACGCGTCACACCGCTGCCCTACGCGTCACACGGCGACGGATCACGCGCGCGGCATCACACGGCGACGGGCGCGGGCTTCTCGACGGCCTCGGCGCTCACCGGGGCGTCGGCCGGTGTCAGATGGCGGCGGCCGGGGATCAGCAGGGCGACCAGGGCCGCGACGGCCACCGCGCCCGCACCGATCCACAGGGCCGGAATGGTGCCGTCGGTGAAGGCCTGGGGCGACTCGTAGCTGCCCTGGGCGGCGAAGACCGCGCCGAGGACCGCGACACCGAGCGCTCCGCCGACCTCCCGCAGGGCGTTGTTCGCGCCGGACGCGATTCCCTGTTCGGCCGGGCGGACGCTGGACATGACCACGCTGGCCGCGGGGGCGAAGTACAGCGCCATGCCGATGCCGCCGAGGATCAGGCCGGGCAGCTGCGCGGTGTACGACACACCCGGCTCCAGCACCAGCGCGAAGAGCGCCAGGCCCACGGCCTGTAGGGCGAGCCCGGTGGCGACGACCGGTCGGCCGCCGATCTTGTCGGAGAGGAATCCGGCGATGGGCGCGACGATCAGCGGCATACCGGTCCAGGGGAGCATGCGCAGACCCGCCTCGGTGGGCGAGTACCCGGCGACTCCCTGCATGAACTGGCTGAGGAGGAAGATCGAACCGAACATGCCGAGGAACATCAGCAGGCTCGCGGCATTGATGCCGAAGAAGGCTCGCTGCCGGAAGAGCCGCATGGGCAGCATGGGGTTCTTGCTCGTCAGACCGTGCCGTACGAAGGCGGCCAGCAGCAGGGTGCCCAGAATCAGACCGGCCAGGATCGGGGTGCTGCCCCAACCGTCGGCCTGGCCGTTGACCAGGGCGTAGACGATGCCGAAGAGGCCGCCGCTGACGAGCAGGGTGCCGGGGATGTCGAGCCGGGCGTTGGGGGCGTGCGACTCCGCGAGGCGCAGCCGGGCCAGCGGCAGGAGCGCCAGGCCTATCGGCACGTTCAGCCAGAAGATCCACTGCCAGGAGATGTGCTCGGTCAGACTGCCGCCGATGAGGGGTCCACTGGCGACGGCGAGGCCGGTGACGGCGCTGAAGATGCCCAGAGCCGCACCGCGCCGGGCGACCGGGACGGCAGCCGTGAGCAGGGTCAGGGTCAGCGGCATCATGATCGCCGCGCCGACGCCCTGGACGGCACGGGCCGCGATGAGGGCGTCGATTCCGGGTGCGAGCGCCGCGGCGGCGGACGCGCCGGTGAAGACGGCCAGGCCGGCGATGAAGAGCCTGCGGCGGCCGAAGCGGTCGCCGAGTGCGGCACCGAGCATCAGCAGTACGGCGAAGGTGAGCGTGTACGCGCTCACCGTCCATTCGAGGTCCTCCAGCGCGCCTCCGAGGTCCTTGCGGATGGAGGGAAGGGCGGTGGTGACGACGAGGTTGTCGAGGGCCGCCATGAAACCGGCGACGCTGGTGATGACGAGTGCCCAGGCGGCGCTGCCGCGGCGGGCCGTGCTCTGTTCCATGACTTTCCCCTGATGTTAGTTATCGATGACTAACTTTCGTGGGCAGAGAGACGCGCTCACCCATGATCGCCCGAACGCCTACTCCGCCACCGGAATCTTGGACATGTCGAAGGCCGACCAGACCCGATGCCTCTTCGGGAAGCCGAGCGAGGCAAGGACGTTGATGAGCATTCCGTAGGACAGGAAGTACGTGGTCTCCTGCACATCGGCGCCCAGTGCCAGATGCGAGAAGTCCCAGAGCTTCTCCCACTCGGCCCGGATCGCCTCGCCGAACTCGTGGTCCCCGGCCGCCTCGGCCGAGGCCACGGCGACGTACACCTGCATCTGCATGAGCAGCCTGTCGGGGTCCTCGGCCAGGAGCCGCTTGTACGCGGTTCCCATCGCGAGATGCACATCCTCCGGCGCCACGCCGCGCGCGGCATCCGCCATCGCATCGCGGGTCTGCTCCAGGCAGCGGGTCGCCGCCGCGAGGAAGACTTCCTGCTTGTTCTTGAACAGCCGGAAGAGGTACGGCTGCGACACCCCGACCCGCTTGGCGATCGCCTCGGTGGAGGTGCCTTCGTAGCCGCCTCGCGCGAACTCGGTGATCGCGGCGCGGATGACGCTCTCGCGTCGCTCTTCTGCGCTCATCCTGACCATGCGGACTAAGTTAGTGGCCAATCACTAATTAGTCAACAGCTGAGAGCAGGTCCGGCGGGGCAGGTAAGGGGCACACCCAAGGGAGGGGTGCCCCTTACGCATCTCCGTGCGCTCGGGACTCGTCTCCGTGCGCTCGGTGCGCGGCCTCTCAGGAGAGCTGCACCACGGCGCGGGACATGCTCAGCACCTTCTGCCCCTCGCTCATCACCGTCACGTCGACCTGGACGCGGTTGTCGTCCAGCTTCGCCGCGACCTTGCCGCCGACCTCGATCAGCGCGCCCTTCTCGTCGTTCGGCACCACGACCGGCTTGGTGAAGCGGACGCCGTACTCGACAACCGCGCCCGGGTCGCCGGCCCAGTCCGTGACGACGCGTACCGCCTCGGCCATGGTGAACATGCCGTGCGCGATCACATCGGGAAGTCCTACCTCCGTGGCGAACTTCTCGTTCCAGTGGATCGGATTGAAGTCGCCCGAGGCTCCGGCGTACTGCACCAGCGTGGCCCGCGTCACCGGAAAGCTCTGCGCCGGGAGCTCGGTGCCGACCTCGACGTCCGCGTAAGAGATCTTCGCAGCCATCACGCCTCCTCGGCGGCGCGCGCCACCAGCTTGGTCCACGCGGTCACCACATGCGCGCCGGCCTCGTCGCGCACCTCGCCACGGATGTCGACAACGTCGTTGCCCGCAAGGGACTTGATGGACTCAATGGTCGAGGTGACGGAGAGCCGGTCCCCCGCGCCGACGGGCCGGGTGTACGCGAACTTCTGCTCTCGATGCACCACGCGGTCGTAGTCGAGCCCCAACTGCGGGTCCTGAATGACCTGTTCCGCCGCCTTGAAAGTGATCGCGAAGGCGAAAGTCGGCGGCGCGATCACATCGGAGTGGCCGAGTGCCCTGGCGGCATCAGGGTCGGTGTATACGGGATTGGCGTCGCCCACCGCCTCGGCGAACTCGCGGATCTTTTCCCGGCCTACCTCATAGGGCGAGGTGGGCGGATAAGTCCGCCCCACGAAGGACTGGTCGAGCGCCATGGACTGGCTCCCTCCTGACAGATGGACCTCAACAAACGACACGAGGCCGCCCCCGGGTCGGGGGCGGCCTCGTATACGAGCCTGATTAGCGCGTTTCGCGGTGCGCCGTGTGCGAGTTGCAGCGCGGGCAGTGCTTCTTCATCTCAAGACGGTCCGGATTGTTGCGCCGGTTCTTCTTGGTGATGTAGTTCCGCTCCTTGCACTCCACGCAGGCCAGCGTGATCTTCGGGCGGACGTCGGTGGCAGCCACGTGAGTGCTCCTTGGACGGACGGATGAACGGATGAACGCATAAAAGAGTAGCCGATCGGAGGACCGACCCCGCAATCGGCTACTGTGTGTAGCGGTGACCGGACTTGAACCGGTGACACAGCGATTATGAGCCGCTTGCTCTACCGACTGAGCTACACCGCTGCGATACCGGATCTCCTCACCGGGAGGTGAGGATCCCCGACATCAGAGCCCCAATACGGAATCGAACCGTAGACCTTCTCCTTACCATGGAGACGCTCTACCGACTGAGCTATTGGGGCGAGCGATGAAGACATTACACGGTCCCTCGCCGATCGCCCAAATCCGTTTCGGTGCCCTCCGCACGGCCTGAGTCCCGTCCGTCCCGTACGCCACTCGTGACCACACCGGTACGACTATTGCGCTCCTCCCCGAAGCGCGCTCGGCGCGCCCCTAGGCTCGACTCACGCTGCGTGATCTTGTCTTTGTGATCTTGTTTCCGTCACGCCGCCCGAGCCCCACCGCCCCACCCAGGAGCGCGATGCCCGACAGCCAGCCGCAGCCACCCGACGGCGCCACTGCGGACACCACCGCTCTGCTGCTCTGCGACGCCCGGCTCACCGACGGCCGCACCGTGGACGTACGGCTCAGCGGCGGACGCATCGAGGCCGTCGGCACGGCGGGCAGCCTCACCCCGTACACCACCCGCGTCGACCTCAGCGGCTACCTGCTGCTGCCCGCACCGGCCGACCCGCACACCCATGGGGACACTGCACTGACCGCCGACTCCCTGGGGCCGGTTTCGTACGCCACCGAGGACGTCCAACGGCGTGCCACCGAGGCCGCGCTGCTTCAGTTGGGACACGGGGCGACCGCGCTGCGCTCGCACGTACGGATCGGGGACGTGCACGCGCTCGGCCCGCTCGAGGCGGTGCTCCAGGCGCGGCGCTCGCTGCGCGGGCTCGCGGATCTGACGGCCGTGGCGGTGCCCCGACTGCTCACGGGAATCGCGGGCGCCGACGGCCTGGCGATGCTGCGGGACGCGGTGAAGATGGGCGCCGGGGTAGTGGGCGGCTGCCCGGACTCGGACCCCGATCCGACCGGGTACGCGGAGGCCGTGCTCGAAGTCGCCGCCGAACACGGCTGCCCCGTCGATCTGCACACCCACGGCGACGACCCGGCCCGGCTCGCCCGGCTCGCGGCGATGGCGGGCGGGCTGCGGCCCGGCGTCGCGATCGGGCCGTGCGCGGGGCTCGCCCGGCTGCCGCGCGATGTGGCGTCGAGGGCGGCCGACCAGCTGGCCGCGGCCGGGGTCACGGTGATCTGCGTGCCCCAGGGTGGCTGCGGTGCCGTCGAGCTGCAGGGCAACGCACCGGTGCGCCTGCTCCGCGCCGCCGGGGTTCGGGTCGCGGCGGGCAGCGGAGCGCTGCGGGACGTCTCGAATCCGGTGGGCCGGGGCGATCCGCTGGAGGCCGCCTATCTGCTGGCCTCGCAGGGCGGGATGGCGGCACGTGAGGCGTACGGGACGGTGGCGGGCGTGGCTCGGCAGGCCATGGGGCTGCCGGAGGTACGGGTGGAGGCAGGCTTCCCGGCCGAGCTGCTTGCGGTGCGCGGCGAGCGGATCTCGGGGGTCCTCTCACTGGCGTACAGCCGGATCGTGATTCACCGCGGCCGGGTGGTGGCGCGGACCAGCGCGGTACGGGAGTACTGCGACTCGGCGGCCGCTGTCGCACTCGAACTGCCCCGCCAGGGGCGGCCGGACACCTGCCCCTGACGTCTCCCATGCCCCTCTGACAGCTGCATTCGACGTCGTAACAACAGGAGTCCCTGAGCAAGCCGGGCGCTTCGGACGTACCGTCGTAGTCATGCGCATCGTCATCGCTGGAGGACACGGTCAGATCGCACGCCGTCTCGAACGGCTGCTGTCGGCGGGCGGGCACGAGGTCGCGGGCATCATCCGCAGACCCGAGCAGGGCGACGACCTGCGTGAAGCCGGTGCCGAACCGGTCCTGCTCGACCTGGAGGCGGCCTCGGCCGAGGAGGTCGCCGCGGTGCTTCAGGGCGCCGGCGCCGCCGTCTTCGCGGCGGGCGCGGGTCCGGGCAGCGGCAAGGCGCGCAAGGACACGGTGGACCTGGGCGCGGCGGTGCTGTTCGCCGATGCGGCCGAACGAGCAGGAGTACGGCGGTACATCGTGGTCTCCTCCATGGGCGCGGACGCCCAGCACGCGGGCGACAGCGAGTTCGACGTGTACCTGCGGGCCAAGGGCGCGGCGGACGAGGACGTACGGTCCAGGCGGCGCCTCGACTGGACGATTCTGCGGCCGGGCTCACTGACGAATGACGCGGGTACCGGTCTCGTACAGCTGAAGGCGTCGACCGGGCGCGGGATGGTGCCGCGTGACGATGTGGCGGCGGTGCTCGCGGAGTTGGTGGAGACAACAGCCACGGCGGGGCTGACGCTGGAGCTGATCAGCGGCTCGGTTCCGGTGACGGTCGCGGTGAAGGACGTCGCCGGAAACTGAGTCAGGTGCGATGTGGTCCGCAGGTCCGTTCTGAATTCATGAGGAACACACGCCAGCGATTCACCCCACGTTGAGGGAGCGCGGAGAACAGCTCTACGCGTTCGTCCGCGGAACCGTACGGATGGAGGCCTTCGCTGCGATCGCCGACCGGCTGCCGGAACTGTACGGCTGGCTGACCAGCCGCGGCGTGGAACTGACCGGAAGCCCCCTTCTTCCGCTTCAACAGCATCGACATGGAAGGGGAGTCGGAGGTCGAGGCAGGTGTACCGGTCGTGTCCATGCCGGAGCCGGAAGGCGACATCGGCATGGCTGTGCTGCCGCCCGGCCGCTATGTGACGGTCGCCCATACCGGTCATCCCCGACCAGCTGTTCGGGGTCGTCACAGCGGTACGGGATTGGGCTGACCGGGAGGGTCTGGAGTGGGACATGACGGTGGTCGACGGCGCTGAGCGGTGGGCCTGCCGCCTGGAGTCGTATCTGACCGACCCCCGCGTCGAGCCGGACCCGTCCAAGGGAGATCGAGCTCGCGTTCCGGCCGGCCGACTGAGGGCGCCGCTGCTCGTTCCGGCGTTCCGGGCTGAGTCCGGCCGTTCCCGCGTCACGGCGGACAGGCAGTTCTTCACCAGTGGGTGAGCCAGAGCGAGACAGTGGCCCCCTGAAGCGGCGCACACGACAACGGCCCCTGATCCGCGTTTCCGCAGATCAGGGGTCGTTTTATCGCGTGGCGGCGCCAGGATTCGAACCTGGGTAGGCTAAGCCGACGGATTTACAGTCCGCTCCCATTGGCCACTCGGGCACACCGCCATGGGATGTCGCCTCGGGAGGGACCGCTGTTGGGCGGTGCTCCGTGGCAACGACGTAAACGATACCCGATGCCCAGGGGTGCTCCACCACCGGATTGATCAGCCCTCCGGGCCGGTGTGGGTGGCTAGGCTTGCGGGTGCGGGCCGGGGTCTTCCGGCCGCGACTCCACGCACCCGATACAAGGAGCCACAGGACATGGCCGACTCCAGTTTCGACATCGTCTCGAAGGTCGAGCGGCAGGAGGTCGACAACGCCCTCAACCAGGCCGCGAAGGAGATCTCCCAGCGCTACGACTTCAAGAACGTCGGAGCTTCGATCGCCTGGTCCGGCGAGAAGATCCTTATGCAGGCCAACTCCGAGGAGCGCGTCGCCGCCATCCTCGATGTCTTCCAGACCAAGCTGGTCAAGCGCGGGATCTCGCTGAAGGCGCTGGACGCGGGCGAGCCCCAGCTGTCCGGCAAGGAGTACAAGATCTTCGCCTCGATCGAGGAGGGCATCTCCCAGGAAAACGCCAAGAAGGTTGCGAAGATCATCCGCGACGAAGGCCCGAAGGGCGTCAAGGCACAGGTCCAGGGCGACGAGCTGCGGGTCAGCTCGAAGAGCCGGGACGACCTGCAGGCCGTGCAGGCGCTGCTGAAGGGGCAGGACTTCGAATTCGCGCTGCAGTTTGTGAACTACCGCTGATCAGGTGGCCTGACCTGCACGGACGCGGCTAGGGCCTGATCGACCGGACAGGGCCTGGGCGGACTTCACAGGGCACAACGGGGGCACTTCACCGAGGACGGCCTCGACCGCCGCCCTCGTTGTGCCCTCCCCATCGGGCCAAGGAGCGGGCGCTCGGGCAACCACGCCGGCGGCGGCCATGGACATCCTGGGTCGGGGGCGGTGCGCAGTCCGGGGCGTGAACTTTAATCACGGCCGCGTACGTCGTGCGAGGAGAGACGATGTGCCGACTTCCTGGGGGCGGCCGCCCTGATGCCCTGAGGGGCTGATCCGAAAGGCATTCCCCTACAGGCGGTACCTGCCGGGCGTGATGTCCGAATACCGCCAGCTTCGGTGGAGCGAGGGCCACAGACTCGTAGGCGTACGGCGCAGGACACGCTGCGAGGAAAGGAACGGGCCATGACCGCCAGGACGGTCTTCACGACCATCGACAGCCCGCTGGGCGAACTTCTGCTCGTGGGCGCGGAGTCCCCCACGGCCAAGGGCGGCACCGCGCTCGCCTCGCTCTCGCTGCCCGGCCAGAAGGGCGCGGCCGTCGTGCGCGACGGCTGGCGGCCCGATCCGGCGGCCTTCGAGGAGATCGGCAGGCAACTCGGCATGTACTTCGAAGGCCGGCTGACCCACTTCGAGATCGAGTACATGAACAGCGGGACGGATTTCCAGCGCCGGGTCTGGCAGGCGCTGGAAGAGATTCCCTATGGGGACACGGCAACGTATGGGCAGATCGCCCAGCAGGTTGGCACTTCGGCCGCCGGGGTACGCGCGGTGGGGACCGCGATCGGGCGCAACCCGCTGCTCGTGGTGCGGCCGTGCCACCGGGTGATCGGGGCGGACGGCACCCTTCGCGGTTACGCGGGCGGACTGGAGCGCAAGCAGCGGCTCCTCGGGATCGAGGGCGTATTCGAGGGTACTCTGCCGGGCACGCTCGAGGGCGTGCCGACACCGTGAGGGGGGCGGCACTGTTCCCCAGGGAGCGGGCGGTGATCGCCCCTGGGGCGGTGCATGTCCCCGAGTGGCTGGCGGTGGACCGGCAGCGGGAGTTGGCGGAGGCCTGCCGGGCTGAGCGGCACGGCAGGGGCCGACGGGTGCCGTGGTGCCGTGGGCGTCAGCGTGAGCGTGAGTGGCCGAACAGGATCCGGTAGACGATCAGTAGCACGAGCGCGCCGCCGATGGCCGCGACCCAAGTGGCTCCGTCGTAGAACTCATTGGTGATGGGCCGATCCAGATACCGGGCGGATATCCAGCCACCGATGAAAGCGCCAGCCACACCGATCAGCGTGGTGCCGATCAGGCCCCCCGGGTCGCGGCCCGGGAGCAGGATCTTGGCTATGGCGCCTGCGAGCAGCCCGAGAATGATCCAGCTGATGATGCCCATGCCGTGAACCTGCCTTTCGTACGGTGTCGCTCTTCAGGACGTCGGGGGGACTGGGCGCGGTTGCGGGGATCAGTAGGGTCGTGGCATGACACCGGAACTGCGGCGGTCCCTGGGAGTCTTCGACGCGGTCGTGATCGGGCTGGGGGCGATGATCGGGGCCGGCATCTTTGCGGCACTCGGTCCCGCCGCCCGGGCCGCCGGGTCGGGGCTGCTGCTGGGGCTGGCTCTGGCGGCCGTGATCGCGTACTGCAATGCCATGTCGTCGGCACGGCTGGCCGCCCGCTATCCGGCTTCCGGCGGGACATATGTGTACGGGCGGGAGCGGCTCGGCGAGTTCTGGGGCTATCTGGCGGGCTGGGCGTTCGTCGTCGGGAAGACCGCTTCGTGCGCGGCGATGGCGTTGACGGTCGGGGCCTACGCCTGGCCGGACCAGGCGCACGCGGTGGCGGTCGCCGCGGTGGTGGCGCTGACTGCCGTGAACTATGGCGGTGTTCAGAAGTCGGCGTGGCTGACGCGGGCGATCGTGGCGGTGGTGCTGGCGGTTCTGGCTGCGGTCGTGGTGGTCTCCCTCGGGTCGGACTCGGCGGACTTCGAACGGCTGAATGTGGGCCCTGACACATGGGAAGGCGGCGTGCTCCAGGCGGCGGGGCTGCTCTTCTTCGCGTTCGCGGGGTACGCCCGGATCGCCACGCTGGGCGAGGAGGTGAAGGATCCCGCTCGTACGATCCCGCGGGCCGTGCCGCTGGCGCTGGGCATCGCGCTGGTGGTCTATGTGTGCGTCGCGGTCTCGGTCCTTTCTGTGCTGGGGGCCGGGGAGTTGGGCAGGGCGACGGCACCGCTGGCCGAAGCCGTGCGAGCTGCGGGCGCCCCGTGGCTCGCGCCCGTGGTGCGGGTGGGGGCCGCGGTGGCGGCGCTCGGATCTTTGCTCTCGCTGATTCTCGGCGTCTCACGGACGACGCTGGCGATGGCCCGGGACGGTCACCTGCCGAGCGCGCTGGCAGCCGTTCACCCCCGTTTCCAGGTGCCGCACCGCGCGGAGCTCGCGGTGGGCGCTGTCGTCGCCGTGGTGGCGGCGACAGCTGATGTGCGCGGGGCGATCGGCTTCTCGTCGTTCGGAGTGCTGGTGTACTACGCAATTGCCAACGCCTCGGCGTGGACGCTGAGTTCCGACTCGGATCGGGATACACCCGTTCGAGTTACGCAGGCACGAGCGACGACGGTGCGGGTGACCGCAGGCCTCGGCCTGGCCGGGTGCCTCGTGCTGGCCTTCGCTCTGCCGGCACTCTCTGTGGCCGCAGGCGCGGCAGTGCTGGCCGTGGGCGTGGTCGTGTACGCGGTACGCCGGAGAGGTTAGCTCCGCCTGCTACGACACGAACGGCTCGTCCGTGCGGACGATCTCCTTGCCGAAAGGCATCAGCGAGACCGGGATCAGCTTGAAGTTGGCGATGCCCAGCGGGATGCCGATGATCGTGATGCACAGAACGATGCCGGTGACGACATGGCCGAGCGCCAGCCACCAGCCAGCGAGGACCAGCCACAGCACATTGCCGACGCAGGACGGCGCTCCGGCGTCATGGCGTTCGACGACGGTGTAGCCGAAGGGCCAGAGCGCGTAGACACCGATACGGAAGGCGGCCAGGCCGAACGGGATACCGATGATCGTGATGCACAGCACGAGTCCCGCAACCAGGTAGCTGAGGAACATCCAGAAGCCGCACAGGACGAGCCAGATGACGTTCAGGATAGTTTTCACGGGCGACGACCTGCCATTTGCTCGAGTCGGGCGATGCGCTCCGCCATGGGCGGGTGTGTCGAGAACATCCTGGAGAGGCCTGGTCCCGGGCGAAACGGATTCGCGATCATCATATGACTGGTGGTCTCGAGGCGCGGCTCGGGCGGCAGCGGCAACTGCTTCGTACCGGCGTCCAATTTGCGCAAAGCGCTCGCGAGGGCAAGCGGATCACCGGTGAGCTGGGCGCCCGAGGCGTCCGCCTCGTATTCCCGCGAACGGCTGACGGCCAGCTGGATCACCGAGGCGGCCAGCGGACCGAGAATCATGACCAGCAGCAGGCCGATGAGGCCCGGGCCCTCGTCGTCGTCCGAGCGGCCTATGGGGATCAGCCAGGCGAAGTTCACCAGGAACATCACCACCGAGGCGAGCGCGCCCGCGACGGAAGAGATGAGGATGTCGCGGTTGTAGACATGGCTCAGCTCGTGGCCGATGACGCCGCGCAGCTCGCGCTCGTCGAGAATCTGCAGAATTCCTTCGGTGCAGCACACCGCGGCGCTGCGTGGGTTCCGTCCGGTGGCGAAGGCGTTGGGTGCCTGGGTCGGCGAGATGTACAGACGGGGCATGGGCTGACGGGCGGCCGTGGAGAGCTCACGGACCAGGCGGTACAGCGCGGGCGCCTCGAATTCGCTGACAGGACGGGCGCGCATGGCCCGCAGTGCCAGCTTGTCGCTGTTCCAGTAGGCGTACGCGTTGGTTCCGAGCGCCACGACGAGTGCGACGATCAGGCCCGTGCGGCCGAAGAAACTGCCGATGACGAGGATGAGAGCGGACAGTCCCCCGAGGAGTACGGCGGTCTTCAGCCCGTTGTGCCGGCGGTGCACGGTACGCCCTCCAAGTGGTGCCCCAGGGGAACCCTTCGCGTGGTGGTGCTCCACTCACCAGTGGACCCTTCTGTACAGGTCAACGCCAGGCGAGGGAGGCTAGTTCCCTTGTGCTGCGGCCCTTGGAGTGGGCCGATCGGGTCTCGCTCAGAACAGGTTGGTCGCCGCGAAGCGGAGCACCAGTTGGGGATAGCCGGAGAGGACGACGCCGACGACGGCGGTGAGGACGATGGCCACGGTGACCGGGGCGGGGGCTCGCCTTCTGGCCGCCGCTGCCGCCTCGGCGCCACCCTCGACACTCTCCACTGCGGCCCCTTCGGGGGCACGGAAGAGGATCGCGGTCCACTGCAGGTAGTAGTAGAGGGCGATCACGACATTGATGGCCATGACGACGGCCAGCCAGCCCAGGCCCGCGTCGACGGCCGAGGAGAAGACGGTCACCTTGGCGAACAGGCCGACGATGCCGGGCGGCAGGCCGGCCAGACAGAGCAGGAAAAAGCCCATGGCGAGGGCGGTGAGCGGGCGGGTGGCGTAGAGCCCGCGGTAGTCGGAGATGCGGTTGAGCGGCCGGGTACGGGCGACGACCGCGGCCACCGCGAAGGCCCCGAGGTTCACGATTCCGTACATCAGGGCGTACGCGACGGTCGCGCCGATCTGGTCGTCGCTGGAGTACGCGGCGGCCGCGATCGGCACCAGGAGATAACCGGCCTGCGCCACGGAGGACCAGGCCAGCAGGCGTACCGCGCTCCACGCGCGCGTGGCCGACTGGCGCAGCGCCGCGACATTGCCCGCGGTCATGGTGAGACCCGCCAGCACAGCCATGGCCGGGCCCCAGACATCCGCGTATCCGGGGAAGCCGATGACGGTCACCAGGATGAGGCCGGAGAAACCAACGGCCTTGCCGACCACGGAGAGATACGCGGCGACGGGCAGCGGGGCGCCGACATAGGTGTCGGGGACCCAGAAGTGGAATGGAACCGCGGCTGTCTTGAAGGCGAAGCCGACAAGGGTCAGCGCGACGCCCGCCTTGGCCAGACTGTCCAGCTGGCCGGGGACCTTGTCGAGTTCGGTGGCGATCTGGGTGAGGTGCAGAGTGCCGGTCGTGGCATACACAAAGCTGACGCCCAGCAGCATTACGGCGGTCGCGGTGACCGAGGAGAGGAAGAACTTCAGGGCCGCTTCGCTGGACAGCCGGTCGCCTCGCCTGAGGCCGACGAGCGCGAAGGCCGGCAGCGATGCGACCTCGAGGGCGACGACCAGGGTGGCCAGGTCGCGCGAGGCGGGCAGCAGAGCAGCACCGGCCGCCGAGGAGAGCAGCAGGAACCAGAACTCCCCCGCGGGCAGCTTCTTGCGGGTGTCATGAAGCGAGAGCAGGGCGGTGAGCAGGGCGCCGCCGAGCACAAGGAGCTGGATCACCAGAGTGAAGCGGTCGGCGGTGTAGCTGCACGCGTCGGCATCGGTCGTGAGGCAGAACGTCGCGCGGTTGCCCTTGCGCAGCGGCACGAGGGTGATCAGCGCGGCGGCAAGACCGGCGATCGAGACGGCCCCGAGCAGCGGCTTGCGCTTCTCGGACACGAACAGGTCGGCGACCAGGACGATCATGGCCACTGTCGCCGTGATGGTGGGCGGCGCGATCGTGAGCCAGTCGACGGACTGGACGAGGCTGGTGACGCTTTCGGCTGCCACGGTCACGACTTGCCTCCTGCGAGGAGCTTCTGCACGGCCGGATCGGTGAGGCCGAGGAGGACGGCCGGCCACAGTCCGGCAAGGACGGTGAGGGCCACGAGCGGGGACCAGGCGGCGAATTCGTAGCTCTGGACATCGGCGAGCGGCATCCCGAACCGCTCCTCCTGCCCCGTCTGCCCCTCAGGTCGCAGCGCGCCCATGCAGACGCGGCGTACGACGACGAGGAGGTACGCCGCGGTGAGCAGGGTGCCGAAGCCGGCGATCGCCATGAACGTGAGGAAGGCGGCACGGTTCAGCCCCTCGGCGGGATCGAACGCGCCGAACAGCGCCAGCATTTCACCCCAGAACCCTGCGAGGCCGGGCAGGCCGAGCGAGGCGACGGCGGCGAAGGCGAGGAGGCCGCCGAGGCGCGGGGCCCGGCCGTAGAGGGCCGCCCCGGTGGCACCGGAAAGAGTGTCGAGGTCGGCGGTGCCGTAGCGGTCCTTCAGGGCGCCGACCAGGAAGAAGAGCAGGCCGGTGATCAGGCCGTGCGCGATGTTGGCGAAGAGCGCACCGTTGACACCGGTGGGGGTCATCGTCGCGATGCCCAGGAGCACGAAGCCCATGTGCCCGACGGAGGAGTACGCGATCAGGCGCTTGAGGTCGCCGCCCGCGCCCTGCCTGGCGAGGGCGAGGCAGGCGAGGGATCCGTAGATGATGCCGGCGACGGCGAAGGCGGCGAGATACGGCGCGAAGGTCTGCATGCCGTCGGGCGCAATCGGCAGCACGATGCGGACAAACCCGTACGTACCCATCTTCAGCAGGACGCCGGCGAGGAGGACGGAGCCGACGGTCGGTGCGGCGGTGTGCGCGTCCGGCAACCAGCTGTGCAACGGCCACATCGGGGTCTTCACGGCCAGCCCGATCCCGATCGCCAAAACTGCGATGACCTGCGTGGATGCGGTCAGTCCACGGCCGTTGTCAGTGGCGAGTGCCACCATGTCGAATGTGCCGGTCTTCAGCCCGATCAGCAGCAGGCCGAGCAGCATGACCACAGAGCCGAGCAGCGTGTAGAGGATGAACCTCCAGGCGGCGGACTGCCGCTCCTCGCCGCCCCAGCGGGCGATGAGGAAGTACATCGGGATGAGCACCATCTCGAAGGCCAGGAAGAAGAGCAGCAGGTCGAGGACGGCGAAGGTCGCGAGAGTCCCGGATTCCAGGACGAGCAGCAGTGCGACGAAGCCCTTCGGGGACGGGCCCGCAGGCATCTTGAAGTAGCTGTACAGCGCGCACAGGAAGGTCAGCAGCGCCGTAAGGACCAGAAGGGGGAGGGAAATGCCGTCGACGCCGAGGTGGATCCGCACATCGAGTGCCGGGATCCAGTTGATGTCGGTCGTGGCCTGCATCTTCGACGGGTGGTCGTGGTCGAAGCCGATGGCGAGCACGATCGCCGCGGCGAGGATCGCGCCGGTGATGGTCACGCCGTGGCGCAGGACAGCCTGGTCCGGGCTCTTCAGCCCGGGCGGGGCGGGCAGGAGTGCGGCCCCGGCCCCGATGAGCGGGCCGACGACGATGAACGCGAGAAGGAACTGCATCACGGACTCGCTGATATCGATCACGGCTCACGATCCCGCGTTGACGTTGGAAAGGACGACGGCGGCGATCGCCAGGACGACGGAGCCGGCCAGCAGCGCGCTCAGGTAGGTCTGCACATTGCCGGTCTGGGCTCGTCGGACGGCGGCACCCAGCCAGCGGGCTCCCGTGCCCGATCCGCGTACGTACGTCTCGACGACCTCGCGGTCCAGGAAACTGACCAGCTGGGCGGCGGCCCGAACCGGGCGTACGAACAGGGCGGAGTAGCCCGCGTCGACGTGGAAACCGGCGGCGGCGTGGCGGTGCAGCGGGCCGAGCAGGAGACGGCCGGGGTCCGACGGGTCGGGGGCTGCCGCGATGTCGCCGTACGCGGGGGCGTGGGTCGCGATGGCCTCGGCCTCGGTGACCGACGGCGGCGCCTCCGGGTGGGCGGCGACGGCGCCCATCGGCCCCCCGGCGAGAGCTGCTCCCGCGCGAAACTGCAGGGCGCGCCAGGTGCCGTAGGTGATGAGTCCGCCGACGAGCGCTACACCCGTGCCGAGGACGGCGGTGGTTACGGTCGGGGTGAGGCTCTGGCCGTCGAACCAGTCGTCGAGATAACCCACGGTCAGGCCGATGCCGAGGGAGGGGATGGCGAGCGCCCAGAGAACGGCGTTCATGGCGAGCGGCTCGCGGCCGTGGTCCGGGGCCTCGGCCCCGCGCCCGCGGAAGGCGAGCAGCCACATGCGCATCGCGTACGCGGCGGTGAGAAGGGCGGTGATCAGGCCGGAGACCAGTACCGTCCAGCCCGCGGCGACGGGGGCGATGTCGGTTTCGCCGAGTGCCGTGTGCTCAGCGGCGACCAGGATGGCTTCCTTGGAGAAGAAGCCCGCGAAGGGAGGGATGGCGGCGAGCGCGAGCAGCGCGACGGTCATCGTCCAGTACGCGTCAGGGATGCGCTTGGCAAGGCCGCTCATCCGGGACATGGCGGCCAGCGAGTTGGTGCCCGCGGCATGGATGATCACGCCCGCGGCGAGGAAGAGGAGCGCCTTGAACGCACCGTGCGCGAGGAGATGGAAGACGGCGGCGCCACGGTTGCCGACGGCCAGCGCGCCCGACATATAACCGAGCTGGCCGATGGTCGAGTAGGCGAGGACACGCTTGATGTCGTCCTGGGCGAGGGCGGCGAGGCCCGAGCCGACCATCGTGACGGCGGCCATGACGGCGAGGACGATGAGCGCTGCCGCGGAGGTTGCGAAGACGGGAAGGAGCCGGGCCACGAAATAGACACCGGCGGCGACCATCGTCGCCGCGTGGATCAGCGCGGAGACGGGGGTGGGGCCCGCCATCGCGTCGGGAAGCCAGGTGTGCAGCGGAAACTGCGCCGACTTGCCCGCCACACCCGCAAGCAGCAGCAGGGCAATCAACGTCGGGTGATCGATTCCGCCCGCCGCGACGGACCCGAGGATTCCGGTGATCTGGAAGGTCCCGGCGTCGATGGCGAGCGCGAACAGACCGAAGAGGAAGGGGACATCGCCGAGCTTGGTGACCAGGAAGGCCTTGAGGGAGGCGGCGCGCGCCTCGGGCGTCTCCCAGTAGTGGCCGACAAGGAAGTACGAGCAGATGCCCATGATCTCCCAGCCGACCATGAGCACCATCAGGTCGCCGGAGTAGACGACGAGCAGCATCGCGGAGGTGAAGAGGGAGACGAGAGCCGCGTACGAGGGGTAGCGCGGGTCGTTGCGCAGATAACCCGTGGAGTAGATCTGCACGCACGACGCGACGACGCCGACCAGGACGGCGACGAGGACCGCGAAGCCGTCGAGGTACAGGGCGAGGTCGATGGGGACCGACCCGGTGGGTGTCAGCTCGGTCGAGGCGACGATCGGCTTGCCCCCGCCCTGGCGGACGGCGACGAGGACGGCGATGGCGGCCGCGGCGAGGGTCGGCAGGACGGCCAGGGGCCGAACGAAACCGGGGGCGGTGCGGCCGAGGAGCAGTCCGGCAGCGGCGCCCAGAAAAGGAAGGAGGGGGACGAGGACGGCGAGGGTCGTGGTGGTCACGCGGGGGCCTCGGCCTTCTGCGCCCGGGCGGCTGCCTCGGCGTCAGGTTCGTGGGGCTCGCCGTCGGGGCCCTCGGCGGTGTCGCGAAGCCTGTCGACGTCCGAGCTTCCGCTGTTGCGGTAGACCATCAGGACGATCGCCAGGCCGATGCCGATCTCCGCGGCGGCGATGGCGATGGTGAACAGGGTGAGCGCCTGGCCTGCGTGCAGGGTGTCGCGCATCCAGACGTCGAAGGCAACGAGGTTGAGGTTGACCGCGTTGAGCATCAGCTCGACGGACATGAGGACCAGGATCGCGTTGCGGCGTGCGAGCACTCCGTACAGCCCGACGCAGAAAAGGAGGACGGCGAGGACGGCGGGATAGGCGAGGTGCATCAGCTCTTCCCCTCGGGAGCCTTGGCACCCTTGGCGTTCTGGGAAGCCTTGGGGTCCTTGCGGGACAGGACGATCGCCCCGACGAGGGCGGCGAGCAGGAGGACCGAGAGCGCCTCGAACGGCAGCACCCAGTGCCGGAAGAGGATCTCACCGGACACCTGGGTGGAGCCCTGGGAGGGTCCGTCGAGATCGATCCAGGTCGTGCGGAACGCGTCCACGACCACCCACACCAGGGCGCCCGCGGCGGCGAGCGCCACTGCGAGTGCGACCCAGCCGTTGCGGGAGTCGGCGTCCGGGGAGCGGCCGATGGGGGCCTTGGTGAGCATCAGCCCGAAGAGGAGGAGGACGACCACGGAACCGACGTAGATCAGGACCTGCACCCAGGCGATGAACTCTGCCGTCAGCAGCAGATATTCGACGGCGAGGCCGCCGAGGGCAACGACCAGCCAGAGGGCGGCGTGCACCAGCTGCTTGGTCGTGACCGTTATGGCAGCCGCGCCCAGGGTGACGAGACCTACGAGCAGAAAGGCGATCTCGACGCCGGTCGGGGAGAGGAAGCCGTGCACTTGGGCTGCGGCGAGCATCATGCGGTGCCTCCCTCGTCCGCGGGCGGTTCGGCCTGGGCCGCCGCGAGCTTCTCGACTGCCTTGTGTGCCGCGGCGATCTCTTTGGGCTCCTCGGCGCCCGGGTCGAGCGCGGGCGGCGCGGGCACCGTCCACATCCACTCGCGGAGCTTGTCCCGCTCATGGGTGAGTTCGCGGATGTCCGTCTCCGCGTACTCGAACTCCGGTGACCAGAACAGCGCGTCGAAAGGGCATACCT
The DNA here is from genome assembly GCF_006715635.1 of Streptomyces sp. SLBN-118. Taxonomy (NCBI): domain Bacteria; kingdom Bacillati; phylum Actinomycetota; class Actinomycetes; order Kitasatosporales; family Streptomycetaceae; genus Streptomyces; species Streptomyces sp. SLBN-118. The sequence continues at coordinate 3,265,731 of NZ_VFNP01000001.1, forward strand.
CGATGCAGATACCGCAGTACATACAGAGCGAGAAGTCGATGGCGAACCGGTCGAGGACGTTGCGGCTGCGCTCGCGGCCGCCGGGGGCGGCAGCGGGCATCGTCTCCTTGTGGGAGTCGATGTAAATGCACCAGTCGGGGCACTCACGGGCGCAGAGCATGCAGACCGTGCAGTTCTCCTCGAACAGGCCGATCACGCCTCGGCTGCGGGGCGGGAGTTCGGGCTGGGCGTCCGGGTACTGCTGAGTGACGGTCTTCTTCGTCATCGTCCGCAGGGTGACGGCGAGGCCCTTCGCGAGGCCGGATCCGGGGATCGGAGGCATTACTGCATCACCACCTTCACGATGCCGGTGAGGGCGATCTGGGCGAGGGCGAGCGGGATGAGCGTGGTCCAGGCGAGTTTCTGCAACTGGTCCTCGCGCATCCGTGGATAGCTCACGCGCAGCCAGATGACGACAAAGGCCAGCACGGCCGTCTTGAGCAGGGTCCAGACCCAGCCGAGACCCTCTGCACCGAACGGACCGTGCCAGCCGCCCAGGAAGAGGACGGTGGTCAGACCGCACAGGACGACGATCCCCGCGTACTCGGCGAGGAGGAACAGCGCAAAACGCAGGCCGGTGTACTCGGTGTACGCACCGAAGATGATCTCGGAGTCGGCGACCGGCATGTCGAAGGGCGGGCGCTGGAGTTCGGCGAGGCCCGCGGTGAAGAAGACCAGGGCGCCCACGATCTGCCAGGGCAGCCACCACCACTCGAAGGCGTTCAGGATGCCGGGCAGCGAGACCGTGCCGGCCGCCATGGCGACGGAGGCGGCGGCCAGCAGCATCGGCAGTTCGTACGCCAGCAGCTGCGCGGCGGTGCGCAGTCCGCCCAGGAGGGAGAACTTATTGGCCGATGCCCAGCCCGCCATGAGCGAGCCCAGGACCCCGACGCCCATCACGGCGAGTACGAAGAAGATGCCCGCGTCGACGACCTGGCCGACCGCGCCCTCGCTCGGGCCGATCGGGATCGCGACCAGCACGAGGAGGTACGGGAGAAGGGCGACGGCGGGCGCGAGCTGGAAGATGCGGCGATCGGCACCGGCCGGGACCACGTCCTCCTTCTGCGCGAACTTCACGCCGTCCGCGACGAGCTGGGCCCAGCCGTGGAAGCCACCCGCGTACATGGGGCCGAGGCGGCCCTGCATATGGGCCATCACCTTGTGCTCGGTCTGCCCGATGACGAGGGGCAGGACAAGGAATACGGCGAGGATGACGACCAGCCGGAGGGCGACGTCGAGAGCGTCGTTCACGCGTCTCCTCCGGGGCGTTCGGCCGAGTCGGCCGAGTCGGCCGGGGCTTCGTCGGCCTCGGGCCGCTCGGTGTCGGGGGTTGGTTCGGACAGGGCCGGCTCGTCGGCGGAAGCGGCCTGCGGCGCGGGGGCCGAGGGCTCCTCGGCGACGGTCTGCTCCCGTCCCGGGGCCGCTTCGGTACCGGCCGCCGGGGAAGGCTGCTCCGGCTCCGGACCGGGCTCCGGCTTCCGCTCCGGCTCCGGCCCGGGCTCCGGCTTCGCCTCCGGCGCGGGCGTCGGGCGGCCCTCCGTCGGTCCGGGCTCAGCCGGGGCCGACTCGTCGAAGGCCGGGCGCGCGTGGTGCCAGGGAGCGTCCGGGGTGCCTGGGCGGGCTGCGGCGGGTGGCTGTTGGGAGGCCGAGCCCTCGGAAGCGGTGCGTGCGCGGCGCGGCGGGTTGGCCGGAGCCTCGGTGGCCTCGGTGGCCCCCGTCGCCTCAGGCGCAGCCGCGGCCTGCGACACCGAGCCTTCCGAAGCGCTGCGGGCGCGGCGGGGCGGGCGTTCGACCGGTGCGACCGGTGCGGCCTCCTGCGAGGCCGAGCCCTCGGCGACGCTGCGGGCGCGGCGGGGCGGGCGTTCGCCGGCCGCGGCGGGCCCTCCGGCCGTGCGGGCCGCCCTCGCGGGGCGGGCCGGGGCAGGGGGAAGCTGTCCCTTGAGGGGCCCCCATTCGTTCGGGTCCGGGACGCCTGGCGGCAGCATCTGGCGGCGCTTGGGGCCTCCGTGCTCCGACTCCCCCGGCTCCTTCGCGCCCGGCCACGCCTTCGCGACCCGGGCCGCCAGTACGAAGTCCTTGCGCAGCGGGTGCCCCTCGAAGCCCTCCGGGAGGAGCAGCGGGACAAGGTGCGGGTGATCGGTGAACGTGACGCCGAACATCTCGTACGTCTCACGCTCGTGCCAGGCGGCGCCCGCGTAGATCCCGACCGCGGAGGGGAGGGAGGGAGCGGTGTGCGGAACGGTCGTGCGGACCAGCAGGCGACGGACCGTGCCGCCGCCCAGGGCGACGACATGGGCGCAGACCCGGAAGCCCGTGCCCGGTTCGTCGACCGCGCTCAGCCAGTCGAAATACGTGCAGCCCAGCCTGTCGCGGGCGATCTCCAGCGCGGCGGTCCAGGAGCCGGCGGGAACATCGACCGTGAGCAGGTCGTAGGTCCGCTCGGCCGTGGCTTCCTCGCCGAAGATCTCCGTAACGGCCTCGGGCAGTCGGTCGTAGACGCTCACCGGTCACCTCCCGGCACCGGCGGCGGGGTGACCAGACCGCTGCGCAGCTGATCGACGGACGCCTGCCCGACACCGTGTCCGTACCGTTCGCCGAGCGACTCGCGCGCGATCTTCTCCTGGAGCTTCAAGATGCCCTGGAGCAGCGCCTCGGGCCGGGGCGGGCAGCCGGGCACATAGACATCGACGGGGATGATCTGGTCGACGCCCTTGGTCACGGAGTACGAATCCCAGTACGGGCCACCGCAGTTGGAGCAGGCCCCGAAGGAGATCACGTACTTGGGCTCGGGCATCTGCTCGTACAAACGCTTGACCGCCGGCGCCATCTTGTCCGTCACCGTGCCCGAGACGACCATCAGGTCGGCCTGGCGCGGGCCGGGCGCGAAGGGGATCACACCGAGCCGGATGAAGTCGTGGCGCGCCATCGAGGCCGCGATGAACTCGATCGCGCAGCAGGCGAGCCCGAAGTTGAAGACCCAGAGGCTGTAGCGGCGCCCCCAGTTGAGGACCACCTTCATGGGCTCCGGGGCCAGGCGCGACAGCACGCCCAGGCGTTTCGGCTCCGGCAGGAGCACGGGCTGGGCCTCGGGCCGGGTCACGTCCATGCCAGGACGCCCTTCTTCCATGCGTAGAGCAGTCCCACGGCCAGGAAGCCGAGGAAGATGAACATCTCCACGAGTGTCGTCGCGCCGTATCCCGCGGCGGCGAAGACCGTGGCCCACGGGAAGAGGAAGATCGAGTCGACGGCGAAGATGACGTACAGAAACGCGTACACGTAGTAGCGGACCTGGGTGTGCGCCCAGCCCTCACCGACGGGGTCGACGCCGCACTCGTAAGTCAGCATCTTCTCCCGCGTGGGCACCACGGGCCGCAGCAGCCGGCCCGCCCCGAAGGCCACGCCCACGAACAGCACGCCGATCAACGCGAGCAGTCCGACAACCGAATAGCTCTCGAAATAGTCCGCCGCGAGCACGGCCACGGTCGGTTCCGGCACGTCTGCCCCTCGCTCCCTAGAACCTCGTTGGCGATCTGTTCGATCTGTTCGACGATCTATCTCTACGCACGGGAGTCTAGGCCCTGCTAAAGGGACCGTAAGCAGTCGAGTCGCACATCAGGTGGGGTTATCCCTACTACACCCCACCCAGGAGCCCCATGGCGTGCGGCGACCGGGCCCGGCAGGCTGGGCGCCATGACCGCGAGTATCACCGCACCCCACGACGACCGGCCACCGGCCGCGCGCTTCGCCTTCGACCGCCACACCTGGAAGGAGATCGCCCATCTCCTCGCCAATCTGCCCGCCGCGCTGATCGGCTTTGTGTACGTGGCAGTCATGATCTCCACCGGTGCGGGGCTGTCGGTGACCGTGATCGGTCTGCCGCTTCTCGCCCTCGGGCTCGGGGGTGCGCGGCTGCTCGGCCGGTCGGAACGGGGCAGGGCGCGGGCACTGCTCGGCGTACGGATCGACGAGCCGAGCCCCCTGCACGGCCCGCACCGCCGCGACGGGCTGTTCCCCTGGCTGTGGGCGGGCCTCAAGGACCCGGTGGCCTGGCGGTCGGTGCTGTACTCCTTCATACGGCTGCCGTGGGGAGTACTGACCTTCAGCGTGACGCTGGTGAGCCTGTTCGTGCTCTGGCCCGTACTCCCCTTCATCGCGCGCGGGCTGACCAACGCGGACCGGGCGATGGTGCGTGGGCTGCTCTCCCCCTCCGACGAACTGGAGCGGCGCATCGCGGAGCTGGAGTCGGACCGGGGGGTCGTCGTCGACACGGCGGCCGCCGATCTGCGGCGTATCGAGCGCGACCTGCACGACGGGGCGCAGGCGCGGCTCGTCGCCCTGGCGATGGGGCTCGGCCTCGCGAAGGAGAAGCTGCTGGAGGACCCCGACTCGGCGGCGGCGATGGTGGACGAGGCGCACGGGGAAGTGAAGCTCGCGCTGCAGGAGCTGCGTGATCTGGCGCGCGGGATCCATCCCGCCGTACTGACCGACCGCGGGCTCGACGCGGCGCTCTCCTCCGTCGCCTCCCGCTGCACGGCGCCCGTCAAGGTGACCGTCGACCTGGCGGAACGGCCCGCCGCGGCGATCGAGGGCATCGCCTACTTCACGGTCTCGGAGCTCCTGCAGAACGTCAGCAAGCACGCGCAGGCGAAGAACGTCGCTGTGGACGTGTGGCGGGCGAAGGACCGGCTGCTGATCCAGGTCACCGACGACGGGCGCGGGGGCGCGCGGCTGGACGGCGGCACGGGCATGTCCGGCCTGGCGGAGAGGCTGGGGGCGGTGGACGGGCTGTTCGTGCTGGACTCGCCGGTGGGGGGGCCGACGGTGGTGACGGCGGAGCTCCCGTGGAGGAGGCGGGCGGAGGGCTGAGGCGGGGGTGCCCCTGCCCTGAACTGGGGCTGCGCCCCCACCCCCGCTTGCGGCAGCATCGCGCCGCCGGGCGGGACGCACCCACGTTTCCGGCGTCCGTGGTGCGCGTGGGCCAGGGGGCGTTGGTCGTTGCTGCCCGGTGGATGGTTTCGCTGGCGGCCCCCACGGTGGGGAAAACCCCCCGCCCAACACGGTGTCCCTCCTCATGGCGCCCCCCGATCCCCCGGGCCCACGCTGGACCCATGACAGCCCGCATCGCAGAACGGACGACCCCGATGGCCACCGAATACGGATCCCAGCGCCGGGAGCACCTCCTCCCCGCCGCTCTGCGCGCGCCGCTCGAAGGGCGGACATGGCGGGAGTTCGGCTATCTGCTGCTGAGTCTGCCGATCAGCATCGTGCTCTTCGCGTTCGCCGTAGCCACCGTCTCGCTCGGCGCCGGCCTGCTCATCACCTTTCTCGGGATTCCGGTCCTGGCCGCCGGACTGGCCGGCTGCCGGGGGTTCGGGGCGATGGAGCGGGCGCGGGCGCGGGGGTTGTTGGGGCTCGAGGTCGGGGATCCGGAGCCGATCCGGGCCGGGACGGGCGGGCTGATGTCCTGGGTCGGTGCCGTCCTCAAGAGCGGGGCGTCCTGGCGGCATCTCCTCTACGCGCTGCTGCACTTCCCGTGGGCGATCTTCGCCTTCGTCGTCTCGGTCACCTTCTGGGTGAACGCCTGGGCCATGCTGACGTATCCGCTGTGGCACTGGACCTTCTCGCGTTACTCCGACCAGTCGGGCCTCGCGGTCTTCAGCCACAGCGACGGCACGCAATTCTATCTGGACACACCCTTCGAGATAGGCTCCACCGCCGCCCTCGGCCTGGTGCTCGTCCTCGTGACCCCTTGGCTGATCCGTGGTCTGGTCTCCTTCGACCGGGTGATGGTCACCGGGCTGCTCGGCCCCTCCACGCTGGCCACCCGCGTCGTGGAGCTGGAATCGGACCGCGGCGTGGTCGTCGACACGGCGGCCGCCGATCTGCGGCGCATCGAGCGCGACCTGCACGACGGGGCCCAGGCCCGCCTTGTCGCGCTGGCCATGGATCTGGGGCTCGCCAAGGAGAAGCTGGCGGAGGATCCGGACACCGCCGCGCGCATGGTGGACGAGGCGCACGGCGAGGTGAAGGTGGCCTTGCAGGAACTGCGCGATCTGGCGCGCGGCATCCATCCCGCCGTACTGACCGACCGCGGGCTGGACGCAGCCCTCTCCGCCGTCGCCTCCCGCTGCACGGTCCCGGTGACGGTGGAGGTGGACCTGCCCTCCAGGCCCGCCCCCGCCATCGAGGGGATCGCCTATTTCACCGTCTCCGAGCTGCTGCAGAACGTCAGCAAGCACGCGCGGGCGAGCCGCGCCACGGTCGACGTCTGGCGTTCCCGGGACCGCCTGATGCTGCAGGTCACCGACAATGGCCGCGGCGGCGCCGACCTCACCGCCGGCAGCGGTCTCGCGGGCCTGGCCGAGCGGCTGGACGCGGTGGACGGAATCCTGGCCCTGGACTCCCCGGCGGGCGGTCCGACGACAGTGACCGCCGAGCTTCCCTGGCGTGGCTGACCTGCCCGCCCACTCCGCCCGATCCCGTCGATTCCCCCAGCCAGGGCACAGCCGGGTCCCATACTGGGATGCTGGTAGGTGCAGGGGTGGCAGATCGACATGGGGGCTTCAGAGTTGTGAACGACAGGGTGCGGGTGGTCATCGCCGAGGACTCAGTGCTGCTTCGAGAGGGCCTGACCCGGCTGCTGACGGACCGCGGGCACGATGTGGTGGCCGGCGTGGGGGACGCGGAGGCGCTGATCAAGACGATCGGTGACCTCGCCGCGCAGGAGTCGCTGCCCGATGTGGTCGTCGCCGACGTGCGGATGCCGCCCACACATACGGACGAGGGTGTAAGGGCGGCGGTGCGGCTGCGCCGGGAGCATCCGGGGATCGGGGTGCTGGTCCTTTCGCAGTACGTCGAGGAGCAGTACGCCACCGAGCTGCTGGCGGGCAGCAGCCGCGGCGTGGGCTATCTGCTCAAGGACCGGGTGGCCGAGGTGCGTGAGTTCGTGGACGCCGTGGTGCGCGTCGCCCGCGGCGGCACCGCGCTGGATCCCGAGGTCGTGGCGCAGCTGCTGGGCCGCAGCCGTAAGCAGGATGTGCTGGCCAATCTCACCCCGCGGGAGCGTGAGGTCCTGGGCCTGATGGCCGAGGGGCGTACGAATTCTGCGATCGCCAAGCAGCTGGTGGTGAGCGACGGTGCGGTGGAGAAGCATGTCAGCAACATTTTTCTGAAGCTCGGCCTGTCCCCCAGTGACGGGGATCACCGGCGTGTACTGGCGGTGTTGACCTACCTGAACTCGTGAGTAGCTGACACTCTGTCAGATATCGAGCCGGCCGTCAGTCCCAGAACCAAAATATGCATGGGGAGCGTCTTTCAAGAAAGGACCCGGGGGCGAACAAAACATGGCAAACCAGGGCGCCGGGGTGTCTCACGAGGATATCCGGCAGATGAGCGGTCCAGGGAAGGCCACCCTTACGGACGTAAGGTGGCTAATGGGACGGCCGGAGGGCCGACCGGGCCCGAGCAGCCGCCTCGAGGGAGGTCCAGTTCAGTGACCAGCCAGGTCAGTAGCCCAGCCGAGCAGGCCGATGAGGCCGATGACGAGGCCAATGAGGCTCTTGTCGGGGAGCAGCGCGGGCCCGCCGGCGACAAGGAGATCCGCCGTCTGGACCGGGTGATCATTCGTTTTGCGGGTGATTCCGGTGACGGTATGCAGCTGACGGGTGACCGGTTCACCTCGGAGACGGCGTCGTTCGGGAACGACCTGTCCACGCTGCCGAACTTCCCAGCCGAGATCCGGGCCCCGGCCGGTACCCTTCCCGGGGTTTCCAGCTTCCAGCTGCACTTCGCCGACCACGACATCCTCACCCCCGGTGACGCGCCGAACGTGCTGGTGGCGATGAACCCGGCCGCGCTGAAGGCCAACATCGGCGATGTACCGCGCGGCGGCGAGATCATCGTCAACACCGACGAGTTCGCCAAGCGGGCGATGGCCAAGGTCGGCTACGACACCTCCCCGCTGGAGGACGGCTCGCTGGACGCCTACCACGTCCACCCCGTCCCGCTGACGACGCTGACCATCGAGGCACTCAAGGACCTGGGGCTGTCCCGCAAGGAGGCCGAGCGCAGCAAGAACATGTTCGCGCTGGGTCTGCTGTCGTGGATGTATCACCGGCCCACCGAGGGTACGGAGACGTTCCTGCGGTCGAAGTTCGCCAAGAAGCCGGCCATCGCGGAGGCGAACATTGCCGCGTTCAGGGCGGGCTGGAACTTCGGCGAGACGACCGAGGACTTCGCGGTGTCCTACGAGGTCGCCCCGGCCAGCACGGCCTTCCCGGCGGGCACCTACCGCAATATTTCGGGGAACCTGGCCCTGTCCTACGGGCTGATCGCCGCCTCCAAGCAGGCGGATCTGCCGCTGTATCTGGGCTCGTATCCGATCACGCCGGCCTCCGACATCCTGCACGAGCTCTCCAGGCACAAGAACTTCGGTGTGCGTACCTTCCAGGCCGAGGACGAGATCGCCGGGATCGGTGCGGCGCTGGGTGCGGCGTTCGGCGGGGCGCTGGGGGTGACCACCACTTCCGGGCCCGGTGTGGCCCTGAAGTCGGAGACGATCGGGCTGGCGATCTCGCTGGAGCTGCCGCTGCTGGTGGTGGACATCCAGCGCGGCGGGCCCTCGACCGGTCTGCCGACCAAGACCGAGCAGGCCGACCTGCTGCAGGCGATGTTCGGCCGCAATGGTGAGGCGCCGGTGCCGATCGTGGCGCCGCGGACCCCGGCTGACTGTTTCGACGCCGCCCTGGAGGCGGCCCGGATCGCGCTGGCCTACCGCACCCCGGTGATGCTGCTGTCGGACGGCTATCTGGCCAACGGCTCCGAGCCGTGGCGGATCCCCGACGTGGACGAGCTGCCCGATCTGCGGGTGCAGTTCGCCACCGGCCCCAACCACACCCTGCCCGACGGCAGTGAGGTCTTCTGGCCCTACAAGCGCGACCCGAAGACGCTGGCCCGGCCGTGGGCGGTGCCCGGCACCCCTGGGCTGGAGCACCGGATCGGCGGGATCGAGAAACAGGACGGCACCGGCAACATCTCCTACGACCCGGCCAACCACGACTTCATGGTCCGCATCCGCCAGGCCAAGATCGACGGCATCGAGATCCCGGACCTGGACGTCGACGACCCCGACTCGGCCCGCACCCTGGTCCTCGGCTGGGGCTCCACCTACGGCCCGATCACCGCCGCCGTCCGCCGCCTGCGCGCCGCCGGACTGCCCATCGCCCAGGCCCACCTCCGCCACCTCAACCCCTTCCCAAGGAATCTCGGAGAGGTTCTGGGGCGTTACAAGAAGGTAGTGGTGCCGGAGATGAACCTCGGCCAGCTCGCCACCCTGATCCGGGCGAGATATCTGGTCGACGCGCACAGCTACAACCAGGTCAATGGCATGCCGTTCAAGGCCGAGCAGCTGGCCGCGGCTCTCAAGGAGGCCATCAATGACTGAGGCGCTCTCGCTGGTGCCCAAGGCCGAGGCCAAGCAGTCCATGAAGGACTTCAAGTCCGACCAGGAGGTCCGATGGTGTCCCGGCTGCGGTGACTACGCGATCCTCGCCGCCGTGCAGGGCTTCATGCCCGAACTGGGGCTGGCGAAGGAGAACATCGTCTTCGTCTCCGGGATCGGCTGCTCCTCCCGCTTCCCGTACTACATGAACACCTACGGGATGCACTCCATCCACGGCCGCGCCCCTGCCATCGCGACCGGCCTTGCCTCCTCCCGCCGCGACCTGTCGGTCTGGGTCGTCACCGGCGACGGCGACGCCCTGTCCATCGGCGGCAACCACCTCATCCACGCCCTGCGCCGCAACGTGAACCTGAAGATCCTGCTGTTCAACAACCGGATCTACGGCCTCACCAAGGGCCAGTACTCCCCCACCTCCGAAGTCGGCAAGATCACCAAGTCGACCCCGATGGGCTCCCTCGACGCCCCGTTCAACCCCGTCTCCCTGGCACTCGGCGCCGAGGCATCCTTCGTCGCCCGCACCATCGACTCCGACCGCAAACACCTCACCGACGTACTGCGCCAGGCCGCCGACCACCAGGGCACCGCTCTGATCGAGATCTACCAGAACTGCAACATCTTCAACGACGGCGCCTTCGAGGCCCTCAAGGACAAACAGCAGGCCGAAGAGGCCGTTATCCGCCTCGAACACGGACAGCCGATCCGCTTCGGCACCCAGAACGACAAGGGCGTCATCCGCGACCCGGGCACCGGGGACCTCAAGGCCGTCCGCATCACCGCCGACAACGAGTCGCACATCCTCGTCCACGACGCACACAACCCCAGCCCCACCACCGCCTTCGCACTCTCCCGCCTCGCCGACCCCGACACCCTGCACCACACCCCCATCGGCGTCCTGCGCAGCGTCGAGCGGCCCGTCTACGACATCCAGATGTCCGACCAGCTCGACACCGCCATCGAACAGAACGGCAAGGGCGACCTCGCCGCCCTCCTCGCCGGCAACGACACCTGGACCGTCGTCGGCTGACGATCGCCGACAAGCCACCCGAGGCCCGGATCTCCCGTCAGGAGGTCCGGGCCTCGTCGTACGCGGTACGCGCCGCAAGGACCTCGTCGGTCCGCTTCTCCGTCCAGCGGGCCAGACCCCACACCTGCTCGGCGGCCTCCTTGCCGAGCCCGGTCAGCGAATAGTCGACGCGCGGCGGGATCACCGGCTTGGCGTCGCGGTGCACAAAGCCGTCGCGCTCCAGGGTCTGGAGGGTCTGCGCGAGCATCTTCTCGCTGACGCCGCCGACCTCACGGCGCAGCTCGCTGAAGCGGTACGAGCGCTCCAGCAGAGCGGCGAGAACGAGCACGCCCCAGCGGCTGGTGACGTGTTCGAGGATCAGACGCGAGGGGCACATCGCGTGATTGACGTCGGGGTCTCTCCTTACGGCCATGCCAGTACCTTACTTCAAAGTGGGTACTTTCCTCTAGTTAGTGTCCACCCTAGGGTGAGCTCTGGAACCGCGCCGAACAAGCCGAACAGGCTGAACAGGCCGAACAAGGAGAAATCACCCATGAGCATCGTCGTCTGCGGAGCCAGCGGAGCCCTTGGCCGTCTCGTCATCGACGAGCTGCTCGCCACGGTCTCCGCGGAGCAGCTCGCCGTCGTCGTCCGCAACCGGGAGAAGGCCGCGGATCTCGCGGCGCGCGGCATCGAGCTGCGGATCGCCGACTACAGCGAGCCCGAGACGCTGACCGGGGCCTTCCGGACCGGTGACCGCGTACTGCTGATATCCGGCAGCGAGATCGGCCGAAGGGTGCCGCAGCACACCGCCGTCATCGAAGCGGCGAAGGCGGCGGGCGTCGCTCAGCTCGCGTACACGAGCGTGCTCGGCGGGCCCGCGGCCGACTTCCGGCTGGCCACCGAGCACCAGGTCACCGAGCAGGCGATCCTGGACTCCGGCCTGCCGTACACCTTCCTGCGCAACGGCTGGTACACCGAGAACTACACCGAGCACCTGGCCCCCGTACTCGAGCACGGCGCCGTCGTCGCCAGCGCCGGCGAGGGCCGGATCGCCTCCGCCTCGCGCGCCGACTACGCGGCGGCCGCGGCCGCCGCGCTGACCGGCGAGGGCCACCTGGGCGCGGCGTACGAACTGAGCGGCGACGTCGCCTGGTCCTTCGCGGAGTACGCCGCCGAACTCTCCCGGCAGACGGGCCGGACGATCACGTACAACAACATCCCCGCCGACGCGCACCTGGAGATCCTGACGGGCGCCGGGCTGCCCGCGCCTCTCGCCGAGATCTTCGTCGACGTCGACGCGGCGGTCGGGCGGGGACTGCTGGAGGGCACGTCGGGCGACCTGGCGCGGCTGGCCGGGCGCCCCACGACCTTGCTCGCCGACTCGGTCGCGGCGGCACTGACCGCGTCGTGACCCCCCATGATCCGTCATGACCGTATGGCAATACGGACATGACAATCCGGCCTTGCGCAGCGTACCTTCGACGAGATATCGCGCGCGGGACGGGAGGGGCCAGTGAAGCCGGACGGTGAACAGCGGGCAGGACTGCTGTACGGGATCGGGGCCTACGGAATGTGGGGCCTGGTCCCGCTCTTCTGGCCACTGCTCAAACCGGCCGGAGCGATGGAGATCCTCGCCCACCGGATGGTCTGGTCGCTGGCCGTCGTCGGCATCGCCCTCGTGGCCCTGAGACGGTGGGGCTGGATACGCGAGCTGATACGCAACCCCCGCAAGCTGGCGCTCATCACGGTCGCCGCGTCGGTGATCACCGTCAACTGGGGCATCTACATCTGGGCCGTGAACTCCGGCCATGTCGTCGAGGCCTCACTCGGCTACTTCATCAACCCGCTGGTCACCATCGCGATGGGCGTCCTGCTGCTCAAGGAGCGGCTGCGTCCTGCGCAGTGGCTGGCGGTAGGAACAGGCTTCGCGGCGGTGCTCGTGCTGGCCATCGGCTACGGGCGGCCGCCCTGGATCTCCCTGACGCTGGCCTTCTCCTTCGCCACGTACGGCCTGGTCAAGAAGAAGGTCAACATCGGCGGTCTGGAATCGCTCGCGGCCGAGACCGCGATCCAGTTCTTCCCTGCCCTCGGCTTTCTGCTCTGGCTGGGCGCCGACGGCTCGGCCTCGTTCGGGTCGCACGGCGTGGGTCATGCGGCGCTGCTCGCCGCGACGGGCGTCGTGACGGCGGCGCCGCTGGTCTGCTTCGGCGCGGCGGCGATCCGCGTGCCGCTCTCCACCTTGGGGCTCCTGCAATATCTGGCGCCGGTCTTCCAGTTCCTGCTCGGGATCCTGTACTTCCACGAGGCGATGCCGGCCGAGCGGTGGGCGGGCTTCGCGCTGGTGTGGCTGGCGCTGACGTGCCTGACCTGGGACGCGCTGCGGACGGCACGGCGTACGAAGGCGGAGGCGCTGCGGCTCGCCGCGGCGACGGCCCGGTCCCGGGCGGCGCAGGTCCCGGAACCCCAGTCACCGGCACCGCAGTCTCCGGCACCCCAGTCTTCGCAGCCGCAGGCGGAACCGACGGCCTGACCCTCAGGCCACGCCCAGGGCGTCGGTGATCTCGCCCATCACGGCCTTCCAGTGCGCCCGCTGACGCACGCGCTCCTCCGCGTTCGCGAGCCGCTCCTGGTGGATGCGGAGCACGGTCCGGCCCTCCCCTGACGCCGAGACTGCGATCTGGAGGGTGCTCGTGCCGTAGGTGAGCCGGACACGGTCACCGGGCCGGTAACTGCGCACCTCACCGGCGATCCCGTCCCCCGTCTCGTACGACTCGCCCTTCTCGGTGGGCAGCCGGACACCATCGCCGAGCCAGAGGGCGACACCTTCCTGGCTCGCGACGAACTCCCATACGGCGGCCACCGGAAGGGGCAGGGTCCTGGAGACGCCGATCTCCCAGCCGGCGTCCTTCGTCAGTCCTTCTGGCATGGTTCGGCCTCCTTCGTGGCGGACGCGGTGGGCCCGGACCTTGCTGCGGTTGCCGCACCGTTCCATGGCGCACCAGCGCCGTCGGCCCGGGCGGGAGGTGTCGACGAAGAGCAACCGGCAGTCGTGCGAGCCGCATTCGCGGATGCGGTGTGCGTACGGACCGGTGAGGAGGTCCACCGCATCGCGCGCCACGACCGACAGCAGCTGGGTGCCGGTGGCCCCGGGCGCCCAGTCGCGGCCGCCCCGGCCTGTGATCCGGGGCGCGAGCGGGATCTGCGCCGCGGCCTCGTTGACCACGGCCAGATCGGCGGGGTTCAGGGCGCGGCCCTGCGCCCGGGCCGAGGTCAGCCGCCACAGGGCGTCCCGCAGTGCCCGCGCGGCCCACACCTCGTCCGGCGCGACGATCGGCTCAAGACCGTCCGGCAGCCGGCTCTCGTCCGCCCAGCGGACCAGGTCGGCGGGCTCGTGCAGCACCTCGAAGTACGCGAAGTCGCCGGGGCCGCCGGTCGTCAGCAGTTCAAGGCAGAGCGCGCCGGGGTCGAAACGAAAGGAACGCCCGTCCGGCTTACGCAGGGTCAGTCCTCTTGCAGCTTCGCTCACGTAACCACTATAAGTGGTTAGCATGACCCTGCACTGGAAACTGGTCGTCGATACGTCCGACCCGCACGCCCAGGCCGACTTCTGGGCCGCGGCCCTCGGCTACGAGGTCGAGGACAACAGCGCACTCATCGAGCGGCTGCGCGGATACGGGCAGTTGCCGGAGGGATCGACGGTCCGGTCGCACGGCCGGGATGCCTTTCGCGACTACGTCGCCATCCGGCATCCGGACGATCCCTTCGACAAGGACACCGGGATGGGACGCGGACGCAGGCTGCTCTTCCAGCGCGTCCCGGAGGCGAAGACGACCAAGAACCGGCTGCATCTCGACCTGCACGTCGGCGCGGAGCAGCGCGAGGCGGAGGTGGCACGGCTGGAGGGCCTGGGGGCGCGCGTCCTCTACCACGCGGACCAGCCGGAGGGCGTGTGGACGACGATGGCCGACCCGGAGGGCAACGAGTTCTGCGTGGAGTAGGGGGTGCGGTGCGGGGCGGCCGACTACTCCGGGTCGTTCCAGGTGAAGGACTCCAGCCCCGCGCACTCCACCTCGGCATCCGTCCACCGGCCCCGGGCACGCCGTGTTGCCAGCGCGATCAGGCCGACGAGCAGGCCCATCACGCCCACGGTGATGAAGGCGGTCATCACTCCGGTGCGCAGAGCCAGTCCGCCCAGGGTCGTCAGGATGACGAACGGATCCAGGTTCATTCCGTCAGCTTGCGGCTCGGCGGCGCCTTCCGCTCCCGGCCTGCGGCCCCGTCCTTGAACCGCGCCCCGGAATTGGCCGTTCCGTAACCTGCATCGACCTGCTTCAACACCGCTCCACCCCCCGCGTTGTCCGGCATGCGAACACCGCTGACCGGTTTTCGCCCTTGACGGTCAGTCAAACTCTCGCTGAACTCTCAGCACGTACTGCGCACCAACAGCTCCATGTACCAACAGCTCCAGCGCCCTGGGACCCGCCATCCCGGGGCGTCTCGCACGTTCCGTCCTGTCCCCGTTCGGAATTCGGAGCCCCCACACATGCCACTGTCCATACCCAGACGGTCCCTGCCCGGACGCGCGGCCGCGGCCGCCGCGCTCGCCCTCGCCGGACTGCTCGCATCCGCCGCGCCCGCGGCGACCGCGGCCCCGGCGCCCGTGCTCGCCGCCCCCGACATACCCCTCGCCAACGTCAAGGCGCACCTCACCCAGCTCCAGTCGATCGCCACCGCCAACGGCGGCAACCGTGCCCACGGCCGTACCGGCTACAAGGCGTCGATCGACTACGTGAAGGCGAAGCTGGACGCGGCCGGATTCACCACATCCCTCCAGCAGTTCACCTCCAGCGGCGCCACCGGCTACAACCTGATAGCCGACTGGCCCGGCGGCGATCCCAATCAGGTGCTGATGGCGGGCTCCCACCTCGACTCCGTATCGGCCGGGCCAGGCATCAACGACAACGGCTCCGGCTCGGCGGCCGTCCTTGAGACCGCGCTCGCGGTCTCCCGCGCCCAGTTCACACCTCAGAAGCATCTGCGCTTCGGCTGGTGGGGCGCCGAAGAGCTGGGCCTGGTCGGGTCGAAGTACTACGTCAACAACCTTCCCTCCGCGGAGCGTTCGAAGATCTCGGGCTATCTCAACTTCGACATGATCGGCTCCCCGAACCCGGGCTACTTCGTCTACGACGACGACCCGGCGATCGAGAAGACCTTCAAGGACTACTTCGCCGGTCTGAGCGTCCCCACGGAGATCGAGACCGAGGGCGACGGCCGTTCCGACCACGCGCCGTTCAAGAACGCGGGCGTCCCGGTCGGAGGCCTGTTCACCGGCGCCGACTACACCAAGACGGCGGCCCAGGCACAGAAGTGGGGCGGCACGGCCGGTCAGGCCTTCGACCGCTGCTACCACTCCTCGTGCGACACCAGCGCGAACATCAACGACACCGCGCTGGACCGCAACGGCGACGCGATCGCGCACGCGATCTGGACGCTGTCCGCCGGGACGACCACGCCGGGTGATGTGTACGAGTCCACGACTGACGTGGCCATCCCCGACAACGGCGCCGCGGTGACCTCGCCGGTCACCGTCACCGGCCGCACCGGCAACGCCTCCAGCACCCTCAAGGTCGGCGTGGACATCATCCACACCTGGCGCGGCGACCTCGTGGTCGACCTGGTCGCACCGGACGGATCGGTCTACAACCTCAAGTCGTTCAGCGGCTCCGACTCCGCCGACAACGTCCAGGAGACCTACACCGTCAACGCCTCCTCCGAGGTCGCCAACGGCACCTGGAAGCTCCGCGTCCAGGACAAGGCCGCCTACGACACCGGCTACATCAACAGCTTCAGGCTCACCTTCTGAGCCACTGAGAGGTCCCCGACTCCGTCCCCGAGCTTCCGGGAGGTCCCACGACCGCCACCCCCCACCGACTGCATGCGTGTGCATATACTTGCGCACGCATGCAGTCATCTTCGGAGTACGCGCAAGGGGAAAGGCCCATGACCCGGACGTTCCTGTTCCTGCTGGGCAGCAGCCGCACCGGCGGCAACACCGAGACGCTGGCCCGCCTGGCCGCCGAACAGCTCCCGGCCTGGGCCGAGCAGCGCTGGCTGCGGCTGTCCGAGTTCCCCCTCGCGGAGTTCGAGGACCTGCGCCACGAGGGCGACGGCAGCTACCCCGCACCCGAGGGGCATGCCGCGACGCTGCTGGACGCCACGCTGGAGGCGACCGACCTCGTCATCGCGTCCCCGCTGTACTGGTACAGCGTCTCGACCTCGGTCAAGCGCTATCTGGACCACTGGTCGGGCTGGCTGCGGGTGCCGGGCACGGACTTCAGGGCGCGGATGGCCGGGCGGACGCTGTGGGGCGTCACCTCGTACGCGAGCACTGCCGACAAGGCCGAGCCGCTGATCGGCACCCTGCGCAACACCGCCGACTTCATGGGCATGCGCTTCGGCGGCGTCCTGCTCGGCAACGGCACCCGGCCGGGCCAGGTGGAGAACGACGCGGACGCGACCGCCCGCGCCAAGGAGTTCTTCACGCGCTGACGCCTTCAGGCCGTGACGTCCTTCGTCGTGAAGCGCGCCCATGCCGCCGATCCGAAGACCGCCGCGTAGAGGCCCTGCAGCTCGAGGTTCTTGACCACCTCGTCCCAGTACACCGGCTCTCGCAGCAGGTCGGCGAACGACAGCCAGTAGTGCGGGAAGAGATACGGGTGGATTCCGTGCAACTGCGGGATCGCGTCCAGGATCTGCACCGTGATCAGCAGTCCGACCGTCGTCGCCATCGCCGCGATGCCGCTGCCCGTCAGGGTCGAGACGAACAGGCCGAGTGCCGCGATCCCGGCCAGCGACGCCGCAACGACGACGACGATCAGCCCGGCCCGCAGCAGCCCGTTTCCGAACGAGATCCGGGTGCCGGAGATCGTCGTGACATCGCCGAGCGGAAAGAGCAGCGCCCCGACGGCGAACGCGGATGCCGCCACGACCAGAGTCGCGACAAGGCAGAAGGCGCAGGCCGTGGCGTACTTGGCGAGCAGCAGCCGGGTCCGGCCCGCCGGGGCGACCAGCAGATAGCGCAGTGTTCCGGCGTTCGCCTCGCCCGCGATCGCATCGCCCGCGACGACGCCGATCGCCATCGGGAGGAAGACGGGCAGGGTCGCTGCGAGCGCGGCGAAGACCAGGAACAGGCCGTTGTTGGTGATCTGCCCGATGAACGCGGGCCCCTCACCACTGCCGCCGCCGGCCTGCCCTCCGTCGCTCGTCTCGATCTTGACGGCGATGCCGATCAGTACGGGAACGCCGGCCAGCACACCCAGCAGGGCGAGCGTGCGCCAGCGCCGCAGTGTGGTGGTCAGCTCGGAGCGGAAGAGGCCGAGCGTCCACACCGGGCTGCTCGTCCTTTCCCGTGCGGCCCCTGCGAGCGTGTCAGCCTGCGACATCGAAACCCTCCCCGGTCAGCGCGACGAAGGCGTCCTCGAGCGAGGCCCGCTCGATCCCGAAGCCCCGTACCCGTACGCCCGCCTGGACCAGCGCCGCGTTGAGCTCCGCGAGGTCCTTCACCGGCGGCTCGCCACTCACCTTCTCCTCGGTGACGGCCAGATCGGTCACCCCCTGCTCCTTGAGAATGCGCGCGGCATCGGCCGGGTCGGGGGTGGTGACCACCAGCCGCCCGCGCGCGCCGGCCGCGAGATCGGCGACCGGACCCTGGATGATCAGCCGCCCCTGGGCCATCACCGCCGCATGCGTACAGACCTGTTCGATCTCGTCGAGGAGATGCGAGGAGAGAAAGACCGTGGTCCCGTCGGCCGCCAACTGCCGTACCAGCGAACGGATCTCCCGCATGCCCTGCGGATCCAGACCGTTGGTCGGCTCGTCGAGCACCAGCAGTTTCCGCGGTTGCAGCAGCGCGGCCGCGAGTCCCAGCCGCTGCTTCATGCCGAGGGAGTACGCCTTGGCCTTCTTGCCCGCGGCCGAGGTGAGCCCGACCCGGTCAAGCGCCGCGCCGACGCGGGTGCGCCGGGTGCGCGGATCGGCGCTGGGGTCGGCGGAGTCGTAGCGCAGCAGATTGTCCCGGCCACTCAGGAACCCGTACAGCGCGGGCCCTTCGATCAGCGCGCCCACCTGCGGCAGTACGGTGCGCACCGCGCGGGGCATGGGTCTGCCGAGGACCGTGGCACTGCCCGCGGTCGGTTCGATGAGCCCCATCAGCATCCGGATGGTGGTGGTCTTGCCGGAGCCGTTGGGGCCGAGGAACCCGAAGACGCTGCCGTCGGGCACGCTCAGATCCAGTCCGTCGACGGCCAACTGTCCGCCCCGGTACCGCTTGGTGAGCCCGCGCGTCTCGATGACGGCTGTCATTCCGGTCCCCCCGTTCACTCGGTCAGCGGTCCGCCCCGCCGTATGGAGCGTACGGCGGGGCGGACGGTCAACGCGTGTCGTGCTACCCGATGTGGTGCTGCTGGCGCTACTTGCCCTCGTTGGCGGCCTTCACGAGCGCGTCCTTGGTCACGGCGCCGACATAGAACGTGCCGTCGTCCGTCATCAGGGCGTTGACCAGGCGGGTCTTGAAGACCGTGCCCGAGCCGAACTTCCCCTCGACCTTGTCGCCGAGCGCGTCAAGGAGCTTGCTCGCCTCCGGCGGCACATCGCCGTCCTTCGGCGCGCCGGAGGCCTTGCCGCCGGGCGTCTCGATCTTCGCGATGGAGGTCCAGCCCTCACCGATGACGTTCAGGCCCTTGAAGTCCTCGGCGCCCTCGACGCCCTCGTGACCCTTGAACTCCTTGGGGCCCTTGAAGTCCTTCGGACCCTTGAACTCCTCGTGGTTCCCGGCGCCCTTGCCCTTCTCCAGCTCGTCGGCCTCGGTGACCTTCGCCCCCTTGGGCGGGGTGAAGTCGAAGGTGGAGGCGGCCGGCTTGGAGAAGTCGACCTTGGTGAAGCCCGCGTCGACCACGGCCTTGCCGCCGCTGGTCGGCGTGAGCGTGAACTTCAGCGGCACGCCCTTCTCCGCGTCCACCGCGATCTTGATCGAGCCGATCGTCGAACCGCTCTGCTTGGGCTTGATGACCAGCTGGTACGCATCGCGGCCTGCCACCCGTGCCGTACCCCCGACAGTGACCGACGTGGTGTCGTCCGCGGCCTTCAGCGCCTCGTCGGCGAACTGCTTCGGCGTGGTCGGGAGGTCCTTCGGCAGGGCCTCGTGCTTCTTGCCCTTGTGACCGGAGCCGTCGTCCTTGGCGTGGAAGGCCTCGTTCGAGGCACTGTCGTACGCCCAGACCTCGCCGCCGTTGTGGATCAGGCTGTACTCGGCGGCGTCCTCCAGGATGGAGACCTTCGCCTTGTCCGGGCCGTCGGCCGCGACGCGCAGGGTGTGCGAGCCGGACGCCAGTTCCATCAGCTTGCTCTCGGGAGCGGCGGACGAGCCGCCGCCCTGGCCCTTGGGGCTGAAGGAGCCGCCGCCCAGCCCGGCGAGGCCGCCCAGCGGGAGGCCGAGGTCCGTGTTGATCTTCACGGTGCCGGACAGCTGCTGGGTGTCCGAAGCGGCCATCTTCTCGATGAGTTCCTGCGCGGTGATCTTCGGCAGATCGGGGTCACCGGAGGCAGCGAGCGCCGGGACGAGCCCGATGGTCGCCGCCGCCACCCCGGCCACCGCGACCGGGACGAAGTAGCGCGCCGCCCTGCCGCGGCCCGCTGCGAGGTCCTCGGCCTCTTCGGTGGTCTGTGCGCTGTCGTTCGGTGCCATGGTGTGCCCTACCTCCGTGGTTGGTCAGGGTGGCGCTGTTCAACTGACTCCATCTGACCAAATCGGGCGAACAGAAGCGTCAGTCCGCGGGAGCAACTTGGCGTACTGCTATGGGATGACAGTAGGACGCGGCGCCTCCCCCAACCAGTAGGGGAAGCGCCGCATGCCCAGTTGAGGAGGGGTTGGTTCTGGATGAAGACGTAATCGGCCCCGTAGGGGACGCCGACGACGGCTCCCTGCTCGCAGCCGCCGGCCGGGGCGACGCCGCCCACGGTGTTCAGCCGGAACGTCTCCTGGGTGTTCGCCAACAGGCCCCGCTTCTTGCCCGACTGGGTCGCCTTCAGGTCCAGCTCGGCGATGTTCCCGGGAACGCTGCGGTGTGCAGGTTGGCGTAATGCCAACGCCCCGTGCGTCGACTTCCGGGCATCAGTACGGAGTGGATCCGAGATTGGACTCAACCCAAGAATGTGACCCGTACCACACACCTCGGGTTGATCCCGAAGCAGATCGCGGTGCCGTGGTAATGGGTTTGTCAGTCCGCGGGCTGACAGTCATCGGCGTCAGCCCGCGCGGTGGACCACCGCGTCGCAGAGCTCCTCCAGGGCTGCCTTCGCATAGCACTCGGGCAGCGGGGCGAGCATCGCCCGCGCCTCCTCCGCGTACCGCACGGTGTCACGCCTGGCCTGCTCCAGCGCGGGGTGGACACGCAGCCGCCGCAGCGCCTCGCCGTGCCGGGCGTCGTCCGTCAGATCACTGTCCAGCAGGGCGACGAGCTCCAGATCCTCGGGCCGGCCGTGCGCCTCCGCCTCCGCGCGCAGACGCAGCACCGGGAGTGTCGGGATGCCCTCGCGCAGATCCGTGCCGGGCGTCTTGCCCGACTCGTGCGAGTCGCTCGCGATGTCGAGTACGTCGTCGGCGAGCTGGAAGGCCACGCCGAGCCGCTCTCCGTACTGGGTGAGGATGTCCACGACACCCTCGTCGGCGCCGGACATCATCGCGCCGAACCGGCCGGAGACCGCGATCAACGAGCCCGTCTTGCCACCGATGACATCGAGGTAGTGCTCGACCGGGTCGCGGCCGTCGCGCGGCCCCGCCGTCTCCAGAATCTGGCCGGTGACCAGCCGCTCGAAGGCCTCGGCCTGGATGCGTACGGCCTCGGGGCCCAGGTCGGCCAGTATGTGCGACGCCCTCGCGAACAGGAAGTCGCCGGTCAGCACGGCCACGGAGTTGCCCCAGCGGGCGTTGGCGCTGTCCACGCCGCGCCGCACATCGGCCTCGTCCATCACGTCGTCGTGGTACAGCGTCGCGAGATGGGTGAGCTCGACGACCACGGCCGAGGGCACGACACCCGGCGCGTACGGATCACCGAACTGGGCCGCCAGCATCACCAGCAGCGGCCGGAAGCGCTTGCCTCCCGCGCGTACGAGATGCTGTGCGGCCTCCGTGATGAAGGGCACCTCGCTCTTGGTGGCATCGAGCAGACCCGCCTCGACAGCCGCCAATCCGGTCTGGACATCGGCCTCAAGAGCCTGGTCCCGCACGCTCAGCCCGAACGGCCCGACGACGGTCACGAGGGGATCTCCTGTCTGCTGACGGTCACACGGATTGTCGATGTGTCGCTGGATGCACTCAAGTCAGCGTATCCGGTCGCCTTTCGATCACCATGGGCGCCTTCCCGCCACCACCGGTATGTTCGTGATCAGCTGGTACGACATCGAGTGACCCATTTGCCAGGAAGCTCCTGCCATGCGCATCCGCACCGATTTCCCGTACGAGACCGCCCACGAGGACGTCCGAATCGCCCTCAAGGACGGCACGCGACTGTACGCGCGCCTCTGGCGGCCGCTGACCGGCGAACCCGTCCCCGCCCTGCTCGAGTATGTGCCCTTCCGGCTGACCGACTGGACCGCGCCGCGCGACTACCAGCGCCACCCCTGGTACGCGGGCCACGGCTACGCCTCCGTACGGGTCGATGTGCGCGGACACGGCAACAGCGAGGGCCTGCCCGGCGACGCCTACGACGCGACCGAGGCCGCCGACGGGGTCGAGGTGATCAACTGGCTGGCCGGGCAGCCCTGGTGCACGGGCCGCGTCGGCATGTTCGGCATCTCCTGGGGCGGCACCGACGCCCTGCGGATCGCCGCCCTCGCACCCGAGCCGCTCAAGGCGGTCGTCACCGTCTGCTCCACGGACGATCGCTACGACAACGACGCGCACTACATGGGCGGTTCGGTCCTCGCCGGCGGGATGCCCGCCTGGGCCGCTACCCTCCTCGCCTTCACCGCCCGGCCGCCCGACCCGCTCCACGTCGGCGATGCCTGGCGCGAGCAGTGGCTGAACCGGCTGGAGGCCCTTAACCCCTTCATCCACACCTGGCTGTCCCATCAGATGCGCGACGACTACTGGAAGCAGAGCAGCGTCCGCGAGAACTACACGGCCGTCGAAGCGGCAGTCCTGGCGGTCGGCGGCTGGCACGATCCCTACCGGGACACCGTGCTGCGCCTGGTCGAGCAGTTGCCGCCCGACCGGGTACGGGGCCTGATCGGCCCCTGGCCGCACGAGTACCCCGACCGCGGCCGCCCGCCGGGACCCGCCATCGGCTTCCTTCAGGAGACGCTGCGCTGGTGGGACCACTGGCTGAAAGGCAGGGCCACCGGGGTCATGGCCGAGCCCCTGCTGCGCTCCTGGATCAGCGAGTCCCATCGGCCCGCGACGGTCTACTGCGAGCTGCCCGGCCGCTGGGTCGGCGATCCCGCCTGGCCCTCGCCGCACATCGCCTCCGTCCCGTACACACTGACGGGCGAGCCGGTCGTCGTCGACTCCCCCCAGTACACCGGCCTGGACGCCGGACGCTTCCTTCCCAGCGGCAACGACGCCGATCTGCCGCCCGACCAGCGTGACGAGGACGCCCGCTCGGCCTGTTTCGACTTCCCGGTCACCGACGAGCCGGTCGAGATCCTGGGCCGCCCCCGGGTCACCCTGCGGCTGCGCCCGGACGTTCCCTACGGCCAGGTGATCGCCCGCCTCTGCGACGTCTCCCCCGACGGCTCCGCCACCCTGGTCACCCGCGGTGCGCTGAGCCTGTCCGCCCGCCACGGCCGCGAACGCGCACGCGCCTGGCCTCCCGGCACGAGTGAGGACGTGGCTTTCGAGCTGAACGGCATCGGCCACGCCTTCCCTGTGGGCCACCGCATCCGGCTCGCCGTCTCCTCCGCGTACTGGCCATGGATCTGGCCCCACAGCGGTTCCGCCGGCTTCACCCTCGACCCGGCGGGCTCTCGT
This sequence comes from Streptomyces sp. SLBN-118, assembly GCF_006715635.1. Classification (NCBI taxonomy): domain Bacteria; kingdom Bacillati; phylum Actinomycetota; class Actinomycetes; order Kitasatosporales; family Streptomycetaceae; genus Streptomyces; species Streptomyces sp. SLBN-118. The sequence continues at coordinate 3,289,260 of NZ_VFNP01000001.1, forward strand.
CTGGAGCTGCCCGTACGCGATCCCGGTGCGGGCGCCGAGTACAAGATTGTCTTCGAGGAGCCGGAACAGTCCGCGCCGCTCGGCGTCAGCTCGCCCGTGACGCTCGACGAGCCGCGGCCCGGGCGGCTGGTGACCCGGGACGTCGCCAAGGGCGAATGGCGCGTCGAGATCGACCCGCGCCACGGCGCCACGCTCGTTCATCCGGACGGCCTCGAATACACGGCGGACCCGCTGGAGACCTACACGATCCGCGAGCGCGACCCGCACTCCGCACACACCCGCTGCACCTGGACGATCCGGCTGCACCGGCCGGAGCTGGCCTGGGACGTCAGAATCGAGACCCGCTCCGAAGTCGGCTGCGACGCCGCCGACTTCATCACCTTCGACGAGGTGGTCTGCCGCGACGGCCACGAGATCGTCTTCCACCGCACCTGGGAGCGGCGGATCCCCCGTTTGACCGGGTGAGAGCGTCGGCAGGGTGGCCTGCCGCAGCAGAGCAACATCCACGTAACGTGGGACCCACACCCGTGGAAAGCGAGGCAAGCACCGATGCCCGAGCAGAGCCCGCTCGATCTGGCCGAGGGCGATCCCTTCGGCCCGCACAACCTGCCGTACGGCGTTTTCAGCACGGCCGACGAGCCCGGCCGCCGGCGGCTCGGCGTCCGCATCGGCAGCCATGTGCTCGACGCCGGGGCCGCGGCCCACACCCTCGGCTCCCCCTATGCCGCGCTGCTGGCACAGCCGAGCCTCAATCCGCTGCTCGCCGCGGGCCGCACCGCCTGGCGCGATGTGCGCCGCGCACTCACCGCCTGGGTCACGGTGCCCGCCCACCGCCCGGACATAGAGCCGCTGCTGCACCCGCTCGACTCGGTCACGCTGCACCTCCCGTACGAGGTCGCCGACTATGTCGATTTCTACGCGAGCGAGCACCACGCCACCAACGTCGGCAAGATCTTCCGGCCGGACGGGGACGCACTGACCCCCAACTGGAAGCACCTGCCCATCGGTTACCACGGCCGGTCCGGCACGGTCGTCGTCTCCGGCACGGATGTGGTGCGCCCCCGCGGCCAGCGCAAGACGCCCGCGGACGCCGCCCCCGTCTTCGGCCCCTCGGTCAAGCTCGACATCGAGGCGGAGGTCGGCTTCCTCGTCGGCACCCCCTCCGAGCTGGGCACTCCGGTGCCGCTGAGTGACTTCCGCGAGCATGTCTTCGGCCTCTCGCTGCTCAACGACTGGTCGGCGCGCGACATCCAGGCCTGGGAGTACGTCCCGCTCGGCCCGTTCCTCGGCAAGTCCTTCGCGACGTCCGTCTCCGCCTGGGTGACCCCCCTGGAGGCCCTGGACACGGCACGGACGGCCCCGCCCGCCCGCGACTTCGATCTGCTGCCCTACCTCGACGATTCGGGCGAGGAGGAGCCGGGCGGCTTCGATGTGCGCATCACGGTGGCGATCAACGGCCATGTGATCTCCGAGCCGCCGTTCGCCACGATGTACTGGACGGCCGCCCAGCAGCTGGCCCATATGACGGTCAACGGCGCGTCCCTGCGTACGGGCGACCTCTTCGGCTCCGGCACGGTCAGCGGCCCCGAGGTCCATATGCGCGGCTCGCTCCTCGAACTCACCTGGAACGGCCGGGACGTCCTCGAACTCCCCGAGGGCAAGCGGACCTTCCTGGAGGACGGCGACGTGGTGACGATGACCGCGTGGGCGCCCGGCCCGGACGGCACCCGGGTGGGCCTCGGCGAAGTGACGGGCCGGATCGTCCCGAGCACCGGCTGATGGGCGAACCGACCCTGCCCGAGGAGCTGTTGCTGCTTGCCCTCGACCCGGCGACGGGCCGTCGGCACTGCAGCAGGAGCTACCTCCAGTACGGACTGGCGGGCGCCGCCCTCGCCGAACTGGAACTCCAGGGCAGGGTCGCCGAGGCGCGCGGCCGGGTGACGGTGATCAATCCGCTGCCGCCGCGGGACCGGTTGTCGGCGCAGATCCTGGCAAGCCTCCCGGCCCCGCGCGGCAGCCGGTTCGGCGACGGCGTCCACGCCCGGCGCTGGGTCAGGCGCACCGGACGTCAGGTCGAAGAGCTGTGCCTGCACCACTTGGTGGGGCGCGGTGCGCTGCGCGTGGAGAGCCGCCGCTTCCTGGGGCTCTTCCCGTACCACCGCTACCCCGCGGCGACCGAGGACTGGTCGTCACCGGCTCGGGGCCGCTATGCCCGGTCGATGGCGGCCGGCTTCCCGGACCGCCGCGGCCGGCTGCTGGCCGGCTTCACCACGGCAATCGGTCTTTCCCGGGTGCTGCATCCGGACAGGTCCTGGCGGGAGAGCGGCGTGCTGCGCGCTCTCGTACGGGAGGAGTGGGCCCCGTACGCGGTGCACCGCGCCGTCAAGCAGGACAAGCGGTCGAGCAACAGCAGCATCAGCATCGGGGACGGGTCCGACGGCGGGGGCGGGGGCGACGGCGGGGGCGGCGGGGGCGGCGGCGACTGACGTCCCCAGGGTGGCAGATCGTCGGCTACTCCGGCCTGAGACCCCATCCAGAAGCCCTTGAGCCCGGACCGGGCGGCGGAGTAGGCGGGCCCCGTCTCGGGCGCGAAGTAGACGGGCGCGTGTACGCATTCCAGCAACTGCCGGCTGTCGTCCATGCTCGCCGACGCTAGCCCACCCGCAGGGCGCGTCAATGCGACGTGACGCCTTCACCCGTGTGCGGGAGCCTGATCGCATTCCCGCCGGATACGCTGGACAGACCCGCGAGACTCCGTCCCATGGGAGCACTGATGAGCGTCGAACCCGAGGCCCCCGAGCCCAGCTGGCCAACCCCGCCCGTGGGTGGCTGGACTGCCGACGACCTCGACCGGCTTCCGAACCTGCCTCCGCACACGGAGCTGATCGACGGGAGCCTGATCTTCGTGAGTCCGCAGACGCTTTTTCATTTGCGGGCGGTCGACTTCTTCAACTGGCAGTTGCAATCTGTGGCCCCCGAGGACCTGGATGTGGTCCGGGAGTTCACCATCGACATCGACTGGCAGAACAGGCCCGAGCCCGACGTGATCGTCGTACGCGAGGATGTCGTGGAGGACGCACGCCAGACCCGGTTCCCGGCCGAATCCGTAGTGCTGGCCATTGAGGTCGTCTCCGCCGAATCCCGGACCCGCGACCGCGAGACCAAGCCGGTGAAGTACGCACGCGCCAAGATCCCGCACTACTGGCGGGTGGAGGACAACGAGGGCAAGGCTGTCGTCTACGTCTTTGAGCTCGAGCCGGCCACCGGCGCCTACACCAGCACCGGCATCTTCCACGACCGAATGAAGCTCTCTGTCCCCTTCCCCGTCGACCTGGATCTGAACGGGATCGCAGTCCGCCGGAAGCGAACCCGAGAGCAGTAGCCGTATCAGCCGAAGGGCCCGGCACCTCACCGAGGTGCCGGGCCGAGGGTCATCCGATGGCTGTGTAGCCGGTCCAGGTCGTGCCGACGCTGCTGTTGATGATGTTGAACATATTGGTGGTGCTGAGCGCCACGGTGCTGCTCCCCAGGTAGATCACGGCGTTGCCGTCGGATCGCAGGGCCCAGACATCGGGGATGGAGTCCCCTGTGACATCCGGACTGCCAATGACGATGGGTATGTCGGCGACATGCCAGCCGGAGCTTCCGTAGATGAAGTCGATGCCATCGGCGGATGCCGTCTGGACCGCGAAGGAGAACAGGTTCGTACCTGTCCCGCTCGAATGGATCTTCCCCTTACGGAGGAAGACCCTGCCGGTGGTGTCCGTGCGATAGACGAGATCCGCAGCGGCGTCACCGGCAACCTGGCCGACGTACACGAGGTCACGGAGCGTCCAGTCATCGCCGCTGAGCTGTGTGGCGGTCTGGAAACTGACACCCGTGTACCCCGTGAATGCCCACAGAGCGCTGCCCGCCGTCGCCAGCATGTCGGGGCGCCCGTCACCGGTGACGTCTCCCACGGACAGGATCTGGCTGAGCGAGGAGGCCGCAGGCGCACCCGTCGGCAGCAGAACCTTGCGGCGTTCATTGACGTCGAAGCCGCCGTAGCCGTCTCCGGGATACACGTAGATCTCGCCGTCGATGCGCGCAACCAGGTCCTGAATACCGTCGCCGGGCAGCCAGTCGCCGTTGTGCGTGATCAACGCTCCGCTCCAGTAGCCGTCGGCCACCGCCTTGGCCGGCCCGTCGGCGGTCGTGTACGCGGCAGGCATCGAGAAGTGGAGGCGGTCGGTGCCGAGGGTTTTGGCGTACAGCGCGAGATTGCCCGTGGGGTCGATCGTGTAGACGTCGGGCACCCCGTCACCAGTGACGTCACCCGCGGCGTCCGGGTCCGGGTCCGGCTTCACGTTGAACTGGTACTTCCTGACCCCGGAGATGTTCCCGGAGCTGTCGGCGCTACGCACGTACAGCACTGAGGGGCCGGCGTGCGGAGGCTTGAGCGTGACGACAGCGTCACCACCCTTGGCTGGATCGGGCAGAGCCTTCTTGTCGAAAGCCGTGTTGAAGCTGTACTGGTACTCCTTCACCTCCGTTGCCGTGCCGTTGGGCTTGAAGGTGAACTGCCCTGCGGTGCCGAAGGTGACCGTGCTCCAGACATCGCTGTCGTCGCCCGACGGCGGGAAGCTGGCGGATTCGACCTCGGGTGTGCTCGGCGCGGTGTGGTCGACGGTGAACTGGCAGATCGCCGTCGTGTAGGGCGGCCCCCATGCGGAAGTCGCTCCCTCGGCGTCCTTGGAGTACACCGACCAGGAGTATGTGACCCCGTGGGTGAAGCTCGCCCACGGCATGGTGAAGGCAGTCATCGCGCCAGTGCTGTTCGTGGCATGGTCCGCGTCATGGAGCGGCGTGCTCGCATAGCCTGTACGCCACACCTTCAGGTGCAGGTACTTGAGGTTTCCGTCGGCGTCCGAGGCGGAGGCGGTGAAGGTGATGTCACTCTTGCCGATGGAGATGTACGGCGACGTGTAGTCGCAGGTACCACCGGGGAAGGTCTTCATGAGCGAACCGGTCGGCTCGTTCGGCGCCCGGTTGTAGACAACCTCGATAGACGGGGAGCTCTCGCCGTTGGCCAGGAACTTCTTCCAGTACTCAGCGCTGCTCTCATTGGCGGCTCGCAGACCCAGTGTTATCGCGGTCCACTTGCTGGTGGCCGCCTGCTGAGCCTCGGGCTTGATGTCGAGGGCGACCCAGTTGTCCGGGCACGTCGTTGCTTTGTACCCGTAGCCGGTCGTTGCGCTGTTGATTGCAGAACCCCAGGAGGGCTGATTGTTCCAGGTGCTGGCACTGGAGATGGCGCTGGTGAGATGCAGGTTGTACTGGCGTGCCGCGCAGCCCCAGGAGTAGGTCTGGAGCGCTCTGAAGGTTGCCGACTTGACGTTGGCGCCGTGCAGTTTGCTGTCGAACTCGAAGGTGAAGACCGAGCGGGACAGGCCACCGGAGTCTGACTCGTAGCCGACACGGGCGTCGTTGGTGCCGTCGTTGAAGTTCAGACCGTTGTAGAAGCTGGAGCTCGGGTACTTGGCGTAGAGCAGCGTCCAGTTCTTCTTGTGTCCCGTGAAGGACGGGTCGATGAAGACCGGATACACCATCTCCGGCTCGGTCAGAAGCTTCTTGTTCACGGCCAGACCGAGGGTGTTGTTCCCGTCGAGACTGGCATTGAGGACGCTGTCGTGGCTGCCCGGCTGCGGCCCGGCGAGACCGGGCAGGCCAATCGCGGTGTCGCTGACGTCCGGGGCAGGGCTGGGAGCTGGCTCACCGATGGTTGCCCGGATCTCGCCGGCAGAGTCCCAGGCGTACGGGGTCGGGGCGGAGGCGACCTCCTCGCCGTTGCTGTCGATGGCGCTGACGACATCGGAGTCCGCATCTAGGCGAAACTTCAGGTCCGGTGAGGAGAGCCGGTAGTTCAGCTCGCTGAGCAGCGGGTCGGAGGCCGCTTCACGGGTGTGCAGGATCAGGATGTGTGAGTATCCGCTGTCGCGGGCGGTGAGCAGCAGATCGATGCCGGGGCGCACGTTCTCGTACAGCGCGCGGGACCCGTCCACGACCGGCTGCGGCAGGGGACCGGGCCAGCTCACGACGAGCTCGTGGCCATCGCTGTTCAGGCGCACCAGCTCGCTCCAGGTGCCTTCCTCTGAGGCACCGGCGGAGGTTTGCGCCAGGGAGGAGCGAAGGGTCGCGCGGGAGGCACGCTTCGCCGGACCGCCTGCGCTGCCCGCGCTGAACAGCAGCGGGTCGTTGACCGCCTTGGGCGCGTAACCCCCTTCGACGCGCTGCAGAGTGGTGTCGATCGGCTTCCACTCATCGCCGACTTTCGCCCGGATCGTGGCGCTGTAGGTACGGGTCCGGAGCAGCCCGTCCGGCCGGGCCCAAGTGGTCGAGTTGGCGGTGTGCTGAGCGGTGACCTGGACGTCCTTGCCGGTCTGCCGCGCCTGCCGGATGGCTTCGGGAGCATCGACGGGCCGCTTCCGAGCGCGGTCGTCCCCGGCCCGAGGAGACGGCTTCGGACTCCGCTCGCCGGAGAGGTGTACGCCCACGGGCACAGCGATCACCACGGCCAGAAGAGCGGCCAGTGCGGCATATCCGCGCCGCCTGCGCGTTCGCTTCAATTCCTTTGCAAATGCGGGCAGTTGACCATCCGACACTGCCACTGCAGGCTCTACGGGCGGCGAATTCTCCGTGGTTTCCACGCTCTTCGAGGCGTCCATGACTCCCTTTCCCCCCGCGGGCGCCTGGATGCTGAGCTGCCCTCGGAATTTCTGCTCCACGCAGATGTGCGCGAGCAGAGCATGGCTCATCTTCACGTTTTCGTCACCCGTCGCCCGGGCGCATGAGGTTGAGGAACCATTCGCGGGACGGACGCGTCCAAATAGGCACCGGCGCATCCCTGGGCAGCCAACCTCACCGACCCCCACGGCCTGAACGGGATATTTGGGACTTCATGTCCCCGCTTTTGGGCGACGCTGCGGTTACTTCCGCCACTCCGCCCGAGATGTGATCCCCAATGCCACGTAGTGGCGATTCGGTCACTAATAGCCGGTCAATTCCCTTTTTGGCGCGATCAGTTGTTTCATGATCGTGATTGACGTCACACCTGTAAGTCCGTTGTGGATTTCGCGTGCAGTCCACCTGCACAATCACCACGCTATTTGTCGATTCCCTGCGGTCGTGCTGTTCCGTCCGGCAGTGGAAGTGGGGGGTCTCATGTCCTCGTCCAATTCGAGGCGTTCTTTCCGCCTGCCCGGAAACGGGATCTGGCGTACACGGTCTGCGCGGAAAGGTCGGGCAGGGCACAGCCGCGCCCGTGTCCGTGCGGGCGCCGTCGGAGCCATGCTCTCCGCGTTTCTCGTGGCGACTCTGCTTCCGGCCGAGGCGTGGGCCATTCCGCCTGGGGACCCCCGCAACGGCGTCAGCCTGCCCGCGATCCAGCAGGACACCCCCGTGGATCCCGACGAGGCGAAGATCGATGAGCTGAGCAGCTGGTCGGGTGCGCCGGTCGAGCCCCCGGCCGAGTACGAGCCGACCGATGTCGCACCCCCGGCCGGCGGCACCGCCCCCGTGGCCCTCGACGGCGCGGGTGAGCAGCTCGTCCAGGTCAGCGGGCTCCCGGTGCGTATCGGCCAGGCATCCCCCACCGAAGCCGAGCCCAACCCGCCTGCCCCCAGCGGCACGTGGGACGTCGCCGTCGAGCCCCGTACAAGTACCGAGGCGGCGGACGTCGACGGTGCGATCATCAAGGTCACGCCCCCGTCCACCGGGTCCACACCCGTCGATGTGGAGCTGGACTACGGAGCGTTCGAGGACCTGTACGGCAACGAGTGGTCCTCCCGCCTCCAGCTCACCCAGCTTCCCGAGTGCTTCCTGACCACGCCGGAGCTGGAGGAGTGCACGACGTCGGTCGACGTGCCGAGCGAGAACGACCCCTCGTCCGAGACCATCCGCGCAACCGTCGACCCCGCCGCGAGCCAGACTCAGGGCCTGACCGTTCAGGCGGGCGGCGGCCCGGTCGTCCTCGCGGCCTCCGACTCGGCGTCCGGCGCGGGCGGCACGTACAAAGCGACCCCCCTCTCGGCGACCGGCAGCTGGACCGCGGGCGGCAGCGGCGGCGGCTTCTCCTGGTCGTACCCGCTCACAGTCCCCGCACCTCCGGCCGGCCCCGCGCCGAAGGTCTCGTTCTCGTACTCGTCGCAGGCCGTGGACGGCAAGACGTCGGTGGCGAACGGCCAGGCCTCCTGGATCGGTGACGGCTGGGACTACAACCCCGGCTTCGTCGAGCGCCGCTACCGCTCCTGCTCGGACGACCGCAAGAACAGCCCCAACAACGACAACGCCACGGACAAGAAGAAGGCCGACCTGTGCTGGGCGAGCGACAACCTCGTGATGTCGCTCGGCGGTTCGTCCACGGAACTCGTCCACGACGACGCCACCGGCAAGTGGGTCCCTCTCAACGATGACGGCACCAGGGTCGAGTACAAGGCCAAGGACGGCACGAACAAGGCCGCGCAGACCGACGCGTACGACAGCGAGTACTGGGTCGTCACCACTCGGGACGGGACGCGCTACTGGTTCGGAAGGAACAACCTCCCCGGCCGGTCCACGGCGACCGATTCCGCCTTCACCGTCCCGGTCTTCGGCAACCACACCGGCGAGCCCTGCCACGCGACCACATACGCCGCATCCTCCTGCACCCAGGCCTGGCGCTGGAACCTCGACTATGTCGAAGACGTCCACGGCAACGCGATGATCATCGACTGGGACAAGGAGACCAACTACTACGCGAAGAACCAGAAGTTCAATGCCAAGGTCTCCTACGACCGCGGCGGCTACCCGACCCAGATCCTCTACGGCCTGCGCGCCGGCAGCCTGACCGGCACCCCGGCCGGAAAGGTGATTTTCGGTGTCGACGAGCGCTGCATCAAGGAAGGCACCACCTCCTGCTCGGACACCGAATTCGAGTCCAAGAACTACGAGGACAAGCAGCCCTGGTGGGACACCCCCTCCACGCTGCACTGCAAGGCGACCGCCACCAACTGCTACGTCTCCGCTCCCACCTTCTGGAGCCGGATGCGGCTGACGCAGGTCACCACGTACGGCCAGCGCACGCCGGGCACGACCTCCCTCTCCCTGGTCGACCGCTGGAACCTCAAGCAGTCGTTCCCCAGGCAGCGCAGCGACACCCACCCGCCGCTGTGGCTGGAGTCGATCACCCGTACCGGCTTCGGCACCGACACGGACAGCGCAGGCAACCAACTCAGCACCCCGCTTCCGGAGGTGGCGTTCCTCCCGAACATCGTCGACATGCCGAACCGCGTCTCGACGGGTTCGGGTGACCAGACGCCGGACTTCGACCGTCTGCGCGTCGAGACCATCCGTACGGAGACCGGCGGCGAGATATACGTCGACTACTCCGACCCCTGCCCGGTTGGAGGCACTCACCCCGCTCCGGCGGAGAACACCAGCCGGTGCTTCCCTGTCCACTGGTCGCCCGATCCGGACCTCGAAACGCCGCCGCTGGAGTGGTTCAACAAGTACGTCGTCGACAGCGTCGTCGAGAAGGACCGGGTGGCCCGTCAGCCCGACGTCGTCACCTCGTACACATACGAGGGCGGTGCCGCCTGGGCCAAGGGCACCGACGAGTTCTCCAAGCCGGAGCTGCGCACGTACGACCAGTGGCGCGGCTACGGCAGCGTTGTGGTGAAGAAGGGCAAACCCGCCGAGGCCGGGATCCCGGACGCGAGCGAGCAGTCCCAGGCCCGTACGCGCTACTTCCGTGGCATGTCGGGGGATGCAGGCCGCCCCACGATCACAGTCAAGGACTCCACGGGCGCCGAGGACCTGGGCGAGGACCTGCTCGCCTACCAGGGCCGGCCTGCCGAGACCCTTACGTACACCAAGGCGGGCGGCAGCGTCGCCTCGCGGGAGCTGACCTGGCCGTACAGCAAGAAGACTGCGTCGCGGGCACGTGAGGGCCTCCCGGCGCTGGATGCTTACCGGACGGGCACAACCCGCACGGACGCGATCCAAAGCATCAGCGGCGGCAGGGTGCGCACGGCCCGCACGGCCACCACCTTCGACGCCACCTACGGCCTGCCCCTGACGGGCCACACGCTCACACTCACGCCCGACGCGTCGGGAGCGCAGGTCACCGGCAACGAGTCGTGCACCACGACAAGTTACGTCCACAACACGAGCGCCTACCTCATCGGCCTGCCCCAGCGGGTCCGTACGACCGTCGGCGACTGCGCCCAGGCGGCCACGGCGACGGGCGACCAGGTCATCTCCGACACCCGCACCTCGTACGACGCGCTGGACGCCTTCGGCACGGCACCCGTCAAGGGCCTGCCCTACCAGATCGACACGGTCGACGGCGACGGCTCGGGATGGATCACATCGGCGCGCACGACGTACGACGCGCTGGGCCGCACCACCAAGGTCACCGATGCGGCGGGCAACGCCACGACCACCGACTTCACACCCACCACTGGGCCCGCATTCGAGGTCACGGCCACCAACGCCCTCGGCCACACCTCGAAGTCCGCAACCGACCCGGCGCGGGGCACGGTGCTGTCCGTGACCGACCCCAACGGCCGGAAGGTGACGAGCAGTTACGACGACCTCGGCCGCGTCACCGGTGTCTGGTCACCTTCCCGTACCCAGGGCACGGACAAGGCGTCAGCGCTCTTCGAGTACCAGATCGAGGCAAGCAAGACCCCTGTCGTCACCACGCGCACCCTGCGCGACAACGGCACGTACGAGGACTCCGTCGCGATCTACGACGGCCTCCTGCGCCCGCGTCAGACACAGACGGAGGCGCTCGGCGGCGGCCGGATCGTCGCGGAAACGCTCTACGACGACAACGGAGCCGCCGTCGAAGCACGCAACGGCTACTACGCCAAGGGTGAACCGACCAAGGACGAGCTCTTCGTGCCGGAGTCGCTCACCGAGGTCAAGAACTCCACGCAGACCCAGTACGACGGGCTGGGGCGTGCGGTTCGCTCGACGACCCTGTACGAGGGCGATCCGCAGCACTCGACGACGTCCCAGTACGCCGGTGACTGGACGCTTGCCCGCACCGGTATGTCGGCGGACGGCACAACCCCGCTGTCAGGCAGTCGCGCGGTGAAGACGTGGACGGACACGCTGGGCCGCACCTCGCTGATCCAGCACTTCACAGCCACCGACCTCACGACGAAGACCGACACCTCGTACGTCTACGACCCGCGCGGCAAGCTTGCTCAGGTCACGGATGCGGCGGACAACCACTGGACCTACACCTACGACGCGCGAGGCCGTCTGACGGCGTCGACGGACCCGGACATGGGTTCGGCGTCCTTCGGCTACAACTCGCTCGATCAGCAGATCCGGTCCACGGACGCCGTGGGCCGTACGCAGCACACGCTGTATGACGTCCTGGGCCGCCAGACCGAACTGCGCGACGACTCGGCTTCGGGTCCGCTGGTGGCGAAGTGGACATACGACTCACTGCCGGGCGCGAAGGGACACCCTGTCGCCTCCACGCGCTACAACGACGGCGCCGCGTTCACGAGTGAGGTGACCGGTTACGACACCGAGTACCGCCCGACCGGCTCGAAGATCACGATCCCGAACACGTCGGTCACCGCAGGGCTCGCCGGCACGTACGCATACACCAACACATACACGGCAACCGGCAAACCCCAGAGCGTACAGCTCCCCGCGACCCCGGGAGGGCTCGCCTCCGAGAAGCTGATCACCCGGTACGACAGCGAAGGCTCCCCGGTCACGACCTCGGGTTTGTCCTGGTACACCGCCGACACCCGCTACAGCTCTTTTGGTGAGGTACTCCGCACGGCATCCGGTGAGGCGCCGCGCCGCGTGTGGACGACGAACCTGTACGACGAGAACACCGGCCGGGTGGAAAAGTCGTACAGGCACCGGGAAACGGCCAACCCGAACCTGATCTCCTCGCTGGCGTACGGCTACGACACGGTCGGCAACGTCACCTCGATCACCGACACCAAGTCGGGAGCACAGACCGAACGGCAGTGCTTCTCGTACGACCCGATGGGCCGCCTGGTACACGCCTGGACCGGCCGCACCGTGAACTGCCCTGCGGCGTCGAGCGCTCAGGGCGCGGGCCCCAGCCTCGCCGAAGTCGACCCGGGCTTCGACGGGAACGGTTACTGGCAGCAGTACGAGTTCGACGCCATCGGCAACCGCACCCGGATGACGGTGCATGACCTGACCGACCCGGCGCTGGACGACGTCCACGACTACACCTACGGCAAGACGGTCACCGGGAACGGCACACAGCCCCCGACCATTGCGCAGCCCCACACGCTCGCGAAGGTCGACTCGACCGAACGCACTCCGGGTTCGACGGTCACCTCGCAGTCGACGTACGTGTACGACTCCTCGGGCAACACCACCCAACGAGTGCTCGGCGGCGACACCCAGGCTCTGGACTGGGACCGCCGCAACAAGCTGACATCGGTCGACACCGACAACAACGGCACGGCCAACGTCAAGTACCTGTACGACGCGGCCGGTCAGCGCCTGATCGAGGACAACGGAACCACCCGCACCCTGTTTCTCGGCGAAGCCGAGATCACGGTCAACACCGCCGGCCAGGCGATCGAGGCTCAGCGCTACTACACCCACCCCGGCGCCCCGACCACGGTCCGCTCGACGGGCGGGAAGACAACGGGCCATAAGCTCACGGTCCTGCTCGCCGACCACCACAACACCGCGAGCAACGCGATCGAGCAGACGGCCGGCCAGGCCATCATCCGCCGCAAGTACGACCCGTACGGCAACCCCCGCGGCACCGAACCGTCGAACTGGCCCGACCGCCACACGTTCCTGGGCACGGGAATCGATGACCCGTTGACGGGCCTGACCCACATCGGCGCGCGTGAATACGAGGCATCGACCGGCCGCTTCATCTCAGCCGACCCGATCATCGACATCGCCGACCCGCTCCAGATGAACGGGTACACGTACTCAAACGCCAACCCGGTGTCGTACTCCGACCCCACAGGTCTCAAGCTGGCTTGTGGACCGTCGGGTGACGGCTGCCCATTGAGGCCGGACGACGACTATGGGTACGGGAACGGTCGCCCGAATGAAGGCGTCGACCACACGGAGACCACGCCGGGCGGTCCATGCAACGGCGGTTGTGACGAATCTCATGGCGTCGATCTCGATGACGACGGCAAGATCACGATGCTTCCCGGTGCCGAAATACCGGCATCGTGGAAAGACACGCCGAAATTCGCCCAGGTCTATATGGCGAAGCTCGATTCTAATTGTCACTACGACGACCTTAGCGACTGCTTTTCACAGACGGACAATCCCTATGTTAAGAGCACGCTGGAGTCAACGAAGAACTACGCCTGCCGCGAGGTCTACGGTGGATCCTGTCCAGGGGGCTTTAACCTTAGCAAGGCGATTTCTGGCGCCCTTGTCTTGGGGCTGGACAACGGTTATTCGCGTAGCCCGGGCGTAAAGGGGCAGCGAGGAGACTGTACCCAGTGCTTCCTGGCTGGCACAGATGTCCTCATGGCGGACGGCACCACCAAGAATATTGAGGAAGTCGAGCTCGGCGACAGAGTCCAAGCCACCGACCCAGATACCGGTGAGTCAGGGGCCCGTGAGGTAACTCGCCTCATAGTCACTGAGGACGACAAGCACTTCAACGAGCTGTCCATCGCCACCGAGGACGGCATCGAAGAACTCACGGCGACTTTCGAGCACCCCTTCTGGTCTCCGTCCGAGGACAACTGGGTCGAAGCCGGTGAGCTCCAGCCGGGCACGACGCTGCTCACGGACGACGGCACAACTGTGATCGTCACAGCCAACCGCGCCTTTACGAAGCACGCCCGCACCTACAACCTCACGGTTGACGACCTTCACACGTACTATGTGCTGGCGGGCGAGACTCCGGTACTCGTTCACAACAGCAACTGCCCCGGTGTCGGCCGTGATTTGATTGGCGGGCAAGAGCAGTTCCATATCATTCACGGTGACAGAACGGGTGGTGGCCATAAGTGGCCGGGACAGCCTGGGAAGACCGTGTTTCCGCGCGGCTGGGACACTGACAAGATCCTCGACAGTATTGCCGATGTCGCGACCAGTCCCAGCAGCGTTAGGACGCAGCAGACAGGCCGAGCTGGAGCCCCGTACACGAGGAACGGGGATCCGTCGCGGTGGAAGGTTGAAGGAGTAGTGGACGGCGTGAACATCAGGGTCATTTATGAACCTGCAACGGGCCGAGTTGTGACCGGTTTCCCGTACCGGCCCTGATGGAGGTGCAGTGAAAGCTGTAGAGTACGCCGCCAAGATCGAAGAACTGCTAGAGGAATCTCCCATCACTGCGCCTTCGGTCGCAGTCGATGTGCGCGACCTTCTGACGGCCGGAGAGTTCGCCCTAGCTTTCGACACCATGTGCTCATGGATATATGAGGACGAGTTGTCGATTAGCGAAGAGTATTACGAGCGGCTTGTCCGGATGTCGGAAGATCTTGGGTCTCACGATCTGATCGCGCGAATGCGTGAGCTGGTAACGGGATAGCTGAGTGTGTTCCCGCCACTTCGATTGGGCCGCGTCGCGATCGTCTGATGTGGGTCGAATCGGAGTGAGCAACCGCAAATCTGAAGCCCCGCCAGGTGCATCCTGGCGGGGCTTTTGCGTGGGGTGACGGCAGTAGTTGACGGCAACGTCAGCGGACGAGGACGGTGAGCGGAGGTGGATCATCGCCGTCAGTTCGGTTGGCCTTGGTGTTCGTTATGCCGTATCGAGCGCGGTGCCGAGGGCGTCGATGGCGTCTCGCTGGAGGCGGAGTCGGACGTGGGCGTAGACGGTGGCGGTGACGCCGATGTGGGCGTGGCCGAGAAGTTCCTTGATCACGACGAGTTCGACGCCCTGTTCCAGGAGCAGCGTGGCGGTCGAGTGCCGGAGGTCGTGGAAGCGGATGCGGCGGAGGCCGGCCTTGCGGAGGAGCGTGGTGAAGGCGCGGGTGAGGTTGGTCGGGTCGAATCGATCCGCCCTGCACGGTGGTGAACACGTGCCTGCTGTGCTGCCATGCGGTGCCTGCGGCCTTGCGCTCACGCTGCTGCTGTTCGTGGTGGAGCTTCAGCGATTGGACGCAGCGGGCGGGGAGGGCGATGCGGCGTTCGGAGGCCCGCGTCTTGGTGGGCAGCGTGGTGAGTCCGCCCCTGCTGGTGCGCTGCAAGGTTCGGCGGACGGCAGCGGTGCCCGCGCTGAGGTCGAGGTCCCCCCAGCGCAGGCCGAGGAGTTCGCCCTTGCGGAGCCCAGTGTGAAGAGCGAGTTCGCCGCGTGCAACCGGTGTCCGCGCGTGGCCGCGAGGAACTGGCGGGCTTCGTCGGCGGTGAGGGGTTCGAAGCGCCGAGGCCGTGGGGTGCCGGTGCGGACGTTGCGGGCGATGTTGCGCGGGATCTCTTCCTCGCGGACGGCGTGCTCCAGGGCAGACTTGAGCACCGAGTGGATATAGGTGAGCGTCAGCGGGGAGAGCAGCTTGCGGCAGCACCGGCCACTGGCACAGCAGCGGGGCTCATCACGCCGGGCATCGATACCACGCGAGCAGCACTGGCAGGTGGCGCGGAGCTGATTGAGCCAGGTGCGGACGTCCTTGGCGGTGAGCTTGGTGAGCTTCTTCTTGCCCAGGCCGGGGATCAGGTACCGGTCGATGCAGGCGGCGTACCGCGTGTGAGTGTTCTCGCGGAGGTGGTGGACGGCGACGTTCTCCAGCCAGTACGTCAGGTACGCGGCCAGGCTGCCCTGCGCGGAGGGGACGGGAAGGCCGCGGTTGCTGGCGGCGATCTTCTCGGTGAGCTTGGCCAGGGCTTCCTTGCGGGTCGTGCCGTAGACGCGGATGCGCTTGCGGGTGTTGCCGGGGGCGAGGACGTATCCGGCGGCTTCCCAGCGGCTGTCCTTGCGCTGGTAGACGGTTCCGTCGCCGTTGGCGCGGACGCGACGGGAGGCGGGGGTGTCGCGGGGCGTGGTCATCAGGCGGCGGCTTCCTGTTCGAGGCGGGTGCGGATGAAGTCGGCCAGCGCGTGGGTGGGGATGCGGCGGGCGCGGCCGAGGGTGATCGAGGCGAGCTGTCGGGTGCGGAGCAGGTCGTAGACGGCGGAGCGGCCGAGCTGGAGGCGGGCCATGACCTGGGGCACCGTGAGCAGATCCAGCGCCGGTGCCGCCTCCGCGTGGAGGCCAGCGAGCGGGGGCGAGGTCATCAACAGCCCCCTTCGGCCGCGAACTGCCGTTCCAGTTCCTTGCGGTGCCAGATGTGGGCTGCGAGGAGTGCGCCGCCGGGGCTGTAACCCGAGCCGAGGTAGTCCCAGCGACCGACGACGAGCGTGGTCGTCGGGTCGGACTCGGGCAGTCCGGCGTGGGCGCGGGCCTGTTCGGTGCGCCAGGTGCGGCGGGCGTCGCGCAGTGCGCCGAGGGTGGTGGAGTAGCTGCGGGACTTGGTGGAGAAGTGGCCCCGGAAGCCGAGCATGTGGGCCCACTTCCGGAGCTTGAGGTGGGCGAACTCCGGCAGCTCTCCAAGCTCCCAGCAGGTGCGGATCATCTGCCGGACGTGCCGGGCGACGGGGAGCCGGGTCAGCGGGCGGGCCTGTCCGGTGCCGTCGCAGGCGGTGCACGGGAGCGGCGTTCCGTGGGGCAGGAGGTTGGCGCCGCGTCCCTGGCAGGGGCGGCAGAGGAGGGTGTGGTCGAGGGTGCCGGAGGCGTTGGCGGACTTGGTGGCGTACTTCGCCACGTAGGCGGCTACGGCCTGGTCGGTGAGTTCGGCGTCGGTGCCGAAGGCGGCGATCTCGCGCACGTCGAGCTGTGTGCCCCAGGCGAGTTCGCGCTCCCCGATCGCGTCCGAGGCGACGGCCACTCGGACCCGGAGGGCTGCGGCTCGGATGGCGTCCGTGAGCACGGCGACGGTCGCCGACGGTGGCGGAGGCATGGCGTTGCCGTCGGGGCCGTCGAGCCGGATGACGGCGTGGAAGTGGACCAGGCCGCGCTTTTGGTACTCGGCGACCTTGGCGAAGGAGATCCGCAGTACGGCGCGGGCGGCTTTCTGGGTGAGGCCGAGTCGGGCGGCGAGCTCGCGGCGCAGGTAGATGGTGAAGCGGGCCCACAAGGCTCCGGCGTGGGCGTTGAAGAGGACTGCGCCCGCGTAGTCGTACGTCGCCGGGTTCAGCGGCGTCCCGATCAGGGCGTCCGTGGGTTCGTGGAGCTTGCGGCAGCGGCAGGGCCGGATGTCGCCGCCGGGGGTGGTGAGGCGGTTGTGGACGGGGCCGAAGGACGGCGGGGTGAGAGTGGCGAAGACCCGGGGGTGGGTGCGGACGGTGTCGGGCACGGTCTTGCCGCCGGAGAGGCCGGCGCGGATGAGGTGGTAGGTGTCGGCGGCATAGATGCGGGAGCAGGTTGGGCAGCGGGAGGCGCGGCGGTTGCCGCAGGTGGTGAGCAGGCTGCCCGTCGGTTCGGCGGAGGATGTGTAGGAGCGCAGCACCTCACCCGTCGCGGAATCGACGGTGGTGGTGTGGCCGGTCAGGCGCACGGGCTCGCTGCAGCCGCCGAGGCGTTCGATCTGCTGTTGCGCGCGGTCGAAGTTGGGGTGGTTGACGAGGTGGAGCAGGTCCCGCACGGCGGGGCTTGCCACGTGGCGCAGGTCCAGGGTGACCATTCGGGGCGTGTCCCTTCTGTCGGGTGGGTGGCCCCGAGCAGCACCCAGCCAGGCAGGAAGGCGTGTTGGTGCTGCTCGGGGCATGACGAACCAGGCCCATCGGGTGGGCGTGGGGTGGAGCGAGGGTGACGCGGCCGGTGAGGGCCGGGGCTCAGAGCTGAGCAAGTGCGGCGGTGGCCACCGGCAGGGCGATGCCCATGCGCGCGCCCAGGTGGGCGGCGGTGATCGGGGTCCCGTGCTCGGCACGGTGGGTGTCCGCGATGCGCCGGGCCGCGTCCAGCAAGGCAGCGGGCAGGGCCGGGCCGGAGGCGGGTCGGGCCGTCGGGGTGATGGCGACGGGAGCCGGGGCGGTCGGCGGTTCCTCGGTCGGCGACGCGACAGTGACCGGGACGGGGGCCGGGGGTGCTGGTTCGGGTGCGGGTGCTTCGTCTGGCACCGGCGCGGAGATGGGAGTGGTGGCGTCCTCCAGATGCGGGGTGGGGGCCGTGGGGGTGTGGAACTGGGCGAGGAAGGCGGGGCCGACGTGGCCCCAGCCGAGGAGCAGGAGCGGGGCGACGGTGTCGAGGCAGGCCCGGCCGTAGCGCCCGGTCAGCAGTGGCTCGGCGGTGTTCAGGGCAAGGGTGAGCACCCCGCACAGGTGCGGCAGCCGCGTACCGGCCCGCAACTCCGCCTTGGACACCCCGCGCAGAGCCAGGAACCGCAGAGCGACCAGGAGACCGACGACGGACAGATCCACCATGGGGGCGATCAGCGGCGCGATCGGACGGGGGACGCCGAGCCGCAGGGCGAGCGCCCAGACGTTGCCGAAGGAGAAGACGAAGGCCAGGGCCGCGATGACTGCCATGACCACGGTCACGGTGCGCCGGGTGAACCGTCTCCGCCATGTTCTCAACCTCCCTTCTGGTGTGGGCGTTTCGTCGTCGGGTCGCTGCCCTTGTACTCGCGGAAGTAACCGTGCGCCTCATCGATGATCAGGACCGTGAGCGGCCACTCCGGTGAGGGGCCGACGTGCCACAGGTTCTTCACACCCAGCACGTCCCGGATGGTCGCCGAGCGCCGCTTACGCAGCTCCACCAACCGCTTGAACAGCG
Source organism: Streptomyces sp. SLBN-118 (assembly GCF_006715635.1). Taxonomy (NCBI): domain Bacteria; kingdom Bacillati; phylum Actinomycetota; class Actinomycetes; order Kitasatosporales; family Streptomycetaceae; genus Streptomyces; species Streptomyces sp. SLBN-118. Next base: position 3,308,026 of record NZ_VFNP01000001.1, read on the forward strand.
CGTTCGCCTCATCGAGGTCATCCCCGCAGAACGCGAACATCCGCTTGACCAGGTCGGCGTAGTCGCCCTCCGAGGCCTGCGACACCTTGCCGTCCGCACCCGCGATCTGCACGGACGGAGACGGCGCGAAGTCGCAGACGAACTTGTTGACCCCCGAGGTCTTGCCCGCACCCGGGACGCCGGCCACCGTCACCCCGGGCACGTTGGCCAGGGACACCCACACCTTCGCGGCGTACTCATCGATGCCCGGCTCCCAGCGGGTCAGGTCCGTGGGCGGGCGGCGGGTGGGCCGGTGCGTGGTCGGCGTGGTCAGGGGGTCGGAGCGCACGCCCCGGATCACCACCCTGCCGGGGCCGTCCGGCAGCACGGACACCCGCGTGCACCGCCAGGCGTCCGCCAGTGTCGAGTCCCAGGTGATGGCTGGCGTTCTGGTCCCAGGTGATGCTTGACGGTGGGCCTAGACAACATCGGAAGCTTCGTAGGGTTTGTTCGCTTTCACGTTGCGGACCGGGATGTCGGTGGTGCGCTGGATGACGCGGGCCTGTCCAGCTCGACGGTGATCGTCGAGTCCGCGACATACACGGTCACGGTCTGTCCCGCGTAGGTCCGCCCGAGCGAGATGACCTGCCGGCAGACCATGGCCGTGCCCGTCGCACTGACCCGACGCTGCACCCGCACTGACCCGACGCTGCACCCGCACTGACCCGACGCTGCACCCGCACCGGCTCGACGCCCGGACGCGGCGGCGGGCCGGCCGGACGCAGGCCGCCGCGCGCCGGCGGTCGGTGCCCGCCGCCCGCTCCTGTCTGCCGCCCCCCTGGCGACGGCCGCCGACCACTCGGCGCGCAGTCGTCAGGCAAGCGAGCCGAACCGGTCAAGGAAGCAACTCAGCACCCACAGCAGCGCCGCAGGCCGACTCTGCTGAACGCCGCGCAGCGTCAGGTCAGGCTGCGGCAGCCAAGGCCGCGATCGTCGCCGACGCGTGGGCCGCAGATCGAGCAACCCAGCCCGCTGCCAAACGGCCACGCCGGAGGGGGCAAATGCCGTGGCGGAACAATGAGGCGTGGCTGAGGCCGGCGCGGGTTGCTGGAAGCACACGTGGCGGGTGATCTCTCGGCGCACCCGCCGTCGTGGCTGACTTTCTGTGGCTGAGCTTGAAGGTGCGACGGGGATCAGGTGACCAGTGACGGTGGTGCGATCGTCCGTGCCCGGTCGTACAGGTCGAGCGCCGTCGCGTTCTTCAGATGAGGGCGCAAGAGGCCGAACATCGCCTTCACGCGGTCGTCGGCGCGGCCGGACTGCACCTTGGGGTAGTCGTCGAGGGCCTGGTGCCAGGTGGCGCAGGCTGCTTCCAGGTGGCCGAGTTCCATCTGCCGCTCAGCCAACAGGCCACGACGGTGTACTCGCGTGCGCTGGTACACGCTGGGGCGAAGCCGGTCCGCTTGTTGCATGGCCTCGACGGCTCCGGCCTTGTCGTCGAGTTCGTAACGTACCTGGCTGACGTGGTAGTTGAGCGACGACGGGTCGTACGAGCCGAACGCCTTTCCCCGTGACTCGGCGCGGTCCATGGCCGCCTCAGCTTCCCGGATGTGGCGCAGCGCACCCGTACGGTCGCCGGTCTGCGCGGCGGCGTGCGCCTGCTGGCCGGCGAGGAAGGCCAGCATACGGGGGCCGGCTTTCGGGGAGGCGGCGGCAGCGGCGTCGGCCAGCTCCATGGCCTTCGCCCCATGACGGAGGTCGACTGCCTGGACGCTCATGCCCCGCAGGGTGGTGCAGTACGTCAGGTGGTCTTCGGCAGCGCCCGCCAGCTCCAGAGCCATGACGTAGTACCGCTGTGCGAGACCGTGCAGCCCTTCGTCCACGGCCATATAACCGGTCAGGTAGAGCAGGTCCGAGGCCGCTGACAGCATCGCCTTGCGAACATCCTCGGGCGCGTCGGCGCGCAGGTAGGAGGCCACGGTGTTGACCATGAACGAGGCCGCCATGGGACGTGCGTGACGGCCGCCGAACTCGTCGTCCAGCTCCGAGACACGCTCGGTCATGGCAACGACCATGTCCACTTCGTTCATGCCGATGCGTGCTGTGCGGCCGGACCGAATGGCATCGGCACGCCCGACCACATCAGGCCAGCCGGGAATGGTGACGGCCACGGAGAACAGGCCGGCACCCAGGACACTGCGGCGGGACGGGTCCATATCCAGCCTCCCCAGGTCGATCACCCCTTCCACGGTATCCGCAGCCGCGGAGGAGCGATCGCGTGGAACCGGCAGCCCGGCCTCGGCATGGGTGACGGGGCGGCTGAGGCGGCGGGAGAGAGCTTCGAGGATGCATCCGCGCACCGCACCGCGAGGGACGGTGCCTCCGAGCCAGTGACTCACTGCCGACTCGTCGTAGCGCAGGGGGATTCCGGTCTCAGTGCCGACGCGGTTCACCGCCCGCGCGAACTGGCGGTGAGTCCAGCGGCTCTCGGTGAGCAGGCGCCCGAGCGCCACGTTCGGTTCACGCTTGGCCATCCCCTCAACTCCCCGTGACCTTGCGAACTTTCAAGGCTTTCAAGTCCTGGTGATACGGCAACGGTACCGCTGAGCGTGGTCGTGCAGTTGCGTAGAGGCAGCAGGGAACGGCGAGGCCTCGCCGCAGCCGTCGTCTGAAGGGCTGAGGGATGAGAAGCGAAGCACGGACCCGTCTGGCCCAGATGACCGAGGAGCAGGGCATGGACGGGGTGTTGAGGATCGACACCTACGAGGGCGCGGACCTGCCGCCGGGTTCGAACCGGTTCTCGCCGTGCCGCTGCCCGCAGCACCGCAGTGCCACGCCCGAGTACGGCGCGGAGAAGCTGAGCGTCGCAGTACGCGAGGCCAACCAGCGCAGCCGCGGAGAGCGGCTGTGAACCGGTTAGCCGCAGCCGTCGACCGCTACGCCGGACCACTCCTGATCACCACCATCTCGGGATCGGTCGGCTTCGTCCTGGGCGTCGCCGCCGCATCCACACCCGCCTGACTCCTCCCCGTCACGCATCCAGGCTCCCCACCTGTGATGAGGGAGGGCCCGCCGCCGGAAGCGGTGGGCACCCCGTCCGGCTGCCTTCTTCGCAAGGGTCCGGCAGCCGGACGGGTCCAACTCCGCAGCAGTCGCCGCGGAGTCCACTGAAAACCGTAAGGGAGAAAACGATGAACGTGGACGAGCTGTTCACCGGCGACCTGATCACTGGCGTCCCGGCCGTCGAGGCCGCGCTGCTCGACAAGATGCCGGGCGGTGGCGACAACAACGGCGACCACTGCAGCAAGTGATCCAGGGCTGACGCCGGGCGGGGCGGGGCCGTTCGCGGCCCCGCCCCGCCGCACGACATCGGAAAGGGACGACATGCTGTCGATGCGTCTGCGCCTGGCTGATCTCCAGGAGCCCAAGTGGAGATCGCAGGGCGGCCGTTGGATCAACGGCGAGAGCTGGATCGAGCCCGTAAACGTGTCCACTCTGGTCATGGAGGTCGCCGACGACCAAGCGCCGCGCGTACGGGTCCGGGTGAAGGAGTGCAAGCGGGACGAGGCCGACTTCGTCGAACTCACCATGGAGCCCGGACAAGCCCGCCTGGCGGCGGGCGTCTTCGGCACAGCCCCGCTCTATCTGACAGGGAAGGCCGAGGAGCTGCACGCCTCGTGGGACCTGACACTACTGCGACCGTATATACAGGCCGATCGCCTGGTGCCGCGCGTTGTCGCTCGAACGCTGACGAGGCAGCACCGCTACACGTCCGAGACGCTCTTCGAAGGCGTCTACCGCCTCACCGAACGGGCAGCGGCCACGTTTACCCCCTCGGGACTCAGCATCCACTACCCCGACCCCGCCGAACACGTACTTGAGCCACGCCGGCTGCGTGCTGGCGTTGATCCACTCGCCGCTCTGGACGAGTTGCTGACCGACGTAATACGCCAGGCGCCGACGGCAACCGGATGCGTGGGCGTCGAACTGTCCGGCGGCGCGGACTCCGGGAACGTCGCCCTGGCCATCAAGGCGGCCCGCTTCCTCGAGGTGTACAGCTTCGGCCTGCTGGTGGGAGGAAGCACCGGCAGGCAACAGAGCGAGCGGCGCCGGACCCTTGTGGAGCACTGCGGCTTCCGAGACACGGCCACCCCCGCCATGCAGCACCCACCCTTCTGCGCTGGAGGCGTACGCGCTCTGCGCAAGCCGCACGACCCGGCGGGAGCCTTCTACCAGGAGGCGTTCGACGTAGTACGCGAGCAGGCAGCCGCCCGGCGGTGCGAGATCATGTTCACCGGCAGCGGCGGCGACGAGATCAACGCCCACCACTCAAGGACACAGGCCGAACTGCCGACACCCGAACCCGTACCGTGGCTAGGAGTCAAGGCAGCCCGAGCACTCGCCGAGGTGAACGAGCATCTGGCGCCCATCCCGGTACTGCCCGTACCGACCCTGATGGCGTTCGGGATGCACAACCCCGGATTCCTCCGGGCCGGAATCTGGCCGGTGAGCCCGCTCGCGCACCCGCGGATCGTGCGGTTCATGGAGCAGCTACCGCACGAACACAAGCGCGGCAAAGCGCTGTTCCGCGAACGGATCAGACGGGCCGGGGTACCCGAGTGGGTAGCCGCGCCGGCCGAACCGGAGAACTTCCTGGCCGTCCTGGAGAAGGGCCTGCGGTCCTACGGTCTGCCCGTACTGGACGACATGCTGAAAGAGTCCATCCTGGTGGACCTCGGCTACGTTGATGGGAAGGCTCTCGCCAAGGCGCGGAGGGACGCCGACGCTGCGCCGGGCGTCCCCGACCTGCTGTGCGATGTGCTCGCCCTGGAAGTCGGACTGCGAAGCCTCATGTGACCAGCCCCGACACGGAAGCCGAGCACGTGGAAGCCACCAACCTCCTGTACCGCGATCCGGCACTCTACGACGTGGTCCAGTCCGACAGCACGAGCGCCGGAATGTGCCAGACCCTGATCGAACTGCACAGGCCGGACGCCCGGACCCTGGTCGACTTCGGATGCGGTACCGGCCGTGACCTGGAGATCCTCGCCAAGCGCTTCGAGTGCATCGGCGTGGACCTTCAGCCCGGCATGGTCGACTACGCCCACCAAGCCCGGCCCGAGTTGGACATCCGCACCGGCGACATGCGCACCGCACGACTCGGCAGCCGCATGGACGTGGTGACCTGCATGGGCAACAGCCTCGCCTACGTGCACGACAACGAGGCGATCGGCCAGGTCTTCGCCACCTTCGCCGCCCACGCCCGGCCGGGCGCGCTGCTCGTGCTGTGTTCCCCCGTTGCCCCGATCACCCGGACCGTGCCGACCACAGCCACGGTGGACACCCCGACGGGACCCGCGACGGTCACCATCCGCCACACGTGGGACCTGCGGACCCAGATCAACACCATGCACCGGCACTGGAGTCTCCCCTCGGGCGACGAGGCCCGAGACGAGATCCGCCGGCGCGTCCTGTTCCCCCGCGAGCTGGAACGCTACGCGGAGGGCGCCGGCTTCGAGGTCCTGGACATGCTCGACGGCACAGGGACAGGGCTTACCGGCCCCACCGCATACACGGTGGCCCGACAAACTCCGCGGTGACCAGCGGGACGAGCAACGGCACCAGCACCAGCCGCCCGGCCCCTGACGGCAGTAGCGACGGCAACAACCACGGAGCTGCGGCGGGTAGGTCGTCACGGTCGTCGGCCTCGCCGCTGAGAGCGTCGTTCAGGGTGCCGACGACCTGGCGCTGGAGGCGAAGTCGGGCGTTGGCGTAGACGCCAGCCGCCGCGCCGATGTGGTCGAGGTTCCACTGCTAAGACGCCACCTGTCGGCGGCGGATGCGGGTGCCGCATTCAACGCGCCAACCGAGAAGGCATGCCTCAGCCATCATCACGGCGCGATCCGGGAACGTTTGACGCCCCCCGCCGAGCCGTCCGTCTGACGGGGCGTGGGTGGTGGGGGCGTCAGGGCTTGGACGTGGATGTCACGAAGGTCGCCCACTGGGTTCGGTGAAGGCGAGTTGGGGGCCCTGGGTGTTCTTGGAGTCGCGAACGTGGACCGTGCCGGGGGTGGCTGCGACCTCGACGCAATCGTTGCCGTTACTGCTGTCGCTGTAGCTGCTCTTGAACCAGTCCAGCCCGGTGCCGTCCGCAGCGAAGGGCTTGTCGGTCATGTGTCTCCCAGCGCTTTCTCGATGAAGGCCAGTGACTCCCTCGGGGTGAGAGCCTGGGCCCGGATGATCCCATAGCGCAGCTCAAGGATCCGGAGCTCCCTCGGGTCGGTGATCGGACGGCTGGTGAGCTGGCCTTCGTCGTGGCCCACCGCCGAGCCGTCCTTGAACTTCAGCACCTGGATCCGACCGCCCATTCCGGCGTGGTCGTCACGGTCGGTCGGCATCACCTGGATTTCGACGTTCCGCAACTGTCCTACCTCCAACAGGCGTTCAAGCTGCTTGCGCAGGACCATTCTGCCTCCGATGGGACGGCGAGGGTCACCTCTTCTTGGACGAATGTGAGCGCGGGGGCCGGGGACCGGTCAAAGATCGGCCGCCGGGCCATGCGCGCGGCGACCATGCGCTCCACCTCGTCCTCCGAGTACGCGGGCCGCCAGGTCTCGATCAGTGCTCGCGCGTACTCCTCGGTCTGCAACAGCCCGTGCAGGTTGTGGTTGCCGTACGCCCCGACCTCGACCGCCTGCGCCTCCAGCTTCGCCAGGTCCCGGACCTTCTTCGGGTACCGCGCCTCCGCGATGTCCTTCTTCATCGCGGCGATCTTGCCGCCCGCGCCCAGCACTTCGTCCACCTTGTCCAGGAACTCAGGCCTGGGGATGCGTTTTCCGCCCTCCACCTTGTAGATCAAGTTCTCGCCGTACCCGATCGCCGCCCCAAACTCGGCCGGCCGCAGCCCCGCCGCCTCGCGCCAGAGTTTGAGCTGGTGGCCGAGTGCCGCTACCACCGCCGCCGAGTCGTTCTCAGGATCGACGTCCCAGCCGGGCTCGTCCGCCCCTTCCGCCGCGTGCTCCGCACGTTCCCCGTCCACGCTCATCCGAGCCCACCTCCGGAAGTGTCACGGTGGACAGCCTGTACAGGCCTGGACAGCCGCCAGACAGTCACCGTACGCATCGGCTTCATCACTGTTCAGGCTACGCACGCCCGGCCACGCTGAGTTATGTGAATCCAGAAATCACCCAAGCCAGCGCCACCGTCCGCCAGTTCAGCGTGCAGCTCTCCGCCACCCGCAGAGGTGCCCGTCTCGCCCGTCTGCTCGCGACCGAGCAACTCCGCTCCTGGGGGCTCCCGTTCGAGACAGCGGCTCAGGTGGTCGCAGAGCTGGCTTCGAATGCCGCGCTGCACGGCCGCGTGCCAGGACGCGACTTCCGCCTCGCACTCGCCGTCACCGACGACACTCTCCGTATCGAGGTGACCGACACTCGCGGTGACCGTCTCCCCGTCGCCCAGCGGCCCGGAGACGACGAGTCCGGGCGCGGCCTCATCCTCGTCGACGCCTTCGCCGACCGCTGGGGCGTCATTCCCGGCCCGGCGCCCCGCAAGACCACATGGGCCGAGATTGATTTTGCGCCCTGCCCGGGCGCCATCGGAACGCGGTGCGGCACGTCGGCCCTCGGCCGGGACGAGCGATCCCGATCGAGGGCCTGCCTGCCCGAGGAGTCGGCATGTGCTCGGATGGCACGCTCAAGATCGTGCAGGACTATATCGATTTCTGTATAGTCGTGTGCGTGAGCAAACCCTGGCAGATTGAGGTCGAGCCGGAGGTCCGGCAGTGGCTGGAACTGCTGTCAGACAGCCAGTACGACAAAGCCGAACGGGCGGCTGACATGCTCGCAGCAGGGCCAACCACTCTGAGTGAGCCGTACTCTCGTCACCTTGGTGGCAAAGTACGCGAACTCCGGTTCACCATGGACGGCAATGCTGTGCGCATCACGTACTGGCTCGCCCCCGGTCAGCGCATCGTGTTACTGACAGTGTTCCGCAAGACCAGACAGCGCGAGGCCGCTGAGGTCGAGCGCGCCCAGCAGGCCCAGAAGGTGTGTCAAGCGGACCACGGCCCCGCCGAGCACAGCTACGACCGGATCAAGGAGGAGAGCCCATGAACCACTCCCAGTGGACGACCCGCCGGAGCAGGAAGCTCATGGGTGAGTCGGTCGAGGAGTCACCGGCCTACGTCGAGGCCGGATATGCGTTCGCACTCGGCCAGGCCGTCTACGACCGGAGAACTGAACTCGGCCTGTCACAGACCGAACTGGCCCGGCGTGCCGAGATGACACAGCCGCAGATCTCCAACATCGAGGGCGGCGACTCCGTACCGACCCTGCCGCTGCTGACTCGCCTGGCCAAGGCCCTGGACGCGTCGCTGACGATTGACCTGGACGGCGACACCTCGGCGTTTGCCTTCACCGCGCACAAAAGCCGGCAGCCTGATGAAGCATCGCCGGATGGGGGTACATCGGCGGCCTGACGGGGCTGCGCCGCAACCGCCGCACCCGGCGCGCTCCTCACGGCAGGAGCCGCACGAAAAAAGCGCTCGCCGCGGCGTCGTCAAAGACACCACGGCGAGCGCTCAATAGCCGCCTGGAAGCCGGGCTACCGAACGAACACTCCCGCCTGGCTCGCCAGGTCCAGGAAGTACTGCGGCGCCACACCCAGCACCAGCGTCACCGCCACGCCCACCCCGATCGTCGTCATCGTCAGCGGCGACGGCACGGCGACCGTCGGGCCGCCCTCCTTCGGCTCGCTGAAGAACATCAGGACGATCACCCGGATGTAGAAGAACGCCGCGATCGCCGAGGAGATCACACCGATCACGACCAGCGCGCCCGCGCCGCCATGTGCCGCCGCCGAGAAGACCGCGAACTTTCCGGTGAAGCCCGAGGTCAGCGGGATACCCGCGAAGGCCAGCAGGAAGACCGCGAAGACCGCCGCGACCAGGGGTGAACGGCGGCCCAGGCCCGCCCACTTGGACAGGTGCGTCGCCTCGCCGCCCGCGTCCCGTACCAGGGTGACGACCGCGAACGCGCCGATCGTCACGAAGGAATAGGCCGCCAGGTAGAACAGGACCGACGAGATGCCGTCGGGCGTGGACGCGATGACACCGGCCAGGATGAAGCCCGCGTGCGCGATCGAGGAGTACGCCAGCAGCCGCTTGATGTCGGTCTGCGTGATCGCGACGATCGCGCCGCCGAGCATCGTGACGATCGCGACGGCCCACATGACCGGCCGCCAGTCCCAGCGCAGGCCGGGCAGGACCACGTACAGCAGGCGCAGCAGCGCGCCGAACGCGGCCACCTTCGTCGCGGCCGCCATGAAGCCCGTGACCGGGGTCGGCGCGCCCTGGTAGACGTCCGGTGTCCACATGTGGAACGGCACCGCACCGACCTTGAAGAGGAGGCCCATCAGGATCATCGCGCCACCGATCAGCAGCAGCGCGTCGTTGCCCATGGTGTCGGCGAGCGCCGGGTCGATCGTGCGGACGCTGCCGTCGACGACGTCCGCGATCCTGGCGTACGAGAGCGAGCCCGCGTAGCCGTACAGCAGCGCGATGCCGAAGAGCAGGAAGGCGGAGGAGAAGGCACCGAGCAGGAAGTACTTCACCGCCGCCTCCTGGGACATCAGCCGCTTGCGGCGGGCGACGGCGCACAGGAGGTAGAGCGGGAGCGAGAAGACTTCCAGCGCGATGAACAGCATCAGCAGATCGTTGGCGGCCGGGAAGAGCAGCATGCCGGTGATCGCGAAGAGCACCAGCGGGAAGACCTCGGTGGTGGTGAACCCGGCCTTGACCGCGGCCTTTTCGCTGTCGCTGCCGGGCACGGACGCGGCCTGCGCGGCGAACGAGTCGATGCGGTTGCCGTGCGCCGCGGGGTCGAGCCGGCGTTCGGCGAAGGTGAAGACGGCGACCAGCGAGGCCAGCAGGATCGTGCCCTGAAGGAAGAGTGCCGGGCCGTCGACCGCGATGGCGCCCATTGCCGCGACATGCGCCTTGGTGGTGCCGTATCCGCCGGCCGCGAGTGCCACGACCGCCGCGAAGGAGGCCGTGAGCGCGACGACGGTCAGGAACACCTGGGTGTAGTAGCGCGCCCTGCGCGGGACGAATGCCTCGACCAGCACACCCACGACGGCGGCGCCCACCACGATCAGCGCGGGTGCCAGCTGGGCGTACTCGATGGTCGGGGAAGGAATCTTGTCGATCGGCTCGGCGGCCGTCGTCCACAGGCTGTGGACAGCCATAGCGCTCACTTGGCCGCCTCCGCGTTTTGAATAGGCACCGTGGGCTGGGGGTCCTTCTGGTGTACGTCGGACATCGTTTGCTCCACCGCCGGGTTGATGATCTCCGTCAGCGGCTTCGGGAAGACGCCGAGGAAGAGCAGCAGCGCGATCAGCGGTGCGACCACCACCAGTTCACGCGCCCTGAGGTCGGGCAGCTTCGACACCTCGGCCTTCACCGGGCCCGTCATCGTCCGCTGGTAGAGGACGAGGGTGTAGAGCGCGGCGAGCACGATGCCGAAGGTCGCGATGATTCCGGCCGCCGGATAGCGCGTGAACGTGCCGACCAGGACCAGGAACTCACTGATGAAGGGCGCGAGGCCCGGCAGGGAGAGTGTGGCCAGGCCGCCGATCAGGAAGGTGCCGGCGAGCACGGGGGCGACCTTCTGCACTCCGCCGTAGTCCGCGATGAGCCGCGAGCCGCGCCGGGTGATCAGGAATCCGGCCACCAGCATCAGGGCGGCGGTCGAGATTCCGTGGTTGACCATGTAGAGCGTCGCGCCCGACTGGCCCTGGGTGGTCATCGCGAAGATGCCCAGGATGATGAAGCCGAAGTGCGAGATCGAGGCGTAGGCGATCAGTCGCTTGATGTCGCGCTGGCCGACGGCGAGCAGCGCGCCGTAGACGATGCTGATCAGCGCCAGTACGAGGATCACGGGCGTGGCCCACTTGGACGCCTCCGGGAAGAGCTGGAGGCAGAAGCGCAGCATCGCGAAGGTGCCGACCTTGTCGACGACCGCGGTGATCAGCACGGCGACGGGGGCGGTCGCCTCGCCCATGGCATTGGGCAGCCAGGTGTGCAGCGGCCACAGTGGCGCCTTGACCGCGAAGGCGAAGAAGAAGCCGAGGAACAGCAGCCGTTCGGTGCTGGTCGCCATGTCCAGCGAGCCGTTCGTCCGGGCCTCGGCGATCTCGGTGAGCGAGAAGCTCCCCGCGATGACATAGAGCCCGATGACCGCGGCCAGCATGATCAGTCCGCCGACCAGGTTGTAGAGCAGGAACTTCACGGCCGCGTACGACCGTTGCGCCGCGGCGTTCTCCTCGCTGCCCGAGTGGGCCCGGTCTCCGAAGCCGCCGATGAGGAAGTACATCGGGATGAGCATGGCTTCGAAGAGGATGTAGAAGAGGAAGACGTCGGTGGCCTCGAAGGAGAGGATCACCATCGCCTCGACCGCGAGGATCATGGCGAAGAAGCCCTGAGTCGGGCGCCAGCTGTAGGACTTGCCCGCGGCGGAGCCGCTATTGGACTCAGCCAGCGGGTCGGCGTCGTGCCAGCCCGCGAGGATCACAAAGGGGATCAGCAGCGCGGTCAGCGCCAGCAGCGCGACCGCGATGCCGTCCACGCCCAGTTCGTACCGGACCCCGAAGTCCTTGATCCAGGCGTGGGACTCGGTCAGTTGATACCGGGCGCCACCGGGCTCGAACCGTACGAGCACGATCGCGGCCAGCACCAGCGTGGCGAGGGAGACGAGCAGCGCCAGCCACTTGGCGGCGGTCTGCCTCGCGGCCGGGACGGCGGCGGTGGCGATGGCGCCGACCGCCGGAAGCGCCGCCGTCGCCGTCAGGAGTGGAAAGGACATCTCAGACCCCCCTCATCAGCAGGGTCGCGGCGATCAGGATCGCCGTACCGCCGAACATCGAGACCGCGTACGTGCGGGCGTAGCCGTTCTGCAGCTTGCGCAGCCGGCCGGAGAGCCCGCCGAACGAGGCAGCCGTGCCGTTGACCACGCCGTCGACCAGGGTGTGGTCGACGTAGACCAGGGAGCGGGTGAGGTGCTCGCCGCCGCGCACCAGGACGACATGGTTGAAGTCGTCCTGGAGGAGATCGCGGCGGGCGGCCCGGGTGAGCACCGAACCGCGCGGCGCGGTGACCGGCACCGGCCTGCGTCCGTACATCACCCAGGCGATGGCGACGCCTACGACCAGGCAGACCATGGTCGCCCCGGTGATGGTGGCCACGCTGAGCGGTGAGTCCCCGTGCGCGTGCCCGGTGACGGGCTCCAGCCAGTCGAGGAACCGGTCGCCGATGCTGAAGAACGCACCGGCGAAGACGGACCCGAAGGCGAGGGCGATCATGGGGATCGTCATCGACTTGGGGGACTCGTGCGGGTGGGGCAGCTCGCCGGGGTGCACCTCGATGCCGGGCTCGATGCCGGGCGTCTTGTCCGGGTCGGGGGCGGGCTGCCAGCGCTTCTCGCCGAAGAAGGTCAGCAGCATCACGCGGGTCATGTAGAACGCGGTGATGGCCGCGCCCAGCAGAGCCACGCCGCCGAGGATCCAGCCCTCGGTGCCGCCCTTGGCGAACGCCGCCTCGATGATCTTGTCCTTGGAGAAGAAGCCGGACAGACCCGGGAAGCCGATGATGGCCAGGTAGCCGAGGCCGAAGGTGACGAAGGTGACCGGCATGTACTTCCGCAGGCCGCCGTACTTGCGCATGTCGACCTCGTCGTTCATGCCGTGCATGACCGAGCCGGCGCCGAGGAAGAGCCCGGCCTTGAAGAAGCCGTGCGTCACCAGGTGCATGATCGCCCAGACGTAGCCGATCGGGCCGAGGCCGGCCGCCAGGACCATGTAGCCGATCTGCGACATCGTCGAACCGGCGAGCGCCTTCTTGATGTCGTCCTTCGCGCAACCGACGATCGCACCGAAGAGGAGCGTGACGCCGCCGACGACCACGACCACCAACTGGGCGTCGGGCGCGGCGTTGAAGATCGCCCCGGACCGGACGATGAGATACACGCCGGCCGTCACCATGGTCGCCGCGTGGATGAGGGCCGAGACCGGAGTCGGGCCCTCCATGGCGTCCCCGAGCCAGGACTGCAGCGGTACCTGGGCGGACTTGCCACAGGCGGCCAACAGCAGCATCAGCCCGATGGCCGTCAGCTTGCCCTCGCTCGTCTCACCCGTCGACGCCAGGACCGGCCCGAAGGCGAAGGTCCCGAACGTGGCGAACATCAGCATGATCGCGATGGACAGGCCCATGTCGCCGACACGGTTGACGATGAAGGCCTTCTTCGCCGCCGTCGCCGCGCTGGGCTTGTGCTGCCAGAAGCCGATCAGGAGGTACGAGGCGAGACCGACGCCCTCCCAGCCGACGTACAGGAGCAGGTAGTTGTCGGCGAGGACGAGCAGCAGCATCGCCGCGAGGAAGAGGTTCAGATAGCCGAAGAAGCGGCGGCGCCGCTCGTCGTGCTCCATGTACCCGATGGAGTACAGGTGGATCAGTGAGCCCACACCGGTGATCAGCAGGACGAACGTCATCGACAGCTGGTCCAGCTGGAAGGCGACGTCCGCCTGGAAGCTCTCGACGGGGATCCAGGTGTACAGCTTGACGTTCAGCGCGCGGTCGTCCGCGGCCTTGCCGAGCATGTTGACGAAGAGCACCACGCCCATAACGAAGGACGAGGCCGCGAGCAGCGTGCCGATCACATGGCCGCTGCGGTCGAGCCGCCGCCCGCCGCACAGCAGGACCGCCGCTCCGAGCAAGGGCGCCGCGACGAGCAGCGCAATCAAGTTCTCCACGATTCAGCGACCCCTTACAGCTTCATCAGGCTGGCGTCGTCGACCGAGGCCGAGTGGCGTGAGCGGAAGACCGACACGATGATCGCGAGGCCGACCACGACTTCCGCGGCGGCGACGACCATCGTGAAGAAGGCGACGATCTGGCCGTCGAGATTGCCGTGCATCCGGGAGAAGGTGACGAACGCGAGGTTGCAGGCGTTGAGCATCAGCTCGACGCACATGAAGACGACGATCGCGTTCCGCCGGATCAGCACCCCGGCGGCGCCGATGGTGAACAACAGCGCCGCGAGATAGAGATAGTTGACGGGATTCACTTCGCGACCCCCTCTTCGTGTTCCTGCGAATCGTGGTCACGGCCGAGCCGCTCCTGCGCGCGCTGCTCCAGCGCCTTGAGGTCGTTCAGCGCCTCGCTCGACACATCCCGGATCTGGCCGCGCTCGCGCAGCGTCTTGCTGACGGTGAGCTGGGAGGGTGTGCCGTCCGGCAGCAGGCCGGGGATGTCCACGGCGTTGTGCCGGGCATAGACACCGGGTGCGGGCAGCGGGGGCAGTTGCTTGCCTTCCCGTACGCGCTGGTCGGCCAGCTCCCGCTGGGTCCTGGCCCGCTCGGTGCGCTCCCGGTGGGTGAGCACCATCGCGCCGACGGCCGCGGTGATCAGCAGCGCGCCGGTGATTTCGAAGGCGTAGACGTACTTGGTGAACAACAGGGCCGCAATGCCTTCGACGTTGCCGCCGTAGGCGCCGTTGGCCGTCCCCACTCCGTTGAAGTTCTTCAGCGAGGCATTGGCAATGCCGGCGATCAGCAGCACACCGAAGCCGAGACCGCAGGCCGCGGCGAGCCAGCGCTGGCCCTTCAGCGTCTCCTTGAGCGAGTCGGCGGCGGTGACGCCGACCAGCATGACGACGAAGAGGAACAGCATCATGATCGCGCCGGTGTAGACGATGATCTGGACGACGCCGAGGAAGTACGCCCCGTTGGCGAGATAGAAGACCGCCAGGACGATCATGGTCCCGGCGAGGCTGAGCGCGCTGTGCACGGCCCGCTTCATCAGGATCGTGCCGAGCGCGCCGAGCACGGCGACGGTGCCGAGCAGCCAGAACTGGATGGCCTCACCCGTCGACGTGGCGGTGGCCGCGAGGGTGTTCATACGTCCACCTCCTCGCTCTTGTGGGCCTTCTCGTCCTTGGAGAGGGCGGCCTGCTGGACCGTGCCGGGAGCGGCCTCGGTGACAAGGCCCCGGTAGTAGTCCTGCTCGTCCATGCCCGGGTAGATCGCGTGCGGGGAGTCGACCATGCCCTCCTCGAGACCGGCGAGGAGCTGCTCCTTCGTATAGATGAGGTTCTCGCGGGAGCTGTCGGCCAGTTCGAACTCATTGGTCATGGTCAGCGCCCGCGTCGGACAGGCCTCGATGCACAGCCCGCACAGAATGCAGCGTGCGTAGTTGATCTGGTAGACCCGGCCGTACCTCTCACCCGGGGAGTAGCGCTCCTCGTCGGTGTTGTCCGCGCCCTCCACATAGATCGCGTCCGCCGGGCAGGCCCAGGCGCACAGCTCGCAGCCGAC